>NZ_JAMYOE010000001.1:0-610427 GCF_040319695.1 Mesorhizobium sp. M0898 | reverse complement strand
ACTTCCATTGTGGACGCTCCCTCTCTTACGGTGGCTGTCAAACACCACCATTCTGGCACATCGATGCCGTCGAGGGGGCGTCCACCCCATCACTATCAAGAACAACCTTATGGGACCACCATATGCCAGCTTGAAGGTCATCGAGAATCTAATTTCGTGACCAAATCTATCTTCGATAATTCCGCTAAAACTAAGGTCTCGGGCATCGTAGTGATGCCATTGCGTCGATAATCCCAAAGAATCCCAAGCCCTGGGGGTATGCGCTTTCAGTTCTTTGCGATTGGGGAATTTTGCCTCTTCAGGATCGAAGGGAAGGGGTGGATCGATGTAGTCTGTCTCGGTTCGCCAATCTTCCGCGGCGCTGCGAAGATCTTCAAAAATCTGAACGATGCTCGGGTCTGTCTGCTCGCCAGAAAAAGATTGAGATTCGCCATTGAGAAATCATCTCGCATAGCTCTTCGACCGTATGGCCCGATCGCTCTGCCCAATCCTCGGTGGCGAGTATCCACGGCGAATTGTATTTCAGCCCGGCAAAAGCGCCGCTCTTGCTGTCGAAATCTCTGATGATCCGAGCAAGAATATCGCGAAGCCCCTGTTTGGGGTCTCCGAAGATCTGTGAGCGTTTGTTCATCAAAGCGATCCGCGCTTGGCTCCACCTTACTTCTCCGAGACCCCAGCCTCTTCAAAGCTTGCCATGCGCGTATGGCATTCTAGGGCTGAACGAACAATGTTGACTGCGAGGCAGGCGCCGGAGCCTTCGCCGAGCCGCATGCCGAGGTCGAGCAAGGGCGGCAGGCCGAGTGCCTCCAGCAGCCGGCGATGGCCGGATTCAGCAGAGACGTGAGCGGCCAGTGTGTGAGCGAGGCCGGCAGAGTGCAATCTCGCCAAGGGTGCGGCGGCGGCGGTGCAGACGAAGCCGTCGAGCAGCACCGGGACGCCTAGGTGGCGCGCAGCCAGCGTCGCACCAAGGATCGCCGCGAGCTCGCGGCCGCCGAGGGCTGCCGCTACTTTCAGGGGGTCGGCTAGCGCCGGGGCGTGGCGCTTCAGGCCGGCCTCAATGGCGACGATCTTGCGCACGAGGCCGGCGTCGTCGACGCCGGTGCCACGCCCTGTCCATCGCTCCGCGCCGCCGCCGAACAGCGCGGTCGAGATGGCCGCCGCCGGCGTGGTGTTGCCGATGCCCATTTCGCCGAAGCAGACGAGGTCGAGTTCCTTGCTGATCGCGTCGTAGCCCGCGGAGACGGCGGCGAGGAAGGCCTCGTCGTCCATCGCCGGCTCTTGCGTGAAGTCGCCGGTCGGGCGGTCGAGGTCGAGCGGGATGACGTCGAGTTCGGCGCCGGCAATGCGGGCAAGCTGGTTGATGGCAGCACCCCCACCGGCGAAATTCGCCACCATCTGCACGGTGACCTCCGACGGGAAGGCCGACACGCCTTGCGCGGTGACGCCGTGGTTGCCGGCAAAGACGAAAACCTTGACGCGGTCGAGCTTTGGCATGTCGCGGCCCTGCCAGCGCGCCAGCCAGGCGGCTACTGTCTCCAGCCGGCCGAGGCTGCCTTGCGGCTTGGTCAGCGTGTCCTGGCGCCGGGCGACGGCATTTGCGGCGGCATCGCTGCCAGTGGGCAGGTCGAGGCAGGCGGCGCGCAGTTCATCGAGCGATTTGAAAGGCATGGGGGCAAAATCTCCGAAACAGAGTCAGGAAAGGGAAACGGAAGCGACGAGCAGGATTGCGATCTCGCCCAGCTGCTGAAGGGCGCCGACGGTGTCGCCGGTCTGGCCGCCGACCTGGTTCAGGCAAAGCGCGCGGAAGGCGGCGAATAACAGACCGAGCAGGATGATCGCGAAAACGGCAGCGCCGAACCCAAGCGCCAGCAGCGCGATCGCACCGAGTACGGTACCGATACCGGCGGTTTCGGCCGTGACTGCGCCTGCATCAATCGAGAGGCCGTCGCTGCGGGCCGGTGGCAGCAGGTGCATGAAGGCGGGGGGCAGGCCGCGCGACGCGGCATGCGCGGCAATGAGGGCCCAGAAGACATGAGCCGGGCCGGCGAATCCAGAGAGCACGCTCCAGCGGATCAGCAGCGAGACAGCAAGTGCACAAGCGCCGTAGGCACCGATGCGGCTGTCGCGCATGATCTCCAGCTTTTTGTCGCGTGTCTTGCCGCCGCCAAATCCGTCGGCGACATCCGAAAGCCCGTCCTCATGCAGGCAGCCGGTAGCGAGCAAGATCGCGGCAAGGGCCAACGCTGCAGCAGGGCCAGCGGCGAGGCCGAGCCTCGTGCCGCCGGCGTAGACCAGCGCACCGACCAGAGCGACGGCGAGACCGGCAACGGGTGCAGCCCAGATCGCAGCGGCAAGGCTGCGGCCACGGAAGTCGGCTCTCGGCAGCGGCAGCCGGGTAAAGAAGACGAGGCAAAGCGCGATATCATCGAGAATTTGCTGTTGCGAGGCCTTCATCCGCCCCTCGCAATGGCATGGAAGAACGTGCCGCTGACATTGCCGCGCCGGTAGCCCGAGGCGCCGAGCGGATTTCCTTGACCGTCGGCGAGGTCGGCCAGCGGCTCGTCATTGCCGGTCGCAATCATCTGCGCGTAGTGGAATTCATGGCCGCGGATCAGCGTGCCTTGGCCGCCGAGCGGACAGCCGGAGCGCAGCCGCGCCTCGCGGTAGCCGAGATTCATCTTGCGCTTGGCGAAGCTGGTCGAATGACCGAGGAGGCCAAGCATCCGATGCGTCTCGCCCGACGCGTCCTCGAGCGCTTCGCCCAACACCATGAAGCCGCCGCACTCGCCGTGCACCGGCCGCGTGGCGGCGAACCTCGCCATGCCCGCCCTGAAATTCGCGGCGGCGGCGAGGCGGCCGGCGTGAAGCTCGGGATAGCCGCCGGGCAGCCAGCAGACATCGCAATCGTCGCCAGGCGCCTCATCGGTGAGCGGCGAGAACGGAACGATCTCGGCGCCGGCCTTGCGCCAATGCGCGGCAACGTGCGGATAGAGGAAGGTGAAGGCGGCGTCCTCGGCCAATGCGATGCGCTGGCCGGGCGGCGGCAGCGCGTCGTCGAAATTGCCCGGCGCGGGCGTGAATGGCGCCGCCAGCGCCATGATGGCCTCGAGATCGAGCGAGCGCTCGACCATGTCGGCCAGCCGGTCGAGATGCGCCATCAGATTCTCATATTCGCCGGCCTGGACGAGGCCGAGATGGCGCTCGGGCAGGTTGAGCGAGGGATCGCGCAGGATAGCGCCGACGACAGGCAGGCCGAGTGCCTCGATGGCATCGCCGCATAGCCGGCGGTGGCGCTCGCTGCCCAGCCGGTTGAGCACGACCCCGGCCATGCGCACATCGGGGTCATAAATAGCAAAGCCCTTGGCGACGGCCGCCGCCGTGGTCGACTGTCCGGAGACGTCGAGCACCAGCAGCACCGGCAGGCCATAGAGCCGGGCGAGATCGGCGGCCGAGCCGGAACGGCCCGGAGCAGCAGGGATCCCGTCGAACAGGCCCATGGCGCTTTCGAGGAAGATGAAGTCGGCGTCCTCGGTCGCTTCGCCGGCCAGTGCGTTGAGCAGGGCGGGCGGCATTGCCCAACTGTCGAGATTGATGCCGGACAACCCGGTGGCGGCGGTGTGGAAGCCGGGATCGATATAGTCCGGGCCGGATTTGGCGCCGCGCACTTTCAGGCCGCGCCGGGCAAGTGCGCGCAAAATGCCGATGGTGACGCTGGTCTTGCCCGAGCCCGAGCGCGGCGCGCCGATGATGATGGCGCGGGTCATGGCTCACCCGCCAGTGCCGCGCGCATCCCGACGATCCCGCCGACGACGATCAGCGCCGGCGAGGTCAAGCCGGCTGCGGCCGTTTCCTCGGCAATCGTCGCGAGCGTGGCGACGACGATACGCTCCTGCGGCGTCGTCGCGGCAACGATGGCCGCGGCGGGCGTCGAAGATGGCAGGCCGCCCTCGAGCAGCGAAGCGGCGATCAGCGGCAGGTTGGCCATACCCATATAGATGACCACCGGCTGGCCGGTGCGAGCGATTGCCGCCCAGTCGAGATCATCATCGGTGCCGGCGGCATGGCCGGTCGCCAGGATCAGCGCCTTGTTGATGCCGCGCATGGTGCCGGGAATGCCGGTCGCGGCCAGCGCGCTGAGGCCGGACGTCAGGCCAGGCAGGATGCGGAACGGGATAGTTTCCCCGGCCAGCGCCAGCGCCTCTTCGCCGCCACGCCCGAAAATATAGGGGTCGCCGCCCTTCAGCCTGACGACGCGCCGGCCCGCGCGCGCCAGCCGGACCAGCAGAGCGGTTATGTCGTCCTGCTTCATCGACGGCTTGCCGCCGCGTTTGCCGGCATAGAACAGTTCCGCGCCCTCGGCGACGGCGACGACCGCGGGCGAGACCAGCGCGTCATAAACCAGCGCGTCGCACTGTCCGAGGGCGGCCAGCACTTCCAGCGTCAGGCAGCCGGGATCGCCAGGGCCGGCACCGGCTAGCCAGACGTGACCGGGCTCCAGCTGGCGCGGCTTGAAGTTCAGCCGGGTGAGCGCCTGCTCGACCGTAGTGTTTCTATTGCTGCCGCTCACAATCCGTCCCGTCCGCGAAAGCGCCGCTGGTAATGCGCGTCATACAGTGAACTTTCGCCAAAGCCTTCGGCCGCCAGCGAGCGGCCGACGAAGATGATTGCCGTGCGTTCCATCGGATCGGCGGCCAATTGCGCCTCGATGGTGGCCAGCGTGCCGGTCAGCACGCGCTCGTCCGGCCAGGAGGCACGGAAGACGACCGCGACCGGGCAGTCGGCGCCGCAATGCGGCGTCAGCTCGGCGACGACGCGGTCGATGGCGTGGATGGCAAGGTGGATGGCCAGCGTGGCGCCGGTGCGGCCGAAGCCGGCCAGCGTTTCGCCGGGCGGCATTTTCGAGGCGCGGCCGGAGATTCGGGTCAACACCAGGCTTTGCGCGACTTCTGGAATGGTCAGCTCGCGGCGCAGCGCTGCCGCCGCAGCGGCGAATGACGGCACGCCCGGCGTCAGCGTGTAGGGAATGCCGTGCTTTTCCAACCGGCGGATCTGCTCGGCAACGGCGCTCCACACCGAAAGATCGCCGGAATGCAGGCGGGCGACATCATTGCCGGCCGCGTGGGCGGCCAGATATTCGGCCTCGATCTCGTCGAGCGACATCGGCGCGGTGTCGATCAACCTCGTTCCGGGCGCGCAGTGCTGCAACAGCTCGGGCGCGACGATCGATCCGGCATAGAGGCAGACGGGACAACTGCCGAGCAGGCGGCTGCCGCGCAAGGTGATGAGGTCGGCAGCACCCGGGCCGGCACCGATGAAGTGAACGGTCATGCCGCCTCTCCGCTGATGGCGATGGCGCAAGTGACAGCACCGAGCACGGTGCGCGGCCCGAGCAGTTTTGCGCCTTTGCCGGCGGCGGCAAGCGCCGAGGCTTCGGAAACTGACGGCGTGCCGGCATGCTCCTGCGATAGGTCGGAACGGCTGGTCGTAGATGCGGCTTTGAGTTCGTCCTGCCCGACAACGATCACCGGAAGGCGGAGTTCGCGTCCGGCGTCGAAGATTGCCGCCTCATCCTGCTTGAGAGACGCGGTCGCGAGGGCCGAAAGCGCGGGCAGGGCAAGCCCGTGCGCCTCCAGCGCGGTTTCTACCGCGGCAAGCACGTCCGTTGCGCTGACGCCTTTGCGGCTGCCGATGCCCGCGACCATCATGGCTTGACCCAACTCCATTGAGTGACCGGCATAGCCGGCCGCCAGGCCTGCATCGAACCAACCGGCGAAGCACGGGATACAGCGATGCGGGCGAGCTGGCCGCCGTGCGCGGCGTGACGGGAAAGCAGCAGCGCCTCCATCTCCAGGGTCACCGCATTGGCGACGAGGCGGCCGCCGGCAGGCAAGGCATCGATGGCTCCTTCCAGCACGCCGGCATCGCTGCCGCCGCCGCCGATGAAGATCGCCGCGGGCGTCTCCAGCCCGGCAAGAGCTTGCGGTGCCGAACCTTCGACGACGGTGAGACTGGGAACGCCGCAAGCCGCGGCGTTGCGTCGGATGCGCGCGGCGCGGGTCGGATCAGCCTCAACGGCAATGGCGCGCATGGAGGGATGCCCCAGCATCCATTCGATGCCAATGGAGCCCGATCCGGCGCCGATGTCCCACAGCAGTTCGCCGCGTCTTGGCGCGAGAGCGGACAGGGTGATGGCGCGCACTTCGCGTTTGGTGATCTGGCCGTCATGCTCGAACAAATGATCGGCAAGTCCCGGTGTCAGCGGCAGGATGCGTGCTTGCGAAGTCGATTCAACTTCGATCGCGAGCACGTTGAGCGGGTTGATCTTTTCGAGGTCGAAAGTGCCGGCGCTCGCCGAGCGCAGGCTTTCGTTCGGCCCACCCAGCGCCTCCAGCACCATCAACCGCGAAGCGCCGAAGCCAAGTTCGGTCATGAGACGGGCAATCGCTCCCGGTGCATCGCTGTCCGAGGTCAGCGCGAGAATGCGGGTGCAAGGATGCAGCAACGGCCGGATCAGGTCGAGCGAGCGGCCATGCAGCGAAATGGTCTCGACGTCCTGCAGCGCCCAGCCCAGGCGTGAGGCGGCCAGCGAAAAGGCCGAGGGCGCGGGGATCACCCGCATACCCTCTGCCGCGACCTTGCGGGCGAGGGTGACGCCGACACCGTGGTAGAGGGGATCGCCGGAGGCCAGCACGCAGACGCGTCTGCCGGAGAGCGCCAGCACGTCGCGCATCTCGGCATCGAAAGGTGTCGGCCAGGCGCGCGCTTCACCTTTGGCGAGCGACGCGACGAGGGCAAGGTGGCGCTTGCCGCCGAAGACGAATTCGGCCTCCGCGATCAACTGCTTGGCCTCGTCGCCGAGACCCGCTACACCGTCCTCGCCGATGCCGATGATCGTGAGCCACTTTGAGGTGAGCTTGGCGCCGCGCGGAGCTTCAGCAGGCATAATGACCCACCGCATACTGATCCTCGGCGGAACCACCGAAGCCCGGCAAATGGCCGGAAAGCTGGCCGCGCGCGCGGATATTTCGGTCATGCTGTCGCTGGCCGGCCGCACTGAAAACCCGGCCGCGCAGGGGGTGCCGGTGCGGGTCGGCGGCTTCGGCGGTGCCGGCGGGCTGGCGGCGTATCTCCGCCAGAACAAGATCGACCTGCTGATCGACGCCACGCATCCCTATGCGGCGCGAATCTCCGCCAATGCGGCGGAAGCAGCGCGCATGACCGGCGTGCCTATCGTTGCGCTCAGGCGTCCCGGATGGGAGGCGGTCGAAGGTGATCACTGGATGTTGGTCGACACCGTTGCCAGCTCGGTGACGGCTTTGGGACCGGTGCCGCGCCGCGTGTTCCTGGCGCTCGGGCGACAGGAGGTCGCTGCCTTCAAGGCCGCTCCCCAGCATCATTATCTCATCCGCAGTGTCGACCCGGTCGAGCCCAGGCTCGCTGTGCCCCGCGCGAGCTATCTCTTGGCGCGCGGGCCGTTTCGGGAAGTCGACGAACATGCACTGCTTCTGCAACACCACATCGAATTCGTTGTTTCCAAAAACAGCGGCGGCGAGGCGACCTACGGCAAGATCGCGGCGGCGCGAGCGCTGGGAATCGAGGTGGTGATGATCCGCAGGCCGGCGCTGCCGGACGTCACGTCGGCTGAGACCGTCGAATCTCTTGCCGCGATGGTCGATCATGTTCTGGTCGGTCATGTTCTTGGGCCCGCTGCCGAACGCGGCGTGTAGACCAGCGCGGCCTTGTCACCCCGCTTGATGATCCTGGTTTCCGGCGAGCCGATGATGATGCAGGTCGACATGTCGGCCTTCGCGGCATCGGCGTCGGCCAGCAGAAAAACCTCGATGCGCTCGTCGGGACGGCCGGCGGCACGGCCGAAGATCACCGGCGTGGTGCCGGGCAGGATCGCAGCAAGGCATTCGAAGGCGCGGCCTAGCTGCCATGGGCGCGCCTTGCTGATCGGGTTGTAGAGCGCGATTACGAAGCCAGCGCCGGCTGCCGCCAGCAGGCGTAGCTCGATCAGATCCCACGGCTTCAGATTGTCGGACAGGGAGATGGCGCAGAAATCATGGCCGAGCGGCGCGCCGATGCGGGCGGCGACGGCGAGCATGGCGGTGATACCGGGCACGATGGCGATGTCGACCGCGCGCCATTCGGGTGGGCCCGCCTCCATCGCCTCGCAGACGGCCGCGGCCATGGCGAAGACGCCGGGATCGCCGCCCGACACGACGGCGACATCGTGGCCTTCCGCAGCCTTGAGCAGCGCGTCCCTGGAGCGCGCGAGTTCCTCGCGATTGTCGGAAGCGGCGCGAATCTGGTCGGGGCGCAGATCGAGCCGGTCGAGATAGGGTTTATAGCCGTAGAAGAATTTTGCCTCGGCAACGGCGCGGGTTGCCTCCGGCGTCACCTGGTCGGCGTTGCCGGGCCCGAGGCCGATGACAGTGAGGCGGCCGCTCATGCTTCGGCTTTCAATGCGCTTGGCCGGCCCGACCAGCCGGCCACCAGCACGATGGCGAAATAAGGCGCCTGGTCGTCCTTTTTATCGGCCAGCCGCATCGAGACGCCGCCCGGCATGGTGCCGCGCTCGACATAGATGGCCCGCGCCAGCTTGTCGGTTGCCTCCAGCGCGCGCCTGATCTTGGGCAGGTTGCGGCCGACCTTCATGATCACCGCAGCGTCGGTATCGGCGAGGCGACGCGTCAGCTCGAATTCGCTCATGGTGCCCGGCAGCACCGTCAGCACGTCGTCACCCTGGACGATAGGCAGGCCGGTCGCCGACCAGCAGCCGGACATGGCGGTGACGCCGGGAATGACTTCGCTCGGAAAGCGGTGCGCCAGCCGGACATGAAGATGCATGTAGGAGCCGTAGAAAAGCGGGTCGCCTTCCGAAAGCACAGCGACCATCCTGCCGGCGCTGAGGTGCGCGGCGACCTTTTCGGCCGATTGCTCGTAGAAATCGGTTATCTGCGAGCGGTAATCGCTGTGGTCCTTGTCGATCTCGGTCGTCACCGGGTAGAGCAGCGGCAGTTCGATCAGATCAGGGCGAAAATGCGCGCCGACAATGGCGCGCGCATTGCTGTTGTTGCCGCGCTTGGCGAAATGCGCGACGACATCGGCCTCGGCGAGCGCGCGCGCTGCCTTCAGCGTCAAGAGTTCCGGGTCGCCGGGTCCGGTGCCGACGCCGACAAGCCTGCCTTTTGCAATCGTATTCATAGGCCCGGCCTCGCCAATGCATTGAGTGCGGCGGCGGTCATGGCGCTGCCGCCCAGCCGGCCGCGCACGATGGCGTAAGGCACGCCATAGGAATTTTCGGCCAGCGCATCCTTCGATTCGGCGGCACCGACAAACCCGACCGGCATGCCGATGATCGCCGCCGGCTTCGGCGCGCCGTCGCGCAGCTTTTCCAGCAGATAGAAAAGGGCTGTCGGCGCATTGCCGATGGCGACGACCGAACCGGCCATGCGCTCGCCCCACAGGTCGATCGCGGCGGCCGAGCGGGTGTTGCCGATCTTTTTCGCGATGTCGGCGGTCCGCGGATCGCGCAGCGTGCAGATCACCTCATTGCCGGCCGGCAGCCGGGCGCGCGTGACGCCATGCGAGACCATCTGCGCATCGCAGAAGATCGGCGCGCCGGCCGCCAGCGCCGTGCGCGCGGCGGCGACGAAATCGCTCGAGAAAACGAAGTGCCTGCAAGCATCGACCTGGCCGCAGGCGTGGATCATGCGGATAGCGATTTCGGCCTCGGCTTCGGAAAAGCGCGAAAGGTCGGCCTCGGCGCGGATAATGGCGAAGGAGCGCTCGTAGATCGCCGTGCCATCATGGATGTAGTCGTAGGCGTTCTGGGCGGGCATGCTCATTCCTGTCGGTAGATTTCGGTGATGCCGGCCGCGCCGAGCCTTGCCAGGCAGGCGGCAGCAGTCTCGCCGGAATGTCGTGCGCTGCGGATCGCCGCTGCAACGCGGCCGATGCCGTGCGCGGCGTCGTAGCCCGGCCTGTATCCGGCGGGCAATGCCTTTGCCGTCCCGTCCACGACAAGTCCGGCTCCGTTTTCGCCACCGACCAGGGTCAGCGCCGCCGGACCGGGATGGGCACAGCCCTTGGCGCAGCCGGAGATGTGCAGCGTCAGCGAGGAATCAAGGATGTCGCGGTTTTCTGTAGCGATGATCTCGGCGATGTCGCGGGTGGCGATCCGGCCGGAGGCGCAGGCGGGTGCGCCGGGGCAGGTGGCGATCCTGGTGCGCGGATCGGCTCCGTCGGTGACAAAGCCGAGGGCTGCGGCGGTTTTCTGGAGTGAAAGACATGCGGCTGGGGAGAGGCCAAGCAAAAGCAGCGCGCGACCCGGCGCCAGGCGGATTTCGGTGGTGCCGAGGGTGAGGGCGTATTGGGTGAGATTGATAAGTTTTTGCGCTGGTATGCTGCCGAACGGCAGACCGATGCCGAGGGAGGTACTGCCGGCTGCCAGATCGAAAACTCCGATGGGCCGGCGATCCTTCGCGCCCCCCTCTGTCCTGCCGGACATCTCCCCCTCTAGGGGGGAGATTGCGCCTTCGTCTCCGATTTCGCCAATCGCCGAAGGTGCTGGGGGGAAGCCGCCGGCGAAGCTGCCGATCTCCCCCCTTATGGGGGAGATGTCCGGCAGGACAGAGGGGGGCGCGACGGATCGCCAACTTGCGAGAGATCTCAGCTGCCTCGCCGTCAAATCCCGCGCATGGGCATCGCGGCCCTTTTCGGCAACCATCCTGAGAATGGCGACGGCGATGTCACAAGCCGCATCTTCCTCGGACATCGCCAGCGGCGTGGCACCCTGCGCATCTCCGGCGAGCGATACCCGCCACTTAATTCCGTCGGCGGCCCGCACCCCGACCAGCCTGACATCGGCCGTAACCGCATCCATCGTCAGTTGCCCGCGGCCGTCAACAATCACCGACACCTTCGGGCCAAGGCGTTGCGTAACACCGGCGTCCTCAATTGCCGCCCGAATCCGCTGCGCCATTGGGCGCGGGTCGGCTATCTCCTCCTGGTCGAGCCCGGCCAGCGGGCCGGTCTCGACCGGCACGCCGGTGCGCACCGCGATGCCGAGCACATCGACCTCCATCGCCAGCAGCCGCGCGCTTGCCGGCGTCAGGCCGCGGATCTGCAGGCTGCCGCGGGCGGTCACTTCCATGATACCGTTGCCATGGCGCAAGGCGGATTCGCAGAGTCCGATCCACGATTTCGGCAACAGTCCTCCAGCGACCGGATTGAGCCGCACCAGCAGCCCGTCGCCGGTCTGCATCGGCGCGGACAAGGCAGGGCAGGCGCCACGGAGCGAGAAAGCGTTCATGCCGCCACTCCCAGCGCTTGCGCTTCGGCAATCAGTGCGGCGAGATCGCCATCGATCGAATTGCGCAGCGGATGCCAGAGCCCGCGCCGCCGTGCCGACAGCAAACGCTCGGCGATCACCTTCGCCGCCGCCGGGTTCTCGCGCAGGATGAAGGCGCGCACCACGGGGTCGCCAAGATAGGCGTCGTGCACCGCCTCGATCAGCGTGCCCGATATGGCATGGGTAGTCTCGGCAAAGCCGACCAGCCGGTCGACCGTCTCGGCGAATTCCGAGGCGCCGCGCGGCCCGTGCCGCAGCTGGCCGGCGATGAAGCGCGGGTTGACCGCGCGGGCGCGAACTACCCGGGATACGGCCTCACTGATCGAGCGCGGCTTCGGCTTTTGCGGGTCCGTGGTGTCGAGCACGATCACGTCGGCGTTCTTGCCGAGCGCGGCAAGCGCTGCCGAAAAGCCGCCGATGAAGGCGACGTCGGCCGAGCCTTCGAGGATGTCGCGGCCGGGGTCGTCGCCGGTATGAACCAGAAGGTCGGCCTCGGCGAGGCGATCCTCGAACGCGCCGGGCGCCGAAATGCCTTTGCCCTCGGAGCCGCCATAGGCGTGCGAGGTGGCGGCGAGATAGGTGCGGCCGATCTCTTCGCGCGCGGCCCAGTCGCCGCTCGACAACAAGTCCTCGACGCCCGCGCCGTAAGTGCCCGGCGAGGTGCCGAAAATGCGCGGGCTGATCTTGCCGTCGATGCGGGTCCTAGCGGCGAGCGGGTTTTCCGAATCATCCTCGTCGCGGGTCGCCACCGCGTTGGCCGCGGCGTCGATCAGCGCGATCTGGGTCGGGAACATGTCGCGGAACAGGCCCGATATGCGCCAGATGACATCGATGCGCGGACGGCCGAGTGTTGCCGGCGGCAGCACATCTATGCCGGTGATGCGGCCGGTGGCGGAATCCCATTGCGGCCGGCAGCCCATCAGCGCCAGGCCTTGCGCGATCTCCTCACCGCCGGTGCGCAGCGAGGCCGAGCCCCACAGGTCGATGACCAGCGAGCGCGGCCAGTCGCCATGCGATTGCATGTAGCTGCGGACCACTTCTTCCGCTGCCACCTTGCCCAGATCATAGGCGGTCGGCGTCGGCATGGTGCGCGGGTCGGCGGTAAACAAATTGCGGCCGGTGGGCAGCACATCGCTCCGGCCACGCGCCGGCGCACCGGCCGGACCGGCAGCGACGTGGCGGCCGTCGAGGGCGGCAAGCAGCGCGGTTTTTTCAGCTGCCGCGCTTTGCCGCCGCAACGGATCAGCCTCGCCTTCCGGCGAGCGGCCGTAAATGTGCAGGCCGTCCTTGATGGCGAAATCCTTGAGATCGCAGAGCCAGGCGTCGATGCGGCGCAGCGCTTCGTCGGGGACGTCGGTTTGGGCAACCCCGGCTTCCGAGGCGAGGCCGGTCTTTTCCGCCGTCTCGACGATCAGCTTCGCCAGGCGGTCGCGGCGGCGGCGGTCGAGCCCGTCGGCCTGGGCATATTCGTCAACCAGTCGTTCAAGCCGGTGCTGGTTTTCGTCCAGCCCGGCGCCGGTCAGCGGCGGCGGCAGATGGCCGAGCGTGACGGCGGCAATGCGCCGCTTGGCCTGCGCTGCCTCTCCCGGGTTGGAGACGATGAAGGGATAGATGACGGGCAGGGGACCGGTGACTATCTCGGGAAAGCAGTTTTTGCTGAGCGCCACGGTCTTGCCGGGCAGCCACTCCAGCGTGCCATGGGCGCCGACATGGACAATTGCATGGATGCCGAGCGACTTGCGCAGCCAGAGCCCAAAGGCGACCAGCGCATGGCGCGGCGGCAGCGTCGGGTCGTGATAGTCGGCGCGGCGGTCGGCTGAGCGCCCGCGGTCAGGGGCGAGTGCCACGGTGACGTTGCCGAAGGTGGCTGTGCGGAAGGCGAATTGTTTTTCGCTGACCAGCAGCGAAGGTTGGCGTTCTGTCGCGCCCCCCTCTGTCCTGCCGGACATCTCCCCCTCAAGGGGGGAGATTGCGCTGTTGTCTCTACTTTCGCCAATTACCGAGGGCCTTAAGGGAGAGCCGGTGGCGGAACTGCTAATCTCCCCCCTTGAGGGGGAGATGTCCGGCAGGACAGAGGGGGGTGCCTCGCACAAACCTGTCTCATCTTCTGGATTTCCCCATGCGGCTTCCACCGCAGCGATGGCCGACGGCGGCAATTCCGTCGAGAAGGTCAAATACTCCTTCAATGCCAGCCCTTGGCTGTCCTTTTCCAACGCATCCAGCAACTCGCGCGGCGTTTGTGGAATGCTTTCAACGGCGTAGCCCTGTTCGCTGAGGTCGCGCAGCATTGCCAGCACGCTGGACGGCACGTCGAGACCAACCGCGTAGCCGGTGCGACCGGGGGCGCTCGGATAGTCGGGGATCAGGATGGCGAGCTTGCGCTCCGCACGCGGCGTCCGCTGCAGGCGCACGAAGGCCTCGACACGGTTCGCCACTTGCGCCACGCGGTCGGGCTCAGGCCGGTTGGCGAAGGCGCGGAAGGCCAGCGCCGGGTCGGTTTCGCTTTCGCCCTTGAATGAAATGGCGCCGGCCAGGATGCGGCCGTCGAGCTCGGGCAGGACGACATGCATGGCAAGGTCGGCGGGCGCCAGGCCGCGCTGATTGGTTTGCCAGATGTCGCGGCGGGTGGTTGCGACGATGACCTGGAACACCGGCACGCCGGCGCGGTCGAACAGGGTTTCAAAGCCGGGCTCGGCACCCGAGGCGAAAGCTGTGGCGGTGATGATGGCGGCAGGCTTCAGGGTTGCGAGCGCGGTTTCGACAAAGGCGAGCGACGCCGGGTCCTTGAGGCTGGAGACGAACATAGGCACGGGAACCATGCCGCGGTGGCGCAGGGCTTCGAAAAGCGCGTCGATGGGCGCGACATCGGCCGCGAGCAGCATCGAACGGTAGAAGAGAATTGGCACGACGTCCCCCTCCCCCTCGAGGGGAGGGTGGCCCGCACGGCCGGGTGGGGTCGTCACGGCAGTGGTCGACGTTTTGTGTAGGCGCGCTTCGGAGAGGATCCCGCCCCCGGCCTGCGGCCGGACCCTCCTCTCGAGGAGGAGGGGGACGCCGCGTTCTGCGACCCCCAGTCCCGGCTCGTAAAATCCCGCCTTTGGCACGCTGACAGGTTCGGCTACAGCCGCACCCGATCCAGCGAGACTTGCCAGCCTCTGCACCAGCGCCGTCATATTTGCCGGTCCGCCCTCGCGGAAATAGCCAAGCAGGCCGTCCAACTCCTCGCGCGGCAGCGTCGAGCCTTCGATCAGCCGCAAATCCTCGTCGTGGCTCTCGCCCGGCAGCAGCGCCAGCTTGATACCGCGATTTCGCGCGATAGCGGCGAGCTGGTCGCAGCCATAGCGCCACCAGTCATAGCCGCCGAGGATGCGGACCAGAATGACCTTGGCGTGGCGGGCGACGCTGTCGATCCACAGGTCGACGGACATCGGATGGCGCAGGTCGCGCAAGGCGGCGAGCCGCATCGACGGCAGGCGGTGCGCATCTGCCCTCCACGCCGCCGCCAGCCCGGCCAGGTCGCTGTCGGTGAAGGACAGCGCCACGACATCCGCAGGCGTTTGCCTGAGATCGACAGGCTCGGCGAGATCGTCGAGCGAGGCGGATGTGGTGGTGAGGATGTGCATCGCGGCTCGTACCTGGGGTCAGCCGGCGAGGATACGCTCGATGGCCGGGCGGTTCAGCCCTTTCAGGCCGATGACGACCAGGCGCGAGCGGCGGTCGTCTTCAGCGGTCCAGGCGCGGTCGTAATAGTGGTTGACGCGCGGACCGACGGCCTGCAGCAGGAGCCGCATCGGCTTGCCGCCGACTTCGACGAAACCCTTGACGCGCAACACGTTTTCTTCCTCCGCCGCCGTGGCGACCCGTTGTGCGAGCTCGTCCGGGTTGGACACAGACGCGATGTCGATGACGAACGAGTCAAAATCGTCATGTTCGTGGTCGAGCTCGTCGTCGTGGTGGGTCTTGCGGTTCTCGATGTCGTCCTCGACGGCGAGGCCGAGGCCGAGCAGCACCGACGGGTCGACCTTGCCTTGCGAAGTCGGTACGATCTTCACCGCCCGCGCAACGTGCTTGCCGATGACGGCATTGGCACGGGCCGAGCCGGCTGCGTCCATCAGGTCGCTCTTCGACAGGATGATCAGGTCGGCGCAGGCGAGCTGGTCTTCGAACACTTCCTCGACCGGATCGTCATGGTCGAGCGTCTCGTCCTGCGCGCGCTGGGCCTGCAGGGCGTCCATGTCGTTGGCTACGCGGCCATCAGCCAGCGCCGGTCCGTCGACCACGGCAATGACGCCGTCCACCGTCACGCGGCTTTTCACCGACGGCCACTGGAAGGCCTGGACCAGCGGCTTGGGCAAAGCGAGGCCGGATGTCTCGATCAGGATGTGGTCGACCCTCGGCGTCAGCGACAGGATCTGGTCCAGCGCCGGTACGAAATCATCGGCGACGGTGCAGCAGATGCAACCATTGGCCAGCTCGACGATGTTTTCCTCGGGGCAGGTGTCGATGGCGCAGCCCTTCAGAATCTCGCCGTCGATGCCGATGTCGCCGAACTCGTTGACGATGATGGCCAGGCGCTTGCCTTTGGCGTTTTCGAGCAAATGGCGGATCAACGTCGTCTTGCCGGCGCCGAGAAAGCCGGTGACCACGGTGCAGGAAACGCGTGAAAGGGAGGCAGCGGTCATGTCAGGTCCTTCAAAAGGTCGAGGGGAGGGATGCGGGCAACAAGGCCGCGCTTCAGGCAATCGGGACGGCCGCGCCAAGGAATGAGCCCATCCGTCGAGGTGGCAAACAGCTTTGCCCCGGTGACGAGATCGGCGCCGCTGGTCGTGGTCAGATCACCGAAGACGTAACTCCAGCAGCCGTCGCGCAGCATGGCCGCGCTGAGCCGGCGCTTGCAATTGCCGAGGCATTCGACGGTGCGGATTTTGATGTTTTCGCTGGAAGCGGCGCGGCGCGTGTCCTCTGCGAGCAGTTCGCCGGCGCGCGGATGAGCGTCCGAACCGGTCTCGTCACGGCATGACGAGCAGACGATGACGGTAACGCCGGCCGGGGAATCACCAAGGCCGGACAATAAATCCGCTGTCTCAGCCGGAAAACTGCTGTCGCGTTCCAAATCAGGCTCCTTGCCCGGAAAACCCGCCAGGCGATCGGATTCTTATGTCCTAGACGGCAGGTCTCCTGGCTCGCGGGTCATCGCCTGGGTGCCGCCTTCCCGGGAACATCCCAGTGGTTTTCGGCCTTGGCTCGTCGCTTACAGTTGCGGGGACAGCCGCGGATTTGAAATCGAGATTTCGCACCGCATTCCCTCTTGGCCCTTGCCGTTGCGGGCAGGGGACCGTCTGGAACGGATTTAGGCTTGTGGGGGCAGTCGTGTCAACGCACGTCTATGGCGCGGCGATATCCGCGAGCGGCCGGCCGAGGTCGCCGGCAGCGGTCACCTCGATGCGTTCCAGGCCGAGCCAGCCCTGCATCTGCTTCAATTCTTCGAAAAGCTCGGCTGCGGTTTGCAGCGAGGCGCCGGGCTCCGCATAGGCGGCATGGACGCGCAGTACGCCGGCCGGGCGGTCGGCCCTGAGGTCAACGCGCCCGACGATGCTGTCGCCGAGCAGGAATGGCAGCACATAATAGCCATACCGGCGCTTTTCGGCCGGCGTGTAGATCTCGATGCGGTAGTGGAAATCGAACAACCGCTCGGTGCGCGACCGCTCGAAGACGACAGGATCGAACGGCGCGAGCAAGGCGCGCGCCTCGATCTTGCGCGGCAAACGGGCGTCCTTGTGGAGATAGGCTGTTTTGTTCCAGCCTTCGACGCTCACCGGCAACAGGTCGCCGGCCTCGACCAACTCCTCGATGCGGCCCTTGATGTCGGCGGGCGAGAGGCGGAAATAGTCGCGCAGGTCTCCTGCCGTGGCGATGCCGTGGGCGCGGGCCGAGATGCGCAGCAATTCGCGGTGAGCGTCTTCGGTGGAGGGCGTTGGCAGACTCAGTATTGTTGGCGGCAGCACGCGCTCCGGCAGATCGTAGAACCGTTCGAAGCCGCGGCGATGCGCCGTGGTGATGCGGCCGGCCCAGAACAGCCATTCGAAGGCGTGCTTGGCATGGCTCCAGCCCCACCAGCCGCCCGAACCCTTCTGCCCTTCGAAAGCCGACGCCGCGATCGGGCCTCGTTCGGCGACCTCGCGATAGATGTCTTCGATATAGGCGGCGTGCTCGCGGCCCCATTTGGCCAGTCCGCTGTACATTTCGTCGCCGCACTCGGCCCGCTGCATGCGCCAGCGCATCAACGGATAGGTCTCGACCGGCAAGAAGGAGGCTTCGTGCGCCCAATATTCGAAGACCATGCGCTTGCGCGTTACGGCGGCGTCGTCGAGCAGCGCCAGCTTGTAGGGGCCAAGCCGCGAATAGAGCGGCATATAGTGGGCGCGCACCACGGCGCTGACGGAATCGATCTGCAGCAGGCCGGTACGGGCAAGCACGCGGGCCAGATGCCGGCGGTCAGGCGTGCCGGTGGGTCGCGGGTCATTGAATCCCTGTGCCGCGAGCGCGATGCGGCGGGCCGTGGCAAGCGAGATTTTTTCCTTCATGAAGGCGGCATCCGGAGGATTTTAGACAGAGAAAATGACCTGCGATTCCGTGCCATGCTAGCAGGGTTTTGGCGGCATCCATGTCAGGAGAGAAAAGTGGAGTAAAAAGTGAAGGAAATCAAACAGGAGCGGATCGGACCAGTTTTCCCGGATATGCCGTCCAGCACCGCGATTTGAACAAGGTTTGACTTGCTTCGCCGAAAGCGCTGCGCTAACCCTCGCCGCGTTGCAGCATAGAGCCCCCTTAAAACGGTTCAGTGGTTAAACTGTCACGCTTCCGCAAGTGGGTCCGGTGCTGTAATCAGAGTGGATTGGCCGCCAACGGAAACTGCAGCATGAACGCACTTTTAGGTTCGTACCTGCCCATCGTCCTGTTCATCGGCGTGGCGCTGATCGTCGGGCTGGCGCTGCTCGCTGCACCGTTCCTGGTGGCCTACCGCAACCCCGATCCGGAAAAGCTTTCCGCCTATGAGTGCGGCTTCAACTCGTTCGACGACGCCCGCATGAAGTTCGATATCCGCTTCTACCTGGTGTCGATCCTGTTCATCATCTTCGATCTGGAGGTGGCCTTCCTGTTTCCTTGGGCGGTGTCGTTCAGCCAGATCGGCATGCTCGGTTTCTGGTCGATGATGGTGTTTTTGGCGGTGCTGACCATCGGTTTTGCCTATGAATGGAAAAAAGGAGCGCTGGAATGGGATTGAACGACAGTTCCGGCACGCTCGTCGCGCCGAAGCCCAAGGGCCTCATCGACCCCAACACCGGCAGGCCGGTCGGGTCCGACGATCCATTCTTCCTGGAGATCAACAACGAGCTCGCCGACAAGGGCTTTCTCGTCACCTCGACCGAGGCGCTGATCACCTGGGCGCGCAGCGGCTCGTTGATGTTCATGACCTTCGGTCTCGCCTGCTGCGCGGTCGAGATGATCCATACGTCGATGCCGCGCTATGACTCGGAGAGGTTCGGTGTCGCGCCGCGCGCGTCCCCGCGCCAGTCCGACATCATGATCGTCGCCGGCACGCTGACCAACAAGATGGCGCCGGCGCTGCGCAAGGTCTACGATCAGATGCCGGAGCCGCGCTACGTCATCTCGATGGGCTCCTGCGCCAATGGCGGCGGCTATTATCATTATTCCTATTCGGTGGTGCGCGGCTGCGACCGCATCGTGCCGGTCGACATCTACGTGCCCGGCTGCCCGCCGAGCGCCGAAGCGCTGCTTTACGGCATCCTTCTGCTGCAGAAGAAGATCCGCCGCACCGGCACGATCGAGCGGTGAGCGGCATGACCCAGGCGTTGAATGACCTCTCGACCTATCTCGGCGAGAAGCTGATCGGCCGGATCGGCGTGGCGGTGCTCGCCTATGGCGAACTCACTATCTCGGTCGAGCCGCGCGACCTGATCGAGGTGGTGACCTTCCTGCGCGACGACCCGAAATGCCAGTTCATTTCGATCATTGACGTTTGCGGCGCCGATTATCCGTCGCGGGCAAAGCGCTTCGATGTGGTCTATCATCTGCTGTCGCCGAGGCAGAATATCCGCGTCCGCATAAAGATCCAAGCCGACGAAGAGACGCTGGTGCCGTCGATCACCGGGATTTATCCCGGCGCCGACTGGTTCGAGCGCGAGACCTACGATCTTTACGGCGTGCTGTTTTCAGGCCATCCGGATCTGCGGCGGATTTTGACCGATTACGGCTTTGAAGGCCATCCGCTGCGCAAGGACTTTCCGCTGACCGGCTTCGTCGAGGTGCGTTACGACGACGAAGCCAAGCGCGTCATCTACGAGCCGGTGGAGCTCAAGCAGGAATTCCGCAATTTCGATTTTCTGTCTCCGTGGGAAGGTACGGATTACGTGCTTCCGGGGGATGAAAAGGCAAAGCAGTAAATGGCTGAAACCTCCGTTCGCAACTTCAACATCAATTTTGGCCCGCAACATCCAGCGGCGCACGGCGTTTTGCGCCTGGTGCTGGAGCTTGACGGCGAAGTCGTCGATCGCGTCGATCCGCATATCGGGCTGTTGCATCGCGGGACGGAAAAGCTGATCGAGCATAAGACTTACCTGCAGGCCGTGCCCTATCTCGACCGGCTCGACTATTGCGCGCCGATGAACCAGGAGCATGCCTTCGCGCTTGCCGCGGAGCGGCTGCTCGGCATCGAGGTGCCGAAGCGCGGGCAGTTGATCCGAGTTCTCTACTCCGAGATCGGCCGCATCATGTCGCATATCCTCAACGTGACGACGCAGGCGATGGATGTCGGCGCGCTGACGCCGCCGCTGTGGGGCTTCGTCGAGCGCGAAAAGCTGATGGTGTTCTATGAGCGCGCCTCGGGTTCGCGCATGCACGCGGCCTATTTCCGCCCCGGCGGCGTCCACCAGGACCTGCCGCAGAAGCTGATCGAAGACATCGGCAAGTGGATCGACCCGTTCCTGAAATCGGTCGACGACCTCGACTCGCTCTTGACCGGCAACCGTATCTTCAAGCAGCGCAATGTAGACATTGCCACCGTCTCCCTGGCGGACGCCTGGGCCTGGGGTTTTTCAGGCGTCATGGTGCGCGGCTCGGGTGCGCCATGGGATCTGCGCAAATCGCAGCCCTACGAATGTTATGCCGAGCTGGATTTCGACATTCCGATCGGCAAGAACGGCGACTGTTTCGACCGCTATCTCGTGCGCATGGAAGAGATGCGGCAATCGGCGAAGATCATGCGCCAGTGCATCGACCTTCTGCTCGGCAAGGAAGGCAGCGGGCCGGTGTCTAACCTCGACGGCAAGGTGGTGCCGCCGAAGCGTGCGGCGATGAAGCGCTCGATGGAAGCGCTGATCCATCACTTCAAGCTTTACACGGAGGGCTACCGCGTGCCGGCCGGCGAGGTTTATGCCGCCGTCGAGGCGCCGAAGGGCGAATTCGGCGTCTATCTCGTCTCCGACGGCACCAACAAGCCCTACCGCTGCAAGCTGCGCGCGCCAGGCTTTGCCCATCTGCAGGCGATGGACTTTTTGTGCCGCGGCCACATGTTGGCCGACGTCACCGCGGTGCTGGGTTCACTCGACATCGTGTTTGGTGAGGTCGATCGGTGAATCGCACTCTGAGCCTCACGTTAATCTTCATTGCTGTCGCAATGCACCCTGCATATGCAATCGAGTGCGGGGCGTCTATCGATGCTTCCGATCTTGTGAAGCAGCACTTCAAACTGAGCTACGTCACGCTTGGCATGCAAGAAAGTGCGACAGCGGCATCCGCCGATGTCGATGCTTTCTATTTCAAGAGAGATACATGCGAGTGTAGCGTCGCAGCGCCAGATGGCGCGAGTTTCTCTAAGGCGGAAGTATCGGCAGCCGCTTCCGGCAAAACAGGGCTCGCGCGGCTTGTTGCTCGCTTGGCTGGTAAATCCGGCGTTTGCCCGCCTGTCATGACAAATTCGCCGACTTTCCAATGTTTCGACGGTACGGCGAAACTTTGTAAGGAGGCGGCAGCAAGATGACGAACCTATACGTCTTTGGTGAGGTCGATCGCTAAATGTCAGTCCGCCGTCTCGCAGAAGCCAGCCTCCAGCCAGCCTCGTTCGCCTTCAACAGGGCGAATGCGGCAGCGGCGAAGCAGTGGATCAAGAAATATCCGAAGGGGCGCGAGCAGTCCGCGATCATCCCCTTGCTGATGCTGGCGCAGGAGCAGGAGGGCTGGGTGACCAAGGCGGCGATCGAGACGATCTCCGACATGCTCGGAATGCCCTATATCCGTGGGCTGGAAGTCGCTACCTTCTATACCCAGTACCAGCTCAATCCGGTCGGCACCCGCGCGCATATCCAGGTCTGCGGCACCACGCCCTGCATGCTGCGCGGCTCGGAAGCGCTGATGGATGTCTGCCGCTCGAAGATCCATCACGACCAGTTCCACACCAATGACAAGGGCACGCTGTCGTGGGAGGAGGTCGAATGCCTCGGCGCCTGCGTCAACGCACCGATGGTGATGATATTCAAGGACACCTATGAGGATTTGACGCCGGAGCGGCTTGCCGAGATCATCGACCTCTATGACGCCGGCAAAGGTGCTTCGGTGACGCCAGGACCGCAAAACGGCCGCATCACCTCTGAGCCGGCCAGTGGCCTGACGACCCTCAAGAGCGAAAAGGCGATCCTCAAGGCGACCCGCGACCGGGAAACCAGGGCGGCGACCAAGGCCGCCAAGGATGCAGAGCCGGCAGCTGCCGCCGCAGCATCAGTTCCGCCAGCTGCTCCTGCCGCGCCGGCGCCGGTTGCGCCCTCGAATGCCAGCAAGCCGAAGACCGACGCGGTCGAGACCAACCCGGCGCTGAAATCGCCGTCGGCGACGAAAGTCGCGCCCGCGGCGGAAAGGGCGGCGAGCGTCGCAGCGCCTCTGCATTCGGCCGCCAATGCCAACAAGGCCGAACCGCAGGTCGAGGACGTCTCGAAACAGCGCAAGGGCCCCAAGAACAAGGCCGAGCCGGCGTCTGCTTTCAAAGCGCCGGAGGCCAAGGTCAAACCGGCGAAGGCTGCCGCCAAGGCGGCCAAGCCGTCGCCCGGAAACAAGAGCCGGCCGACCGGCAAGAAGCCGGTCTGAGGAACGAGCAATGCTTCAGGACAGAGACCGCATCTTCAACAACATCTACGGCCGCTTCGACAAGTCGCTGGCCGGCGCCATGGCGCGCGGCGCCTGGGACAACACGCCCGGCATCGTTGCCAAGGGGCGCGAGTGGATCGTCAACGAGATGAAGGCATCGGGCCTGCGCGGCCGCGGCGGCGCCGGTTTCCCGACCGGGCTCAAATGGTCGTTCATGCCCAAGCAAAGCGACGGCCGGCCGAGCTATCTCGTCGTCAATGCCGACGAATCCGAGCCCGGCACCTGCAAGGACCGCGACATACTGCGCCATGACCCGCATACGCTGGTCGAAGGCTGCCTGCTTGCCGGCTTCGCCATGGGCGCGGTCGCCGCCTACATCTATGTGCGCGGCGAGTTTATCCGCGAGCGCGAGGCGCTGCAGCGCGCCATCGACGAGGCCTATGCGGCCAAGCTGATCGGTAAGAACAACACCTCCGGCTACGATTTCGACATCTACATGCACCATGGCGCCGGCGCCTATATCTGCGGCGAGGAAACGGCGCTGCTCGAAAGCCTCGAGGGCAAGAAGGGCCAGCCGCGGCTGAAGCCGCCATTTCCGGCAAATGTCGGCCTCTATGGCTGCCCGACGACAGTCAACAATGTCGAGTCCATCGCTGTCGCGCCGACCATCCTGCGCCGCGGTGCCGCCTGGTTCTCGTCCTTCGGCCGGCCCAACAATGTCGGCACTAAGCTGTTCTGCATCTCCGGCCACGTCAACAATCCGTGCACCGTCGAAGAGGCGATGTCGATCCCGTTCCGCGAACTGATCGAGACGCATTGCGGCGGCATTCGCGGCGGCTGGGACAATCTGCTGGCGGTCATTCCGGGCGGCGCCTCGGTGCCGCTGGTGCCGGCCGAGCAGATCATTGACGCGCCGATGGATTTCGACGCGCTGCGCGACCTGAAATCGGGCCTCGGCACGGCGGCTGTCATCGTCATGGACAAATCGACCGATATCGTGAAAGCGATCGCGCGGCTGTCCTATTTCTACAAGCACGAGAGCTGCGGCCAGTGCACGCCCTGCCGTGAGGGCACCGGCTGGATGTGGCGGGTGATGGAACGGCTGGTGCGCGGCGAGGCGCAGAAGCGTGAGATCGACATGCTGCTCGACGTGACGAAGCAGGTCGAGGGCCATACGATCTGCGCGCTGGGCGATGCGGCGGCGTGGCCGATCCAGGGCCTGATGCGGCATTTCCGCGGCGAGGTGGAGCGGCGCATCGACGAGTTTTCGCGCAACGCACACCGCGCCGAACCGGTGCTGGCGGCGGCGGAATAGAAGAATTCAAAAAATTGCGGGCGAATGCCCGAAACGAGGAAACGAGCGCGGGGCAGACGGAAACGACCAGGAGATCACCTATGTCGCTGTTTTCGACACCCGACGATTTTACGCCCGATATGGACCCGTTGTTGAAGATGAACCAGGATCTGACCAGGATGATGCCGAAGGAGATGGCCAATGCCGTCAATCTCCTGGCGCATCCTGTCGCGGGCGCGGCGGCGATGACGGCACTCGGCATCGGGCTTGCCAACCACGCCTTTGGTATCTGGATGGGCGTGCTTTCAGGCGCGGCCGAGACCTCGCAGCGGCTTTGGCAGCCGGTCGCCGAGGATTTCGAGGCGCGAACGGAACGCTTTTCCGCGACCGGCAAAAGCTCCTCCACCAAGGCGCGCGCGGCGACCAAAACCCTGATTGCCGAGGCGCAGTCCTTCGCCAACGATGTGACTGACATTGCGACGAGCACCGCTGCACGGAGCTTGGCGAATGCCAGCACCGTTGCAGCGGATGCGTCGGCCGGGCTGATGCCGGAGGATTTCAAGCAGCCCAAGCCGATGGATCGGCCAGCCGAGCCGGCCGACCTCAAGGCGATATCGGGCATCGGGCCGAAACTGGAAAAGGTGCTGAACGGCCTTGGCATCTGGACATACACCCAGATCGCCGCGTGGACGCCGCAAGAGATCGCCTGGGTCGAAGATTACCTGTCGTTGAAGGGCCGCATCGGCCGTGACGGCTGGATCGGTCAGGCGGCCGCGTTGGCCGGGGCCAAAAAGTGAATTCAATATCGTGCGCGGTCTCGGCTGCGCCCGGAAGGAAAGATTGCGGAACGTCCGCAGGGGTTTGAGGCGAAATGGCAAAGCTCAAGGTCGACGGGAAAGAGATCACTGTACCCGACCATTACACGCTGCTGCAGGCGGCCGAGGACGCCGGCGCGGAAGTGCCGCGCTTCTGCTTCCATGAGCGGCTGTCGATCGCCGGCAATTGCCGCATGTGCCTGATCGAAGTAAAGGGCGGCCCGCCCAAGCCGCAGGCGTCCTGCGCCATGGGCGTGCGCGACCTGCGCCCCGGTCCGAATGGCGAGCCGCCGGAAATCTTCACCAACACGCCGATGGTCAAGAAGGCGCGCGAAGGCGTGATGGAATTCCTGCTGATCAACCATCCGCTGGACTGCCCGATCTGCGACCAGGGCGGCGAGTGCGACCTGCAGGACCAGGCGATGGCGTTCGGAGTCGATTCCTCGCGCTACCATGAGAACAAGCGGGCGGTCGAAGACAAGTATATCGGGCCGCTCGTCAAGACGATCATGAACCGCTGCATCCATTGCACGCGCTGCGTCCGCTTCACCACCGAGATTGCGGGCATATCCGAGCTCGGCCTGATCGGCCGCGGCGAGGATGCCGAGATCACCACCTATCTCGAAAGCGCGATGACTTCGGAACTGCAGGGCAATGTCATCGACCTTTGCCCGGTCGGTGCGCTGACCTCCAAACCCTACGCCTTCCAGGCACGGCCGTGGGAGCTGACCAAGACCGAATCCATCGACGTGATGGACGCCGTCGGCTCGGCGATCCGCGTCGATAGCCGGGGCCGCGAAGTGATGCGCATCCTGCCGCGTACCAACGAGGCGGTGAACGAGGAATGGATTTCCGACAAGACCCGCTTCATCTGGGACGGCTTGCGCACGCAGCGCGTCGACCGCCCCTATGTGCGCAAGGACGGCAGACTGGCCCCGGCAAGCTGGGCCGAGGCTTTTGCCGCTATCAAGGAAGAGGTGTCGAATGCGGCACCCGAAAAGATCGGTGCCATTGCCGGCGATCTCGCAGCCGTCGAGGAGATCTACGCGCTGAAGCTTCTGATGGCTTCGCTCGGCTCGAAGAACACCGACTGCCGCCAGGACGGCGCCGCACTCGATCCGTCGCTCGGCCGGGCGAGCTATGTGTTCAACCCGACCATCGAAGGCATCGAACAGGCCGATGCGGTGCTGATCATCGGCGCCAATCCGCGCTTCGAGGCATCCTTGCTCAACGCCCGCATCCGCAAGCGCTGGCGGGCCGGCAATCTGCCGGTCGGCGTCATCGGCGATGTCGGCGATACGCGCTATGATTACGAGCAGCTCGGCGCCGGGCCGGAATCGCTGAAGGATCTGGCCGACGGTAACGGCAAGTTTTTCCAGCTGCTGAAGAAGGCGACGCATCCGCTGATCATCGTCGGACAGGGTGCGCTGGCGCGTCCGGACGGGGCGGCCGTGCTCGGCCAGACGGCGAAGCTCGCCGTCGCCGTCAACGCCGCCAGGGCCGACTGGAACGGCTTTGCCGTGCTGCACACCGCCGCGGCACGCGTCGGCGGCCTCGATGTCGGGTTTGTGCCGGGCGAGGGCGGCAGGAACGTCGCCGGCATGCTGGGCGAGACCGATGTGTTGTTCCTGCTCGGTGCCGACGAAATCGACATGGCCAAGACCGGCGGCGCTTTCGTCGTCTATATCGGCACGCATGGCGACAAGGGCGCGCATCGCGCCAGCGTTATCCTGCCGGGTGCCGCCTATACCGAGAAGTCGGGCACCTTCGTCAACACCGAGGGGCGCGTGCAGCAGACCAACCGTGCCGGCTTCGCGCCCGGCGAGGCACGCGAGGACTGGGCGATCCTTCGGGCACTGTCGGATGTGCTCGGCAAGAAGCTACCGTTCGATTCGCTGCCGCAGCTACGCGCAAAGCTCTGTGCGGAATACCCGCATCTTGCCCGCATCGACCATGTCGTGGCCGGCGACCCGGCCGACATCGCCAGGGTTGCCAAGCTCGGCGGGCGGCTGAACAAGGGCACCTTCACCTCGCCGGTCAAGGATTTCTACCTGACCAACCCGATCGCGCGGGCTTCCGCAGTGATGGCGGAGTGCTCGGCTTTGGCGAAGAACGGCTTCAGGCAGGCGGCGGAGTAGATATGGACACCTTCTTCTCCTTCTACGTGCTGCCGGCGCTGCTGATTCTTTTGAAGTCGGTCGTGCTGATCGTCGTTCTGTTGATCTTCGTCGCCTATGTGCTCTACGCCGACCGCAAGATCTGGGCGGCGGTGCAATTGCGCCGAGGCCCGAACGTCGTTGGCCCATGGGGCACGCTGCAGGCCTTCGCCGATCTGCTGAAATTCGTCTTCAAGGAGCCGGTCATCCCGTCCGGCGCCAACAAGGGCGTTTTCCTGCTGGCGCCCTTGGTGTCGGCGGTGCTGGCGATCTCTGCCTGGGCGGTCATACCGGTCAATGAAGGCTGGGCGATCGCCAACGTCAATGTCGGCATCCTCTATGTCTTCGCCATCTCCTCGCTCGAGGTCTATGGCGTCATCATGGGCGGCTGGGCGTCCAATTCGAAATACCCCTTCCTCGGCGCGCTGCGCTCGGCGGCGCAGATGGTGTCCTACGAAGTCTCCATCGGTTTCGTCATTGTCACCGTGCTGCTTTGCGTCGGCTCGCTCAACCTGTCCGACATCGTCTTGTCGCAACAGGACGGGCTGGGCACGCGGCTCGGCCTGCCCAACACCTTCCTCGACTGGCATTGGCTGTCGCTGTTCCCGATGTTCATCGTCTTCTTCATCTCGGCGTTGGCCGAGACCAACCGGCCGCCCTTCGACCTTGTGGAAGCCGAATCGGAACTCGTCGCCGGCCATATGGTCGAATATTCCTCGACGCCGTTCCTGCTGTTCTTCCTCGGCGAATATGTCGCCGTCGTCCTGATGTGCGCGCTGGCCACCATCCTGTTCCTTGGCGGCTGGCTGCCACCCTTCAACTTCGCGCCGTTCACCTGGGTGCCGGGGCTGATCTGGTTCGTGCTCAAGGTCTGCCTGGTATTCTTCATGTTCTCGATGGTGAAAGCGTTCGTGCCGCGCTATCGCTACGATCAGCTGATGCGGCTCGGCTGGAAGGTCTTCCTGCCGATCTCGCTGTTCATGGTGGTCGCCACCGCGGCATTCCTCAAAATCACGGGGTTTGCGTGATGACATATGAAATTGGGGGAGCGATCGGTGGCGTTGCTTTTGCGGCTGTCGAGTTCTTTCTACTTCGCGCTTACTGGTTGAAGCCCGAACTTCCACTGAAAAACCGACGTGTCCTAAGAGGCGTTGCCTTTTTCGGTTTTGCCTTTCTGCCAATAGTTGGATGGATTCAAGGTATGAAACTTTCGGGAGCCCTTTGATGTCCGCTCTTTCCCAGGCCGCCAAGTCACTGCTTTTGCAGGATTTCGTCAGCGCTTTCTTCCTGTCGATGCGCCAGTTCTTCGCGCCGAAGGAGACGATCAACTATCCGCATGAAAAGGGGCCGGTCAGCCCGCGCTTCCGTGGCGAACATGCGCTGCGCCGTTATCCCAACGGCGAGGAACGCTGCATCGCCTGCAAATTGTGCGAGGCGATCTGCCCGGCGCAGGCCATCACCATCGAGGCCGGCCCGCGCCGCAACGACGGCACACGGCGCACCGTGCGCTACGACATCGATATGGTGAAATGCATTTACTGCGGCTTCTGCCAGGAAGCCTGCCCGGTCGACGCCATTGTCGAGGGCCCGAATTTCGAATTCGCGACCGAAACGCGCGAGGAGCTTTATTACGACAAGGACAGGCTCCTGGCCAATGGCGACCGCTGGGAGCGTGAACTGGCGCGCAACATCTCGCTGGATGCGCCTTACCGCTGATATTTGACGCATGGACGGGGCGAGGGGCCTCGTTTAAGGAACACGCAACTTGCCGACCGGAGGCGGTGGCAAAAAACAGGACGAACGTCCTGTTCTGACAGGAAACCCGGGGGAACCCATGCTGAGTGGACTAGAGGCGGCCTTTTTCTACCTCTTCGCCTTTGTCGCGGTGGCATCGGCGTTCATGGTCATATCGGCGCGCAATCCCGTGCATTCGGTGCTGTTCCTGATCCTGACCTTCTTCAACGCCGCCGGCCTGTTCATGCTGACCGGCGCCGAGTTCCTGGCGATGATCCTGCTCGTCGTCTATGTCGGCGCGGTGCTGGTGCTGTTCCTGTTCGTCGTCATGATGCTCGACGTCGACTTCGCCGAAATGAAGGAAGGCGCCCTGCAATATGCACCGATCGGCGCGCTGGTCGGGCTGATCCTGGCGGCGGAGCTGATCGTGGTGCTCGGCGGCTATACATTCGCGCCGAAACTGGCGGCGACGGTCGCCAAGCCCATTCCGGACCTGGCCGCGCGCTCGAACACAGCAGCGCTCGGCGACATCCTCTATACGGATTACCTCTATTACTTCCAGGTGGCGGGGCTGGTGCTGCTGGTCGCCATGATCGGCGCCATCGTGCTGACGCTGCGCCACAAGCCGGGCGTCAAGCGGCAGTCGATCGCCGCCCAGGTCGGCCGCACGGCGGCAACCGGAGTGGAAATCCGCAAGGTCAAGACGGGCGAAGGAGTCTGAGATGGTCGTCGGCATCGCGCACTACCTGACCGTATCGGCGATCCTGTTCACGCTCGGCGTGTTCGGCATCTTCCTGAACCGCAGGAACGTCATCGTCATCCTGATGTCGATCGAGCTGATCCTGCTTGCCGTCAACATCAATTTCGTCGCCTTCTCGGCGGCGCTCGGCGACCTGGTCGGCCAGGTGTTCGCACTGTTCGTGCTGACGGTCGCGGCGGCCGAAGCGGCGATCGGCCTTGCCATTCTCGTCGTCTTCTTCCGCAACCGCGGCTCGATCGCGGTCGAAGACGTGAACATGATGAAGGGTTGACGGAACCACCATGTATCAGGCCATCGTCTTCCTTCCGCTGCTCGGCTTCTTGATCGTCGGCCTGTTCGGCACTTCGCTCGGCGCCAAGGCTTCAGAATACATCACCTCCGGCTTCCTGGTGATCGCGGCTGTGCTGTCGTGGGTCGCCTTCTTCTCGGTCGGCTTCGGCGGCGGCGAGGTGTTCACCGTGCCGGTGATGCGCTGGATCCAGTCGGGCGGGCTGGAGGCGTCCTGGGCGCTCAGGATCGACACGCTGACGGTGGTCATGCTGGTCGTCGTCAACACGGTGTCGTCGCTGGTCCATATCTACTCGATCGGCTACATGCATCACGATCCGGACCGGCCGCGCTTCTTCGCCTATCTGTCGCTGTTTACCTTCGCCATGCTGATGCTGGTGACGGCCGACAACCTCGTGCAGATGTTCTTCGGCTGGGAAGGCGTCGGCCTTGCCTCCTATCTGCTGATCGGCTTCTGGTACAAGAAGCCTTCGGCCAATGCGGCTGCAATCAAGGCCTTCGTCGTCAACCGCGTCGGCGATTTCGGCTTTGCGCTCGGCATCTTCGGCGTGTTCGTGCTGTTCGGCTCGGTCAATCTCGGCACCATCTTCGCCAATGCGGCGACGTTCATTCCGGCGGAAGGCGCGCCGCAAGGTGCGGCCGTGCTGACCTTCCTCGGCTACGCACTCGACAGGCAGGCTGCGATGACGGTCGTCTGCCTGCTCCTGTTCATGGGCGCCATGGGCAAGTCGGCGCAGGTGCCGCTGCACACCTGGCTGCCGGATGCCATGGAGGGCCCGACGCCGGTCTCGGCCCTGATCCATGCCGCGACCATGGTGACGGCAGGCGTGTTCATGCTGGCGCGGTTGTCGCCGCTGTTCGAGCTGTCGCATTCGGCACTGACGGTGGTTACCTTCATCGGCGCCTTCACCGCCTTCTTCGCGGCGACCGTCGGTCTCGTCCAGAACGACATCAAGCGCGTCATCGCCTATTCGACCTGTTCGCAGCTCGGCTACATGTTCGTGGCGCTCGGCGTCGGCGCCTATGGCGCAGCGATTTTCCATCTGTTCACCCACGCCTTCTTCAAGGCGCTGCTGTTCCTCGGCTCGGGCTCGGTCATCCACGCCGTCTCCGACGAGCAGGACATGCGCAAAATGGGCGGCCTGAGGACGCTGATCCCGACGACTTACTGGATGATGGTGATCGGCACGCTGGCGCTGACCGGTGTCGGCATTCCGGTAACGATCATCGGCACGGCCGGCTTCTTTTCCAAGGACGCCATCATCGAAGCGGCCTTCGCCGGCCACAATGCGGTAGCCGCGTTTGCCTTCATATTGCTGGTCATTGCTGCCTGCTTCACCTCCTTCTACTCCTGGCGGCTGATCTTCATGACCTTCCATGGCGAGCCGCGGGCCAGCCACGAGGTCATGCACCATGTCCATGAATCGCCACCGGTCATGCTGGTGCCGCTGTTCATCCTGGCGGCGGGCGCGCTGTTCGCCGGCGTGATCTTCCACGGCGCCTTCATCGGCGAGGGCTACGCCGAATTCTGGAAGGCGTCGCTGTTCACGCTGCCGGACAACCACATCCTGCACGAAATCCACGAAGTGCCGTTGTGGGTCGAGCTGTCACCGTTCATCGCCATGCTGATCGGCTTTGCGATTGCCTGGCAGTTCTATATTCGCGCGCCGGAAATGCCTCGGAGCGTCGCCGCCAACCATCGCCTGCTCTACGCCTTCCTGCTCAACAAATGGTATTTCGACGAGCTCTACGACTTCCTGTTCGTGCGGCCGGCAAAGCGCCTCGGCAGCTTCCTGTGGAAGACCGGCGACGGCACCGTCATCGATGGGCTCGGGCCGGACGGCATTTCGGCGCGCGTCGTCGACGTCACCAACCGGGTCGTCAAGCTGCAGACCGGCTATCTCTACCACTATGCCTTCGCCATGCTGATCGGCGTTGCCGCACTCGTCACCTGGATGATGCTCTGATGACCGCCTGGCCGATCCTATCGCTGGTCACCTTCCTGCCGCTGGTTGGTGTGCTGCTCATCCTTTTCGTGCGTGACGACAGCGAGAACGCGCGCCGCAACATCCGCGCCATCGCGTTGTTCACGACCGCGTTCACCTTCGTGGTTTCGCTGTTCATCTGGACCGGCTTCGACAATTCGCAGCCCGGCTTCCAGTTCGTCGAGAAGTTTGCCTGGCTGGATTCCGGCATCTCCTACCATATGGGCGTAGACGGCATCTCCATGCTGTTCGTCATCCTGACCACCTTCCTGATGCCGCTCTGCATCCTCGCCTCGTGGGAATCGATCGAGAAGCGCGTCAAGGCCTATATGATCGCCTTCCTGCTGCTCGAGACGCTGATGATCGGCGTGTTCTGCGCGCTCGACATCGTCTTGTTCTATGTCTTCTTCGAAGCCGGCCTGATCCCGATGTTCATTATCATCGGCGTGTGGGGCGGCAAGCGGCGCGTCTATGCCTCCTTCAAGTTCTTCCTCTATACGCTGGCCGGCTCGGTGCTGATGCTGCTCGCCATCATGGCGATGTTCTTCCAGTCCGGCACCACCGATATCCCGACGCTTCTGACGCATAACTTCCCGGCCAATATGCAGACCTGGCTATGGCTTGCCTTCTTCGCGTCCTTCGCGGTGAAGATGCCGATGTGGCCGGTGCATACCTGGCTGCCGGACGCGCATGTCGAGGCGCCGACGGCCGGCTCGGTAATCCTGGCCGCCATCCTGCTCAAGATGGGCGGGTACGGCTTCCTGCGTTTTTCGCTGCCGATGTTTCCGATCGCATCCGAAATGTTCGCGCCGCTGATCTTCACGCTTTCCGTCGTCGCCATCATCTACACCTCGCTGGTGGCGCTGATGCAGGAGGACATGAAGAAGCTGATCGCCTATTCGTCGGTCGCTCACATGGGCTTTGTCACCATGGGAATCTTCGCGATGAACCAGGAAGGCGTCCAGGGTTCGATCTTCCAGATGCTGTCGCACGGCCTGGTCTCCGGCGCGCTGTTCCTCTGCGTCGGCGTCGTCTACGACCGCATGCACACGCGTGACATCGACGCCTATGGCGGGTTGGTCAACAACATGCCGAAATATGCAACCGTGTTCATGATCTTCACCATGGCCAATGTCGGCCTGCCCGGCACCAGCGGCTTCGTCGGCGAGTTCCTGACCATGCTCGGCGTGTTCCGGGTCAACACCTGGGTGGCGTTCTTCGCCGCCACCGGCGTCGTCCTTTCGGCGGCCTATGCGCTCTGGCTCTACCGCAAGGTGATCTTCGGCGCGCTGACCAAGGAAAGCCTGAAAGGCCTGCTCGACCTGTCGACGCGCGAGAAGGTGATCATCTATCCGCTGGTCGCGCTGGTCATCTTCTTCGGCGTCTATCCGGCGCCGATCTTCGACGCGACCGCCGAATCGGTCAAGGCGCTCGTTACCAATGTCACCGCATCCATCGGCGCCGCGCAGACCGCGGCGGCGAACTGACTGGGGGTTTGCGAACCATGACGCCGGACCTTCTCTCAAGCCTGTCGCTCTCGACGCCAGAGCTGATCCTCGCCCTCGGCGCCTTGGCGCTGTTGATGCTCGGCGCCTATTCTCGCGCCAACACCACTGTCACGGTGAGCGGCCTTGCTGTTGCCGTGCTGGTGATCGCCGGCGCCTGGCTGATCTTTTCGCCGGGGCAGGGCAATGCCTATGGCGAAGCCTTCATCCAGGACCCATTCGCCCGCTTCATGAAGGTGCTGGCGCTGATCGGCTCGGCGGTGACGCTGGTCATGTCGGTCCGCTTTGCCCAGGCGGAGCGTTTCGACAAGTTCGAATATCCGGTGCTGATCCTGCTCTGCACGCTCGGCATGATGCTGATGATCTCGGCCAACGGCATGATCGGGCTCTATCTCGGCCTCGAGCTGCAATCGCTGGCGATCTACGTGCTGGCGGCGATCAACCGCGATAATCTGCGCTCGACCGAGGCCGGGCTGAAGTACTTCGTCCTTGGCGCGCTGTCGTCGGGCATGCTGCTTTACGGCATCTCGCTGGTCTACGGCTACACCGGCAACACCGGCTTCCAGGAGATCGCCGCGGCGCTGAGCGGCGGCGAGCGCCAGCTCGGCCTCGTCTTCGGCCTGGTTTTTGTGCTGGCCGGCCTTGCCTTCAAGATCTCGGCGGTGCCGTTCCATATGTGGACGCCCGACGTCTATGAGGGCGCGCCGACGCCGGTGACGGCTTTTCTGGCGGCGGCACCGAAGATGGCGGCGATGGCGCTGATGGTGCGCGTCACCATGGGCGCCTTCAAGCCGATCGCCGCCGACTGGCAGCAGATCATCGTCTTCATCTCGATCGCCTCGATGGCGCTTGGTGCCTTTGCGGCCATCGGCCAGACCAACATCAAACGGCTGATGGCCTATTCCTCCATCGGTCATATGGGTTATGCGCTGGTCGGCCTTGCCGCGAACAGCCAAGACGGCGTGCGCGGCGTCGCCATCTACATGCTGATCTATCTGGTGATGACGCTCGGCACCTTTGCCTTCATCCTCGCCATGCGGCGCAAGGAGGGCAATGTCGAGCAGATCAGCGATCTCGCCGGCCTGTCGGCGACCAATCCGATCATGGCGACGATCCTCACCATCCTGATGTTCTCGCTGGCCGGCATCCCGCCGCTCGCCGGCTTCTGGGGGAAATGGTACGTGTTCCTCGCCGCCATCAATGCCAACCTCTACGCGCTGGCGATCATCGGCGTGCTCGCGTCTGTGGTGGGCGCCTACTATTATCTGCGTATCATCAAGATCATGTGGTTCGACGAACCGGTCGGCGGCTTCGTGCCGATGGCGTCCGAACTGCGCGTCGTGCTCGGTGTCTGTGGCGCCTTCGTGCTGTTCTACGTGCTGATCGGCGGCCCGATCGGAACCTACGCCGCTGCCGCAGCCAAGACCTTCTTCTGACGGAATGACGTTCAGGCTGGCTCCAACCGCGGCTTCGGACGGGTTCCGGCTCGAGGCGCACGACACGGTCGGCTCCACCAACGCGCTGGCGCTGGAGCACGCACGGGCCGGCGATCCGGGCAAACTCTGGGTCGTCTCCAAAAAGCAGGAAGCGGGGCGTGGCCGCCGTGGCCGCGCCTGGGCGACGCCCGAGGGTAATCTGGCAGCGACGCTGCTGGTGATCACCAACACCGAGCTTCGGCTTGCCGCGACGCTCGGCTTCGTTGCCGGACTGGCGCTGGCCGACGCGCTCGACGCCGTCGTGCCGAAGGGCAGGATCGCGATCGGCCTCGATGGTGCGAGCCAAGGCAAGAACCGTTTCGAACTGAAATGGCCGAACGATGTGCTTGCCTCGGGCGCCAAGCTCGCCGGCATCCTGCTGGAATCGGCGATACTGGATGGTGGCCGTTCGGCGGTGGCTGTCGGTATCGGCGTCAACGTGGTGGCATACCCTGAGGATTTGCCTTATCCAGCGACGTCGCTCAGCGCGCTGGGGTCTGCTTGCGATGCCGAGACGCTGTTTCTGGCGCTGTCGGATGCCTGGAGCGAGAATGCGCGGCTGTGGAACGAAGGGCGTGGGCTTGCCGCCGTCAGGCGGCGGTGGCTGGCGCGTGCGGCGGGGCTTGGCGGGCAGGTTGCTGTCAGAATTGACGGTAATGTGGTGCGCGGCACCTTCGAGACCATTGACGAGGACTGCCGTTTCGTGATCCGCGACGATGAAGGTTCGGTTCTGACGATCGCCGCCGGCGACGTGCATTTCGGCGCGGTTGCCTCGGCCGGCGTTTGACCGGCCAATACGTTTGACTGGCCAGCATTTGACCAGCTTGAATTTGACCGGCCGACAATTTTGACCGGCAAGGAAGGAAAGACCATGGCGACAGCGGAAAACGCCGAACTTGTCTTCGTGCCGCTCGGCGGTGTCGGCGAGATCGGCATGAACTTCGCCCTCTACGGCTATGGGCCGGCCAATGCGCGCGAATGGATCGTCGTCGACGTCGGCGTCACCTTTCCCGATGCAACCCTGCCCGGCGTCGACCTGGTTCTGCCCGACACACGCTTCATCGAGGAGAATGTCGCCAATCTGCGCGGCATCGTCATCACCCATGCGCATGAGGACCATTACGGCGCGCTCCACGACATCTGGCCGAAGCTCAAGGCGCCGGTGTGGATGACGCCGTTCAGCGCCGGCCTGCTGGAAGCCAAGCGGCAGGGCGAGCAAGGGGCGCCCAAGATCCCGGTGACGATCTACCGGGCCGGCGAGAAATTCACCGTCGGCCCGTTCGAGATCGAGGCCATCCCTGTTGCGCACTCCATTCCCGAACCGATGTCGCTGGCGATCACCACGCCGGCCGGCGTCGTCATCCATACCGGCGACTGGAAGATCGATCCGGCGCCGACGGTCGGGCCGATGACCGACGAGGCGCGCTTCCGAGCCTATGGCGACAAGGGCGTGCTGGCGCTGGTCTGCGATTCCACCAATGCGATGCGGGAAGGGGAATCGCCGTCCGAAGTGGCGGTGGGTGAGGGCCTCAAGAGCGTCATCCAGAACGCCAAGGGCCGGGTCGCCGTCACCAGCTTCTCCTCCAATGTCGGGCGTATCGTCTCCATCGCCAAGGCAGCGCGGGATGCCGGCCGCCAGTGCCTGGTGATTGGCCGCTCGATGAAGCGCGTCATCGATGTGGCTGATGAACTCGGCTATATGGACGGCTTGCCGGAATTCATCGCCGAGGAGGATTACGGCTTCATCCCGCGCGAAAACCTCGTCATCATCTGCACCGGCAGCCAGGGTGAGCCGCTTGCCGCACTTGCCAAGCTGTCGCGCGACGAGATGAAGTCGGTGGCGCTGACGGCCGGCGACACGGTGGTGTTTTCCTCGCGCACCATTCCCGGCAACGAGAAGGCGATCCTCGAAATCAAGAACCGCCTGATCGATCTCGGCATCAAGATCATCGAGGACGGCGATGCGCTGGTGCATGTCTCCGGCCATCCACGCCGCAGCGAATTGCGCAAGATGTATGAATGGGTGCGGCCGCAGATCGGCGTTCCCGTGCATGGCGAAGCGGCGCATCTGGTGGCGCAGGGCTCGCTGATGTCGACGTCCGGCATCGGCCAGGTCGCGCAGGTGCGCGACGGCGACATGCTCAGGCTGTATCCGGGTGCCGCCGCCATCATCGACCAGGTGCCGTTCGGCCGCATCTACAAGGACGGAAGGCTGATCGGCACCGACCAGGCGATGGGCATTCGCGACCGCCGCAAGCTGTCCTTTGCCGGCCATGTCGCCGTCAATGTCGTGCTCGACGACAAATACGAGCTTGCCGGCGATCCCGACCTCGTCGCCATCGGCGTCGCCGAGGCCGACGGCAGCGGCGAGAGCCTGGAAGACCTGATGATCGATGCGGCAATCGGCGCCGTGGACTCCATCCCCCGCCAGCGCCGAAAAGACCTCGACCTGGTCCAGGAGGCGGTGCGCCGCGCGGTGCGCGGCGCGGCCAACGAAGCCTGGGGCAAGAAGCCGCTGGTGACGGTGTTCGTCACGAGGTGACGAACAAGGGAGTAGGGGAGTAGGGCAGTAAGGGAGTAGGGAAGTAGGAAGTAGGAGCGCAAACAGATGCACTTCTAGATCCAGTTTTTCCCTACTCCCCTACTGCCTTACTCCCCTACTCCCCTAACCCGGGAGTACTCTATGCTCGGACGCCTCAACCATGTCGCGCTTGCGGTGCCGGATCTGGCCGCGGCTGCGGCGGTCTATCGCGATACGCTTGGCGCGCGCGTGACGGCGCCGCAGGCGCTGCCGGAGCATGGCGTTACGGTGGTGTTCGTCGATGTCGGCAACACCAGGATCGAGTTGCTCGAGCCGCTCGGCGAAGCCTCGCCGATCGCCGCATTCCTCGCGAAGAATCCGTCCGGCGGCATGCACCATGTCTGCTATGAGGTGGACGACATTGTTGCGGCGCGCGACCGTCTCAAGGCCAGCGGCGCGCGCGTGCTCGGCGACGGCAATCCGAAGATCGGCGCACATGGCAAGCCGGTGTTGTTTCTGCACCCCAAGGATTTCTTCGGCACGCTGGTTGAACTGGAGCAAGCATGAGTTGGGTTTCGTTTATCGCCCTGTTCTTCGCCACGTGGTGGGTGGTGTTGTTCGCCGTCCTGCCGTTCAGCATGCGGACGCAGGACGAGGATCGGGACGTGACGCTTGGCACGGTTCCGAGCGCACCGCGCGGACCGCACATGCTGCGCGCCGCGCTGCGCACGACGATCGCCACGCTGGTCCTCATGGGTATCTTCTACGGCATCACGAGAGGGCTTGGCCTCGGTATCGACGACATCCCGCACATCGTGCCGGATTTCAACCAGAGCCCAGCGCATTAGCCGGCTACCTATCGTGTCCGACTATCCCAGCCTAAAGCGCGTCGCGTTCGACCGGCCTCATCGGACGCGCTTTAAGTTCTTGTTTGAGGCATGTCGTTATCGCAAAACCGCTGCACGCTTTTGCGCGACATGCATTAGCCGAGGCTCTGAAATCAAGCTGAGCCAGCAAGGTCAACCCAAAGTAAAGGCCGGGGCGGGTTTGGGCTGACGCAACGTCATGTGGTTTGATAATCTGTCGTGCTAACCAGATGATTGCACAAAAAAAATGCAAGGCGCGAGGCCTTGCAATTTAAACGCGTCCGATCTGTTTCCGGTGTCCGGCGGCAGCGAGTTACCGCGCCTAGATCGCATCCTCCCAAGACTTTGACCGCGTAGGAGGGCAGATTTTTCTCTACCCTCTCGGTTATGGGGGCACACTAGCCTAAGGCGGGTGAAAATGTCACGAAGAATTTTGCCCGGAAACAGGCAATCTCGTGCTGCAGTGCACAATAGTACGGCAGGCGTTGCTTGCGAAACGCCCAGCAAGCCGCGTGCGGCAATTGCGGCGCCTGTGCAGCGCCTGGGCCGGGTTTCCATTCCGCCATGAAATGGCTATGAAGCCGGGGCAAGCAAGCCTGCGCTGCGCCGATTCCGGCGCCGCCATCCTCTCTCACGGACCAGTTCATGCGTTTGTCGCGCTATTTCCTGCCCATCCTCAAAGAAAATCCGCGCGAGGCCGAGATCGTCTCGCATCGGCTGATGCTGCGCGCCGGCATGATCCGCCAGCAGGGGCAGGGCAGCTTTTCCTGGCTGCCGCTCGGCAAGCGGGTGCTGGACAAGGTCTGCCGGATCATTCGCGAGGAGCAGAATCGCGCCGGCGCACTCGAAATCCTGATGCCGACCATCCAATCGGCCGAGCTGTGGCGCGAAAGCGGCCGCTATGAAGACTACGGCAAGGAGATGCTGCGCATCAAGGACCGGCAAGACCGCGATATGCTCTACGGGCCGACCAACGAGGAGATGGTCACCGAGATCTTCCGCTCCTATGTCAAGTCCTACAAGGACCTGCCGCTCAACCTCTATCACATCCAGTGGAAGTTTCGCGACGAGGTGCGCCCGCGCTTCGGCGTCATGCGTTCGCGCGAGTTCCTGATGAAGGACGCCTATTCCTTCGACCTCGATTATGAAGGCGCCAAGGCCGCCTATAACCGCATGTTCGTTTCCTATCTCAGGACGTTTACGCGCATGGGGCTGCAGGCCATCCCGATGCGCGCCGACACCGGGCCGATCGGCGGCGACCTCAGCCATGAGTTCATCATCCTGGCCGACACCGGCGAGAGCCAGGTGTTCTGCCATCGCGATTATCTTTCGCTGGCAGTGCCCGGCGCAGACACGGATTTTTCGAACGACGCGGAGATCGGCGGCATCGTCAAGACGTGGACGACGCCCTATGCCGCCACCGACGAGATGCATGACGAGGCGGCGTGGGAGAAGGTGCCCGCGAGCGACCGGGTCTCGGCGCGCGGCATCGAGGTTGGGCATATCTTCCATTTCGGCGACAAATATTCCAAGCCGATGGGCGCCAAGGTGACCGGGCCGGACGGCAAGGATCATTTCGTTTCTGGCGGTTCCTACGGCATCGGCCCGTCCAGGCTGGTCGCGGCGATCATCGAGGCCAGCCATGACGATAACGGCATCATCTGGCCGGAGGCGGTGGCACCGTTCGATGTCGGCTTGATCAACATGAAGGCTGGCGATGCCGAATGCGACCGCGTCTGCGGCGAGCTGAATGCCGCCTTTGCCGCCGCCGGCAAGGAGGTGCTCTACGACGACACCGACCAGCGGCCGGGCGGCAAGTTCGCCACCGCCGACCTGATCGGGCTGCCGTGGCAGGTGATCGTCGGGCCGCGTGGTGTCGCCGCCGGCGAGGTCGAAATCAAGAACCGCAGGACCGGCGAACGCGAGACGCTGCCGATCGCGGACGTGAAGCAGCGCTTCGGTGCCGCGGCATGAACGAAGCGGCGGCAGCAAGACCATCGGGCGCCGGGCCTTTTTCCGGCTTCGAGCGCTTGGTGGCGTGGCGCTACCTGCGCTCGCGCCGCAAGGAGACGGTGATTTCGGTGATCGCCTCGATCTCTTTCCTCGGCATCATGCTGGGCGTTGCCACGCTGATCGTCGTCATGGCGGTCATGAACGGCTTTCGCGCCGAACTGCTGACGCGCATCCTTGGCGTCAACGGGCACCTGATCGTGCAGCCGCTCGACATGCCGCTGGAGGACTATGACCAGGTCGCCGGCCGCATCAACGGCGTGCCCGGCGTCAAATATGCCATTCCGCTGATCGACGGGCAGGTACTGGCGCAAGGCAATGTCGGCGGCGGCACCGGCGCGCTGGTGCGCGGCATACGCGGCGAGGATCTCGGCAAGATCACGATCGTCGCCAACAACATCAAGGCGGGCTCGATCGTCGGCTTCGACACCGGCGAAGGCGTCGCCATTGGCAGCCGCATGGCCGAAAATCTCGGCCTTGTGCTCGGCGATACGATCACGCTGATCTCGCCCGAGGGTGACATCACGCCGCTCGGTACGACGCCGCGCATGAAAGGCTATCCGGTCACCGCGATCTTCGAGGTCGGCATGTCGGAATATGACAGTTCCATCGTCTACATGCCGTTTTCGGAAGCGCAGCTTTACTTCAACATGGACGGCCGGGCGCAGACGATCGAGATCTACGCCGACAATCCCGACAATATCGACGCGCTGAAGCCGAAGGTCGAAGAGGCGGCGCAGCGGCCGATCAGCCTTGTCGATTGGCGGCAGCGCAACAAGACGTTCTTCGACGCGCTGCAGGTCGAGCGCAATGTCATGTTCATGATCCTGACGCTGATCGTGCTGGTGGCGGCCCTCAACATCATTTCGGGCCTGATCATGCTGGTCAAGGACAAGGGCCACGACATCGCCATCCTGCGCACCATGGGCGCGACGCGCAGTGCCATCCTGCGCATCTTCCTGATGACCGGGGCTGCGATCGGCGTTGTCGGCACCATCGCCGGCGTGCTGCTCGGCATCGTGATCTGCCTCAACGTCGAGCGCATCCGCCAGTTCTTCTCCTGGCTGGCCAACGAGCGGCTGTTCAATCCCGAGCTTTATTTCCTAAGCCAGCTGCCGGCCCGCATGGATGCCAGCGAGACGATCTCGGTCGTTCTCATGGCTTTGGCGCTGTCATTCCTGGCGACCCTGTTTCCGGCGTGGCGCGCGGCCAGGCTCGATCCGGTCGAAGCGCTGAGGTACGAATGATGGCCGAGGCCATTATCGAGCTGAAGAGCGTCGAACGGCACTATGTCCAGGGGCCGCGCAAGCTGACCATCCTGAACGGCGCCGATTTTTCGCTGAAGCGTGGCGAGATGGTGGCGCTTGTGGCGCCGTCGGGCACCGGCAAGTCGACGCTGCTCCACACCGCCGGGCTGCTGGAGCGACCGGACGCCGGCGACGTGATCCTAGCGGGGCGCGCCTGCGGCCGGCTTTCCGACGACGAACGCACGGCGATCCGCCGCAACGATGTCGGCTTCGTCTACCAGTTCCATCATTTGCTGCCTGAGTTTTCTGCGTTGGAAAACATCATGATGCCGCAGCTGATAAAAGGGCTGCCGCGCAAGGAGGCGGCCGAGCGCGCGGCGCAATTGCTCGACTATATGCAGATCGGCAAGCGGGCACAGCATCGCCCCTCCGAGCTCTCCGGCGGCGAGCAGCAGCGGGTCGCCATTGCGCGTGCCGTCGCCAATGCGCCGCTGGTGCTTTTGGCCGACGAGCCGACCGGCAATCTCGACCCGGTGACCGCTTCCTATGTGTTCGAGGCGCTGGCGGCACTGGTCCGGCAATCGGGCCTGGCGGCGCTCATCGCCACCCACAATCACGAGCTCGCCTCGCGCATGGACCGCCGCGTGACGCTGGCCGACGGCAAGGTCGTGCCGCTTTAGAGTGCGCTGCAATTGAGGCGATGACGGCCTGCGAGCTGCCGTGCGCCGTCCCGCCGCTTTCGCGCGCCTGTCGGCCGCGAAACGCTCGGCATTTCCCTCTCAACCCTTTCTTAACCCTGTCGAATTGACCGGGCGCAAATTCCGGTGACGCCCGGACTGCGATCGTTGACATTCGAACAAAATTAGAACAAAATACGAACATACTAACAACAGGAGAGAGTTATGACCGATCTTGTTCAGGATGTCGTCTCGCTGGTGTGCATGAGCACGTTCCTCATTTCCATGGCAATCTGGATCGGCGCGATGTGAGGATTGAGCTCAAGGGCGGGCTCGATGCTGATGAGCGAGGGCCGCCTTCGCATATTGGCGCAGGCATTGGGCGAGTGTTTCAGCCGGCCTTGCGGGATACTTCGACAGGCGACACCGCGGCGGGCCCGAACACGTCCTCGAAAGCGGATTTCAGCGCCAGGTCGAGGTCGGCCATGGTTACGGGAAGGCCGAGGTCGACAAGGCTGGTGACGCCGTGATCCTGGACGCCGCACGGCACGATGCCGCTGAAATGGCTAAGGTCCGGCTCGACATTGATGGCGATGCCGTGAAAGCTCACCCAGCGCCTCAGCCTGATGCCGATGGCGGCGATCTTGTCCTCGGCCGCCGAGCCGTCGGGCAAAGCGGGGCGGTCCGGCCGAACCACCCAGACGCCGACGCGGTCCTCGCGGCGTTCGCCGCGTACGTTGAAGGCGGCCAGCGAGCCGATGATCCATTGTTCGAGTGCGGCGACGAAGGCGCGGACATCCTCGCGCCGCCGCTTCAGGTCGAGCATGACGTAGGCGACGCGCTGGCCCGGCCCATGATAGGTGTATTCGCCGCCACGCCCGGCGGCAAAGACCGGGAAACGGTCCGGCTCGATCAGGTCCTCGATGCGGGCGCTGGTGCCGGCGGTGTAGAGCGGCGGGTGCTCGACCAGCCAGACCATCTCGCCGGCGCCGCCGCTGCGGATTGCCTCGGCGCGCGCCTCCATTACGGCGAGCGCATCGGGATAGGCGGTGAGCCCGGGCTCGATGCGCCATTCGACCGGCGCGGAGCCGGGCAAGGGCAGGAACGACGTGGCGATCTGGCTGCGCTCTGTCATGATATCTCGTCTCGCCACTCATATGGCGGCAATCGGTACAAACGTCCAGTTCCGGCACGTTCGGCCCTTGAAGAGTTATGCCGATGTCCGGCCGATTATTGCTGGCCGCGCACTTGTTTCACCGGAAACGATTTGCTACACGCCGCGGGCCGGTTGGTTCCGGCTCCTACCACGTGCGGTCGTGGCGGAATTGGTAGACGCGCAGCGTTGAGGTCGCTGTGGGGCAACCCGTGGAAGTTCGAGTCTTCTCGACCGCACCATTAAATTCGAAAGCGGAACCTCTAACCCGTTGAATTCGAGCACGGCGGGGAGCGTCCTTGTCGGGGCGCGAGGCTTTTTGCCTGGTTGCGATCACGAATGTGGCCCAGTGAAGAAGCAATCGGTGCGCGGAGCCATCTATGCGGTTGGCGTGCAAACTATTCGCGCACCAGGCGTCCGGTCGCCCACCAGATCACCGACACAACAATGATCGATGCGTAGCCGTTCACGGCATGGTGGCAGCCAGTGTACACCGATCCGTACAGGATCAGGGCTGCAAAGGTCCAACCGAGAACGAGCCGGCGCTGGGTGTGGTTCGAGGGGCAGCTCGATCTCGACGCTGATCGGATGGTTCATGGCCTATGGTCCAGCGACGATCGCAGCGAAAATAAGCACCTTTGCGCTTGCCTTGAAGGCATCCTATTCTGGAGGGTAGTAGCCGCTCGTGGGCATAGAATGTCGGTACTGCCTTCCTTAAGAATTTACGCGCCGCTCAACGTGGTGCTGGCTGCGACTGGGCTTGTGGCGGTGGCTACGCTCACGACACCGGACCTGTCCGGACGAAGCAGACTGGCTTTGGCTGCCGTGCTCGCGGTCATTTGGGGCGTCTATCTCCTGGAATTGGCCGAGAAACTGCTCAAGCGCCGGGCGGGAGACGTTCGGGACAGGACGCCGGCAATCGCCATTGATGTGCTCGCGGTTTTGGTTCCACTCGCCGCATTTCTGCTCGTCGGCACGCCCGACCGGAGCCTCTACTGTGCTGTCTGGCTGCTGAAACCGCTGCGCGACTCAACTTTCTTCCCGCTGCTGGGCAGAATCCTGACCAACGAAGCGCGCAACCTGATCGGCGTCGCCACGGTCTTCGGCATCGTTCTTTTCGGTTTTGCGCTCGCAGCCTATGTCATCGAGCGCGACGTCCAACCGCAACAGTTCGGCAGCATCCCCCAGGCAATGTGGTGGGCGGTGGTCACGCTGTCCACCACCGGCTATGGCGACGCTATTCCGGAAAGCTTCGCCGGCCGCGTCCTTGCCGGGGCGGTCATGATGAGTGGCATCGGCATCTTCGCGCTCTGGGCTGGCATTCTTGCCACCGGCTTTTATCAAGAAGTCCGTCGCGAGGATTTCGTCCGCAATTGGCAATTGGTCGCCGCCGTGCCGTTGTTTCAGAAGCTCGGCCCGGCCACACTAGTCGAGATCGTGCGCGCATTACGACCTCGCATCGTGCCGGCGGGCGCTGTGATCTGCCGCAATGGCGAGACCGGTGACCAGATGTTCTTCGTCGTGGAGGGGCGCGTCAGCGTCGCGACGCCGAACCCGGTGGATCTGGGCCCTGGCGCCTTCTTCGGCGAGATGGCGCTGATCACCGGCGAACCGCGCTCGGCGACCGTCAGCGCCACAACGGTGGTCTCACTCCTGTCGCTACACTCGGCGGATTTCCAGATGCTGTGCAGCAGCAGCCCGGAGATCGCAGAAACCATCCGCAAGACCGCGCTCGAGCGGCGCGGCGCGGCAGCTAAGGGTTGACCGTACTAGGTGTTCGTCAGAGGAGGATGTGATGGCAAGGCTGCCAGCTGCCTGCCGATGGTGGCTGGCTGGAACTACATGCTTTGCCGCTGCCGAACCATCCTCAATACAGGTCGCCACAGAATCGTAGAAAAATGGCTTAAAATCAACGCGGGAGGCGTTGCGGCGCTGCATCTCGACCGCACCATTAAATTCGAAAGCGGAATCTCTTGCCCGTTGAAATTCGAGCACGGCAGGGAGCGTCCATGTCGGGGCACGTGCTTTTTGCCTGATTGCGGTCGCGAGTTTGGCTTATGCGAAGTGGCCATCGGCAGGCATGGCCATCTATCGACAAGCGCACATAACTATTCGCGCACCAGGCGTCCGGTCGCCCACCAGATCACCGATACAACAACGATCGATGCGTAGCCGTCCACGGCATAGTGCCAGCCGGTGAACACCGATCCGTACAGGATCAGGGCTGCAAAGGTCCAACCCAGAACGCCAACCCAGCGATTGATCGATGACAGCAAATAGGCGTTCAATGCGGCAAAGGCGACATGCATGCTTGGCATGGCCGAGATGCCGCCGCCAAGACTTGGCCGGCCGCTTTGGTAAGCCATCAGGAGATATGCCGCGGGTTCCCGCACCATGTAACTATGGTCCAGCCTGTCCAAGGCCACATTCAATCCGTGGAAGCGATCCACGCCGACAAAGTGGTGGTAGTAAACCGGTCCGACCGATGCCAGCGCCACGGCCAAGACCGTTCCGAGGACGGACAACGTCAGCGCTGCTGCGCAGAGATAGCGGATGCGGGCAATCTCGTCCGACCAGAGCGACACGAAAAGGATGGCGCCGAACCACTGGTAAAACCAAATGACTTCATAGCTGTTGAAGACGACGAACGACCAATTGTTGCTGTCGAGCTTATGGACGATCTCCCATGGCGGCATCCCGTGCAGCCATTCATCAGCGTCGGCCAACCAGTTGTCGGCATAGTATGGGACGACGGACGGGATGGCGATCTTGTAGGTAGAGAACGCGGTCAAGCTGGCAAAGAAGAACAGCAGCACCAGCAGACAACCGCGCCAGCGCCCTTGAACCAAATCCAGTGCGTAGCGAACCGGTTGCCGCCGGCCATGGATTAGCGCGGTACAGCAGACGCCACCGATAAACAACACCGGAATGCCAACAAGAAACTTGTGAAAATAGATTAAGGCAGACGTATAGAATACTTCTGGATATAGTGCAGATGCGCCTAAAACGTATGTCGCCATGAACAAGGAGAGGCGCAATTGCCATATGGCGGAGGGCCTGTACCGAGAGGCTTCCGTAGTTAGGGCCAAACCAATTTACCCGTTCTTAACGTTTCGCCGGAGAGACACATACACCGATAAGGTAAAAACCTTGCCGCCAGGTTTACTTTTCCCCGGTGGTCGACATTTGCCGGCCGGCCCGCATGCCGTGGATCGATTCCCTGAGCAATCTTGCATCCGCATTGCTGTCCATGCCCCGCGTGAAGGAAGCCTCGAGCCGGCCGGTTGCTTAAACACGGGCCCGCCACGCCTTCGGTTTACATATCATAAGTTTTAGCTTATCATAAGTCATGGTTTATGATTATGCAGGAATGATGGCCTTGGCCGATCCGACGCGCCGCAAGGTGTTCGAGCTCATCGCCGATCGGCCACGCTCGGTCATCGATCTGACGCGAGTGCTTCCGGTCTCGCAGCCGGCGGTATCGCAGCACCTCAAGGTTTTGAAGCAAGCCCGGCTGGTCCGCGCAGAGCCGAAAGGTGCCAGCAACATCTATCATCTCGACCCGCATGGGCTCGGCGAGATGCGTGCCTGGCTCGACCGCATGTGGGGCGATGCGCTCGACGCCTTCAAACGGGAAGTCGACAACAGCAAGGAGAAGAGGAAATGACGACCATGATCAAGCCCGCGCCGGTCAGGAAGTCGGTGACGGTGGAGGTGCCGCTCGACAAGGCATTCGATGTGTTCACCACAGGATTCGGGCGCTGGTGGCCGGCTTCGCACTCGATCGGCAAATCCGCCCTGACGACCGCGGTGATCGAACCGAAAGCCGGCGGCCGCTGGTACGAGATCGACGAGGATGGGTCACAATGCGATTGGGGCGAGGTTCTCGCCTGGGATCCGCCGTCGAGGCTGACGCTCGCCTGGCGCATTGGAGCCGGCTGGCGCTACGATCCGGCATTGCTGACCGAAGTCGAGATCCGCTTTGTCGCGCTCGGCGAGAACGCGACGCGCGTGGAACTCGAGCACAGGCTTCTGGAGAACATGGGCGAAACCGCAGAGGCGATGCGCGAGGCCTTCGAATCGGAGGGTGGCTGGAGCGGTCTCCTGGACCGCTATGCGGCTGAGGCCAAGCGCCACGCCGCCTGATCGGGAAGCCGTTAAGTCCAATATCCAGCGAGGCCGTCGCACCGTCGGCCTCGCCGTTTTTGAATCAGTGTCGATCTGCCCATCTGGTTGACCGGGGCGGGGAGATACGCTGCCCTTTACCTGCCGCCGCGAAGGTTTGCAGCGCCGCAGGTTTGTAGAACGTCCTCTCCTCCTACCATCCGGTATGCGCCGCGTCGTTTGGACGCGCGAACGGCGCTGTAGCAATTTGTCGTTGTGCATGGTCCTTTCGCAAAATCGATTCCGATTGTCAGGATCATGGTCTAGACCTGACAGGCACCTTATCCGGAAATCCGATGGCGGGAGGCGCTGGTGGAAGGCCAGGACGAACAGATGACCGGCGCCCGGGCGGCCGAGGAGCGCCGCGCCGACATCTATGACGAGGACGGCGTCATCCTGTCGTCGTTCCTCGCCCAGATCGGTGCCGCGATCGCCGATCGCGATACGCTGACGCTGAAGCGCGAAGTCGACGATCTGCACCAGTCGGAACTCGGCCACCTGCTCGAGGCCCTGCACCCGGAACAGCGACGCGCGCTGGTCGAATTGCTGGGCAAGGATTTCGATTTTTCCGCGCTGACCGAGGTTGACGAGGCGATCCGCCGCGACATCGTCGACAGTCTGCCCAATGCGCAGATCGCCCAGGCGGTGCAGGATCTCGATTCCGATGACGCGGTCTACATTCTCGAAGACCTCGACCAGGAGGACCAGGACGAGATCCTGTCGCAGCTGCCGTTCACCGAGCGGATCAGGCTGCGGCGTTCGCTTGACTATCCCGAAGAGACCGCCGGCCGCCGCATGCAGACCGAGTTCGTCGCGGTGCCGCCGTTCTGGACGATCGGCCAGACCATCGACTACATGCGCGAGGACAACAATCTTCCCGACCGTTTCAGCCAGATCTTCGTCATCGATCCGAGCTTCAAGCTGCTCGGCGCCATCGACCTCGACCAGATCCTGCGTACCAAGCGCTCGGTCAAGGTCGAAGAGGTCATGCATGAGACCAGGCATGCCATCCCGGCCACCATGGACCAGGAGGAGGCGGCACGCGAATTCGAACAATACGATCTTCTGTCCGCCGCCGTCGTCGACGAGAACGAGCGGCTGGTCGGCGTGCTGACCATCGACGACGTCGTCGACGTCATCCAGCAGGAGGCCGAGGAAGATCTGCTGCGCATGGGCGGCGTCGGCGACGAAGAACTCTCGGACAGCATCTTTTCGACCTCGCGCTCGCGCGTGCCGTGGCTGCTGGTCAATCTTTTGACGGCTTTCCTGGCGGCCTCGGTGATCGGCCTGTTCGACCGCACCATCGAGCATATCGTGGCGCTGGCGGTGCTGATGCCGATCGTCGCCGGCATGGGCGGCAATGCCGGCTCGCAGACCATGACGGTCACGGTGCGGGCGCTGGCGACCAGGGACCTCGACATCTACAATGCCGGCCGCATCATCCGCCGCGAAATCGGGGTGGGTTTCATCAACGGCATCATCTTTGCCATCCTGATCGGCCTCGTGGCTGCTGCCTGGTTCCACGATCGCAATCTCGGCGGCATCATTGCGGCTGCGATGATCATCAATATGTTCGTGGCGGCTCTGGCGGGCATCCTTATCCCGCTGCTGCTCGACCGCTTCAAGATCGATCCGGCTGTGGCTTCGGCGGTTTTCGTCACCACAGTCACCGATGTCGTCGGTTTCTTTGCCTTTCTCGGGCTCGCCACATGGTGGTTCGGCGTGCGCTGAACGTCACCTCAATTGACTTTTACGTAAATGCCATGCGAGGCTTTGAAAGGTGCCTTGTCCGCCGATTCTGGTACGCGCCTGGGCGCTGGCGGCGCCGGCCAGTTGGAACTCGCGGCGTGGCCGGGGCATTGGAGTGACGATGCGGGAATATTATTCGATCACGGAGCTGACCCGCGAATTCGACGTGTCGACGCGGACGTTGCGCTTCTATGAGGACGAAGGGCTGGTACAGCCGGTAAGACGCGGCCGCACGCGGCTGTTCCGTCCGTCGGACCGGCATCTCATCCGCCAGATCATGCGGGGAAAAAGACTCGGCTTCTCGATCAACGAAATCCGCGAGATCATCCAGATGTACAGGGAGCCGCCCGGCGAGGTAGGCCAGCTCAAGCTGATGATCAAGCGCATCGAGGAAAAGCGCGAGGATCTTCGCCAGAAACGCCGTGACCTCGAAGAGACCCTGGCAGAGCTCGACCAGGCCGAGGAATCCTGCGTCGAGCGGCTGGTGGAACTCGGCGTCACCACATGAGCGTGGCGTCAGCGCCGGCTCAAATCCAGCGCCGCACCCTTTTGGCGTAGTCCCGGTATTTCTTGCCGAATTTGGCCGTCAGCACCTTCTCCTCGCTCTCGATCGTCAGCTTCTGCGTCAGGAACGCCGCGATGACTGCCAGCGGCAGGAACCAGGCGATCCCAGTGACAAAGGCGAGGCTGACCAGCAGCAGCGTGTTGGCGAGGTAGATCGGGTTGCGGCTGACGGCGAAGGGTCCGGTGGTCACCAGATGGTCAGGCACGCCGTTCGGGTTGAGCGTCGTCTTGGCGCGGATCATGGTGCGGATTGCCGTGAACCAGAGCGCGGCAACCGCCACCAACCCCACAAGGCCGGCGGCGAACAGGATGTCGCCGAGAAGATCGCCGATCCACGGCAGTGGATAGAGCAGCCCTAGCGCGACGCTGACGATGATGGCGGCGACATAGATCAGCGGCGGCCATGGGATGTGCCCCAGCTTCGGCTGCCCAGGATTTTGCTGCACGGGTTTCGGGTGACTGTCGCTCATTATTGTCCTCCCTCGATTAGCGCGTTCCCGGTTCCGCCGCCTCGGTTTGGGCGGTGCAGGTGCCGGCGAGCTCGCCAATATGCGCCTTCCACTCCGGGGACTGGTCGTCGCTGTAGAGCCGGTCAAGCGAGGCTTCGCCCTGGAGAGTGTCCAGCATGCAGGCACAATAGCTGGAGCAGAACTCGGTGTCGCGTGCCTGCTCGCAGGATATCTGGCAGGATTTCAGAAAACTCACCTCCCTGGTTTCGGCCTGCGCCGGCATGAATTGCGAAAACAGCCAGACCGAGCCGATCAGCACCGGCTGATGGATCAGGTAGAAGGCAAGGCTGTGCCGGCCGATGAAGACCAGCGGATTTGCCCAGCGGCCGGGCGCCAAGGCCGACAGCCGCGTCAGCGCGCCGGAGGTGGCAGCGAGCTTCGTAACCGCGATGCCGGCAAGTACGGCGCCGAACCAGGGCAGCAGCGGAACGTAGTCGTTGGAGCGCGGGTTGGTCGCCGACAGGCCGACCCACCACAAAGCCGGATGATCGAAAAGCTCGGATCGCAGGTAGAAAGGCGCAGCGACGACGAATACGGCGACAAGCAGCGTCAGCAGCGCCGGCAGGCGCAGGAACGCCAGGCCGAGCAGGCTGGCGAGCGCGATCTCATGCAATATGCCGAAGAAGATGAAGCCGTCGGGCGTGGCGATGCGGGTGACCAGCGATATTGCGAGCGCTGCCCCGGCAACCATGGCGAAGCGCTTCCAGAAGCCGGTCCAGCGGATTTTTTTGCCATGGGCGAGATAGAGGCTGATGCCGACCAGGAACAGGAAGCTCGAGGCGATGCAGCGCGCGTAGATTTTCCACCAGCCGAAGGCGGTGAGGCGGGGATCGGTGTAGCCGAAGAATTCGAGGTCCCAGGTGAAATGATAGCTCGCCATGGCAAGCAACGCGATGCCGCGTGCAATGTCGATAGCGGCGATGCGCTTCGACTTCGGTTGATCCTGAACGGCTGCGCTCGGCGTGTCGATGCTCATGGTCTCGCTGTCTTGGTTCAGCCCCGGCAAGACGACTATCACGGTTGCCACCGTCAAAAGAAGCAGGGCCTTGCGTCGTGTTGGCGCCGGTCGGCATCAGGGCTGCTTTAGGCCAGAGCCGGAAAGCCTTTGGCCGGCGTGCTGGCGTTCTTCGGCCTGGGCGCGGTTTTCGCGACGCTCGGGCTGCTGGCGGTGGCCTGCGGCTTCGTCACCTGGCGTTATCTGCCCAAATCGCTTTGATGTGCGAGCGCCGCATGGCGCTCGCACACCCAGTTGTGGAAGCGGTGCAAGTCGTATTCCTCGGGCATCAGCACGCCGGCCTTATGGCGCATCGAGCGCAGGCCCATCTGGTTGACCTCGCAGATATCAGCATCCTCCTCCAGCACCTGGGTACCGAACGCGACGATGTTGTCGATATCGGCGGCCGGATCGGCGAGCGCTTCGCGTCGCGGCAGACGAGCAGCCAGTTGCGATACCAGATGGCCTCGAGATCGCGCTGATAGGCCGCGATGTCCCAATAGGCTGTTGACGGCAGCGTCGGCTCGGGCCGCGTCAGGCCGTTGTAGGGATCGCTTGTTCGGGCTGGGTTGCATGCCCGGCTTCCTCTCCATCCGCCAGCCGACACCCGGCTGCGAAAATTGTCAATCGCGGCGCCGGCCAACCGGCTTGGCGAGGCGGCGCATTCGCCACACGATCCGGCGGAATTTGGTTTGCCGGGCGCGGCGATTCTGCCTATAGTCGCTGATGTCGTCGGTTCCGTTTGGAACCAAGAGGGAATGCGGTGAGGGCAAGTTGTTTGCCCAATGCCGTGGCTGCCCCCGCAACTGTGTGCGGTAGTCCTCTCCATATGCCACTGAAGGTTCGCCTTCGGGAAGGTGGGGAAGGGCGCTGATCCGCGAGCCAGGAGACCTGCCGGCGACAGGAAACTGACTTCTATGCCCTCGGGTGGAGGGCGAAAGGACAAGACATGAATACCGCTTCCGTTTCGCTCGGCGCTTCCGCCTCCTCGCAGTCGCGTCTCATGCAGCTGGCGCTTGCTGCATTCCTCGGCATTTTCGTCATGGGCTTTGTCGGCTTCTCGCATATCGATGCGGTCCACAATGCCGCGCACGACTATCGCCATTCGATGGGCTTTCCCTGCCACTGACAAGGGGCTGACATCATGACACTGTTTCGCAACGTCGTGTTCATCGCGGCGATCGCAGGGCTTGTGGCCGGCGTGGCTCTCGCCTGCATGCAAGCCTATGCCACGGTGCCGCTCATCCTGAAGGCGGAAGTCTACGAACAGGCCGGCGGCGGCCATGGCCATGCCGCGGCACCTGCGGCACCGGCCGAAAACGCCGCGGGCACGACGGCTATGAGCAGCGCCGCGCCGGCACCGGCTGAAGCAATGGCTCCGGCGGAAGACGAAGGCTGGGCGCCGGCCGACGGTTTCGAGCGCTTCGGCTTCAGCGTCGTTGCCAATATCGTCACCGGCATCGGCTTTGCGCTGGTCCTGGTTGCGGTTTCGGAATTCGCCGGCGGCATCGGCAATTGGCGCCAGGGCCTGTTCTGGGGGCTGGCCGGCTTTGCCGCGTTCACGCTGGCGCCGGGCCTCGGCCTGCCGCCGGAACTGCCGGCGATGCCGGCGGCCGACCTTGTCCAACGCCAGATATGGTGGTGGGCAACAGTGGTGGCGACAGCGGCCGGTCTCGGCCTTATCGTCTTCCGCAGATCGCTGCCGCTGGTGGCTCTTGCCGTGGCGTTGATCGTTGCGCCGCATATCGTCGGCGCGCCGCAGCCCGATAGCTTCGAGACGGCGATCCCGGAAGGCCTGCACCACCAGTTGGTGGTGGCGGTGACGCTGACCAATCTGGTGTTCTGGCTGGTGCTCGGCGCGGTCGTCGGCGTGGTGCGCGGACGCTTCACGGGCACGGCGACCAGCCTGCGCGATAGCTTTGCCTGACCGCGCTGCCGGGTCACTGACCCTGGTCATCGGCGGTGCCCGCTCCGGCAAGAGCGCGCATGCCGAGAGCCTGGTGACGGTCGGCCCGCCGCCTTGGAGCTATATCGCCACGGCGCAAGCCTATGACGACGAGATGCGCCAGCGCATCGCGCTGCACCGCTCGCGCCGCGGCGCCGGCTGGACGACCATCGATGCGCCGCTCGACCTTGCCGGCGCGATCGGAGCGCTGCCTGACGGCCAGCCGGTGCTGATCGATTGCCTGACGCTGTGGCTGACCAACCATATGCTGGCCGACCATGATGTCGAGGCCGAATGCCGGAGGCTGGCCGATGTGCTGTCGCGGCCGCGTGGGCCGTGGTTCGTGGTGTCCAACGAGGTCGGCCAGGGCATCGTGCCGGACAATGCGCTGGCAAGACGGTTTCGCGACGCCGCCGGCCGGCTGAACCAGGACGTCGCGGCTGTTGCCGGCACCGTGCTTTTGATGGTGGCGGGGCTGCCGCTCAAGGTGAAATGACATGGCTGATACTATCGATCCCAAGGACGAGGAACGCCACCGCGCCAAGATGGCCAAGCGCAAGGCGGTGCAGGACGCAGAGGTCGCGGCCAAGACGGTCGAGAAGGGGCTGCTGATCGTCAACACCGGACCGGGCAAGGGCAAGACCACGGCCGCCTTTGGGCTGGCACTCAGGATGCTCGGCTATGGCAAGCGCGTCGGCGTCGTTCAGTTCATCAAGGGCAAATGGCACACCGGCGAGAAGGACGCGTTTGCTAGTTTTGGGGATCGTGTCGTCTGGCACGCCATGGGCGAAGGCTTTACCTGGGAGACACAGGACCTGAAGCGCGACATCGCGGCGGCCGAGGCTGCCTGGGCGAAAGCGCTGGAGCTGATGGCCGAGCCGTCGATCAGCCTCGTGGTGCTCGACGAGCTGAACATCGCGCTGCGCTACGACTACCTCGATCTCGAAAAGGTGGTCGCGGCGCTGAAGGCGCGTCGCGAAGGCCTGCATGTCGTCGTCACCGGCCGCAACGCCAAACCGGTATTGGTCGAGGCGGCCGATCTGGTCACCGAGATGGGCGTGACCAAGCACCACTTCTCCGCCGGCGTGAAGGCGCAGCAGGGGATCGAGTTCTGAGGGGTGTTGCTGGCGCCTCTTCTTCCTTCTCCCCTTGTGGGAGAAGGTGGATTGGCGCGCAGCGCCAAGACGGTTGAGAGGTGCTGGCCGGGGCGCTGTTTGGTGCCAAGCTGGAACACCCCTCATCCGGCCGCTTCGCGGCCACCTTCTCCCACAAGGGGAGAAGGGAAAGCCGCACGAAGCGGCTCGCCCCGGGAATGGTAAGGGTGAGGGGCGGCGCCGACCTGACGCGATTATTTGAGGCGTAGCCTTATTTTGTTCTTGCTTTGTGCCGGCAGCTATGCTACTAATTTCGGTATGGTGCTAATTGGCTCCAACGACCCGCCGCATGGTGGGTTTTTTGTTTCCGCTCGATCTCGAGCGCAGATCACGCCAAGATAACAACCATCGCGACCACGCCGAATAGCGCGATCAGCAGTAAGTCGGCGACACGGTAGAGTTTGAGGGCCCGTCGGATGTCGGTGCTCTCGACATCATCGCGCCGGCCGCCTTCGCCCATCAACGCGTCTTCGACCATGACGCCATCGTAGGAACGGGGGCCGGCGAGCGCCAGGCCGAGCGCGCCGGCCATCGCTGCCTCCGGCCAGCCGGCATTGGGCGAGCGGTGTTTTTTCGCATCGCGCCGCACGGCGTGCCAGGCGCCCTTGGCGTCGGCGCCCTTGACCAGGAAAGCGGCGAGTACGATCAGCAGCGCCGTCAGCCGCGACGCCGGCAGATTGATCCAGTCGTCGAAGCGCGCAGCCGCCCAGCCGAAGGCTTCGTGGCGCGGGGTGCGATGGCCGATCATCGAATCGGCGGTGTTGGCGGCCTTGTAGGCGACGCCGCCGGCGAGCCCGCCGATACCGAGCCAGAAGGCCGGAGCGACGACGCCGTCGGAGAAATTCTCGGCCAGGCTTTCGATCGCGGCGCGGCAGACAGCGGCCCTGTCGAGCTTTTCCGGGTCGCGACCGACGATCCGCGAGACGGCAATTCGGCCCATGTCCAGTCCGCCGGTGTCGAGGGCATCGGCGACCGCTTCGACATGCTCGGCCAGGCTCTTCTGCGACAGCAGCGACGTCGCCAGGATTGCGGTGACCAACCAGCCGAGGGGAATGCTCCAAAGCAAGGTTTCGAGCCAGAGGGCGAGGGCGGCCGGCACCAGCACGATCACCAGCAGCGCGAAGACGCCCCAGCCGCCACGGTGGGCGTCGGAATCAGTGGCGCGGTTGAGCCTGCGGTCGAGAAAGGATATCAGCCTGCCGAACCAGGTGACGGGATGGCCAATGGCATCGAAGAGCCGGGCCGGGTAGCCGAGTACAAGTTCGATGGCCAGCGACAGGAAAGTGATCAGGATCGGCATGAAGTCTCTTGATGGAGTGACGGCGGCAGTGGACCACGGCGGAAGCCTTGGCCGGGCGAGGGCGCTTTTCCCTCGCGCGCCGCTGCCTTTCGTCGACCTCTCGACCGGGATCAATCCGCACTCCTACCCGCTTTTCGATTTGCCCGCCACCGCCCTGTCGCGATTGCCGGAAACAGCGCGCAGCCGCGACTTGGCTGAACGCGCGGCAAGCGCCTATGGCGCCCCGTCGGCGGCGAATGTCGCAGCGGCGCCCGGCACGCAGATCCTGTTGCCGCGCGTCGCTTCCCTGGTCAGCCCGGGCACGGCGCTGGTGCTCGGGCCGACTTATGCCGAGCATCGGCGGGCAGCGGCGATCGCCGGCCATGCGGCGGCTGAAGTCGATGATTTCGAAGCCCTGGCGGCGGCCGACCTTGCCGTCGTCGTCAATCCCAACAACCCGGACGGGCGCGTCGTCGAGCGCGAAAGATTGCTTCGACTTGCCGGGACATTGCGCGCCAGAGGTGGGCTGCTGGTGGTCGACGAGGCCTTCATGGATGTCGGCCCGCGCAGCGAAAGCCTGGCCGGCGACGTCGACCAGGGCGGCATCGTCGTGCTGCGTTCGTTCGGCAAGTTCTTCGGCCTGGCCGGCCTGCGGCTTGGCTTTGCACTGGCCGATGCGCTGACGGTCGAGCGGCTGGAGGCGCAATTCGGGCCATGGGCGGTTGCCGGGCCGGCGCTCGAATATGGCATAAGGGCGCTTGCCGATACCGGCTGGCAGGCCGGGATGCGGCGCCGTCTGGCCGAGGATGCCGCACGGCTCGATACGCTGTTCGGCCGCTTCGGCGTGCCTGTCGCCGGTGGCACCACGCTGTTCCGCTATATCAGGCTGGCGGGCGCCGCCGGCCTGTTTTCGGTGCTCGGCCAGCGCGGCATCCTGCTTCGGCATTTCGCCGGCCGGCCGGATGTGCTGCGCGCCGGCCTGCCGGGAGCCGACGAAGAATGGCGGCGGCTCGAATCGGCACTTGCCGGCTGGGCCTCGCGGCGCGACGATGGGTCCAAGGAGACTTCGCGATGATCCATGTTTGTTCCCTGGCAAAAATCGAGGAAACGGTGGCAAGGACCGGGGCCGGGCGGCTGCTTTCGCTGCTTGCCGCCGGAACGGAGGTGATGCGACCGGCCTCGATCACCAGGGAAAACCATCTGCATCTGGTCATGCACGACATTGCGGTAGCGCAGGAGGGCATGACGATGCCGGGCGAGGAGCATGTCGTGAACCTGCTCGATTTCGCACGCCAATGGGATCGCTCGCGGCCGCTGGTGGTGCATTGCTATGCCGGCATCAGCCGTTCGACCGCCTCGGCCTACATCATCGCGGCAGCGCTGGCGCCGAAGCGCGACGAGGCCGAGTTGGCCGAGACGCTGCGCGCGCTGTCGCCCACGGCGACACCCAATCCGCGGCTGATCGCAATTGCCGACGCACTGCTCGATCGCAGGGGCCGGATGATCGAAGCGATCCAGGCGATCGGGCGCGGCGCGGATGCTTTCGAAGGCACGCCGTTCGAATTGAAAATCTGAGCTTAAAAACAAATTCCGGGAAAATGCGCAGGAGTTCTAGGACACGGCCAAGGGGCGAATGATGATCGGGAGAATTTTGGCCATCGTTGTTGGCGTGGTCTGCGCGACAGGCAGCGCCATGGCCGCGTCCATGCCGGCTCTCAAGTCGATCGACCTGGCAGCGCTCCAAGCCACTGTCGAGGGTTTGGCCAAGGAACTTATGCTGCCCGGCGCCATGGTTTTGCTCAAGACTCCGGGCAACCTCGTCTTCGGCTACGGTACGACTGAACTGGGTGCCACGAACCCGCCGCGCGCCGATACCCACTTCCGTGCGGCCTCGAACACCAAGACGATGACCGCCGCTGTCATCGTGCAACTGGTGCAGGAAGGGAAACTGAGCTTCGCCGATCTGATCTCGAAATACGTCCAGCGCGTTCCCAACGGCGACGAGATAACCATTCGGCAGCTCATAACAATGCGGAGCGGCCTCCCTAACTTCACCAATGCGCCGGAACTTGCCGAAAGCCTGGACAAGTATCCTTACAGGGTATGGACCGCTGATGAAGTACTCGGCATGGCGTTCAAACGGCCGCCGGACTTCGCGCCGGGTGCCGAATTCGAGTACAACAACACCAACTACTATCTGCTCGGCCTTGTTGCCGAGAAGATCGACGGCAAGCCGCTCTCGACCATCTTCCGGGACCGCCTGTTCGGGCCGCTCGGCATGAAGAACACGGCGTTGCCGCCGAGCACGTCGAACGCCATCCCCGAGCCATACTCAAACGGCTATCTCTACGGCAGTACGTCGTACGCCCTGGCTGATGCGCCCTATCCGGACGACCTCCAGGCTGCGGCCAGGGCGGGAACGCTCAAGCCCAACGACGACACATGGCAGAACCCGTCCGCCTACTTTGCGGCTGGCGGAGTCATCTCCACCGCGGATGACCTCGCGACCTGGATGCGCGCGCTGGTCGGGGGCAAGCTCTTCAATGCCGACTTCCAGCGGCAGTGGCTTGCAAGCCCTGAGGCGCCGGAGCCGGGCGAACCCGCCATGCAAAAATACGGCTATGGCATCCTAACGCTGACCTTCGGGCCTAACCAAATCTACTATCACGAAGGCGAGATGCCCGGTTACCAGTCCTTCATGGGCTACGATCCGGCCAATGATGTCACCCTGGTCATATGGACCAACCTGACTCTCGCGCTCGACGGCCAGGCGACCGCCAACACCTTGATGGTGAAGATACTGGACGAAATCTACACGGTGTCGCCGCTTCAAGACGTGAAGTGAGGATCCTCGCGCGCGAATGGAATCGCCCCTCGTGAGCGAGGCCTGATCTGGTGGGATCAAACACCTACGCCAACCAATCCGCCAGCTTTGCCTTGCCCACGTCCCTCAGCAGGCCGATGAAACCGTCGGCCTGATGCTCGGCGGTGAGCCGGCCTTTTTCGGCGGTTGCAATGCTGGCGTCGCCGACCACGCCATTCGGGTTGAGGTCGCTGGCGATCCAGGCGAAGGCGTGTGTTCCAGTGTGGCGCAGCAGCGCAAATTCCTTTTCGGCGCGGGCGACCTTGGACACGAAATTGTCGGCCTTCCCCATGTCGACGAGGTCGGGCCGGAAGTGCAGCATCAGCGAGGTCTCGACGTCGCCGCCATGAATGCCGTGGCGGTCCTCGAGCTCGGTGTACATGCCGGCCGGCCGGCCAAAACGCTGCCAGCTGGTCTTTACCGCCAGCATCTTTGCCCGCACGCGCAATTCGCGGGTGACGATGCCCATGATCTCCTCATTGCCGCCATGCGAGTTCACGACAATCAGTTTTCGGACGCCGGAACGCGCGACCGACAGGCCAAGTTCGGTCCACGCCTCGACCAAGGTCGTCGCCGGCAGGGTGAGGGTGCCCGGCGCATGCAAATGCTCGTTCGACTTGCCTACCGCCTGGACCGGCAGGATGCGGATGTCGAGATCGCCGGGCAGGCGCGCGATCACCGTTTCCAGCATGCCGTTCATGATCGAGGTGTCGGTCGAAACCGGCAGATGCGGCCCGTGTTGTTCGATCGCTGCCAGCGGCAGAACGGCAATGGTCGTCTCAGGATCGACGGTCGCGTATTCGGTGGTCCGGTAGTCACCCCACCATACGCGTTTTTTTGCAGTGGTCATGTCATGCCTCTTGAACCGACAAGCCCAGACCTAACGCGGGAACGATCGGCTGTCGATCATCCCGCCGCAATCACCTCGATCTCGACCTTGAATTCCGGCCGGGCAAAACCGGACACGATCATCAGCGTCGAGGCCGGCGCCGGGCTGGCGAACAGCCGGTCGCGAACCTCCATATAGGGCCGCAGGAAGGCGCGGTCGGTGACGTAGGTGTTGATGCGGACGATGTCGGACAGGCCGAGCCCGGCCTCGCCGAGAATCGCCGATATGTTCCGGAAACAGAGCTCGGCCTGTGCGCCGGCCTCCTCGGGGATCTGGTCGTCCGGGGTGATTGCGACCTGGCCCGAACACAGCACCAGCCGCTTGCCGGGCGGCAGTTCGACACCATGGCTGTAGCGGGCGAAGGGCGGCTTGATCGACTTCGGCGTGAGAAATTTGAACATGGCAATCTCCGTTCACGGCAGCCTATCGCATCGGCCCGAAAATCGGGATCGATTTTCGGAAAGCACGATGCGAAGATTCAAAGTTTTAGAGCGTACTTTGTGCGTCCAAGTGGACGCACGTCGCTCTAAGGCCGGATCGATGCGGGCATCAAGATGGCGGTGCATGTCACGAGGGCGATTGTGGACAGGCGATCAAAAAATAGGCACGATGCCTTTCGTACAGCATGACCCGTCCGGCCTTCGCGCCGCCATTGCTCAGGCGGGCATTGCACAAGCGGGCGGTCCCGGCGCAACGCGCCGGTGGCATGTGTCTTGCTTCTTGAAACAATGGTGTCGAGCCCGACGCGTGACGCGCCGGAGCGAACAAAGGGTGGTGTGGATGTACGGAAAACTCAAGATTTCGGCGGGCGTGATCGTGCTGCTTGGCGCAGGCACGCTTGCCGCGGCAGCGAACGAAAAAGTCACCTTCGGCACCAACTGGCTGGCCGAGCCGGAGCATGGCGGTTACTACCAGGCCGTGGTGGACGGCACCTATGCCGCCTGCGGCATCGACGTGACGATCATGCAGGGCGGCCCACAGGTCAGCGGCCGGCCGCTGCTGCTGGCCGGCAAGATCGATTTTTACATGGGCGGCAACCTGCTGTCGGCCTTCGATGCCGTGCAGCAAGGCATACCGATGCGCGTCGTGGCGGCCGACTTCCAGAAGGACCCGCAGGTCATCATGTCCCATCCCGGGCAGGGGCTGGATAAATGGGAAGACCTGAAGAACGCCGACCAGTACATCCTCGGCGACGAAGGTGCGCAGACCTTCTTCCAGTGGATGGTCACCGACCTCGGCTTCGATGCCGCCAAGCGCGTGCCCTACACCTTCAACCCGGCGCCGTTCATCGCCAACAAGAAGTCGATCCAGCAGGGTTACGTCACCTCGGAGCCATTCGCCGTCCAGAAGCAGGGCGGTTTCACGCCGAACCAGTTTCTGCTGGCCGACTATGGCTGGGACACATATGCAACGACGGTCGAGACCATGCAGGAGACGATCGACAAGCGTCCCGAGGTGGTCCAGTGCTTCGTCGATGGCTCGGCCAAAGGCTGGTACAATTATCTCTACGGTGACAACAAGGCCGCCAACGAGATGATCAAAAAGGAAAATCCGGACATGACGGATGAGCAGATCGCCTTCTCGATCGAGCAGCTGAAGAAGTTCGGCGTGGTCGATTCCGGCGACAGCGAAAAGCTCGGCATCGGCGCCATGACCGATGCGCGCATCCAGAGTTTCTACGACAAGATGATCAAGGCCAAGGTCACGCCGGCGGGCATCGACATCAAGAAGGCCTACACGCTGGCCTTCGTCAACAAGAGCGTCGGGCTCGACCTGAAGAAGTAGGCCGTGAAGCTGGAGAAAGTGGCGCAACAGCCAGGAAGCATACCAGGGCCGACGCTGTTGGCGCTGCGCGGTGTCGGCAAGGTGTTTTCCAACGGCGTCACCGCGCTCAGCAATGTCGAGCTGACGATCCGGGAAGGCGATTTCCTCAGCCTGCTCGGACCGTCCGGCTGCGGCAAGTCGACGGCGCTGCGGCTGATTGCCGGCCTGTCGACGCCGACCTCGGGCGTGCTCGACTGGCGCGGCAGCGGTGCCCTCGAGCGTTCGAATATCGGCGACCGTTCAAATATCGGCTTCGTCTTCCAGGAACCGACGCTGCTGCCCTGGGCCGACGTCTTCGACAATGTCTGGCTGCCGCTGCGGCTGAAGGGCGTGTCGCGTGCCAAGGCGGCGCCGGCGGTGATGGAGATGCTGGCGCGGGTTCACCTGACCGGCTTCGAGAAGGCCGTGCCGCGCGAACTGTCGGGCGGCATGAAGATGCGCGTCTCGATCGCCCGCGCCATGGTAACCAAGCCGCGCATTCTGTTGATGGACGAGCCGTTCGCCGCACTCGACGAGATCACCCGCTTCAAGCTCAACAACGACCTTCTCGAGCTATGGCAGGATGAGCGTTTTACCGTCGTTTTCGTCACCCACAGCGTCTTCGAAAGCGTATTCCTCTCCAACCGCATCGTCGTCATGGCGGCGCGGCCGGGCCGGGTGTTTGCCGAGCTTGCCGTCGATGCATCCTATCCGCGCGACGAGGCGTTTCGCACCTCGCCCGACTATGCCGCGCTCTGCCGCCAGGCATCCGACGTGCTGATCGGCGCCATCAACTCAACTGCCGGACCGCATTATGACGGCCATTGAAGAACCAGTCCTGGCGCTCGACCCGGAGGAGGCGCGCCGCGTCCGCCAGGAGCGCTTCGAGCGCATCGGCAGATGGCTGCTGCCGCTGGCGATCATGATCCTGGCCATCTGGCTGTGGGACCGCATCTGTGTCTGGAACGACATTCCGAAATACATCCTGCCGCGCCCCGGCGTGGTGTTGCAGACGCTGCACGACGATGCCGGGCTGCTGTTCTCCTCGCTGCTGGTGACACTCAGGATCACCTTCTTGAGCCTGCTTCTCGCCGTGGTCGGCGGTGTCGGGCTGGCGGTGCTGTTCGCTCAGTCGAAATGGGTGGAGATGTCGTTCTTTCCGTTCGCCATCGTGCTGCAGGTGACGCCGATCGTCGCGATCTTTCCGCTGATCAATATCTATGTCGACAACCAGACGACGAAGCTTTTGCTTTGCGCCTGGATCGTCGCCTTCTTCCCGATCCTCTCCAACACCACGCTCGGCCTCAATTCCGTCGATCGCAATTTGCGCGACATGTTCAAGCTCAACGGCGCGACCCGCTGGCAGCAATTGCGCTATCTGCGGCTGCCGGCGGCGATGCCTTATTTCCTCGGCGGGCTGAAGATCGCCGGCGGCCTGTCGCTGATCGGCGCGGTGGTGGCAGAGTTCGTCGCCGGGGCCACCGGCCAGTCGTCCGGCCTCGCCTCGCGCATCATCGAGGCCGGCTACCGGCTCAACGCGCCAAGGCTGTTCGCGGCGCTGATCCTGATCTCGCTCACCGGCATCCTGATCTTCCTGGTGCTGTCGCTGATTTCGCATCTCATTTTGCGGCGCTGGCACGAGAGCGCGCTGAGGCAGGAGCGGTGATGGTGAGCAGCGCCGCCTTGATACCGGCTTCTGGTTCCTACCATCTTTCCAACGTCCGGCTTCACGCGTCGCTGACGCCGGGGCTTGCGGCTGCCTTTGACGCCGACGGATTTGCGCTCGCGGACATTGCCGTCGCCGATGGCAAGATCTCCGGGATTACGGCGCATCGATCCAACGCACCGGCGGACGCCACCGACCTCGGCGGCCGCATCGTGCTGCCGTGCTTTGTCGACTGCCACGCCCATATCGACAAAGGCCATATCTGGCCTCGAAAGCCCAACCCGGACGGCACCTTCATGGGCGCGCTGAACGCAACGGGCGCCGACCGGGCGGCGCGCTGGAGCGCCGACGACGTTGCCCGCCGCATGGATTTTTCGCTGCGCTGCGCCTACGCGCACGGCACCAGGGCGCTGCGCACGCATCTCGACAGCGTCGCGCCGCAGGAAGAGATCTCCTGGCCGGTGTTCGAGACGATGCGGGAGAAATGGCGCAGCCGCATCGAGCTGCAGGCGGCCTGCCTGCTCGGCATCGAAGGCGTGCGCGACAGGAAATGGTTCGAGAGGCTGGCCAAGCGGGTGGCTGCCGCCAAGGGTGTCCTCGGGGTCGTCACCTACATGGTGCCGGATCTCGAAGAATTGCTCGACCAGGTGTTCGCGCAGGCGATCAAGCACGGCCTCGACCTCGATTTCCACGCCGACGAGACCGACGATATCGCGGCGATCTCGCTGAAGAAAATCGCCGAAGCCGCCCTTTGGAACGGTTTTGACGGGAACATCCTGGTCGGCCATTGCTGCTCGCTGGCGCGCCAGCCCGATCTCGACGTGCTCGACACCCTGGACAAGGTCGCCAAGGCCGGCCTGGCGGTGGTGTCGCTGCCGATGTGCAATCTCTATCTGCAGGACCGGCGAGGCGACAGGACAACGCCGCGCTGGCGCGGGGTGACGCTGCTGCACGAGATGAAGGCGCGCGGCATTGCCGTCGCCGTCGCCTCCGACAATACGCGCGACCCGTTCTACGCCTATGGCGATCTCGACATGCTGGAGGTCTATCGCATGGCGACGCGCATCCTGCATCTAGACCATCCCGTCGCGGACTGGCCGCAAGCTGTCACCGCAACGCCGGCCAAGGTGATGCGGCTCGATGGTTTCGGCACGCTTGCCGCCGGAGCGCCGGCCGATTTCGTCGTCTTCAGGGGGCGAAGCTGGACGGAATTGCTGTCGCGACCCGAATCGGACCGCATCGTGGTGCGCGACGGCCAGGCGATCGAGCGCCAGCTGCCCGATTATGCCGAACTCGATGATCTGATGGTGGAATGATGGATATTGCGGCGCTCAAGCGCGACCTGGACGGTTTGAAGATCGACGACCATCCGGCGATCGTCCAGCAGAAGAGCCGCGACTTCTACTGGTACAGCCCGGTGCTGAAGCAGCAGCTCGAGCACGTCACCGGCGACCTGATCGTGACGCCGAAAACCGAAGACGAGGTCGTCCGCATTCTCGCCGCCTGCCACCGGCACGGCGTCCCGGTGACGCCGCGCGGCAGTGGCACCGGCAATTACGGGCAGGCGATGCCGCTGTCCGGCGGCGTGGTGCTCAATCTCGCCGAAATGAACGCGGTCAAGACGATCGCCCCCGGCCGTGTCGTCACCGGCCCCGGCGCCGTGCTCGCCGACATCGACAGAGCGACGCGGGCGCATTCCGGCCAGGAGCTCCGCATGTCGCCGTCGACCTACAACACCGCATCGATCGGCGGCTTCGTCGCCGGCGGCTCCGGCGGTATCGGCTCGATCCGCTGGGGCGGACTGCGCGACCTCGGCAACGTCATCCGGCTGAGGACCGTGACGATGGAGGCACAGCCGCGGGTCATGGAGCTCACCGGCGAGGACGTGCTGAAGGTGATGCACGCCTACGGCACCAACGGCATCATCACCGAAGTCGAGATGCCGCTGACCGCCAGCTATGACTGGATCGACGTCATCGTCGGCTTCGACGATTTCATGGATGCGGCCGGCTTCGGCAACGATCTCGCCATCCAGGACGGCATCCTGGCGAAACTGATCACACCGATCGCAGCACCCATCCCCTACGATTACTTCAAGCGCCACCAGCGGTTTTTCCGGCGCGGCCAAAGCATCGTCGTCCTGATGATCGCGCCGCATGCGATGGATGCCTTCCTCGCCTTCACGGCGCGCAGCAAGGGCGAGATCGTCTTCCGCGCCGACAAGGAGGCCGATCTCAAGGGATTGCCGCCGGCCTATGAGCTGACCTGGAACCACACGACGCTGCGTGCCATCCGGGTCGATCCGACGATCACCTATCTGCAGACCCGCTATCCGTCGCCGGACCACCTCGGCCACGTCAAGGCGATGGTCGACCGCTTCGGCGACGAGGTGCCGGCGCATCTCGAATTCATCCGCTTCGACGGCGCAATCGGCATTGCAGGGCTGCCGCTGGTGCGCTTCACCACGGCGGAGCGGCTCGACGAGATCATCCGCATCCACGAGGACAATGGCTGCTGGATCTTCAACCCGCACCGCTACACGCTGGAAGAAGGCGGCATGAAGCGCACCGACGAGGTGCAGCTCGCCTTCAAGCGCGAAACCGACCCGCAAGGGCTGCTCAATCCGGGCAAGATGATCGCCTGGGAAAACCCGGACTATGATTATCGCTCGGGCAAGTCGTTCCTGTTCAAGGGGCTGGAGAAGGCGGGTTGAAAATCCTCGTCCTCTACGCTCATCCGGTGGAGACCAGCTTCAACGCCGATCTGCACCGGACGATCGTCGAGCGGCTGAAAGCGGCCGGCCATGTGGTCGACGATTGCGATCTCTATGCCGAGGGTTTCGATCCCAGGCTGACGCGGGCCGAGCGGCTGTCCTATCACGACGCGCGCAGTGCCGGCGATCCGGCGGCGCCTTATGTCGAGCGCCTGTTGCGGGCCGAGGCGCTGGTGCTGTCGTTTCCGGTGTGGAACTTCGGCTATCCGGCCATTCTGAAAGGCTTTTTCGATCGCGTCTTCCTGCCCGGCGTGTCGTTCAAGCTGGTCGACGGCAAGGTGCAGCCGTCATTGCACAACATCCGCAAGGTGGTCGCGGTCACGACCTATGGCGGCAGCCGGTTCCGAGCCATGCTGATGGGTGACCCGCCGCGCAAGCTGGTCAAGCGGGTGCTGCGTGCGACGATCAAGCCCGGCGGGTCGGTTTCCTACCTTGCGCATTACTCGATGAACCTGTCGACAGAGGGCAGTCGGACGAGGTTCGTGGCGAAGGTCGCGGCCAGGATCGACGCGTTCTGAGGTGCGCTACATCCGCACCCGTTCCGACTTCGGATCGTACATCGGCTTGAGCGAGGCCTCGGCGGCAAAGCGCTCGCCGGCGATCTCGATCTCGTAGGACGACGACAGGACATCCGCCTCGCTCTCGCCCTTGCAAGGCACGTAGCCAAGCCCGATTGCGCCGCCGAGATGATGACCGTAATTGCCCGAGGTGATCGGACCAACGATCTTGCCGTCGCGCAGGATCGCCTCGTTGTGGAAGAGCAGCGGCTCGGTGTCGTTCAGGCGGAACTGCACCAGCCGGCGTGACAGGCCGGTTTCTTTCTTCTTCAGCACCGCATCGCGGCCGAGGAAGTCTCTCTTGGCAGTCTTCACCGCGAAACCCAGCCCGGCCTCCAGCACATTGTCCTCGTCGGTGATGTCGTGGCCGAAATGCCTGAACGCCTTTTCGATTCGGCAGGAATCCAGTGTGTGCAGGCCGCATAGCTTCAGGCCGACGTCGGCGCCGGCTTCTTCTATCGCCTCGAAGACGTGGGCGGCCTGGTCGGTCGAGACATAAAGCTCCCAGCCGAGCTCGCCGACATAGGTGACGCGGTGGGCGCGGGCCAGGCCCATGCCGATTTCGATCTCCTGAAACGTGCCGAACGGATTGTTCCCGTTGGAGAAATCGTTGGGGCTGACCTTTTGGATCAGCTTCCTCGAATCCGGGCCCATCAGGCAAAGCACGGCTTCGGCAGCGGTCACATCGGTGATGACGACGAACTCGTCGGCAAGGTGTTTTCGCAGCCAGGCCAGGTCGCGCTGCAGCGTGGCGCCGGGCACGACGAGCAAGAAGGCTGTTTCGGATAGCCGCGAGACGGTGAGGTCGCTCTCTATGCCGCCGCGCTGGTTGAGCATCTGGGTGTAGACGATCTTGCCCGGCGCCACGTCGATGTCGTTGGCGCAGAGCCTTTGCAGGAAAGCGCAGGCGTCGCGGCCCTCGACGCGGATCTTGCCGAACGAGGTCATGTCGAACAGGCCGACGCCGTTTCGGACCGCCAGATGCTCCTCGCGCTGGTTGTCGAACCAGTTCTGCCGTTTCCAGGAATAGCGGTATTCGCGCTCCTGGCCCTCCCGCGCAAACCAGTTGGCGCGCTCCCAGCCGGCGACCTCGCCGAACACCGCGCCGCGCGCCTTCAGATGTTCGTGCAGCGGCGAACGGCGGACGTTTCGCGAGGTTGCCATCTGCCGGTACGGAAAATGATCGGCATAGAGCAGGCCGAGCGTTTCGGAGACGCGCTCCTTGAGATAGCGGCGGTTCTTCTGGAACGGCTGGGCGCGGCGGATGTCGACCTCCCAGAGGTCGAAGGGCGCCTCGCCGTCATTGATCCATTGCGCCAGCGCCATGCCGGCGCCACCGGAGGAGACGATGCCGATCGAATTGTAGCCGGTCGCCATCCAGTAGCCGGAAAGCTCCGGCGCCTCGCCGAGATAATAGCGATCGTCGGGGGTAAAACTCTCGGGGCCGTTGAAGAAGGTGTGGATGCCGGCGGTGGCCAGCATCGGCATGCGGTTGACGCCCATTTCCAGGATCGGCTCGAAATGGTCCATGTCCTGCGGCAACTGGTCGAAGCAGAAATCCTCGCTTATGCCGTTCATGCCCCAGGGCTTGGCCACCGGCTCGAAAGCGCCGAGCATCATCTTGCCGGCATCTTCCTTGTAGTAGGCGCACTCGTCCGGCACGCGCAGCACCGGCAAGCGGGAAAGCCCGGGGATCGGTTCCGTGACGAGATAGAAATGTTCGCAGGCGTGCAACGGGATGGTGACGCCGTTCCGGGCGCCAAGTTCGCGTGCCCACATGCCGGCGCAGTTGACGACGATATCGGCCTCGATCAGGCCTTGCTCGTCGCCCTGCGCCCAGGAAACGCCGGTGACGCGGCCGGCCCTGGTATGCACCTTGGTCACCTTGACGTTCTCGACGATCGTCGCCCCGCGCTGGCGCGCGCCCTTGGCCAACGCCATGGCGATATTGGCCGGGTCGCACTGACCGTCGAGCGGCAGATGCACGGCGCCGACCACATCGGAAACATTGAGATGCGGGTACATCTGCTTGACTTCGTTGGGCGAAATCTCGCGCACGTCGACATCGAAGGCGCGGGCGAGAGATGCCTGCCGATAGATCTCGTGCTTGCGCTCCTCGGTCAACGCCACCGTGATCGAGCCGACCTGGCGCATGCCGGTGCCGACATCGGTCTCGGCCTCCAGCTTGACGTAGAGGTCGGCCGAGTATTTCGCCAGCCGCGTCATGTTCTGCGAGCCGCGCAGCTGGCCGATCAGGCCGGCGGCGTGCCATGTCGTGCCCGACGTCAGCTGCTTGCGCTCGAGCAGCACGATATCGGTCCAGCCGAGCTTGGCCAGATGATAGGCGACCGAGCAGCCGGAGACGCCGCCACCGATGATGACCGCCCGCGCTTTGGGAGGAATGGCCTTGGTCGGAATGGTTTTGGTGGGCGGGGCGTTCATGCGGCCTCGCGACCATAGCTGGAGGCGAAGCGGCGCAGGCGCGTGGCAGCCTCCATCAGCACCGGCTCAGGCTGGCAGAGGCTGAAGCGGACGTGGCCGGCTGCAGCCTCGCCGAAGCTCGAGCCGGGCATGACGCCGACCTTTTCCTGGTCGAGGAAGGCCCAGGCGAATTTTTCGTCGTCCGGCTCGATCGCCGATATGTCGAGCATGACGTACATGCCGCCTTCGGAGCCGCGCACGGTGATGTTGTTCATACCGCGCATGGCATCGAGGACGACGGTGCGCCTCGCGGCGTAGCGCTCGGCGATCTCCTTGACGCCGTAGCCATTTTCGAGCGCCTCGGCGCAGGCGAGGCTGATGAAGGCCGGCAGGCCGTAGGTCATCACCAGATTGAGGTCGGTCAGCAGCGAGACCATCGGTTCCGGCCCGGTCAGCCAGCCCATGCGCCAGCCGGTCATGCCGTGGCTCTTGGACATCGAATTGATGACCAGCGTGCGTTCCGCCATGCCGGGCAGCGAGCGTGGTGAGACGTGTTCGCCGCCGCCCAGCGTCCAGTAGACCTCGTCCGACAGCAGCCAGAGGTCATGTTCGCGGCAGATCTGCGCCAGCTCTTCCAGGCGCTCGCGCGAATAGACGGCGCCCGTGGGATTGTTCGGCGTGTTGATCAGGATGGCGCGGGTGTTCGGCCGAAGGGCGGCGCGAATGTCGGCGGCGCGCGGCTGAAAGCCATCCTCGGCGGGGGTCTCGACGACGCTGAACTCGGCGCCCGCCGCACTGAAGGTGTTGGGATAGGTGGCGTAATAGGGCGCGACGACGATGGCATGGTCGCCCTGGTCGAGAACCGCTTGTATGGCCGCGTAAAGCGCGGCCTGCCCGCCCGGGGTGGCGATGACCTGGTCGGGATTTGTCGCAACCCCGGTGCACCGCGTCGAGGCCGCCGCCATCGCCTTGCGCAGGCGCGGAACGCCGGCAAGCGGGGTGTAGTGGTGATTGCTGGCGCGAACCGCCGTCACGCAGGCTTCGATCGTCTCGCTCGGCGTGTCGAAATCATGGTCGCCGACCGACAGCATGATGATGTCCTCGCCGGCCTGCTTGCGCGCCCAGGCAGCGGAATGAACCTCCCAGCCATCCTTGCCCGAAGGCACGATGCCGGAAATGCGCGAAGATGGCTTGGGCATTATGCTGCTCCCGAAATTTCATAACCGGCCTGTTCGAGCCGGTCGCGCAGCGCGGCGATGTGGGCCGGTCCGACTTCGCAGCAGCCGCCGACGATGCCGGCGCCGGCCTCGACCCAATCGACCGCCTGGCCGGCATAGGCATCCGGATCGAGGTCGTGGCGGGCGTGCAGCACTTCCACCGTACCGCCATGCTTGAGCGCCTCAATCGAGGTGAAGCCGTTGGCATAAGCGCCGACCGGACCGCCGAGAGCGATCAGTTCGGGCAGCGCTGCAGCGATCGCTTCGGGCCGGCAGCAATTGATCAGCCGGGCCGCGACGGGCAGGCCGGCAAGAGCGCCCGCCGCCGCCGCAATGGCTTCGCCGCTGCGCAGGCGCGGCGTGCCGTGGTCGGCAAGCGTCCACGACACCCATACGGGCTTGCCGCTTTCCGACGCCGCGGTGACGGCGGCGCGCGCCTCTTCGGCCGACGCCATGGTTTCGCACAGAAACAGATCGACGCCGCCCGCCTGCTCGGCAACGATACGGCGATAGATGTCGAGCGTATCCTGGAAGGATATCGTCAGCGCCGGCGCATAGCTGCCGAACAGCGGCGACAGGCAGCCGGCGATCGCCGCGTCGCCAGCCTGGTCGCGGGCTTGCCTTGCCAGTTCGATGCCGCGCTTCTGCAGGGGCTTGAACAGCTCTTGCGCGCCTTCGCGTGCCAGCCGCTCCGGCGTGGCTGAATAGGTGTTGATGGTGATGACGCGGGCGCCGGCGCGGATGAATTCCGCATGCAGGTCGCGCACCAGATCCGGTTCGTCGATCAGAACCCTGGCCGACCACAGCGGCGTCGGCTCGGAGCTGCTGCGGCGGACCAGCTCCTGGCCCATGCCGCCATCGGTTAGGATGACAGTCTTCATGCTCTGAGCCTTTCGTTCTTCGGATCCCATAACGGCTCATCCTTCTGCACGATCGCCCGAAAACGTTCGCCGAAGATCTCGACCTCGACCGCGGTTCCCGGCTCGGTGAGGTCGGCGCGCAGCATGCCGAGCGCGATCGACTTGTCGATGCGATGACCCCAACCGCCGGATGTCGTCTCGCCGACGATCCGGCCGTCATGCCACAGCGTCGACATGTAGGGCGCATCGCAGTCGCCGGGGTTTTCGACGACCAGCGTGACGAAGCGCCTCTTGATGCCCTGCTGCTTCTCGTTCTGCAGCGCCGCCTTGCCGCGGAAGTCGGGCTTATCCCATCTGACGAAGCGCTCCAGCCCGCCCTGCAGGATCGAATAGTCGGTCGACAGGTCGCCCTTCCAGGTGCGGTAACCTTTTTCGAGCCGCAGCGAATCCAGCGCGTACATGCCGAACGGTTTCAGGCTGTGCTTCTGGCCGGCTGCCCAGAGGGCGTCGAAGATGGCTGCGGTATCGTCGACCTTGCTGTGGACTTCCCAGCCGAGCTCGCCCGCGAAGGATACGCGCACCAGCTTTGCCCAACGTCCGGCGATACTGGTTTCCTGATGCGTCAGCCAGGGCAGGGTGAGGTCGGCCGCGCAGAGTTCGGCGAGGATTTTTCGCGAGTTGGGGCCGGCGAGGATCTGGGTGGAGTATTCCTCCGTCCGGTCGACCAGCTTGAAAGTGGCGTCCTTCGGGATGCGCGATTTCAGCCATTCGAAATCATGCCACTGAGCCACCGCGGCGGTGATCAGCGTCATCAGGTTCTCGTCGTGGCGGACCACCGACATTTCGGTGACGATGCGGCCCTTGTCGTCGGCAAAATAGACGAGGCCGATGCGGCCGGGTTTCGGCACCAGGCCTGTCACCTGGAGGCTCAGCCATTCGGCGGCACCCGGACCATCGAGATTGAAACGGGAAAACCCCGGCAGGTCCAGAATGCCGGCGGCATCGCGCACGGCGAGGCATTCCTCGCGCGCACGATGCTGCCACGGCCCGTCGCGGCGGAAGGTCAGCGTGGATTGTTCGGAGATGTCGTCGCCTGGCTTCGCATACCAGGTGGCGCGTTCCCAGCCATTATAGGCGTCGAACCGGGCGCCGAGTGCCTTGATGCGGTCGTGGAGCGGCGACAGCTTGCGGTCGCGCCCGGCCGGCCAGGCATGGCGCGGGAACTGGATGGCATATTCGTTGTCATAGATCTCCATGCCCTTGGCGACGCAATAATCCGGGGCCGAGGCAAAGGCGGTGAAACGGCGCGGATCGCACGACCACATGTCCCATTCGGTCTGGCCCTCGGTCACCCATTCGGCCAGCACCTTGCCGGCGCCGCCGCCCTGGGCGATGCCGAAGGTGAAGACGCAGGCCTCGAAGGCGTTGGGCACGCCGGGCATCGGGCCGATCAGCGGGTTGCCGTCCGGCGCATAGGGGATCGGCCCGTTGATGACCTTGGACAGGCCGGCGGTGCCGAGGATCGGCACGCGGGCGACAGCATCGGCCAGGTAATGTTCCAGCCGGTCGAGATCGTCGGGAAACAGCTGGAACGAAAAGTCGTCGGGCATTGGGTCGTTGTGGCCGACCCAGTGGGCGCGGCAATTGCGCTCATAGGGGCCGAGATTCATGCCGTTCTTTTCCTGGCGCAGATAATAGGACGTATCGACGTCGCGCAGCAGCGGCAGCTTCTTGCCCTGCTCCTTCGACCATGCGGCCAGTTCGGGGATTTCCTCAAACAGGATGTATTGATGGCTCATCACCATCATCGGCACCTCGCGGCCGAACATCCTGCCGACCTCGGCGGCGCGGTAGCCGGCGGCGTTGACGACGATCTCGCAGCGGATCTCGCCTTGCGTTGTCTCGACCACCCACTCGTCGTTGTCGCGGCGCACGCCGGTGACCGGACAGAAGCGGATGATCTTCGCGCCCATGTCACGCGCGCCCTTGGCCAGTGCCTGGGTCAATTGCGCTGGATCGATATCGCCATCATTCGGATCGTAGAGCGCGCCTTTCAGCTCATGCGTCTCGATGAAGGGGTAACGGCGCTTGATCTCGTCGAGCCCGACCACGTCGATATCCATGCCCTGGTAACGGCCCATGCCCTTGGCGCGCTGGAATTCCTGCATGCGCTCCGCGCTATGGGCTAGCCTGAGCGAGCCGGTGACGTGGTAGTTCATGGGATAGCCGACCTCGTCGGCCAGCCGGCGATAGAGCTCGGTCGAATAACGCTGCATGTTCATCAGCGACCATGACGAGGAGAAAGTCGGCACGTTGCCGGCGGCATGCCAGGTCGAGCCGGAGGTCAGCTCGTTCTTCTCCAGAAGCACGCAGTCGGTCCAGCCCGCCTTGGCGAGATGGTAGAGCGAGGAGGTGCCGACGGCACCACCTCCGATGATCACAACGCGTGCCGTGGTCGGCAAACCGGCCATGTTCTTCTCCGACTATTTGTTTTGATGCATGTCGTTGTCCCAAAACCGCCACGCACTTTTGGGCGACATGCATTCGTTCAATAGACAGGCGGCGAAACCACCCAGATCACCACAGCCGGTTCCGCTCCAGGATTGCGCCAGCGGAACGGCTTGCCGTCGAAGCGGAAGGAATCGCCTTCGCCAAGCCGGTGCCAGACGCCGGCAATTTCGATATCGAAACTGCCGGAAGCGACGTAGCCGGCTTCCTCGGTCGGCCGGCGCGACTCGGTCTGCAGCTCGGCACCCGGGGCGAAGACCGAACGCAGCATCTCGAAGCTACCGCCGAGATCGGGCGACAGAAGCTCCTCCACCAGGCCGGAATCGCTTGTGCCAAGCGTGCGCCGGTTGCCGGCACGCACGACCACGCCGCGCTCGGTCTCGACAGGTACGTCATGGCTGAAGAACAGGCTGACCGGCACGCCGAACAATTCGGCGAAGGCCCTGAGATCGCCGAGCGACGGGACCGACAGACCGCGCTCGACCTGGCTGACCCAGCCGACGGAACGGCCGAGCTTCAGTGCGATTTCAGCAAGCGTCAGGCCGCGCGCCTTGCGCAACGCGCGGATGTCGCCGGCCAGCAGCCGTTCGCCGCTGTCCTGTTCCGATCTGGCGGCGGTTGAGGGCAAAGCCATCCCTGTCTCGATGAAAAATTCCCAGCAAATTTCATTTGATGGCGGGTTCATGAAAAAATCAAGAGGATTTTCATGCACTCACAAGATTTACTTGCGCCATTTTGACGGTTCGGGCAAAGGCTCGGCGCACGAGCGGCGAGTGGGGCGTCCGGTCGAGGCGGGTAGGCTATCGGGCGTTCAAAAAGACGCGCAAGGATGCTCCATCACTTCTAGTCGGCGCATGATCCTTCCGGAAAATCGGATTCGGGATCATACGCAAAGGGACGGCCATGCTGGAAAACAACTCCCGGATTGCGGCGGCGATCGTCGATGACGCGATCACCTCGCGCCGATCGGTACGCGCCTTCTTGCCCGATATGGTCGACGACGAGACCATCCGCGATATTCTCGCCGTTGCCGCGCGCGCGCCCTCAGGCACCAACATGCAGCCCTGGAAAGTCTATGTGACCAAGGGCGAGGTCAAACAGCGCATCACCGATGCCATCCTCAGTTCGGGCATCCGCGCCGAAAAGGCCGAGTGGGACGAGTACCGCTACTATCCCGACCAGTTCTTCGAACCCTATCTGACGCGACGGCGGGCCAACGGCTTCGGCCTCTACGGCGTGCTCGGCATCGGCCGGCGCGAGGTCGACAGGATGCGTGCGCAGCACGACCGCAACTTCGTCTTCTTCGACGCGCCGGTCGGCATGATCTTCACCGTCGACCGGCGGCTGAACAAGGGGTCGTGGATCGACTACGGCATGTTCCTGCAAAACATCATGGTCGCCGCGCGGGGCAGGGGCCTGCACACTTGTCCGCAAGCCGCCTTCGCGCCCTATCACCGGCAGATCAGGCCGGTGCTCAACATTCCCGACGAGGAGATCGTCGTCTGCGGCATGGCGCTCGGCCATGAGGATACGTCCAAGCCCGAAAATGCCTTCCGCACCGACCGCGCGCCGCTGGAAGAGTGGGTGACGTTCGCGGAGTGACGTGAAGCGCCGTCCGGCTCTACTGCACTTCGTAGCCGACTTCCTCGCTCGCATGGCAGAGCGCTTTCCAGAACGAGCGGGCGAACGAGCGGAACACATAGATGTCGAACTGATCGGCGCCCGTGCGCTGGATCTGCGCGAAGACGTCGTGATGCATGGTCGAGCGGCCGGCGCCGATCGGGAAGGCCGGCAGCGCGAAGTCGATGGCGAAGAATTTCGCCAGCACCCACTCGGCCTTCGGCCCGGCGATACGGATCGCGGTGCGGCCGTGCGAAAGGTCGGTCACCGTACCGATGGCCGAACTAACGACATCGGCAAACGCCGGCGCCAATCCCTCGGCTTCATCGACAACCGTAAATTTTCCCGGCGCAAAGCCGAACACCGACCTGGCGCCGTTCGTCACACCGCCACCGGCGCCGTCGGGCAAAGCCAGGCCGGTGACCGCATGGATGCCGGCCATCAACGTCTTCTCCTCGCCGGGCCAGGCGGCGAGCTGCAGGATCGACCCCGGCCTGGTTTCGGAGAGGATGATTTCGACACCGTGCTCGAAATTGCCATGCGAGCCCGGATGCAGCACCGGCTCAAGCGGTGATTGGCGTTCAACCATGCATGCGGCTCCCGTCCGGATCGAAGAAATGGTTGGAGACGATCTCGACCGGCCCGAACCTGTTGCGCAACGGATCGGAAACGTAGGCACGCGAGCCGCGCCGCGCCTTGCCGCCCTTGACCAGGGCAAGCGCGATATATTTGCCGAGCGCCGGCGAATAGCAGCAGGCGGTGATGTGGCCAAGCGAGCCGTGTGGATTGGCTTCGTCAAGCTCCTCGACGATGTGTGCGCCGCCATTGAGCGGCTGGTTGTCGAGCGAAACAATACCGACGAGTTCCAGGCGGTCGGGTGCGATCAGCCCCTCGCGATCCATCATCGCCGAGCCGATGAACGACTTCTTCTTCGACAGCATCCAGTCGAGATGCAGGTCGCGTGCCGTGGTACGGCCGTCGATCTCGGCACCGGTGACGTGGCCTTTCTCGATGCGCATGGTGCCCAGCGCCTCCAGCCCGTAGGTCACCAGCCCGAACGGCTTGCCGGCTTCGATCAGCGCCTCCCAAACATGGGTGCCGTAGCCGGCGCCGGAATAGACCTCGAAGGCCATTTCGCCGGAGAAGGACAGCCGGCAGATCATCACCGGCACGCCGGCGATTTCGCCGTGGACGATGCCCATGAAGGGCAGGGCGGCATTGTCGACGGCGGTGCTGCTGACGCAAGCAGCCAGTATCTGCCTTGCCTTCGGCCCACCGATGGCGGCACCGGCCCATTGGTCGGTGACCGAGGCGACGTGGACTTTCAGCTCCGGCCAGATCACGTCGAGGAAATATTCCAGATGCTGCATCACCTTGCCGGCATTGGCGGTGGTGGTGGTCATCAGGAAATCCTGCTCGCCGAGCCGCCACGTGGTGCCGTCGTCAAAGGCGAGACCGTCCTCGCGCAGCATCAGCCCATAACGCGCCTTGCCGACGGCCAGCGTCGAAAACACGTTGGTGTAGACGCGGTCGAGGAATTCCGCCGCGTCGGGGCCTTGCACCGCGATCTTGCCCAGTGTCGAGACATCGACGATGCCGGCGCTCTCGCGCGTGGCTCTCGCTTCGCGCACATAGGCCTGCTCGATCGTCTCGCCGGGATGGCCGTAGATCATCGGCCGATACCACAGGCCGGCCGAATACATGGTGGCGCCGTTGGCGACGTGCCAGTCATGCATCGGCGTCAGCCGCTCGGGCTTCAGATCGCCGAAGCGTTCGGCGGCTAGCGAGCCGATCGACACCGCCGAAAAGGGCGGGCGAAAGCGCGTCGTGCCGACCTCTGGGATCGGCTTGCCGAGCGCCTCGGCCATGATGGCGAGGCCGGGTATGTTGGAGCTCTTGCCCTGGTCGGTTGCCATGCCGAGCGTGGTGTAGCGCTTCAGATGCTCGACCGAGACGAAGCCTTCGCGATGCGCCAGCCGCACGTCATCCGCCGTCACGTCATGCTGGAAGTCGACGAAACTCTTTCCCTTGGCCTTGATCTCGAGCACCGGCGCCGGATCGGGATCGCCAGGTGCTGCCTCGACGGCAGGCAAGGCCGCCGGCGTGGCGGTTGCGCCCGCTGCGGAAAGGCCGGCGGCGCGGCCTTCGGCGATCGCCTCGGCGGTGGAGAAACTGCCGGTGAAGGCGCCGGCGCCGATCCATTGCCGCGTCGTCGGCTTGGGCGGCAGGAACGCTTGCAATGCTTCGTTCCATTCCGCTCTCGCGCCGGCCTGGCTGGCCAGATGAATGGTCGGCGACCATCCGCCCGACATCAGCAGGCAATCGGCGTGGATGCTGCGCGCTTCGCCGGAAAGCGCGCCGTTGACCATGTCGAAGCGCTGCACCTTGAAGCCGGAAAGCGCCTTGCCGCCCTCGGTGGCGATTACCGCGTGGCCAGAAAGGATCTCGGCCTCCGCTTCGCCGGCCAGCTTGCGCATTTCGCTCGAAAGTTCTGGGCGCACGTCGACGATGGCGACGACGACGGCGCCGGCCTTCTTCAGCGCAAGCGCGGAGCGATAGGCGCTGTCATTGTTGGTGAACAGCGCGACCCTGTCGCCCGGCAGCACGCCATATTCATTGGCAAAACGCTCGGCAGCATGCGCCAGCATCACGCCTGGCCGATCGTTGCCCGGAAAGACCAGCGGACGCTCCAGGGAGCCGGTGGCCAGCACCACCGACTTGGCGCGGATCGTCCAATAGCGATGGCGCGGCTCGCCCTTGCCGGCCTTTTCCTTGTGGTCGGTGACACGTTCGAGCGCGGCAAGCGTGTTGCCGTCATAATAACCCCAGACAGTAGTGCGCGGCAAAAGGCGGATATTGTCACGGCCTTCAAGCTGACCGGCGGCGCGCGCTGCCCAGTCGGCGGCCGGCATGCCATCGATCGTCTCGCGCGACCAATTGGCCGAGCCGCCGAAATGCGGCTCGAGCTCGGCCAGGATGACGCGTGCACCCTGATCGGCAGCCGCCCTGGCGGCCATCAGCCCCGCCGGGCCGGAGCCGACCACCAGCACATCGCAAAACGCGTTCATGCGTTCGTAGCGCGCCGTATCGGGAGCCGTGCCTGCCTTGCCCAGGCCGGCGGCACGGCGGATGAAATGCTCACAGAACATCCAGAAGCGAGTGCCCTTCAGCGGACCGATCACCGGTCCCATGAAGGTTTTGTAGTAGAAGCCGGCCGACAAAAGCTTGCCGCCGAGCTGGTTCACGGCACTGACGTCCCAGGCAAGCGAAGGGAAGCGGTTCTGGCTGACTGCGGCCAGCCCGTCATAAATCTCGACCATTGTGGCGGGGATGTTCGGCTCGCGAACCTCGCCCCTCAACACTGTGACCAGCGCGTTCGGTTCCTCGACGCCGGCGGTCAGCACGCTGCGCGGGCGGTGATATTTGAACGAACGCCCAAACAGGGTGACGCCGTTGGCCAGCAGCGCCGAAGCCAGCGTGTCGCCGGCATGGCCGGTATAAGGCGCGCCGTCGAAGGTGAAACGGATGGTCCGCAGCCGGTCGATGCGCCCCCCGGCCTCTGTACGGCGCGGGCTCATGGCTTGTCCTCGGCCCGGTGCCGCGCAACCGAGTTGTGGTCGCCGCGCGCGAACGCGGTGCTGGAGATCTCGTGCGTCAGCGTATTGCGCACGACCCTGAGATGGGCGCGGCAGCCGCCGGAATGCTGCCAGATCTCATTGTGGTCGCCGGCCGGGTTAAGCCGGTCGTAGACATAGGCGTTCCAGGCGTCGAGGTTCTGCGAGGCGGGCTGTGGGCGCTGGCGATTGCCGTCGCCCTGATAGGTGAATTCGATCACGTCGCGCGGGCCGCAATAGGGGCAGGTGATGAGCATGGATCTCTTAAACTTCTCGTTTGACCATGATCTTGTCCGAAAACCGGTTTCCACTTTTCGGGATCATGGCCTAATGCAGCCGGGGCGTGGCGCCCTGGCCCTTGTCGTCGATCACCAGGCCACGGTAGAAGCGGTCGAGCGTGAAGGCCGCGTTGAGACCGTGCGGCTCGTCCTTGGCAATGGTCCAGGCAAAGCACCAGCCGGAAGCCGGCGTCGCCTTGAAGCCGCCATAGCACCAGCCGCAGTTGAGATACATGCCCGGCAGCGGACCGGTGGTGATGATTGGCGAGCCGTCCATCGACATGTCGCAGACGCCGCCCCATGAGCGCAGCATGCGGACACGGGCCAGCCCAGGGAACAGCGCCAGCATCTCGCTCATCACCTCATCGACGATAGGCAGGCTGCCGCGTTGGGCGTAGCTGTTGTAGCCGTCGAGATCGCCGCCATAGACAAGCCCGCCCTTGTCAGATTGCGACATATAAAAATGGCCCATGCCGAAGGTCAGGACCGTATCGATGAACGGTTTTAGCGATTCCGTGACGAAGGCCTGCAGCACGTGGCTCTCGATCGGCATCGTCTCGATGCCGGCAAGCCGCATGACCCGCCCGGTGCTGCCGGCAACCGCGACCGCTACCTTTTTTGCGCGGATTTCGCCGCGCGTTGTCGTGACGCCGATGATGCGGTCGCCGTCGCGCAGGAAGCCGGTGACCTCGCAATTTTCGATGATGTCGACGCCGCGGCGATCTGCGCCGCGCGCATAGCCCCAGGCGACGGCGTCGTGGCGGGCGGTGCCGGCGCGCCGCTGCATCAGGCCACCGACGATCGGGAAACGCGCGGTGGCCGAGACGTCGAGCGCCGGCACCAGGCGCGCGATTTCGGCCGTGGTCATCAGTTCGGCGTCAACGCCGAGATGGCGCATGGCGTTTCCGCGCCGGGCATAGTCGTCGAGCTGAGCAGGTGTGTGGGCGAGGTTCAGGCAGCCGCGCTGCGAGAACATGACGTTGTAGTTGAGGTCATGGGCCAGGTTCTCCCACAGCTTCATCGAATGTTCGTAGAAACGCGTGTTGGCCGGCAGGAGATAGTTGGAACGGACCGCCGTGGTGTTGCGGCCGACATTGCCGGAGCCGAGCCAGCCCTTCTCCAGCACCGCGACATTTGTGATGCCGTGCTCCTTGGCGAGATAGTAGGCGGTCGACAGGCCATGGCCGCCGCCGCCGATCACGATCACGTCGTAGGACGCTTTCGGGTCGGGCTTGCGCCAGGCCGGCCTCCAGTCCTTGTTTCCGGTCAGCGCGTTCTTGAGAAGCGAAAAGGCCGAATATTCCGCCATTCTTATTGTCATCCATTTCAGGCTTTACGGCAGAGTATAGAGCAGGCTGCAAACGCAAAGCCAAGATTGCGCCATCGCTTTTCGACTCCCCGACTTCGATTGGATTTGGCCGACTTCGATTGGATTTGGCCGACTTCGATTGGATTGGCCGACTTCGATTGGCGGGACTTCGAAAAACGAGACGCCTGGGATGACTTGCCCCGTGATATGAGCCTCTTTATCAAGGACGTGCTTCAAAACTGCCGATGCCGCCCGCGAGTCGCCAGAAAAATCATGTTCTTTCGTTTATTCCGCCTGGTCTTGATTCTTGCGCTTGTTGTCTCGGCGCCGCCGTCGCTCGTTGCTATGGCGCAGGCACTCGGGCAGGGCGCCGCCGGGTTGATCGCAGACCAGCAGAAGGTCATCCAGAGTCTGACGGCCAAAACCGACGGTCTCGAGAAGAAGATACAGCAGGACGGCCAAGACGATGCCACCCTCGTGGAAATCCGTCTGCAATTGGAGGATCTGTCGCGGGCGGCGCTCACCAGCGCGCTGGCGTTCCGATCGCGTCTCGGCGATATCAACGATCGGATTGAGATGCTGGGACCTCCGCCGGCCGCGGGCCAGCCGGCCGAGCCAGACATCGTAACCGGTGAACGCCAGGCCTTGGCTTCCGAAAAAGCCGAGATCAACGCCGTTATTGCCAGCGCGCAGAACCTGTCGATCCGCATCAGTGGGCTGATCGAGAAGATCGGCAACATGCGCAGCGAGCTGTTCCGCAATGTGCTTACCAAACGCTACGTGCTGTCCGATGCGCTTAGCCCCGAAGTCTTTTCCGACGCCAACGCTGAGTTTTCCGGCTTCTATAAGGCGGTCTCGTCCTGGCTGAGCTTCGCCTTCAAGTTCAAGTTCCAGGCCATTCTTGCCGCGACTTTGATGGCGCTCGCATTCGCTGCAGTGCTTTTTATCGGCGGCCGACGCCTGTTCGGCCGCGTCTTCGAAGCGGATCCCTCCGTCGAGGACCCCTCTTATCTCAGCCGCCTGTCGGTGGCGTTCTGGTCGACGTTGCTGCCGACGCTGGCGGTCGGCGCCTTCCTTGTCTCGACGATCTTCTTCTTCGATTATTACAACGTTTTACGCGGTGATATCGGCATCTTCCTGAATTCGCTGGTTGCCGTTATCGCGGTGGTGTTCTGCGTCAACCGCCTGACCAACGCAGCGCTCGAGCCCCGACTGCCGAACTGGCGTTTGATCCCGGTCGAAACCGGCCCGGCGCGCTGGCTGGTGCGGCTGACGACCGCCATGGCTGTCGTCATCGGCAGCAACAACTTCCTGTCTGTCGTCAACGACAAGATGGGCTCGCCACTGTCGCTGACCATCGCCAGAAGCTTCATCGCCACCATCATCGTCGGCATCATCCTGATCCTTATGGGCCTTCTGAAGCCGTTCAAGGCCCCCGACGGAAGCTGGCGCCCGTGGCCGGCGTGGCTGCGCTACACCGCCGTCGCGCTAGGCCTATTCACAATCGCATCGGCACTGCTTGGCTATATCGGCCTTGCAATTTTCGTCTCGCTGCAGGTCGTGGTCACCGGCACCATCCTGGTCACCGCCTATATCGGCTTCCTGTCGGCGCGAGCGATCGGCGAGGAAGGTGGTTTCGCCAAAACTTCGATCGGGCGCTGGCTAGCGGCCAATTCAAGCTACGAAGAGACCGCCCTCGACCAGCTCGGGCTTGTCGTCAGCGCCGCCATCAACATCATGATTGTGCTGGTGTTCCTGCCGCTGATCCTGTTGATGTGGGGCTTCCAGCCCGGCGACATCCAGGCCTGGGCCTACAAGCTGGCGACCGGCCTCACCATCGGCTCGGTGACGATCTCGGTCACCGGCATTCTCACCGGCGTCGTCGTCTTCATCATTGGCTATTTCCTGACGCGCTGGTTCCAGGGGTGGCTCGACGGCTCGGTGATGGCGCGCGGCCGGGTCGACACCGGCGTGCGCAATTCGATCAGGCTGGCGGTCGGTTATGCCGGTGTCGCGGTCGCGGCACTGGTCGGCATCTCGGCGGCCGGTATCGACCTCTCCAATCTCGCGCTGGTCGCCGGCGCCCTGTCCCTCGGCATCGGTTTCGGCTTGCAGAATGTCGTCTCGAATTTCGTGTCGGGCCTGATCCTGTTGGCCGAGCGGCCGTTCAAGGTCGGCGACTGGATCGTCGCCGGCGACATCAGCGGCACGGTCAAGAAGATCAGCGTGCGCGCCACCGAGATCGAGACGTTCCAACGGCAATCGGTGATCCTGCCCAATTCAAACCTGATCAACAATGCGGTCGGCAACTGGACGCACCGCAACAAGCTCGGCCGCGTCGACATCAAGGTCGGCGTTGCCTATGGCAGCGACGTCAAGCACGTGCATGGCGTTCTGTTGGAGATCGCACGCAGCCATCCGCTGGTGCTGAAGAACCCGGAACCCTTTGTGCTGTTTTCCAATTTCGGCCCGGCCGCGCTCGAATTCGAGATCCGCGTATTCCTGGCAGACGTTCTTAGTGGCAATATCGTCCAGAACGACATCCGCTTTTCCATCTTCGATGTGTTCGCCGACCAGCATATCGAAATTCCGTCGACACCGCGCGCCGTCGTCGAGATCAAAAAGCACGAGGCGTGGCCGATCGACGACGACAAGATCGAAGTCGAATTCGCCGAGCGGGAACAAGCAAAAGCCCTAGCGGCGGTCGAGGCGAAACGTCTCGCCAAGTCGGGACGCAAGGTACGGAAGCCCGATCCTGACTAGCTGATTGGAGCTTGCCTTCAAGCCTTCGGAAACCAATTGCGGCATGAATGCGGCATTCAGTTGCCGTTCAGCTTGCATTGCATATAAGCTCACCTGCAAACGGCGAGAATGCCTTGCGAAATGCAACAGAGGCGGTGGCAACACCGATACTGCAAAATGTGGAAGTCTCTCGTCGCCGCCGTCGCTTTTCTGGCCGTGGGCGGCTCGGCCCATGCCGCCAGCGCGGTTAACAAGGACGCCGAGACCCGCACGCTGATCGTGACGGAAGGCGGCGGCAAGACCGAGCTGGCGCTGGCCGCTGGCGAAACCGTGGAATTTTGCCCGAGCGGCTGTTTTGTTACCTTGCCGAATGGCGACCTCGAGGCGCTGACCGGTTCGGAGACGATCGAGATCTCGGGCGGCGTCGCGCGCATCAAGTAAAGTCGACGCCATGATTTTTGAAGGCCGGGCAAACACCCGGCCTTTTATTTGCTTCCGGTAATCGGCGATGAAGGTATGCATTTTTCTTCGAAGCTGCGCAGGACGGGCTCTAGCAGCGTCTTCGTACCGAGCAGGGCGAAGGCGTAGGTCTAACTGCATTCGACGGGCTGGTGGCGCGGGCTTTTTTGGCGATGTCGCAAACAGGCTGCAAGCGCGGCGCCGCGCCGCCCTATAGTCTGCTCGCAATAGCATCTTGGAGTCGCGGGCAATGGCAGGGTTTCCGGAAAAGGCGAAGGTCGTCATCGTCGGGCTGGGCGGCATCGTCGGCGCATCGGTCGCCCATCACCTGATCGAGCGCGGATGGGACGATATTGTCGGCATCGACAAATCGGGCATCCCGACGGATATCGGCTCGACGGCGCACGCTTCCGACTTCTGCTACACGACCAGCCATGATTTCCTGTCGTGCTGGACGACGCTCTATTCCATCGATTTCTACGAAAAGATGGGTCACTACGCGCGGATCGGCGGCCTCGAGGTCGCCCGCGTCGGCGACGACGCCCGCATGGCGGAGATCAAGCGCAAGATCGCCTCGGCGAAGGCCTTCGGCACACGCGCCCGCCTGATCGATCCCGCCGAGATCAAGGAAAAATTCCCGCTGATCGAAGAACAGATGGTACAGGGCGGCCTGTGGGATCCCGACGCCGGCCTCGTCATCCCGCGCTCGCAGACCGTCGCCGGCAAGCTTGTCGATCAGGCGGAAGCTTCCGGCAAACTCAGGGCGTTTGCCAATACGTCGGCCAGGTCGCTCGTCATCGAGAACGGCCGCATCAAGGGCGTGGTGACCGACCGCGGCACCATCGAGGCCGACTATGTCGTGGTCTGCACCGGCATCTGGGGACGGCTGATCGCGGAAATGGCGGGCGAGGACCTGCCGGTCATGCCGATCGACCATCCGCTTACCTTCTTCGGGCCATACACCGAGTTCGCCGGCACCGGCAAGGAGATCGGCTGGCCGCTGCTGCGCGACCAGGGCAACTCAGCTTACATGCGCGATACCGGCGACCCCAAGACCGCCGAAGGCGGGCAGATCGAATGGGGTTATTACGAAGAGACCAATCCGCGACTCTGCCATCCGCGCGATATTCTCGAGAAAAACGAGGCGCGGCTTTCGCCGTCGCAACGCGATCTCGACATGGAGCAGATCCTGGCGCCGCTCGAGCGCGCCATGGAACTGACGCCGATCCTGGGCGAGCTGGGCTACAATGAGAGCCATTCCTTCAACGGCCTATTGCAGGTGACGGCGGACGGCGGCCCCTCGATGGGCGAAAGCCAGAAGGTCAGGGGCCTCTGGTATGCGGTGGCGGTTTGGGTCAAGGACGGCCCCGGCATGGGCAAGCTCATCGCCGACTGGATGACGGACGGCCGCACGGCGATCGACCACCACGCCATCGACTATTCGCGTTTCTATCCGCACCAGACGAAAGAACAGTTCATCTGGGATCGCTGCACCGAAACCGCTATGAAGGTCTACAACCCAGCGGTCCATCCACGCGAGCCCTTCTCCAAGGCTCGCAATGTCCGCCGCTCGCCCTTCTGGGAGCGCGAGAAGGAACTCGGCGGCTATTTCATGGAACTCGGCGGCTGGGAGCGCGCCCATGGCTACGCCGCCAACGAGCATCTGCTCGAGAAATACGGCAACCGGGTGCCGGTGCGCCAAAACGAATGGGATAACCGCCACTTCTGGCGCGTCTCGAACGCCGAGCATCTCGCGATGAGCGAGGATTGCGGCATCGTCAACCTGTCGCATTTCGCCATGTACGACGTGGAAGGCCCGGACCATGTCGCGCTGATGGAATGGCTGTGCGCGGCAAAAATCGGCGGTGACGGCAATATAGGCAAGGGCATCTATACCCATTTCCTCGACGAGGAAGGCATGGTGCGCGCCGACCTGACCGTCATCCGCATGGCCGGCCGCTGCCGCGTCATCGACGGCGCCGATGCCGGGCCGCGCGACTTCCAGTACATGCGCCGGACGGCAGAGGACAAAGGCTTCGACGTTAGCGTCACCGATGTGACCGAGAGATATGTGACCGTCGGCATCTGGGGTCCGAACGCGCGGGCGACATTGAGCAAGTGCGTGGAAAACCCCGATGGGCTGACGCCGGAGAATTTTCCCTTTGCCGCGATCAAGCCCGTCAGGATCGCCGGCAAGGACGTGACCGCCTTCCGCATCTCCTATGTCGGCGAGCAAGGCTGGGAACTGCACATGCGCTACGACGACGGCCTGGCTGTCTGGGACGCGCTGCGGTCGACCGGCGTGATGGCCTTTGGCGTCGAGACCTATGCCAACAGCCGCCGCCTGGAGAAGAGCCTGCGCCTGCAGAATGCGGACCTGTTGACCGAATACAATCTGCTGGAAGCCGACCTTGCCCGTCCGAAAGTCAAGGAGGCCGATTTCTGCGGCAAGGCAAAGCATCTGGAATATCGCGCCCGGGCGCATCAGCCGGCCATGCTTTGCACGCTTATCATGACCGACAATACCGATTCCAATGGCGTTCTCCGCTATCCGGTCGGCACGATGCCGGTGATGGACCCGCAAACCGGTGAGACGCTCGTCGACGAGCTCGGCCGCCGCTCCTTCACGACCTCGGTGGCCTATGGTCCGACCCTCGGCAAGAACATCGCGCTCGCCTACCTGCCCTGGGCGTATTGCCAGGAGGGCCGCAAGCTGAGCGTCGAATATTTCGGCGAGAAGTACCCGGTCGAAGTGGCCGCCGTCGGCTACAGGCCGCTCTACGACCCGGAGAACCTCAATCCGCGCAGCTAAGCGTTGCTTGCCTGACGATTCTCCACACAGGCAAGCCGAGCAGTGCCAGCAGGACCCTGAATGCGGAAGCCCGATTCATCGTCGGGCTTTTCGCTTTGTGGAGCGATGATTCTCGCTTACCGTCGCGCTGCGATTAGGGGGTGCCTTTGCGGCGGATCGGCTGGGACAGAAAAAACGATACGCTTGTGTTTCAGCTGAACCGGAATATCCCGGTTCGCGTCAGCTGGACCTTCGCAATTCCCATTGTGCTGCCCTTCCTGAACGAGTGGGCAAGCCGACCCAAGGATGCACTGATCCATACCTCTATCTTTGCAGCGCTTCTGTTTGCGTCGATATTTCTGCACGAACTGGCACACGCCTGGATCGGACGCCGACAAGGCGTCGCCACCGACAGGATAGAATTATATCTCTTCGGCGGGCTCACGCGTTTCAAACGCGCCGCAGCGCCATCGCCTGCCTGGGCGCGGATTGCGATAGCGGGTCCCCTGGCGAACATCGCGCTCGCCGCGTTTTTCGATGCGGCCTATTATCTGGTTTTTGGAGAACTCATCCCAGTTGTGCCCGAAAGGCCATTCGGGTGGCTGCCGTCAAGGTCGGCCGGTCCTCTGGAATGGACGCTTTGGATTGGCGCATTGTTGAACGTGTCACTTATCATTCTCAACATCCTGCCCGCCTACGATCTGGATGGCGGCGTGATTGCAAGACATTTGTTCCTGAGACGCTTCGGCGTCCGCCGGGCCGCGCAGATCGTCGGCATCTGCGGCATCGTACTTTCAATTCTGCGTTTTGCGATCATCTTGCCTGCCGCGGTTGCAGGTATTCTGTTGTGGGTTCCGCCGTCATTCAAGCCGAACTGGACGGCAGCGCGTGGGGTCGGTGCTAGAAAACCGAAGCCGGACCCATCCTCCGAGACGGATGTCGAGAAGGCCGTGGAATGGCGGGGACGGGGCGGGCGCCGCATCCACAAATGAAATTCGTTTTCCGGCGGTTCGCAAAAATGTGACCGAATGAGCCCGGCTCTCCGCCGGGCTTTTCTCTTTGTCGATCGGCGATTTTCGCTTACCATGCGGCATGTCTGGTTTTGCCCGTGCAAGACATCTCGTCTCGGGTGCCGCCGCGCTGGCGTCGGTGCTATGGCTGACTGCAAACTCCCGCGCCGCCGAGCCGGTTGACGTCGAACTGGTGCTGGCGGTCGACGTTTCGCTGTCCATGTCGCCGGACGAGCTCGAAATCCAGCGTCATGGCTATGCGGCGGCTCTGACGCATGACGATGTCCTGCAGGCAATCGGCGAAGGCGCTCATGGCAAGATTGCCGTCACCTATGTCGAATGGGCTGGCGCGACCTGGCAGCAGGTCGTGGTGCCGTGGACGGTGATCGCCAATCGTGCCGACGCCGAGCGGCTGGCAGCGCAGCTTTCCGCTCATCCGCCGGCCAGTGCCAGGCGCACCTCGATCTCCGGCGCGCTGGAATTCGCCAGCGATCTCTTTGCTGAAAGCGGCTTCCAGGGCGTCAAGCGGGTGATCGACATTTCGGGTGACGGCCCCAACAACCAGGGCGCACCTGTCGATATCACCCGCGACGCTGTGATCAAGCAAGGCATCACCATCAACGGCCTGCCGCTGATGACCAGGGGCGGGTTCAGCAGCGCTTACGATGTCAACAATCTCGACCGCTACTACAGCGACTGCGTCATCGGCGGGCCGGGCTCCTTCATGATCCCGGTCAATGACTGGACGCAGTTTCCGGCGGCCATCCGCCGCAAGCTGGTGCTGGAGCTTGCCGGTCCGGCCTCGCCGCAGCGAGCGGCGGAAGGGGCGGCGCATCCGCCATTGGTGCTGGCACAGGACATCCCCGTCACCGACTGCCTGGTTGGCGAAAAAATGTGGCGCGACCGCAGCTGGATGTACAACAGCCGCTGATGGCGGAGTTTGCTGTCGATGGTGACATACCGCAGTGCAGCATCTGCTTCATTGACAAGCCTGCGGGCGTCTGTGACACAAATTCCGCATCCGAACACATAAAAGGGGAACCGACATGAACAGGATCGGAATTCTTGCCGCAAGCTTGACGCTTGCCGTCGGATTGTCCGCGCCGGCGATGGCCGCCACATCGGTCAGCATCGGCATCAGTGGATGGACCGGCTTTGCGCCGCTGACGCTCGCCAAGCAGGCCGGCATCTTCGAAAAGCACGGCCTCGACGTCACCTTGAAGAAGGTGCCGCAAGCCAGCCGGCCGCTCGCCATCGCCAGCGGCGACCTGCAATGCGCCGCCACCACGGTCGAGACCTGGCTGGTCTGGAACGCCAATGGCGTGACGACCAAGCAGATATTCCAGCTCGACAAATCCTACGGCGCCGACGGCATCGTCGCCCGCAACGACATCAAGACCGTCGCCGATCTCAAAGGTAAGTCGGTCGCGTCTTCGGCGCCGGGCACCTCGCCCTATTTCATGCTGGCCTGGGTGCTCAACAAGAACGGCATGTCGACCAAGGACGTGACGGTCGTCAACCTGGAGCCGGATGCGGCGGCGCAGGCGTTTCTCGCCGGCCAGAACGATGCGGCGGTCACCTATGAGCCGTTCATCTCGGCGGTGCGCGAAAAGTCCGACCAGGGCCATATCCTTGTGACCACTCTCGACTATCCGATGGTGCTCGATACGGTCGGCTGCACGCCGGAGTTCCTCAAGGCCAATCCGGATGCGGGCAAGGCGCTTGCCGACAGCTATTTCGAGGCACTCGACCTGATCAAGAGCGATCCGGCGAAATCCTATGAGACGATGGGTGCCGACGTGAAGCAGTCGGCCAAGGAATTCGAAGAGTCGGCCAAATACCTGAAATGGGCCGATAAGGCTGAAAACAAGCAGTTCTTCACCAAGGAATTCCAGGACTTTTCCAAGACCGCCGGCGAGCTTCTGCTGCAGATGGGTTTGATCAAGGAAGCGCCTGACGTCTCGACATTGGCCGACACCAGCGCCGTCGCCGACTAACCGGCAGGATTGTCGCCCGGCGGCGGCGCGTGCGCCGCCGCTTTTTCATTCAGATCAGAGGACGGTCGAAGATGCCGCGCCCCTTGCATCCGGTCTCGCCGGGCATTCGAACCGTGCTCGGCATTTCGTTCTTCGTGCTGTTCGTGGCGTTCTGGGCGTGGATCACGCTTGGCGGCCACGTCAATCGCATTTTCCTTGCCGATCCGCTGTCGATGGTGAGAGACGGTTGGCGGCTGCTGGTCGAGGACCGCTTCTGGCTCGACATCCTTATCACCATCTGGCGCGTCTTCGGCGGGTTCTTGATGGCGGCCATCGTTGCCGTGCCGCTCGGCATCGTGATGGGTGCCTGGAAGCCCGTGGAGGCGTTCCTGGAGCCGTTCGTCTCCTTCGCCCGCTATCTGCCGGCATCGGCCTTCATCCCGCTGCTCATCCTGTGGGCCGGCGTTGGCGAGCTCGAAAAACTGCTGGTGATCTTCGTCGGTTCGGTGTTCCAGATCATCCTGATCATCGCGGTCAAGGTCGGCGGCACACGGCGCGACCTGGTCGAGGCGGCCTACACGCTTGGCTCGTCCGACAACGGCATCGTGCGGCGCGTCATCATGCCGGCCAATGCGCCGGAGATTGCCGAGACCCTGCGGCTGGTGCTCGGCTGGGCCTGGACCTATGTCATCGTCGCCGAGCTGATCGGCTCGTCGTCGGGCATCGGCTACATGATCATCAACAGCCAGTCGCGGCTGGCGACAGGGCAGATCATCTTCGGCATCATCGTCATCGGCCTGATCGGGCTGTTGTCCGATTTCGCCTTCAAGGCGCTCAACCGTTGGCTGTTTCCATGGAGCCTGGCGTGAGCAAGCTGCTCATCGAAGGCGTCTCGCGCACCTTCGCCGGTGTCGGCGGTGGGCAGCCGGTCAAGGCGCTGATGCCGATCGATCTGGCGGTCGCCGCCAACGACTTCATCACCATCCTGGGGCCATCCGGCTGTGGAAAGTCGACACTGCTCAGGATCGTCGCCGGCCTCGAAGCGCCGAGTGGGGGACGTGTTCTGCTCGACGGCAGGGTGGTGGACCGGCCCGGTCCAGACCGCGGCATGGTTTTCCAGTCCTATACGCTGTTTCCGTGGCTGACGGTCGCCGAGAACATCGCCTTCGGCCTGCGCGAACGTGGAATGGCCGAGCACGAGCGCAGCGAGATCGTCGCTTCTTACGTCGATCTCGTCGGGCTGAGAGGTTTTGAAAACCATTGGCCGAAGCAGCTTTCCGGCGGCATGCAGCAGCGCACCGCGATTGCCCGGGCACTGGCCAACGATCCGGAGATCCTGCTGCTCGACGAGCCGTTCGGCGCGCTCGACAACCAGACCCGCGGGCTGATGCAGGAACTGCTTCTCGGCATCTGGGAGCGCCGGCAAAAAACGGTGCTGTTCGTCACCCACGACATCGAGGAGGCGATCTTCATGGCGTCGCGCGTGGTCGTGATGACGGCACGGCCGGGCCGCATCAAATCGGACGTTGCCGTCGACCTGCCGCATCCGCGCCACTACACGCTGAAGACCAGCCCGGAATTCTCGGCGCTGAAAGCGCGGCTGACGGAAGACATCCGCGTCGAGGCTATGCGCACGGCGCAGGTATAGTCGCCGCAACCTACACTCGACCGCGACCGGAAAAGATGCTCGGTTCGCTCAACAGGCGCTTTAGGCGTGGAAGGTCGCGCGTAGGGGCGTCCAGTGCCGCCATGAACGCGGCCCATTTTTCTGCATCGAGGCGGAAGCTGTGCGGGTCGGCCGGTTTTTGGGATAGGCTCGAACTCGTGGTCATGCGACATCTCTCGATGCGGGAATATCACACTTCGCCGGTCCTCTGCTGATTTGCCAGATCAAGCCGCCAGAAGCTGCTTGCGGTCGACGCGTTCCTGTTGCGGCGAGCGGGCGTACAACTCGCGATAGCATTTGGAGAAATGCGAGGCGGAAACAAAGCCGCAGGCGACCGCCACTTCGACCACCGGCAACGACGACTGGATCAGCAGGTGCCGGGCGCGGTCGAGGCGGATCTCCAGATAGTAACGGGCAGGGGAGCGCCCCATCTCGGTGCGGAACAGGCGCTCAATCTGCCGGCGCGACAGGTCGACATGATCAGCGACCTCGATCAGCGAGAGCGGCTCGGAGAGATTGGCTTCCATCAGCTCGATAATGGCCAGAACCTTGGAATTCTGCACGCCAAGGCGGGCGCGCAGCGGCAGGCGCTGGCGGTCGGTCGGGCTGCGCACGCGATCAGTCAGCACCTGCTCGCAGACGCGGTTGACGAGGCTTTCGTCGAAATCGTCGCCGATCAGCTTCAGCATCATATCGAGCGCGGCGGTGCCGCCGGCGCAGGTGTAGATGTTCTGGTCGATCTCGAAGAGGTCGGCGAAGACATTGGCCTTGGGGAACGCCTCGGAAAAGCCCGGCAGGTTCTCCCAATGGATGGCGCAGCGCTTGTTGGACAGCAGGCCTGCGGCGGCCAGGATATGCGCGCCAGTGCACAGGCCGCCGACGGCAACGCCGCGATTGTACTCCTCGCGCAACCAGGCAAAGGCCGATTTGTTCTGGTAGCGCTCGACATTGATGCCGCTGCAGACGATGGCCATGTTCGGCCGGTCCGGTCCGGACATTTTCTTGCGCTCTTCCTCTAGCGAGGTGTTGACGGCGCATTCGACGCCGTTCGAGGCGCGCACCGGCTTGCCGTCGATGCTGGCGAGCCGCCAGCGATAGGCTTCATAGCCGAGCATGCGGTTGGCCGAACGCAACGGGTCGAGCGCCGTCGCGAAGGCGATCATGGTGAAATCGGGGACCAGGAAGAATACGAACGATCGCCGGATCGGGTGCTTTACGACATTCACGGGTAGATCCTCACGCTGCAATGGCGCGAACAGGATGTCGCGATTAGCACAGCGACATCAGGAAAGACGTTTCCTGTCAATTGGCTAGACGGCAACGGAGCGACTTTATTTGCGACACGGGTCGCAAATGGGCGATCGCTATGCGGCGAAGGACGCGACATGCCGCCGGATCGACCAACCGAGCCTATGCAGTCTGCGCACACGAAAACGCCGCCTCGGCAAAACCGAAGCGGCGCTGGATCGACTTCGAAGCAGCGCAAGGCTGCTTCCGCCGGGATTGCCGCGTCTCAGGCGACGAAGCCGAGGCGCGCGGCAGCCATGGCACCGGTCTGGCCAGGCATGGTGTTGGCCAGGCGCTGGCGCTCGAGCGCGGTCGTCAGGTTCATTTCGCGACGGGCAAAGAGGCGGGCAAAAAGCTTCATGATCATCTCCATTCGGTTGCTCAGACGGGTCGCCTTCGCTTGATGGAGTGGGGCAGCTCGTTTGTTGATGATGATATAGGCTTACGTGAGGGGAAACTAAATCGCAAAAGCGAAGCACTTGATATGAAAAGCGACACGGAATGCGACAAATTTGGGCATTCTGCCCAGGATTTTCGATTATTTACAATGCGTTGATTGCCAGTGCGGGCTGCTATGCGACTTGCTCATATGCGGCATGCGACGGCGACATGGCTCGGGAAAATCATTGGAGTACAAACAAAAAGGCCTGCCGGGCTGACCTGCGCGGCAGGCCTTCAGCTGTTGATACACACGGTTTACTTTGCTCCAGCCCACGATCCCACACCATGGCGAGTGCCGGCCTTGGCATCGGCAGCTTCGGGCCAGCCGATATCCTTCTGCAGTTCAATCGGCAGCGCGCGGATGGCGCGTTCCGTCTGGTAGCGGGCACGGGCCTCGCTGAACTCGGTCGCGATCCGACCGATGGATGACAGGATAGACATCTCATTCTCCTTCGCGTTGGGCCGGGTCGTCCCGGCGCTTGCAGCGTCAGGCGGTACACCGGCTTTGTTTCAGCTTCATTTCGTGTCGATTGCAGGTCCGTGTCATGGTTGTTTCGGGACCACTTCGATGCGTCCTGCCTCCGACCGAGTTGACTATCCTCCCAAACTGATGTTCAATCAAACGAAATGGAATGATGGTTTGCATCAGAAAAATTGAAGGTCGCTTGCCATGAACGCCCCACTCAATCATCCGCTGCCGCTGCTCGATCTGGATGTTCTGCGCACTTTCGTCGCGATCGCCGAGACCGGCAGCTTCACCACTGCGGCCAATGCGGTCTTACGCACGCCGTCGGCCGTCTCGATGCAGATCAAGAAGCTGGAGGACATTCTCGGCCGCTCGGTGTTCGCGCGCGACGCCCGTTCGGTGACGCTGACCACCGATGGCGAGATGCTGCTCGGCTATGCGCGCCGGCTGCTGTCGATCAATCGCGAGGTGGTGTCGAAGTTCATCATTCCAGACATTGTCGGGGTGGTGCGGCTCGGCTCGCCGGACGATTACGGCGAACGTGTGCTGCCGCATGTGCTGAAGCGGTTCGCACAATCGCATCCATCGATCGCGGTCGACGTCACCATCGACCAGAGCGTCAATCTGCGCCGGCGCATGGACGACCGGGCGCTCGACATCACGCTGCTCACCAACTCCTACAAGACCAGCGCGATCGGCGCCGAAGTGCTGCTCACCGAGCCGATCGTCTGGGCCGGTGCCAAGGGCGGTTGCGCGCATCTGCGCGAGCCGCTGCCGGTCTCATTGTGGGAAGAGGGCTGTGCCTGGCGGGCAGGGGCATTGGAGGCGCTTGGCCGCGAGGGCCGCAACTACCGTATCGCCTATATGAGCGCACACACGGCCGGCCAGCGCGCCGCGATCATGGCGGATCTTGCAGTCGCGCCGCTGCCGAAATCGTTCCTCGGCAGCGATATGGTCGAGCTGTGCCCGAAGGACGGCATGCCTGACATCGGCACCTACAATCTGGCCATGGTGGTGACGCCGGACGCCAGCGCTCCAGTGAAGGCAGTCGCCGACCATATCCGCGCGACGTTTGAGATGTTCAGGGAAACTGGGAAGTTCTGAGCCAAACTACGACCTGAGCGGCGCAACCAGATTGCGAGGCGTTCCGTCGCGGTCTGCCCTTTGCAGCGACAACTCTCCTGCCTTGGCATGATAACTGTCAGTTTCGTTGGTCAAGAAGGCCACTATGCTGTCCCGCGCGCGACGCGCCTCCGGCATGTCGATCAACGGCCAGACATGGAACATGCCTTGCTCGTGGACGACCTCAATTTCGACGCCGGCCGCGCGTGCCTTTTCCGCGAAAATCAGATTGTCGGGGGTGAGCAGATCGCGTGAACCGGTCAGCAGCAGCGTTTTGGGCAGCACCGACAGGTCGCCGTAAACCGGGCTGATGCGCCAGTCGGTGGGATCGATGCCGGCGCTGTAAAGCCGGATCGCCTCGCGGCCGCCGGCAATGCCCAGCCACGGATCGTTGCGTTCGGCCTCATACATTTCTGGGTTGGCGAGCGACACGTCGAGACCGGGCGAAATCAGCACGTGGCGTGATGGCAAGGGCAGGCCGTCTTGCGCAGCCATCATGGTCAGCACGACGGCCATGTTTCCGCCGGCGGAATCGCCCATGAAGATGATATCATTCGCCCTGGTTTCGCCGAACATCTGGCGGTAGACGGCGCAGACCATGCCGAACATGGCGTGAAAATCGTGTTCGGGAGCAATGGGATAGATCGGCACGGTGATACCGAACCCGAGGCGGTCGGCCATGTCGGCGATCAGCCGCCAATGATAGGGTGTGATTTCAAAGACGTAAGCGCCGCCGTGCAGGTAGAGAATCCGCCTCCGCTCACCAGCCTGGGGAGCGATCTCGTAGACGGGAAAGCCGTTGATCGTGCGGGTTGTGATCTCCAGGCGTGACCACAGCGACGCAGGCGGCTGATGGTTTTCCGTCCTGCGCGCATAGGCGATCCAGCGCTGCAGGTTCTCGGGGCTGGAAAACGCCTTCTTGCGGCTGTACCTGAGGACGAACGACACGACGTGGCTTTTGAGACTGGGCATGCAGATACACGGACTTCGGCTGAGCCGACTAAGAGAACCCCCGACTATTTCGAAGATTGTGTCGCCACCAAGAAAGTCAAGATTGATGCAATCTCAACACGGTCGTTTGATCCCAGCTGTCGACAAAGCGTCCGGCCATGAAGTCTCTGGCCTACCGGTGCAGCTCAACGCCGCGGCAGCAACGCGGCGCGCAGCCAATTGTTGGGTGCAGCCGGAGCCGCATTGCGGCTCCGGCGAATACCGAGCAGCTTGCATTTGTCGATGAATTTCATCCGCGCTGCGTGCCCCATCCGACCGAAAGCTGCCTTTCGCTCGAACGCGGCGACACCGGCCAGCCAATGTCCTTTTGGATCTCAGGCGGCAAGCTGTTGAGGATGCGCAGCGACTTGCGCGCTTCGCGTGTTTTCTTGAAGGCCGCACCATAGCGGCCGAAGCTTTCGAACATCGACATCTTGATCTCCTTGGAGCGTTGCGGTGGCCGAAAACTGTTTCCGCCGGCCGTTCGATGCCGGTTAAATGCTCCGCCTATGTATCTGGCGGATTTCACGAAAACGCGATTTCGTTTCCAGATCGGCGCGATCTGGAAACATTTGCATACAAATGAAAATGGAAGTTCTGACAGCCTGGCGGAGGCGAGTCATCCCCGCCCGCGCCGCGCGGCATGGCCTTCGCGCGAACGCCGCCGCGGGGCAGCGTCGCCGGCAATGCCGTCTTCGCTCACCGTCTTGCGCGGCGGCAGTTTCACCGCCGCCGACAGCTTGGGAAACGGGTCGATCTTGTTCGGGAGCGCCATGGCATAAACGAAATGTTCCTGGAATTTCGGCTCCAGCGCCGTCTCGATCTTCTCGATCTTGCTAACGGTTTCCTCGATCTCGCGGCGATAGCCACGGTTCAACAGCGCCATGCGGGCGCCGGCGCCGGCCGCATTGCCAACGGCCGAGACCTTGTCGAGGTCGCAATCCGGAATCAGGCCCAGCACCATTGCGTATTTCGGGTCGATGAACGAGCCGAATGCGCCGGCGAAGTGGATGCGGTCGACATGATCGGTGTGCTGTTTTTCCATCAAAAGCTTGGTGCCGGCATAAAGGGCGGCCTTGGCAAGCTGGATAGCGCGCACATCAGTCTGGGTGATGGTGATCTTGGGCTCGCCTTCCTTCAGCACATAGGAGAAGGTGCGGCCATTGGCGACGACGCGGGGCGAGTGGCCGCTCAGCGATCCATCGACGACGCCGTCCTCGGAGATGATGCCGGCGAGATACATCTCGGCGACCACCTCGATGATGCCGGAGCCGCAAATACCGGTGACGCCGGTCGCCTGCACACTGTCGAGGAAGCCCGGCTCGTCGGACCAGAGTTCCGAGCCGATGACGCGGTATTTCGGTTCCAGCGTTTCAGGATCGATGCGGACGCGCTCGATGGCACCCGGTGCGGCGCGCTGGCCACCGGAGATTTCCGCACCTTCGAAGGCCGGGCCAGTTGGCGATGAGGCCGCCACGACCCGCTGGCGATTGCCGAGCACGATCTCGGCATTGGTGCCGACATCGACGATCAGCATCATCTCGTCCTGGCGGTGCGGCCCTTCCGACAGCGTCACTGCGGCAGCGTCCGCGCCGACATGGCCGGCAATGCAAGGAAGCATATAGAGCCTGGCGCCCTGGTTGAGCTTCAAACCGATATCCGATGCCTTGATGTGCACGGCGCCGGAGACGGCTAGCGCGAAGGGGGCGCCGCCGAGCTCGGTCGGATCGATGCCGAGGAACAGATGATGCATGATCGGATTGCCGACGAACACGGAATCCAGGATGTCGTTGCGTTGGACGTTGCCTTCGGTGCAGACCTTCTCCACAAGCCCCGAAATGGCCTCGCGCACGGCGACCGTCATGCCTTCGCGGCCGTCCGGGTTCATCATCACGTACGAGACACGGCTCATCAGATCCTCGCCGAAGCGGATCTGCGGATTGGATGTGCCCGACGAGGCGGCGACGCGGCCCGACAGCAACGACACCAGATGCATGGCGATCGTGGTCGAGCCGATATCGCAGGCAAGTCCGTACGCCTCGTTCTTGAGGCCGGGCCACAAAGCGATGACCCGTGCGGTCTCGCTGTCGGTGTCCTTGTGGATGGCGGCGGTCGCGGTCCAGTTGCCTTTGCGCAAAATGCCTTGCACCTGCGGCAACAGATGGAAATCGAAATCGAGGCTCTTGAGGCCCCAGTCCTTCATCAGCGCGATCTTCAGACGGTCGAGGTCGCCGAGCGGCTTGTGCATGTCGGGTTCTTCGATCTCGACATAGCACATGCGGATTGCCGCATCGCGGGCGATGACCCTGGTGTCGGCGTCCTTGCGGATGGTCTGCGCGTTGATGACGGTGTCCTGCGGCACGTCGACGACGAGATCGCCGAGAATCTGCGCCGAGCAGGACAGCCGGCGGGGCTCGGGCAGGCCGCGTACGCGTTCGTAGCGCTCTTCCTTAGCGCCCTTGGGCGAGAGGTGATCGTTGGAGGAAACGATCTTGTGCTTGGCGAAATTGCCTTCCTGCACCTCGATCTGGCAACGCCCGCAAGTGGCACGCCCGCCGCACACGCTCTCGACATAGACACCGAGCTGGCGCGCGGCGTCCAGAACCGGCGTGCCGACCGGAAACCGCCCGCGCTTGCCCGACGGCATGAACAGCACGAGCGGATCGGTGATGTTGACGGGAGAGTTCATACGTTCCAGACTTTACTTTCTACGCAGCTCGGGTCTTGGCTACGGCAGCGATGCCGCTATGTCTCGGTTCCTCCCCAGTCCTAGGCCCCATATCGTGTCGGCCAAGACCTGGCTCAACCCCGGGCCATACGCGCTTCGCGGCCGCCGCGCCTGCGTCCGCCATTGCCATTGCCATCGCCCGGCGCGTTGACCTGCGTCCGGGCGGCAACGGCCTGGCCGCCTTCAGCAGGCTTGTAGTCCTTGTAGGTCCTGATCCAGTTGGTGCAGTTCTCGTCGGTGCCGTTCAGCACGTTGGCGCCACGCACCGCTTCCATTTCCTGCGGCCGCACCGGGTTCATGATCGCCGAGGTCATGCCGGCGCCGATCACCATCGGGATGAAGGCGGCGTTGATGCCATGACGGTGCGGCAGGCCGAACGAGATGTTGGAGAGGCCGCAGGTGGTGTTGACCTTGAGCTCCTCGCGCAGCCGGCGTAGCAGGGCAAATACCTGGCGGCCGGCATCGCCCAGCGCGCCGATCGGCATGACCAGCGGGTCGACGACCACATCATGCGCCGGAATGCCGAAGTCGGCACAGCGCTGAACGATCTTCTTGGCGACGGCGAAGCGCACATCGGGGTCCATCGAAATACCGGTCTCGTCGTTGGAAATGGCCACGACAGGAACGTTGTATTTCTTGATCAACGGCAGGATGGCTTCGAGCTTTTCCTCCTCGCCGGTGACGGAATTGACCAGCGGCCGGCCCTTGGCGACCTTCAGCGCCGCTTCGATTGCCGCAGTCACGGAGGAGTCGATCGACAACGGCAGGTCGACCAGGCCTTGCACGATCTCCAGCGTCTGCACCAGCAGCGCCGGCTCGGTGGCGTTGGGATCGACTGCAGTGACGCCGGCATTGACGTCGAGCATGGTGGCCCCACAGGCGGCCTGCTCCAGCGCATCCTTGATGACGGTCTCAAAATTGCCGGCGATCATTTCGGCGGCCAGCTTTTTGCGGCCGGTCGGATTGATGCGCTCGCCGATCACGCAGAAGGGCTGATCGAAGCCGATGATGATTTCTCGTGTCGCCGAGGCGACGATGGTGCGGGTCATGAAATCTCTCCATCGTGATATAAAGAGTTCTTTATATCGTTATCTGTTTCTGATCAAGCGAATGCTGACGATTCGCGCTGTCAATGCGCGGTCTTGACCATGTCGACCTGGGTTTCGGTGAGGTCGTCATGCAGTATGTGGTCGAGCCGGTCGGCAACGAGCTGGTCGTCGCGGCGGATTTCGCGTTTCCACGGCCGGCGACCCTTCAGCACGCCAGATTCGTCGACGATCTCAGCGACGTATTCTTCCTGGCGATAGGCCATCACATGGACGCCGGACACACCGGGAATTTCCTTCACCTCATTGATGATGTCGATGCAGAGCTGCTTGCCTTCCTTCTTCTGATCCTGAGCGCCTTCCAGGCGCTTGACGATCTGATCGGGAATGTGAATGCCCGGTACGTTGGAGCGGATCCATTTGGCCGTCTTGGCCGAGGCCAGCGGCCCGACGCCGCACAGGATGAAACATTTCTCGGTATAGCCGAGATCGCGGACCTTCTGCATGTAGGTGCGGAACATCGGTACGTCGAAGCAGTACTGGCTCTGCACGAACTGTGCCCCGGCGGCGATCTTCTTGCCCAGCCGATAGGGCCGGAAATCGATCGGCGGCGCAAACGGGTTGATCGCCGCGCCAAGGAAAAGCTGCGGCGGGGTCGTGAGTTTGCGGCCGGACAGGAATTTGCCGTTATCGCGCATAACGCGGCAGGTTTCGAGCAGCGACATGCAGTCGAGATCGAACACCGGCTTGGCGCCGGGCTGGTCGCCGGCCTGCACGCCGTCGCCGGTCAGGCACAGCATGTTGGCGACGCCCATCGCAGCACCCCCAAGCACGTCGCCCTGGATGGCGATGCGGTTCCGGTCGCGGCAGGCGATCTGCATGATCGGGGCATAGCCCATGCGGGTCAGCAGCGCGCAGATGCCGACCGACGACATGTGGCAGTTGGCGCCGGAAGCGTCGACGGCATTGATGGCGTCGACCCAGCCGTCGAAAATCCTGGCGCGGTTGTAGACGTCTTCCGGATCGGCGCTGTCGGGCGGATTGAGCTCGGTCGTCACTGCGAACTCGCCGCGCCTGAGGACGCGTTCCAGCCGGCCACGCGAGGTGTGGCCGGGCAGGGGATCGAGCGGCAAATGGATGCCGGCCGGATTCTCGTCTGGCTGACGGCCGATCATGCCGATGCTCCGGTCTTCGTAGTATTCCGGGCCGCATTGCGGGCGGCCGCGGCCTGCGCGGTGACCCGCAGCCAGGCGGAAGTTTCGCGCAAGGACTGATCCACCGGCTTCTGCACTTCCAAAATCTTGTCGCCATGCACCATGTTCCGCGAGCCTTCCCAGGCTTTGACCCAGACGCAAGGCATGTCAGGCTCGACCTCGCAATTGCCGTTGGCGCGGACACCGCCGCAAGGGCCGTTGCGCAATTGCTTGGGGCAGTTCATTGGGCACGACATGCCGGTCGAGGAAAGGATGCACTGGCCGCACATGCGGCAGTCGAACATGAATCCCTTGACGCGCTTTTCGACGAATTTCACAGGCCCTTCGACACGGCTGTAGCCGATGCCCTTCCACAGCGGATGGAGGAGCAGGAACATGTCGGCGAATTTGCCGTAGAACCATTCGAGCAGCCGCGAATGCCGCACAGACCAAAGGCGCACCGCGAAAGAGCGCTGCACACGCCGCTGCGGCGACACGTCGGCCGGCTTGTAGTCGGATTTCGGCGCCGCCTTCTTGACGATGGTCGCCTGGGTCACGCCGGCTTGAGCCGTCGTCGCCGGCATTGATTGGGGATCAGACATTCTCTTTGCCCCCCGCCTTGACCAGAGCGACCAGCCGCTCACGGTCGTATTTCGCATCAAGTTCCTGAAGAGCCTTCTCGGCCTCGGCTTCAAGATCGTCACTGACCGGGAGGGGTTCTGCCTTGTGCCATTCGGCAAGATAGTCGTCGGTGCCGCCAGCGCCGGTGCGCATGGCGCACATGTCGATCGCCTCGGTGAAGCGCAGCGGCAGTTCGCGCTTGGCGTTCTGCCGGCCCTTCTTGACGATGACCTGGGCGGGGATGTCGCGCCAGTAGACGACGATCAGATCGGCCATAATTTCCTGCTCCTGCAGAGCGCCGTGCGTCCAATCGGACGCACAAACGATGCTCTACCATTTAACTCCGCTGCATCGTGCTCTCCGAAGATCGATTCCGATCTTTTGGCCAATGCAGTGGTTTCGAGCATTGCCGGAAGCGCTGTTGGGCTGCTTGTTATGGGACGACGCGGGGGCCTTCAAAAGCGACGCAATCGACGGCCGCGGTTGAAAGCGGAGTTTCTTCCAGCACTGGTCAGCCGGCGCGGCCATCGTAGCTGCCGACCAGCTTCCTGTGGAAGCGCACGTAACCTCGTTCGGTCGTGCGTAAATGCTCCGCGACGATGTCATGGAAGCGCGGCAGGCGGTGGAAGGGAACGGCCGGATAGGAATGGTGCTCGGAATGGTACGGCATATTCCAAGCCACGAAGCGCACCAGCCTTGTGGTGAAGGTGGTGCGGGTGTTCTCGAGCATGTTGGCGACATGTGGGCACAACGCGTGCTCGGCCAGCAGGTAGGCACGCAAAAACGGCTGTCCGACCAGCACCGGCACGATCCAGACCCACAACAGCAGCGCCGACTGCGCGGCGAGCGATGCGGCCAGCAATGCCGCATAGCCGATCAGGAACTGCCGTGCTTCGGCAACCACCTTGCCGCGGCGCTTTTCCGGCACAAAGCCGTCGCGGTTGCGGCCCGCCGCATTGGTTGCGATCACACGGCCCATGGCGATCCAATAGGGGCCGCCTGACAGATAGCGCAGATATTGGCTGATGGTCTCCGGCTTCGGGGCCATCAGTTCGGGGTCGTTGTCCGGGTCGTGCGTATGGCGGTGATGGGCGAAATGGAAATAGCGGAACCATGCCGGCGGCAGCAGGATAAGGAAGCCGGCCACGGCGGCGATGGTGCGATTGAGCCGCGCCGTTCTGAACGCAGTTTCATGGATGGTCTCGTGCAACGGCGTGAAGAAGAAGACGATCAGGATTCCCTGCGGCAAGACGAGCGCGGGCCAGAACGGGATGCGAGCGGCGATCAGCGCGCCTAGCAGGATAACCAGCCCGGCATGGACCGCCAGCCGGACAATGCCTGGCCGGTCAACCCTGGCGGTGAGGTCGCGACGGTCCTCGACCGAAAGGCCGGCAATGATGGTGCGGTGGTCGATGTCGCTCATGATGCAATGTTAGTGGCGGGTGGCTGTCCGGTAAATCGGCGCGTCACCAGACGCCGTTCCTTGTCCCCGTCCAGAGATAAAACCATATCGTCGGATGATACCATTGTGTCGAAGGTAGGCCGGGATCCACCGTGCCGAGCTTGCCGGCCAGCGCATCCCTGACCGCTTCGACGCAGATGTCGCGCGAGAAGGCCGCCTGCCGCAACGCGTAGCTCGAAACTGTGTCGCCGGGCTGCGGTTTGCCACGCGTCTGCCGCAGCACGCCGCCAGTGTCGACGCCGGCGTCGACCAGATGCACGGTGGTGCCGAAGTTCTCCGCATCGCCTGAAGCCAGCGCCCAGTAACCGCCGTTCATGCCACGATATTTCGGGGCGATGCCGGCATGGTAGTTGAGGACCGGGCAAGGGATTTTCGCCAGCGTCTGCCGCGACAGCAAGCGGCAGCCGGCGAGCAGCACCACACCCGGCTGGATTTCCGCAATCGCCTGCAGGCACTCCGGCGCGTTGGCCGACGAGACATAAATGATCTTTTGCCCAGGCTTCGGTTCGGTTTGCAGCTTCTGCCCGGCGGCAAGCCGTGCTGCGTGGCCGGCGAAGAAGCGCTTGCCGAGGCGCGTCAGCACCATCGTGCCGAGTTGACCGATGGCCGAGGTCCAGCCTTGCCGCCGCGCCCGCGCGAGGAGCAATTGCTTTTTGGATTCAGGAGCTTCGAGGATGACGCTGACCGGGCCGAGTTGATCGGCGAGGGCGTTGACGATCGCCCAGATATGCGGGCCGCCTTCGGTGACGACGACGATCGGCCGTTGGTTTGTTTTCGACAGTGCCATGCTCTGCGACTCCCCGCAAAGAACCTGTTCTTTGCGCGCGAATGCTAGGCTGACCGGGTTAACCCCTGGTGATCGGGCTCAGCGCTTGAATTCGAGGATATCGAGCTTCGATTCGTAATAGGGCGCCGGGAACTCGATGCGCCATTCACTGGCGCTGTTGCGGAAGGCATAGCCGACCTGATCGCTTTCCGGGCCGCTGCCGTAGGGCTTTGCCGGATCGTCGTTGACGTGGAAGGAACCGAGATAGATCGCGCGTTTCTCGCCATCGTCGAAGAAGCGGCCCTTCGTGCGTTGCGAGCCGGTGATCTTTTCCAGTCTCCAGCCAGAACCGTCGTCGCTCACCTCGCATTTGAACCAGCCATAGATGACGAGCGGGCTCAATCCGCCGGCCTTGATGGTGCGGCATTGCCATTTGCCGGTCAGGTCCCTGTCAGAGAAGGGAACCAGCGGCTTTGCCAGCAAAGCGTCGAGCTGCTTGACCTCGGCGGGATCGCCGGCCTTCGCCTCGTCAAGCGCTGCCTTGCGCGTCTCGCCATATTTGTTGAGCCGCGCCTTGTCGGCAGCCGTTATCAGCGTCTGCACCTCGCCATCGGCGAACGCGGGCATGGTCAAGCAGAGGACAGTTGCTGCGGCAAACATGAGGCGAGCGATCATCGGTGGCGTTTCCTTTTTGATGGCTGGAGCAGGCTGTTTTCTTGTCTGGCGCATACCTTAATGTTTCGCCGCGTTCTGTCATCCGTGCCTGAGCATCGACAGCAGAAACGAGGTGGAAAGAATGCGGATCTTGCTGACGGGATCGTCCGGTTGGCTGGGCAGCGCCTTGGCGCCGCGCCTGCGGGCTCTTGGCCATGACGTCACCGGCCTCGATCCCGTTCCGTCTTCGGAAACGCCGATCGTCGGCTCAGTGGCCGATCGCGACCTGGTCATGAGGGCGGTCGAGGGGAACCGCGTCGAGGCCATCATCCATAGCGGCGCGCTGCACAAGCCTGACATCGAACGTTATCGCAACGAGGATTTCGTCGAGACGAATGTGCGCGGCACGCTCAACCTGCTCGACGCGGCGGCAGCATTCGGCGTTCAGCGTTTCGTGTTCACGTCGACGACGTCGCTGATGATTTCCCAAACCATTCGCGCCGGCTTCACCGGCGGGACGCGCAAGGCGGCATGGCTGACGGAAGACATGTCGCCTGAACCGCGCAACATCTACGGCGTCACCAAGCTTTCAGCCGAACAGCTCTGCCGGCTCTATCATTTGCAGTTCGGCCTGCCGGTGATCGTGTTGCGCACCGCCCGGTTTTTTCCCGAGGCGGACGACATGGCGCACGTGATCGAACAGTCGGATGCCAACACCAAGGCCAATGAGCTGTTGTTCCGCCGGCTGACGGTGGAGGACGCAGCCGACGCCCACATCGCTGCCCTGGAGAAAGCGCCGCAATTGGGCTTCGACACTTTCATCATCTCGGCACCGACGCCTTTCCAGCCCGAAGATTGCGCGGCCTTGATCGCCGACGCGCCGTCGGTCGTGGCGCGCTATTTTCCGGATTATCCGGCGCTCTACGCGAAGAAAGGCTGGACGATGTTTTCGTCGATCGACCGGGTCTATGATGCGTCGCGGGCGAGGAAGCGGCTGGGCTTCATCTGCAAGACGAGCTTTGCCGATGTGCTCGCCCGGCTTGTGGCGGAATAAGAGCGCGGGTATTCGTCAGGAATGCGCGTCACTGGGAGAGGTAGTTGGGAGTAACAATCTACTTTGAAGGACAGTTACGGGGTCACGAGCAATATGCTGCTTTGCTGCACGAAGCCAAGGCGTTCGCCATTGCGCGAGACTGGCCGGTGCGCGAGATCGATGAGCGCGAGAAGACGCTCAATCGAGTCATTGATGAACGAAACGTGGACTATATTGGCCCTGTGTTTGGAATAGAGCTTCAACCGCATCCCAATTCGGAACCGCTGCGGCTTGAGTTCGACAATCACCTCTTCGTTCAACAACATTGTAAAACTCAGTTTTCAGGTGCAGGCGCTCATATCGAGATCATCAGGTTTCTTCGCGAAATTACTCGCTTGTTCTCCAGTCTCAATGTCGTCGATGAAGGGGAGTATTGGGAGCTAAGTGATCCGTCAATTCTGCAAAGTAATTTCGACAATGTCGATGCAATGCTTGCCGAAATATTGCTTAAAGATCCAACCGCGCGGGGGCCGATCCGCCTTGAAACCGGGCGCATTATCGATGTCATATCGGATCGGTGAATCGGTGGGCGAAAATGAACGGCAGCCTCCGGCAAACGCTTAGAGGACGCTATTTCTTTTACGAATGTGCTGAGGCGCTGGCCAGTTCCTTCGTCAGGTCACCATAGCCGGTCGAGCGGCGCTCATAGGCGAGGCCGAGCATTTTCGCCGCCTTTTCGGCGACCTTGTCGAGTTCCGGGTCGTTGGTCTGAGCGATATAGATCAGCTTCTCGTAGTTGCCGAAATAGTCCTTGATCAGCTCCGGGTGCTTGTCGAGGCCGAGCGGCTTCATGAAGAAGGCATCGAATTGCCGGCAGAGGAAGTCAGTCATGTAGAACGACATCATGTCGTCATCGGCGACCTTCGCATAGGCATCCATGCCCTGGTAGAAAGCAAAGCAATGCGGCCCGGCCATGCGCTCGACGCCATGCTTCTCGCAGATCCGATCGAGCAGGCCACCCGTGCCGCAATCGGCATAGCCGACGAAGATGTGTCTGTAGCCGTCGGTCTTGGCCTTCTCGATAGCCCTGTCCATGGCCGGCGCGATGCGGTCCGGATAGAAATGGAACTCCGCCGGCAGGCAGGTCAGGTCGAGATGGTCGAGCCCGAGCTGCTCCTTGACCGCCAAAACTTCGCGCGCGATCATCCCGCAGGCGATGACGAGCAGCCTGTCGCCTTGATCGGATTGTTGTTTTCGCGCGGTAGTCATGGAACCAGTCTAATCGATCTTCGTTGCTGTCCAGCGAATTTATATGCTGAGGGAGACACCAATCATGAAATTGTTCCGCGTCGCGCCAATCGCTATTCTCGCCTGCGCCTTGGCTGTTTCGGCCTGCGCCAACACGGTGCGCGGCGTCGGTAAGGATATCAAATCCACTGCGAAGGCAGTTGACGATACCGTCAAGAAACCCTGATCCGCACGGCTCTCAACATTTGGGAATAAAAAAGCCGCACTGCAAGGCGCGGCTTTTCTTGTTCGTGCCGGACTTATTGGCTCAGGCCGAAGCGCGGACGTTGTGCTTGCGCTTCATGAAGTCCTTGGCGGTCTCGACTGCCACCGCGGCGTCGCGGCAATAGGCGTCGGCGCCGACGGCTTTGCCGAATTCCTCGTTGAGCGGTGCGCCGCCGACCAGTACGACATAGTCGTCGCGAATGCCTTTTTCCTTCATCGTATCGATGACGACCTTCATGTAAGGCATGGTCGTCGTCAGCAGGGCCGACATGCCGATGATGTCGGGCTGGTGCTTTTCGATGGCATCGAGATATTTTTCGACCGCATTGTTGATGCCGAGGTCGATGACATCGAAGCCGGCGCCTTCCATCATCATGCCGACCAGGTTCTTGCCGATGTCGTGGATGTCGCCCTTGACGGTGCCGATCACCATCTTGCCCTGCTTCGGCGCGCCTGTGGCGACAAGCAGCGGACGCAGGATGAACATGCCGGCCTTCATCGCGTTGGCCGACAGCAGCACTTCGGGAACGAACAGGATGCCGTCGCGGAAATCCTCGCCGACGATACGCATGCCCTCGACCAGAGCCTCGGTCAACACCTTGTAAGGCGCCCAGCCGCGCTCGAGAAGGATATTGGTGCCTTCCTCGATTTCTTCCTTCAACCCGTCATAAAGATCGTCGTGCATCTGCTGCACCAACTCGTCGTCGGAGAGTTCCGAAAGGATGATCTCGTCGTCGGCCATTTTTTCTCAGGCTCCTTGCCGGCTACAACTATCGCGGCAGCTTAAAAATATCGCGTCAATACCTAACCCGCACGGGCCGGTTGTCCATAGCTGATTTGCGACTTCCCGCAAAACGAAAGCGACCGTAAATCTCTTGGAATTCTTGTCGATTTTGCGACAGGCGTTGGCGCTGGCGGGCCGTTTCGAATAGGGTGCATGGCTACGATCCGGCCAGAGACCGCAATATGCGGCCGCAAACGGATTTCAGGCCGGTACAACAGCCCGGCCGGAGTAAATCAGGCCAGAACGAAAGCCAGGGAAGAACGATTATGAGTGAGAACGCGCCGGTCGATCAGGAAGCGTCAAACGCACGGCGCGGGCGCGCTGCCAGCGGTGGCGCCGCAGCCCGACGGGCCGCGCGTTCGGGCGGCGGCCCCGGCACACAGCTCACCTATATCAAGCGCAAGATCAACGTCTATGAAGTGCTGGACGAGGAAGGGCTGGCGCTGATCGAAAAGAACACCGACACGGTGCTGGAGGAGATCGGCATCATCTTCCGCGACGACGCCGAGGCGCTGCAGCTTTGGAAAGAGGCGGGCGCCGACGTCAAGGGCGAGCGGGTGCATTTCCCCAAGGGCCTCTGCCGCTCGCTGTTGAAGACCGCTCCGTCCGTCTATACCCAGCACGCCCGCAACGGCGAGCGCTCGGTGCAGATCGGCGGCAACGCGACAGTGTTCGCGCCGGTCTATGGACCGCCCTTCGTGCGCGATCTCGACGGCGTCAGGCGCTATGCGACGATCGAGGATTTCCGGAATTTCGTGAAACTCGCCTATATGGCGCCGTCGATCCACCATTCGGGCGGCACGGTTTGCGAGCCGGTCGACGTGCCGGTCAACAAACGGCATCTCGACATGGTCTACAGCCATATCAAATATTCGGACAAGCCGTTCATGGGCTCGGTGACCGCGCCCGAGCGCGCGGAAGATACGGTGGCGATGGCCAAGATCGTGTTCGGTGACGATTTCGTCGAGAACAACACGGTGCTGACCAGCCTGATCAACGCCAACTCGCCGATGGTCTTCGACGAGACCATGCTGGGAGCGCTGAAGGTCTATTCGCGCCACAATCAGGCCTGTATCGTCACGCCGTTCATCCTTGCCGGTGCGATGAGCCCGGTGACGGTCGCCGGCACGCTGACCCAGGTTTTAGCCGAGGTTCTGGCGGGAGCGTCGTTCACCCAGCTGATCCGGCCGGGTGCGCCGGTGCTGTTCGGCACCTTCGCCTCGTCGATCTCGATGCAGTCGGGCGCGCCGACCTTCGGCACGCCGGAGCCGTCGCTGGTCTCGTATGGCGCCGCACAGCTTGCCCGTCGGCTCGGCCTGCCGTTTCGCACCGGCGGTTCGCTCTGTGCTTCAAAAATCCCCGATGCGCAGGCCGCCTACGAGAGCGCCAACACGCTGAACTCGACGATCCTCGCCGGCACCAACTTCGTGCTGCATTCGGCCGGCTGGCTCGAGGGCGGTCTCGCCTCCTGCTACGAAAAGTTCATGATGGATATCGACCAGCTCGGCATGACGCAGAAGTTCTCCGAGGGTGTCGACCTGTCGGAAAACGGCCAGGCGATGGACGCCATCCGCCAGGTCGGCCCGGGCAGCCACTATCTCGGCTGCGATCACACCCAGGCCAATTTCCAGACCGCGTTCTACCGTTCCAACATCGCCGATAACAATTCCTACGAGCAATGGCTGGCCGAAGGCGAAAAGACCGCGCCGCAGCGCGCCAACGAGCTCGCCCGCCGCTGGCTGGAGAGCTACGAGGCGCCGTATCTCGACCCGGGCATCGACGACGGGCTGAAGGACTTCATCGCCAGGAAGAAGGCGTCGATGGCCGACGCCTTCACCTGAAAGGAGCCCGAATCAGGCGGGGCTAAAGTCGCCAATATCATCCACAAGGAAGTCTGGCGGAGCGCCTTCTCCGACCCGGACAAGAAGGGGTGATCCCGAGCGCGGCATGACTCAAACAATCGCGGCGGCACTTTCCGTCCATGGCCTTATGCTTCGCGGCGGCTTCAATTTTGCAGGTGCTGAGGAGACACCTTCCGGTCTCTCCGGCGCTGCCGCCAGATCCGTTCTGCTGGTGGGGCAGGCGGGTGCCGCACCTTGGCCGCACTTCCTGCGCTGGTTGGAGAAACAGTCACAGCCGATCGACGATCCGCTCGACAGATGGTCTCGCGAAGTGATCGGCGCGGTGGCCGGAAAATTCGGGGCGCGCGCGGTTTCGCCCTCCGATAGGCCATATCTGCCTTTCCAGCAATGGGCGGTGCGGGCGGAGGGCTTGCGGCCGTCGCCGCTCGGCATCCTCATGCATCCGCAATACGGGCTCTGGCACGCCTATCGCGGCGCGCTGCTGTTCGAAAATGAGATTGCGCTCCAACAACCCCACGAGGTGGTTCACCTTTGCGATACATGTTTGGAAAAACCTTGCCTGAAATCCTGTCCGGTCGAGGCTTATTCTGCGAATGGTTTTGCACATGAAACCTGTCTGGCCCATGTGCGCGGGCAAAACGGCGCGTCCTGCCGGACCGGCGGCTGCCTTGATCGCAACGCCTGTCCTTACGGCACCGATTATCGCTATCCGGCCGAGGTTCAGGCCTTTCACATGGCAGCATTCGCGCGTCTGTAGCGTCGCCGAATGCCGCACGAAATCTTGAAGCAGATCGCCTCATTACAGCTTGCGGCGACGGTCAGCGCGGATATCTATCGCACGACACGTCAACGGAGCGGGCGATGGCCAAGCAAGCGATCCAGATTAAGACGAGTGACGGCATGGCCAAAGCCGGGCTGTTCCGCTCGGCAGCCCCAGCCAAGGCAGCGATCATCCTCTACATGGACGCTTTTGGCCCGCGACCGGCGCTAGACCAGATGGCGGAAAGGCTTACCGACGAAGGCTATGCGGTGCTGGTGCCGGACCTTTTTTACCGCAACGCGCCCTACGGCCCTTTCGAAGCCAAGACTGCGTTCAGTGACGAGAGGAGCAAGGCCGCAATCACAGGTCTCGTCGGCGGCACGACCCAGGAGATGACGATCCGCGACAGCGGCGCGTTCCTCGATGCGCTCGCTGCGCAAGGCCTGACCGGGCCGGTCGGCATTGTCGGCTACTGCATGGGCGGAGCGCGGGCGCTGAACGCGGCGGCCACCTATTCCGACCGCATCGCCGCTGCTGCCAGTTTCCACGGTGGCAATCTGGCCGGTGACGCCGCCGACAGTCCGCACCGGAAGGCCGCCTCACTCCAGGCAAGGGTCTATATCGGCACTGCCGGTGTCGACCGCAGCTTTCCGCCGGAGCAATCGGCGCGGCTCGCCGAAACACTGCGCGCCGCCGAGGTTGATCATGTCATAGAGAACTATGCCGGCATGGCGCATGGCTGGTGCATGCCGGACCATAGTGCCTTCGATGCAGCCGGCGCCGAACGCCACTGGAAGCGGCTGACGACGCTGTTTGCGGAGACGCTCGGCCAAGTCACGCCAACCATTACGACGTGACCGCCCACCAAAAAATTCTTTCCATCGCCCCAAGGAACCGCCATTAGCCTTCGTCCAACAGGCAAATGATGGCGATGATGCTGGACGAAAGCGAAGCCTCCGACGCCGAACTGATCGGACGGGCGAAGGGCGGAGACCGGGGTGCTTTCGGCAAGTTGCTCGAAAGGCACTATGGTTTCGTCTATCGCGCCGCCTATCGTTGGTGCGGGAAAAAGGCCGACGCCGAGGACATCGCCCAGGAAGTCTGCGTCCGGCTCGGCCGGGCGATCCGCGACTATCACGGCAGCGGTGCCTTCACGACGTGGCTCTACACCATGACGCTGAATGCGGCGCGCGACATGATGCGCAAGACCGCCCGCGAGACGGTCAAGACCGAGGCCTATGGCGCCTATGCGCTGATTTCGGGGGAAATCTCGGCTGAGCCGGAAGACCCGGCCGAGGCGCTCTGGGCAGCGGTGCGCAAGCTGCCGGACAAGCAGCGCGATGCGGTGCTGCTGGTTTATGGCGAAGGGCTGAGCCACGCCGCCGCCGCCGAGGCGATGGCGATCTCGGAGACGACGGTTTCCTGGCACATCCATGAAGCGAAGAAACGGCTGAAGACGCTGATGCGTTCAGCCGGGGAAGTGTGACCATGGTCGACGACAACGAACTCAACAGACTACGCGACATCGCAGCACCGGCGCCGGACTCGGACGCAAAGGCGCGTGCCCTCCAGGCTGCGCTGCGCGCCTATGACATGGAAGAAAAAACTTTGCCGGCCGCCCAAGGATCGGTGAGCGGGCTTCGTCTCACAGAGCGAGCACAAAGGCTCTGGAGCGAAATCATGCAAAAGAAACTCTTCGCCACGCCGGCCATTGCCGGGCTCGTTGCCCTGCCGATCGCCGGATACGCTACCATCTACATGCTTGGGGAATCCAAATTCGGCGGGCCCGAATTCGGCGGGGATAAGATCACCGAAACGCTGGCTGACAAGCCGGCGACCGTCAAACCGCCGGTCGTTGCCGAAGCGGACAAGCAGAAGAAGGCGGACGCCGACAGTGAAAGCCGTAACGCCGGCGAGGCGCTTGTGGCGCCGACATCGCCGCCGAAGGCGGAATCGACCGCAGTCGGCGGGCTGACGCAGCAGGATGTGCTCAGCCGCAATGCACCCGAACCGCAGCCGAGCAGCGAGCTTGCGTTGAACGGCGACGCAAGCTCCGCGGCCCCTTCAGCCGATGGCGGCGCGCGGGTCGGCCGCATGCCTGGCACGGTTGCCGAGCCCAAGCTGATGGCACAGCAGCCCGCCGCTGCGCCGGCCGACCAGATGCTGCCGCAAGAGGAAAACCGCGACCGCGTCGAGAATTTCAAGACCAACCCGGTGCATGCCGCACTTGAAGACCCGGTCTCGACCTTCTCGATCGATGTCGACACCGCTTCCTATTCCTTCGTCCGGCGCTCGCTGAAGGAAGGCTTTATCCCGCAGGCCGACACGGTTCGCGTCGAGGAGATGGTTAACTACTTCCCCTATGACTGGAAAGGCCCGGACTCCGCCTCGACGCCGTTCAACTCGACCGTCAGCGTCATGCCGTCGCCGTGGAACGAGCACACCAGGCTGATGCATGTCGCCATCAAGGGTTTCGACGTGAAGCCGGCCGAGCAGCCCAGGGCCAATCTGGTCTTCCTGATCGATGTGTCGGGGTCGATGAACGAGCAGGACAAGCTTCCGCTCCTGCAGTCGGCCTTCCGACTGCTGGTCAACAAGCTGAGACCTGACGACACCGTCTCGATCGTCACCTATGCGGGCGATGCCGGTACCGTGCTGGAGCCCACCAAGGCTTCGGAAAAGGACAAGATCCTCGCTGCCATCGACAATCTGACATCCGGCGGCTCGACGGCAGGCGAGGCCGGCATCAAGGAAGCCTACAGGCTGGCGCAGAAATCCTTCGTCAAGGACGGCATCAATCGGGTGATGCTCGCCACCGATGGCGACTTCAATGTCGGCCAGACCGACGACGACGACCTGAAGCGGCTGATCGAAAAGGAGCGCAAGACAGGCGTATTCCTGTCGGTGTTCGGCTTCGGCCGCGACAATCTGAACGACCAGATGATGCAGACCATCGCCCAGAACGGCAATGGCACTGCTGCCTACATCGATACGTTGGCGGAGGCCGAGAAGGTGCTGGTCGAGGATGCCTCCTCGACGCTGTTCACCATCGCCAAGGACGTGAAGATCCAGGTCGAGTTCAACCCGAACAAGGTCTCGGAGTACCGGCTGATTGGCTACGAAACCCGCGCCTTGAATCGAGAGGATTTCAACAATGACCGGGTCGATGCCGGCGAGATCGGCTCAGGTCATTCAGTCACCGCAATCTACGAGATCACGCCTAAGGGCAGCGGCGGCGAACAGATCGACCAGCTGCGCTACGGCCAGGCCTCGGTGAACAATGGCGGTGTCGCCAATGCCGACGAATATGCTTTCGTCAAGATCCGCTACAAACTGCCGAACGAGGACACCTCGAAGCTGATCACCACGCCGGTAACGTCAGCCAACGAGGTGGCGTCGTTCGACCAGGCCAGCACCGACCAGCGTTTCTCCGTTGCCGTTGCTGCGTTCGGCCAGAAGCTGCGCGACGAGGATGCGACCGCGAAGTTCGGCTACGACAAGATCATGGAGATTGCCACCGCTGCCAGGGGAGCCGACCTATTTGGGTACAGGTCCGAGTTCCTCTCGCTCGTGCGCCTTGCCTCGGCGCTCGGCGGTAACCGGTAGTGGCAATGACGGCCGGTTTCTTTCAGATGGGATCGTTCTGATAGGGGGAGCCGGCCTACGGGCGGGTGAGGCAGGCCGGCGAGGGAAACCTTGCCGGCCTTTTTTCGCGGCCGCACTGCTTCGCGCGGACCATGTCGCAGACGAAAGCGTCAGGCGCGTCCGCGGCGCCGCTCGCGGCGGGCTTCGCTGGTCTCGGCGACATTGACCGTAGCCTGCTTGTTGCGCATCGGGCCGATGCGTTCGACGATCTGCTCGACGGTCGGGCGATCCGACTTGGTGTGCGCATCGAGCGCCTTGCGCATTGCGGCGAGGTGCTGGAACGAGGTGCCGCAGCAGCCGCCGACGATTTTGGCGCCGGCATCGACGGCGAGGCGCACATAGTCGGCCATCAGCTCGGGTGTGCCGGAATAGTAGATCTCGGCACCGCGAAATTCGGGAATGCCGCAATTGCCCTTGACGATCACCGTTGCTTCCGGCTTCGCCTCGGTCATGTCGAGCAGCGACGCGAGAATGTCGGAGGCGCCGACACCGCAATTGGCGCCGACACCGAGCGGTGTCTGCGACAGGCCATCGACGACGCCGTGGATGTCCTTCGGCAGCAGTCCCATCATGGTGCGGCCGGCGGTGTCGAAGGAGCCGGTATAGGTATAGGGCAGGCCGACGCGGATGGCGGCTTCGGCGGCGGCGCGGATTTCGTCAGGCGCCGACATGGTTTCGATCCAGGCGACTTCGGCGCCGCCGGCCTTCAGCCCCTCAATCTGCTCGGCAAAGGCTTCGACCGCCTCGTCATAGGTCATGGCGCCGAGCGGCACCAGCAGCTCGCCGGTCGGGCCGACGGAGCCGGCCACGATCACCTTGCGGCCGGCGTTGCCGGCGACGGCGCTTGCGATCTCGGCCGCGCGCTTGTTCAGCGCATAGACCCGGTCCTGCGCGTGGTGCAGCTTGAGCCGATGGCGGGTGCCGCCAAAAGAGTTGGTCAGGATGATGTCGGCGCCGGCATCGACAAAGTTCTGGTGCAGGCTGGTGATGGTGTCGGGCGCGGTCTCGTTCAAGAGCTCGGGAGCCTCTCCGGCCTCAAGGCCCATGGCGAACAGATTCGTGCCGGTGGCGCCATCGGCGAGCAGGACGCCCTTTTCGGCAAGCAGAGCGTCGATCGGATTGGTCATGTGAAATACGCCTTCCCGGAAGAATAACTGAGATAAGGATATAAAGAATTCTTTATGTGCCGTCAATGTCGGCACGTAGAGCAACCGGTCAAAATCGCATCTCCGCCAGCTTTCGTGTGAAGCTGGCCGCTTCATGCGCGTTGACGTCCGCGGCACGGATCAGATTGTCGAAATGGCTGGTCAGGATGCGGATCGGCTGCGTGGCGTTCAGCACCAGATACATGTCGCCGACGTAAATGGCGGCGCGATAGGGCCCGAAGATGGTGTAGGGGATCGAATAGCGCATCCGCCCGTCATAGAGAAACAGGCGGAAGGTGGGATAGAGGTCGTCGAGCAGCGTCGCCATGTGCAGGAGCTGCTGGTGGCGGTCGGCCTCCGGAAAGCGGTCCCACACGCCCAGCCCGCGCGCGAAGATCTCCAGCGTGTGGCGCGGCATACAGACTTCCATGTCGGTTTCGGGCCGTCGGTTGTAGTCGATGCGGTACTGCGTCTCGCCGGCCTGTGCCTCGCGGCTCTTGTTGGCGATGACAGCTTCGTAGTCGACAAGCGCCTCGGTGCGCAGAAGATCGGGAATGCCGGCCGGCACATAGCGGATTTTCGTTCCCGCCGCCTCGGCATGCCAGCGAGCCAGCAGCGTGCGGTCGAAGCCGTCCGGCGCCTCCTCGATCTCAAGGCTCTCGCGGATTTCACCGGTGACGCCCTCATCGTGGCTAAGGCCGAGCAGCCAGTCGAGCGAGACTTTGAATTCGGCGGCGATGTTGAGCAGCGTTTCAGCACGGGGAAGGCGGGTCGAGGCGCCGGAGAGCAGCTGCGACAATGCCGAACGGTCGATGCCAACCGCGGCGGCGAAGGCTGATTGGTTCAAATCGGACCTTGTCAAGAGCATTTTCAGGCGCTCGCGAAAGATCGTCGACAGGTCGCGCTTGTCCAAATCGCCACCCCATTCAATAGGAGGAAAAATTTGCGCTTAGAGCCGCGAACGCGGGCTTCAGGCGTAAATGAATCCTGTTGGCTGTTTACAATACATAACATATGCAGCTGAAAATGCGCAATCGCAACAGTTTGTGCGCTATATCGCGTTGCGCCGACGCAACGCTCCTGACACAATGTTGTCAGGAATCGAACGGGTTCCGGCGACTGGAAGGCAGTGGTCGATAGCATGACGAGCATGGGCAACAGGCGACACGGCGCAACGGCCATCGAATGGCCGACAGCATTTCTCGCACTTCTCTGCTACGGCGGCTGGCTCGCTACCGGCTTCCTGCTCTGGCCCTCTTACCCGCTGCTGGCACTCGCCTTTCTGACCCTGATTGCGGCGCTACAATCCTCGCTGATGCACGAGGTCCTGCACGGCCACCCAACCCGGAATGCGCGGCTCAACGAAGCCTTTGTGTTCCTGCCGATTGGCCTTGTCTGGCCGTTTCGCCGGTTCAAGACCATTCATCTGCGCCACCATGCAGACGAGCGCCTGACCGATCCGCTCGATGATCCCGAAAGCTATTACAAGGCTCTCTGGCAGCACGAGGAGCTGCCGTCGGCGATGAAATTCCTGCTGAAGGTCAACAACACGATGATCGGGCGTTTGGTGCTAGGCCCGTGGCTTTCCTGCATCGGCTTTTTCATCGACGACGCCAAGCAGGTTGCCGCGGGCGACAAGTCCATCCGCAAGGCATGGCTGCTGCATGCGATCGGCCTCGTCGTGGTGCTGCCTGTCGTGCAGTTCGGCTTCGGCATGCCGTTATGGCTCTACATACTGGTGCCGGTGTGGCTTGGGCAGTCGCTGATTTCGATCCGCACCTACGCCGAGCACCAATGGTCTGAACATCCGGAAGGCCGCACGATCATCGTCGAGCGCTCGCCGCTGTCCTTCCTGTTCCTCAACAACAATCTGCATTTCGTCCATCACAAGAGCCCGACGGTGGCCTGGTACAGGCTGCCGAAGGTGTTTCGCGACCGCCGCGACGAATGGCTGCGGATGAACAATGGCTACGCCTATCCGAACTATTTCGCGCTGCTCAAGGCCTATGCCTTCAAGGCGAAGGAGCCGGTCGTCCATCCCGTGCTGCGGCGCATGCCGGAACCAGGACGCGCATTCAAGCCGCGCGTCAGGGCACGCAGCCTCAATGGGCTTGGCAGCGCGCCGGTACCCGCCGAGCCGCCGAAAGAATGATTCTTGCGTTGTTGCAGGCGGTGCCGCGCGGACGACGCTTTCCTGACCTTGTCAATTTCCCCGCATAACGGTCAAATCCCCGGCATGAGCGAATTCATTGCGGCTTTGCCGATGTACGACTGGCCGGAAGCGCGGGACGAGGTCGACGCGCAATGGGCGCGGCTGCGCGATACTTTCAGACAAAAAGGCATCGATGCGCCGGAGACGATCATCCGCCGCAATGGCGATTTGCCTCCCGTGTCTGGCGGTATTCGCGACGATCGGGGAAAACCCATCGCGCCAGATCCGGCGACATTGCCGCCGGACGAACTGGATTTTCACCAGCTCTGGCTGCATCCGGCGCTGCTCTTTGCACAAACCTGCTGGGGACCGATGGAACTCGGCCTGTCGCAGCGTGTCCACCTGATCGGCCAGCCGCGCTACGACGCCTTCGAGGGTGGACAGGGCGAACTCTATTCGAGCGCCATCGTCATGAGGGCGGGCGAGGCACCGCCGGCAAGGGCGCCGGCCGACGGCGGTGCCGTCATTCCGCTCGATCAGCTATGCAACAAGCGCTTCACCTTCAACAGCCTCGATTCCATGTCGGGCATCATCGCGCCAGCCCGCGACCTGCAAGCATTGGGCGAGAGTCTGGATATCTTTTCCGGGCTGAGCGAAAGCTGTGGGCACCGTGCTTCGATCGTTGCCGTTGCCGAGGGCAGGGCGGACGTCGCGGCTATCGATTGCGAGAGCTGGGCGCTGGCGCAGCGTTTCGAGCCGGCGGCGCAGAAGGTGACAGTCGTCGGCTGGACAAGGCGGCGCAAAGGCTTGCCGTTCATCACGGCCAGGACAACGCCGGAAACGATCGTCGCTGCGATGCGCGAGGCGATCGCCGCGCTCGCATAAAGCGCGTCGCGTTCGGTCGGCCTCATGCGACGCGCTTTAGATTCTTGTTTTATGCATGTCGTTATCGCAAAGCCGCTGCACACTTTTGCGCGACATGCATTAGCGTCGCTCAGCCGCCAAGCAGCCGATTGTCGAGCGGGTAGGTCGAAAGCTTCTCGTTGCCGGTTTCAGTGATCAGGATCTGTTCTTCGATCTTGACGCCTTCGTAGCCGCCAAGCCGACCGATATAGCTCTCGACGCACAGCACCATGCCAGGTTCGAGCACTCCGTCCGGTGTGTCGTCGGTCCAGTCGCCAACATGCGGCAAGGTCGGGTATTCGTCGGCTAGGCCGACGCCGTGATAGAGCACCCCGTAACGGGCCGGGAAGCAGTCTCCCGGTGGCACTGACGAGCACTCGACGAGGTCGCGGAACGATATGCCCGGCCGCATCAGCTCCGTGTTGTGGGCGATCTGGTCGGCGGCGATGCGGAACAGGTCGCGCTGCTCATGCGACGGCGGCGCGTCACCGCAAAGCCAGGTGCGCGAAAGGTCGGCGCAGAAGCCGTAAGGACCGATCAGGTCGGTGTCGAAAGCGACGAGCTCGCCGGCCTCGATCGTCCGCGACGAACACTCCTGGAACCATGGATTGGTGCGCGGGCCCGACGACAGGAGCCGGGTTTCGATCCATTCGCCGCCGCGCGCGATGTTGCCGCGATGGAGTTCGGCCCACAATTCGTTCTCGGAGATGCCAGGCCTCAGCGCCTGCTCCATCTCGCCCATCGCCGCCTCGCAAGCGACGATCGCTCGGCGCATGGCAAGGATTTCGTCGGGCGATTTGATCAGCCGCGCATTTTCCATCACCGCCTCGCCATTGCCGGTCGAGATGCCGAGACGGGCGAACTCTTCGATGCCCTCGGGATTGATATGGTCGACGGCGATACGGCGATTGCCGCCGCCATGTTCCAATACCAGCTCGGCGATGCCGGCTGCCCAGCGGCGGGCTTTTTGGCCGGTCAGCTCGCCGCTGTACAGATAAGCCCACGACACCGCCGGCCGCACCTCGTCGACGACGCCGGAATGATCGGAAAGGTGCTCGCAGGAGAAATAGTCGAACAGCACCACCGGGCCATCGGTGGCGACGAAACAATGCCTGGTCCGATTGTGTGCGACCCAGAGCTGCATGTTGGTCGCATCCGTTGCGTAGCGGATGTTGACCGGATCGTAGAGCAAGGCTCCCGCATAGTCGCGGCGCTTCAGCTCGGCGCGGATGCGCTCGAGCCGGTATCGGCGCATGGCGGGCAGGTCAGGAGCAGCAATGCCCGCCGCCTGCCATTCGGCTTCCACCGGCGCTCCATAGCCCAGCGCATGCTGGTTGAGTTCAGCGGCCTTCAGCCGCGATTTTTTGTGCAGCACATCGTTCGAGCCGTCCGGCTCGAACGGCATGATCTTGCGGTGATGACGGGGCCGGTCAGTCGGGTTCCTGTCCACCCTCGGCTCCTCCGCTAACGCCTTCCTTGGGCGCCGTGGTTTCTCCCACCGCCATTCTCTTCAATCTTACATAGGCGCCGGCCCGGGCGGACTTGCCGGTGCCGCGCAACAGCGGAACCATCATTTGCCGTGGTTGGCCGTCCGGCTCATAGCCGGCCGCTTTGAGCTGCTCCAAAATGACCGGACGCGGATCGTCTCGGTCAAGCCAGACGAGTACGGCCGGCTCCTGCATCAGCGTTTCGAAATTAGGCACTTCCTGGTCAAGTGCGACCAGGTTTTCATCGACCAACCGCAGGTTTCCGACCCATGCACCATCAGATATTGCGGTTTTGACCGGTCCGTCCGCAGTCAGTTGGCGATAGAGGGCGGGGTAATCCACGCGGATCATCCGCGAGAGGCCACTGGTCCCGTTTATCTGGACGTACCAGGTGGCGGGCGCGAGCAGCACGGCGATGATCGCTCCAGCCGCGATCACCAGGAGCTGCGCATTCCTGCCGCGCGGCGCCAGCCGTTCCATAGTGGCGACGATGGCCAGCGGCAACATGAACAGGACCGGTAGCAGCCAGCGGTCCTTGACCACCGTCACGCCGGTGGCAAGTACAAGTACTGCAAGCATGGCCAAGCCGAGCGCCAAGGTACGCCACAACAGAATTTCCCTTGCCGGACCTTTCGGGTGCCGCTCGGAGAAACGGAACTTCGCCAGCCAGAACGTGAGGGCGGAAACGAGCACCGGCAAGACCGCGAAATTGAAGGTGCCCATGATAAACTTGCCGGCGCCGACAAAGGCCGCCGCCACGCGCCCTTGTTGCGCGTCTATTCCGAACTTCTCGCCTCTCGACAATAAATCGGCGGGATGCATGAGGCTCCAATAGGTGGTTGGCGCCAGCACCAATATCGCGACCGCTATGCTGATGGCGAACTTCGGATCGAGAATCGCGCTGCGCCATTCGCGCAGCGACAGCACGGCCGCAACAAGGGCCACCACGAGGAAGACATCATTATATTTGGCAAGAATTGCCGCCGCCGTGGCCAGGCCAAACGCCGCATAGGCGATCATGCTTCGCCGCTCGAGAAGATAGGCCATGGCCAGCAGGAGCAGCGAGCAGAAGCCGACGACGGCGACGGAATGCGACAAGGCGCGCTGCGATTCCCAGACGATCTGCGGGATCGTAAACAGGCCGAACATGGCCGCCGCCGCTGTCGCTTTGGTGTAGCCGAACCGCCGCATGGCGGCGAACACGCTGCAGGCGGCAAGGAACAGCACGGAGTATTTGACGAGCTTCAGCGTGAAGATACTGGTGCCGAAAACATGCGCGGCCAGCCAGTTGATCCAGGTGTACAGGGGTGGTTGCGAGCCGCCATATCCAGCCCAGAGATACGGAACATAGATCAGCTGCTCCGCATCATCGATGCCGACGCCGGTTCCCGCCCAAGAGCTCAACAGGGACAGTATGATGGTCTGCAAGGCAAAATAAGCCGCGACCATGACGATCGTTGCCGGGAAGGGGCCGATCCGTCCCTCGGCCAGCCACTCGGCCCATCTCAGATTGTACTTCAATGAAATCTCATCGCCCTTGCCAGCAGAGTGTTGCCGGCTGCGCTAGCATGAAGAGTATGCTCCGCACAATGCGACCGGCTGGCTGCGCCTACGTCCTCATCTTTTCGCCGCTCGGGTCGAAGGGCCTTGCCTTGATATTGGAGATAAACTCGTCCGCAGCAAGCGGTATGACTAACTGCCGCTAGTAGCTGAATTAAATTTTAATACCCCTGTTAGGTATTCCCGCACGCTCTTGTCGAATAAGTCGTGCTTTCTAAAAGCTATCACGTAGAATACAGGGTCCACCGAGTTCATGACTGAGTTGAATTCAGAGGAAAACCATTTATCCTGCAAGTTGCTAAACTCAAATTCCTTATACATTACATTTATCGAAAATGAGCTTAAAATCTCCCCGATTATTTCTGTCATTTCATGCTTATACGTCTCAATTTCTATGGTTTCTGTGTTTAATTCAAATCGTGTCTTATAATAGTTGTGTCGAGGATGAATGTCTGTAATTATAATCGATGCGCCATCGTGCGTATTGATGTCTAAATAGCGCAAAAATTCGCTTACGCTCTTAATGTGAGAAAGTGTTCTTGCAGACAAAGCAAAATCAAACTGCACGTCACTATGATACTGTAGAAAATCGGCGTTTACGAATGTGCTTTTGGATTTCTCACCGGCTATCCTGAGCATTTGACTACTAATGTCGACCCCAACCACCTGCGGTACGTAATTTTCTAAAAAACGCGAGTAAAATCCAGTTCCGGACCCGACATCAAGCGCTGTCTGGAAATGGTGCTTGTGGAGCAACCGCATAAATACTTTTTTGACGATCGGATACTCGTTCCTCCTCCAGAAACGCCGCCAAGGCGATCGATCGTAGGATTGTGCGATTCGATCGTATCCGCTGCGGGCGTCAAAAACGTGCGTTTGCCTAAGGACGTGATCCCAGTTGTTTTCGAAGGAGATCAACTTCCGCGGTGAGTTGGTCAATTCGGTGCCCCATATCTGACGCGTCGGTATCTCTCTTCATTCGCTCAATCACGAGTCTGAGCGATTCCTCATTGTTTACAAAATATCCCGCGTTATTGACCATATTATAAACGTAGCCGGTTAGGGGCGGAATAATGGTCATTCCAAAAACGACCATCGCGCCGAAAAAAACGGCCCGTTTCGTGGCTCGGCCAAGAGTGTCCTCAGCGTCCTTTATCAAAGTGGTAGACAGTTTTTTCTGGAGAGTTTCGATATCGAGAAAGCTGTTCTCTCGATCTGACAAATTGTCGCTAATTTCTCGGTCGTATTTTTCGAGGTCATCATTTTTTTGCGATGATGGTAGATTGGTTTTTTCTGAAAGCTTTGAGAAGAAAATCCGAGCGACCTCGTCCGACCAGCTTATATTAAGTTTTTTTCCGCTTAAGTTTACGGCAATGAAAGTGATTGGTCCACAGTATCCCGGAGACACGGCTGTTAAATTGAGAATCGATAGACCTTTCTTTGAATAGTGATTTGTCTGAAATAAAATTCCGCAGATGTCGTCGGGGAGATCCAGTATCTCCTTCATTCTAACCCACACAATCCCCATGGGATCTATGGTAATATAGTCGGTTGCGCAGTTACTCCTCTTTAGCGGCGCGTGTGATTTGTCTGGAAAAAATACGTGCTCAATGGTTAAGCTATAATAGCAACTCTTTATGTTCTCCAGCCGTCCTTTTTTGATCATTGGAGTGGCGGATGTTTGTATACCAACGATCTCCTGATAGTTTGCAAATGACATGCCTTCCCCCCCAGTTCTCGCTATATTACTGCAACACCGGGAGGCCGCTAGCGGCAGCTAGATAAAAACTCAACGGTTCGGCAGCCTACGTCCTCATCTTTTCGCCGCTCGGGTCGAAGGGCGGTTCGACATTGATGCGTGCGGGACGCCGGTGCCCGAGGATTTCGATCTCGAACAGGCCGGCGCTGTCGTTCTCGGCAAGCGCTGCCGGTACATAGCCTTGCGCCATCGACTTCTCGACATAATGCGCATAGCCGCCGGAGGTGACCCAGCCGACCACGCGCCAGTCGCCGTCGACAATGCCGCGCACGGCAGACGCGCCTTCGGCGGCGTTCGAGCCGCGCACTTCCTTGCCGCTCGCGTCGAAGCGCGGCGCGCCATAGCCATGCGGCTTTTCCACGGTGCCGTAATCCTTGCCGCCGACCTTGGCCCAGATCGGCTCGTCGCCCATGACGTCTGCATCCGCGGCATCGACGATGAAGGAGACACGGCGCAGTTTCGTCCCTTCTGCCTGTTCCTTGGCCGCTGCTTCCCGGCCGATGAAGTCGTTCTTCTCTAGCTTGATGAGGCGGTCCATCGAGCCTTCGAACGGTCCGTAGATCGGACGTAGCTCGCGGAACCAGGTCGGGAAGTTCTTCTCAAGGCGCATAGAGAGCAAAGCCCGCATGCCGAAATCGACAAGCCCAAACTCTTCGCCAGCCTCCTTGATCGCCTTGTAGACAAGGCGCTGGTAGGCAGGCGCCATCCAGATCTCGTAGCCGAGGTCGCCGGTGTAGGTGATGCGATTGACCATGCAAGGCGCGCCGCCGACCGCCATTTCGCGGAAATCCATAAAGCGGAAGGCCTTGGTCGAGATGTCGACATCGACCAGTTTCTGCAGCAGGTCGCGGGATTTCGGCCCGGCGATGGAGAGACCGACCAGCGTCTGGTCGAAGCGGTGGATGCGGATGCTTCCATCCTTTGGCAGATGCTTCTCGAACCAGCGCATGTGGTATTTTTGCGCTGCCGAAGAACCCCAGATCATGAAGCGTTCTTCCCCACCCCTTGGGCCCGCCTTGGCGATGGTGAAGTCGCCGATCAGCCGGCCGAACTCGTTCAGCATCGGCGTCAGCACGATGCGGCCGGTCTTCGGCATGCGATTGGTCATCAGCCGGTTGAGGAAATCCTCGGCCCCCGGTCCGGAGACTTCGTATTTGGCGAAGTTGGCGATCTCGGTGACGCCGACCTTCTCGCGGGTGGCGCGCACTTCCTCGCTGATCGCGCCGAAATCATTGGAGCGGTGGAAGGACACGACGTCCTTCGGCTCCGAGCCTCTCGGCGCGAACCAGAGCGGGGTTTCGAGACCCCAGCTGTCGCCCATGACGGCGTTGTTGGCGAGCATGGTGTCGTAAAGCGGGGTCGTCTGCGCTGGTCTTGCCGCCGGTAATTCCTCGTTGGGAAAGCGGATGGAGAAACGGCGCGAATAATTTTCGCGGACCTTTGCGTTGGTATAGCGCAGCGTTGCCCATTCGCCGAAGCGCGCAACATCCATGCCCCAGACATCGAAACCGGGGTCGCCATGGACCATCCAGTTCGACAGCGCCAGACCGACGCCACCGCCCTGGCTGAAGCCGGCCATGACGGCGCAGGCGCACCAGAAATTGGTCAGCCCCTGCACCGGGCCGACCAGCGGGTTGCCGTCCAGCGCGAAGGTGAAGGGGCCGTTGATGATCTGCTTGATGCCGGCCTTTTCGATGCCGGGGAAATGCTTGAAGCCGATCTCGAGCGACGGTGCGATGCGGTCTATGTCTGGCTGCAGCAGCTCGTGGCCGAAATCCCACGGCGTGCTGACCGGCGACCACGGCTTGCAGGCCTTTTCATAGGTGCCGAGCAGGATGCCGTTGCGTTCCTGGCGGGTATAGATCTCGCCCTTGAAATCGAGCACGCCAATCATCTCGCGGCCGGTCGACTTGTTGAATTCCTCGACCTCCGGCATCGGCTCGGTCAGAAGATACATGTGCTCCATGGCCAGCACCGGGAGCTCGACGCCGACCATGCGACCGATCTCGCGCGCCCACAGGCCGCCGCAGTTGACGACATGCTCGGCTTTGACTGTGCCTTGCTCAGTGACGACGTTCCAGGTGCCGTCGACCTCTTGCGTCAGTTCCACGACGCGGTTGCGCAGCACGATCTCGGCGCCTAGCTTCCTGGCGGCCTTGGCATACGCATGGGTGGTGCCGGAAGGGTCGAGATGGCCCTCGACTGGATCCCACATTGCGCCGACGAAATTCGTCTCGTCCATCAGCGGGAACATTGCCTTGGCTTCGGACGGCGTGATCAGTTCGGTGTCCATGCCGAGATAGCGGCCCTTGGCGTGGGCGAGCCGCAAGAAGTCCATGCGCTCGGGCGTGTCGGCCATCATCACGCCGCCGGTCAGGTGCAGCGAGCAGGATTGGCCGGAAATCTCCTCGATCTCTTTGTAGAGCTGCACCGTATAGGCCTGCAGCTTGGCGACGTTGGGATCGCCGTTCAGCGTATGGAAGCCGCCCGCCGCATGCCAGGACGAGCCGGAAGTGAGCTCCGAACGCTCGATCAGCATTATGTCGGCCCAGCCAGCCTTGGCCAGATGATAGAGCACCGAGCAGCCAACGACCCCGCCGCCGATGACAACCGCTTTTGCATGAGATTTCATGAAGATAGATCCGTGTTTGAAGAGATTGAATCGAGTGAGCGGGGCGCGAAAACAAAGCGGAGATCGGATACAGCGATGTTTCCGGCCAGCCTGCCATCAAGACGGAGTGGGGGTCGACTACTCATCAGATGATCAAAAATCGGTCGGCGCGCCGCCTTCGGCCCGGCGCTTGTCGACGAAAGCGTTGAGCTCCTCCCGGATTGCCGGATCCATGTAAGGCTCTTCATAGGACGCCAGCCGTTCCTTCCAGACGCGATTGGCCTTTTCGAGCGCCGTCGGCGACCCGGCCTCCGCCCAACTCTCGAAATTGCGCCAGTCCGAGATAATAGGCGCATAGAACGCGGTCTTGTAGCGGTCCTGCGTGTGCTGGGTGCCGAAGAAATGGCCGCCGGGGCCGACGGACTGTATGGCGTCGAAACCGAGTGCTTCCTCGGAAAGATCGAGCGGCGTCAGGAACTCGGCGACCATCTGCAACAGGTCTATGTCGAGGATGGTCTTCTCGTAGGAGCAGCGCAGGCCGCCTTCGAGCCAGCCGGCGGCATGCATCATCAGATTGCCGCCGCCCTGGATGGCGCCCCACAGCGAGAACACGCTTTCATAGGCGGCCTGCGCGTCGACCGTGTTGGCTGCGCAGGTGTTGGAGGTGCGGTAGGGGATGTTGTAGCGGCGGGCGAGTTGCCCACCGACCAGCTGCGCCTTCATATATTCCGGCGTGCCGAAGGCCGGCGCGCCGGACTTCATGTCGACATTCGAGGTGAAGCCGCCGTAGCCGACAGGCGCGCCCTTGCGCACCATCTGCGCGAAGGCGATGCCTGACAGCGCCTCGGCATTCTGTTGCACCAGCGCGCCGGCAATCGTCACCGGCGCCATAGCGCCGGACAGGGTGAACGGCGTCACGATGACCACCTGGCCCTTACTCGACATCTGGATGATGCCTTCCATCATCGGTACGTCGAGCTTGAGCGGTGAATTGGTGTTGATGATGGTGAATACCGACGGCTCCGCAAGCAACTGCTCATGGCTGATGCCACGTGCGATCCTGGTGATCTCAATGCCGTCGACGTTGCGCTCCTTGCCGAGCGAATAGATGTGGAACATCTTGTCGGTCAGCGTGGCGAGATCACGGATGCATTCAAGGTGGCGGACGGACGGATGGATGTCGATCGGCTCGACCGGATAGCCGCCCGTGCAGTTCAATATGTTGTGCATCTGCGCAAGCTTGAGGAAGTTGCGGTAGTCCTGCTGGTTGCCTGGCCGGCGGCCGCGGTCGACGTCTGAGCAATTGGGTGCCGACGCCATCATCGAGATGATCAGATTATCGCCGCCAAAGCGCACGTTGTGCGCCGGGTTGCGGGCGTGGATGGTGAACTCCGGCGGGCAGTGCGCAACCAGTTCCAGGATCATGTCACTGTCGAAGCGCACCCGCTCGCTGCCTTCGCGGACATCGGCGCCATGCGCCTTCATAATGCGCCGGGCTTCGTCATGCAGCACGTCGACGCCGATTTCCCGCAGCACGCGCAGAGAGGCGAGGTGGATAGATTCCAGCTCGTCGTCGGAAACCAGCCGGGTCGGCGCCAGCGGGTTCTTCAACTGCCGAAACGGCGGCTGCTCGAACGCCGCCGATCCGCCGGCACGCTTTCCCGCGCGGCCGCCGCGGCGGGCGCGGTCGTTTGCCAATGCAGGTTCGGCGGGCTGAAGGGCGGCGGTCATGATAGTCCTCGTACGCTGCGGCAATGCGGCGGCATAATGGACTGCCGGCCGGCCGGCCATTGCGGAGGCGGCGACCACTAGGACGAGGGAAGCGACATGCCTGAAGGGCAGCCGGAGGGATCGTCAGGCTCTTATTCTCTTCCGGCTGGCGCAAGCGGTTTTCGTTGCCGGTGCTTACCGCGATGAAAGCGAAACGCTAGTCCTGCATCATGGACCGGGCGGAACAGGACAGCGGCGAGACAGTGCAATGGGCGGCGATCACCGGCGTGATCGCCACCGTCTCGGTGTTCGCCATCGCGCAAGGGCTGAGCTATCCGCTGTTGAGCTTCATCCTGCAGCGCCAGGGCGTCTCGCCGGCCATGATCGGCCTGTCGGCGGCAATGACGCCGATCGGCTTCATCGTCTCGTCGCCGCTGGTTCCGGCGCTGGCACGGCGTTTCGGGGCAGGGCGCACCGCGCTTACTTGCGCGGCACTTTCCGCGCTGGTGCTGGCGCTGATCGGCTGGACGCAAAATGTCTATCTGTGGTTTCCTCTGCGCTTTTTGATCGGCGCCGTCACCAACCCGCTCTACGTGCTGAGCGAAGTCTGGGTGATCGCACTGGCGCCGCCGACACGCCGCGGCCGCGTCATGGGCATCTATTCGACCATCATTTCGGCGGGCTTTGCGGCGGGGCCGCTGTGCCTGCTTGCGGTCGGCACCGAGGGATGGCCGCCGTTCCTCGTCGGCATCGCCGCATTCCTGTTTTGCGGCGCCTGCCTCGCCTCGGTGCTGGCACGGCTGCCCAAGGTCGACGAGAGCGGGCACCGCGTTTCGGTGCTGGGGTTCGTGCCGCAGGCGTGGCTGCTGTTATCGGCGGTGATCGTGGCCGCCGGTTTCGAACAGGCGGTGCTCGCCTTGCTGCCGGTCTACGGAACACATTATGGCATCGCCGAAGCGCGCATGTCGGCGCTGCTGTCGGTGATGATCGCCGGCAACATCGCTATGCAGGTGCCGCTCGGCCTGCTGGCGGAACGACTGACGGCGCGGCTGGTGCGGTTCATCTGTGTTTCGATGACGGTGCTCGGATGCGTTCTGTTGCCGGTTCTCATCGAGACGCCGCTGATCTGGCCGTGCGTCTTCATCTGGGGCGCGGTTTCCTACGGCATTTACACGATGTCGATCATTGAACTCGGCGAGCGGTTCACCGGCTCGGCACTGGTCGCCGGCAACGCCGCCTTCTCGCTGATGTGGGGCGTCGGCGGCATCGCCGTGCCGCCGCTGGCGGGCAGCGCCATGGATGTTGTTGGCGCCGGCGGCCTGCCAATGACGCTCGGTGCCATTTGCCTGGCGCTGGCAGTTGTAACGGTCATTCGAAGACGGATGGTGTGAATGCCAGAAAGCCGCCGTTTGACGAATGACTTGAATGCAAGCGGCCCCATGTCGATCTTGGCTATGTCGCCACCCGACTCAACCGGAGACCTCATGACCAAATCGAATACCAAGGGCCAGCCGGGTTCGGCGGCCGAAGACCCGTTTCTCTGGCTTGAGGACAGGAGGGGCAAGCAGGCGCTCGACTGGGTGCATCACCAAAATGCAGTTACGGTCGGGGAGCTGCAGGGTGATCCTTCCTATCAGACGTCGTTCGAGACGGCGCTCCACCTGATGACAGCCGAGGATAACATCGCCGTTGGGGCCGCTATCAACGGCTATGTCTATAATTTCTGGCAGGACCGGACGAACGTACTCGGCGTTTGGCGGCGCACCACCGTCGCCTCCTACAAGACCGACAAGCCGCAATGGCAGACGATCATCGACTTCGACAGCCTGGCGGCGAAAGAGGGGGTGAAATGGGTGTTCAGCGGCGCCAGTCGGCTCTACCCCGACTTCAGCCGCTGCCTGCTCAACCTGTCGCCGGATGGCGGCGATGCCAGCGAGATGCGCGAATTCGATATCGAAAGCAGATCGTTCGTCGATGGCGGCTTTCGCGCTCCCGCCTCGAAATCGAGCTTTAGCTGGCTGGACGAGGACACGGTTATCGTTTCCGCCGCCTTCGAGGAGGACGACAAGACCCAGTCCGGTTATCCGCGCGTGGTCAAGCTTTGGCGGCGCGGCACGCCACTGGAAGCGGCGTTGCCGATCTTCGAGGCGCTGAAGCAGGATCTTGCCGCCGGCGGGTCCGTCGAATTCGACGGCGACAAGCGTCATGTCTTCCTCGCCCGAACCATCGACTTCTTCGCCTCGCACAGTTTCCTGCGGCTGCCTTCCGGCGAGAACAGGCGCATCCCGTTGCCGGACGACGTCACCGATACAGCGCTGTTCAAGGGCCAGCTCGTCTTCGGCGTGCGTACCCCGTGGACTGCGCCGGGCGGCACTCTGTGTAAGCCCGACGGACTCTATTCACTCGATTTCGAGCGCTGGATCGAAACCGGGCTATTCAGATCCCTCGATACCGTGCTCGAGCCGGCGCACCGTGTCTCGATCGCCGGTATTGCCCGCACGCAGGACCGGCTGTTCATCAATTTGATGGACAATGTGCGCGGCAAGGTCGTCGCCGGCAAGCGCAGCGACAGCGACTGGGAGTTCAAGCCCGTGGCGTTGCCCGAAAACGGCAATGTCGGCATCAGCCATGCCGAGCATTTCGGTTCCAGCGTCTCCTTCTCCTTCACCGATTTCCTGACGCCGAGCTCGATCATCTGGTCGGACGACAACGCTGCGGGGCTGGCAACGGTGAAGTCGCAGCCGGCGCGTTTCGACGCGTCGTCCCTGCTCTCCGAACAGTTCGAGGCACGCTCGAAGGATGGCACGATGATCCCGTACTTCGTCGTCAGGAAGCGCGACTTGCATGGACCCGTGCCGACATTGCTTTACGGCTATGGCGGCTTCGAAGTGCCGCTGCTGCCCGGCTATGCCGGCGTGCGCGGCAGGCTGTGGCTGGAGAAGGGCAATGCCTATGTGCAGGCCAACATCCGCGGCGGCGGCGAGTTCGGCCCGAACTGGCACCAGGCAGCGCTCAAGGCCAATCGCCAGAATGCCTTCGACGATTTCGCTGCCGTCGCGCAAGATCTGATCAAACGCGGCATCGCTACGCCCGCCACACTGGGCATCCAGGGCGGATCGAATGGTGGCTTGCTGACCGGCGTCTCGCTGACCCAGCACCCGGAATTGTTCGGTGCAGTGATCATCGACGTGCCGTTGCTCGACATGCTGCGTTACACCGAGCTGCCGCCCGGCGCGTCATGGATGGCCGAGTATGGCGATCCGGCGAAGTCGGAAGAGGCAGCCTGGCTCGCCGCCTATTCGCCCTACCAGCATGTAGACACGGATGCAGCCTATCCGCCGGTGTTGCTGACGACCTCGACCGCCGACGATCGCGTCCATCCCGGCCATGCCCGCAAGATGGCGGCACGGCTGCAGGCGGCCGGCCACGGCAAGACGCTGTTCTTCGAGGAGACCGAAGGCGGCCATGGTGGACGCGGCGACCGGCGGCCGCAGGCCGCACAGGCGGCGATGAAGTACGTCTTCCTGCAGCGGGCCCTGACTGGCACCAATTGACTGGCACCAATTGACCGGCGTCGCTTGACCGGCACGGCTTGAACTGAGGGCTCGAGGCAGCCTAAGGTACATGCATGGCTCGGCTGGCGAAATCGGGTTGCGCATTTGGGGTGGCGGTGACGCCGTCGTCGCGCACGCTACGCGCCGAGCTGTTGCGGCTCTGCGCTCGCATCGGCTATTCGCCGCCCGCTGTCCTCTGACGAATCCGCCCCGGCGCGAAAGCTGCCGGATTGGTTCAAGAGGAAAGACCAGACATGACCTACCAGAATTATTCGCTGAAGCAGCTTCAGCAGATCGATGCCGCGCATCACCTTCATCCGTTCACCGACCACAAAGAGATGCGCGAGACCGGCTCGCGCATCATCACCCACGCCAACGGGCCGTTCATCTATGATGCCGAAGGGACGGAAATCCTCGACGGCATGGCTGGGCTGTGGTGCGTCAATGTCGGCTATGGCCGCGACGAGCTTGCCGACGCCGCCTACGCCCAGATGAAGGAGTTGCCCTACTACAACTCTTTCTTCAAATGCTCGACGCCGACGCCGGTTCTGCTGTCGAGAAAGCTGGCGGAGATCGCGCCAAGGCACATCAACCAGGTGTTCTACGGCTCGTCCGGTTCGGAGGCCAACGACACGGCGCTGCGCCTGGTCCGTCACTATTGGGTGCTGGAAGGCAGGCCCGAGAAGAACCGCATCATCTCACGCAAGATGGGCTATCACGGCTCGACCATCGCCGGCGCCTCGCTCGGCGGCATGGATTTGATGCACAAGCAGCTCGGAGGCGCCGTGCCCAACATCGTCCATGTGATGATGCCCTATGCCTATGAGCTCGCACTGCCCGGCGAAAGCGACCATGATTTCGGCCTGCGCGCGGCAAAAGCGGTCGAGGACGCCATCCTCGAAGCCGGCGCCGACAAGGTGGCCGCCTTCATCGGCGAGCCGGTGATGGGGGCAGGCGGGGTGAAGATCCCGCCGATGAGCTATTGGCCGGAGGTGCAGCGCATCTGCCGCAAATACGATGTCCTGCTGATGCTGGACGAGGTCATCACCGGATATGGCCGCACTGGCGAGTGGTTCGCCGCACAAGCCTTCGATGTCGAGCCCGACACCATCACCACGGCCAAGGCGCTGACCTCTGGCTATCAGCCGCTGTCGGCGCTGCTGGTCGGCGACCGCATCGCGGCGACGCTGGTCGAGAAGGGCGGCGAATTCTATCACGGCTACACCTATGCCGGGCATCCGGTGGCCTGCGCGGTGGCGCTGAAGAACCTCGAGATCATCGAGCGCGAAGGCCTGGTCGAGCGCGTGAGGAACGACACCGGGCCTTACTTCGCCAGGGCGCTGCAGGAACGTCTCGGTGGGCACGATCTGGTCGGCGAGGTGCGCTCGTTCGGGCTGATGGGGGCGATCGAGATCGTCAAGGACAAGGTGACCAAGGAGCGCTTCCTGCCTGCCGGCAGCGCGGCGGTGATGGTTCGCGACCACGCGATTGTCCAGGGCATGATGCTGCGCGCTACCGGCGACACGATGATCCTGTCGCCGCCGCTGATCTGGACGCGCGAGACGATCGACATGGCCTGCGACCGCATCGCCACGGCGCTCGATCTGGCGCAAGCGGATTTGCGCAAGGGGTAAGGTAGAACTATCGCCGGGCGTCCTGCAGTCGGACGCTCGGCGATCGCTGCGTCGATCGCCGAGCAGATGGTCGAGGACGTGGACAAAGTCAGTTCGAATTCGGCTGCGGGTGGAAACGCGCCCCATCCAGGCACTGCCGACTATTCAGCTTTGGCGCGCCAAGCCTACCTCACTCCCCGGCTGGCAAAACTCGTCCATGCCGAGCGCGGCAAGCGTGCGAACGGCGCCCGTCTTGTCACCTGCCGCCGATCAGCGTGACGTCCGTAAGCCATCCGTAAGTCCGGTCCTGTCAACTTCGCCTGATCAACTTCAGCAAGGGATCATTCGTTCAAGGAGACCAAAATGGGCGACTAGCTGTCCTTAGCGCCACGTCGCAACGAATAGCGCCACGTTGAAGAGCGAACAAGTCGAGCGGTGTGCAAATTGAAGCATGCTTGCTTTCCCAATTGAGGCATTTGGCGAATCCAAATCTGAGGGAGTGACACATGTTTAAATATCTGTCTCGGGAGGGGTCTCACGCGCGAACAATCGGAAGCCCTGGAAAAGGCCGCGTTCTTGATCATCAGCGCGCGGAGAGAAGCCGCGGCGCTACTGGCGCGGGCGGGAGTAACTTTACCTGATGATGGGTTTGGGTTCGGGAACCCTTGCAACGCGCATATAGAGGCGCACGGCAACTGCCCGTGCAACGATTACACGGGCGATGGTGGGCCATGTTTGACGCAGACTACCCTCGATACGGCCTTCCCCCCGTCCCGGAGTTGCGGCCATCCACCATCAAAACATCTCTCCACGTAAGGCGTATTGGAGACAGTTGATGCGCACCATTTCTTTGATCCTAGCCTTGGTTATGCAATCGGTCATCACTGTATCTCTTGCGCAGGACGCCAAAACACCTTTCAAAAGGCCGGTTCCAGAAGAGCACAAGGGCTTCGTGGCGGAAATTGAGAGTGTTTTCAGGAAATATCCAAAGGCGATCGCTCGCTACAAACTCGTGGATATCGGCCTCGTAAATATTGGCGAGATGCCGCGCGTGGAGTGCACAGTAGAATGCGAGTTTGATTCTACTTGGGGCGGATGGTGCAAAGACCGTTGTGATACGGAACGCGAAGAATAGCACCCTGCCGGTTTCCATTGCCCGGTTGCTAGTCGACAGACACGCGCTTTATGATGGCTGCTGAAGCGCCGATCGGGCCCGTTGCCCGAGATCGTTGTGCGGGAGGGACACTATGGCCCAGCAGGAGCGGTGGCAGCTGGAAGGCAGCGCCGCGGACCTCTACGAGCGCTACCTGGTCCCGGCAATCACAGCCCTGTGGGCTGCGGACCTGATGGATCGTGCTGCGCCTCAATCTGGTGAGCGGATTTTGGACGTAGCTTGCGGCACCGGCGTGGTGGCACGCTCGGCGGCCGAGCGTATGGGAAGTGGGCAGGTCGTCGGCCTCGACATCAATACGGGCATGCTCGCCGTTGCTCGGTCGCTCCCGAGAGGCGCTGGAGCGCGTATCGACTGGCACGAGGGAAGCGCGCTCGAAATGCCGTTCCCTGACTCCGCCTTCGATCTGGTTCTTTGCCAGCTCGGACTGCAGTTTTTTCCGGATCGATCTAGTGCGCTCCGTGAGATGTTCCGGGTTCTGGTGCCTGACGGCCGACTGGCTTTAAACGTTTTCAGCGCTATTGAGCACACTCCTGCGGCGAAGGCGCTGGCGGATGCCTTGGATCGACACCTCGGTCCAGGCGCTTCGGCAACGAAAAGGTCTGAGCATTCACTCGCCGATGCGGACGAGCTTTACCGATTGGTGGCCGAGGCGGGATTTCGTCAGGTGACCATCCACACGACGACACAAAACATCCGATTTCCCTCGTCTAGGGAATATGTGCGACTACAGCTGGCAGCGACTCCGCAGGCCGGGCTGGTCAGCAGAATTGATGCCGGGCATCGGGAAGCAGTCATCGCAGCGATCACCGGTGATCTAGATTTTTCGCTGGCAATCTATTCAACTGAAGGGGAGCTGATGTTCCCCCAAGAGGCCCACGTCGTGCTCGCACGCAAGTAGCGTAGCTGACCGATGAGCCATGGCACCGACGCGCTGGGGGATTGGGGCGCGACCACCTGTGGGTCGACGTAGCTCAGGACAGCAGCCACGACGCCGACGATCATCTGGAGACACGCCAGGGCGATCGCCTCATTGTCCTTGAAGAATGCGAAACGCAAAAACCGCGCTCCATCGGAACGCGGCTTTGCCAGATACGCATGGCGCTTCGCCAACAATACACTTGCGAAACTTACGGCGAAACTTACGGGCTCCGGTACGCGAGACCTGATCCGGAGCGCCGGGCGGATGTCCGCCTCGCAATCCGTTTTAAACGCATATCGTTACTGCAGGGTTAGCAAGAGCTTAAGCAAACCTAAATTTGCCGGCTTTCCGCATTGGGCAGATCGAAAACCTGTGAACTTGGAGCTTACGCCGGGTCACCACGGAGGAAATTAATGATGCCGGAAAAATCCGCGCCGGCATTCCCTTGTGCGTTGAACAGCGCATAAAGCTGGGCTGCCTCGGCGCCGAGCGGCGTTGCTGCACCGACGCTCTGTGCGGCCTCCTGCGACAGTTTCAGGTCCTTCAGCATCAGTGCCGCCGCGAAGCCAGGCTTATAGCCATTGTTGGCGGGCGATGTCGGCACCGGGCCGGGCACCGGGCAATAGGTGGTCAGCGACCAGCACTGGCCGGACGAGGTCGAGGCGACGTCGAACAGCGCCTGGTGCGACAGGCCGAGCTTTTCTGCCAGCACGAAGGCCTCGGCAACGCCGATCATCGAAATGCCCAAAATCATGTTGTTACAGATCTTCGCCGCCTGTCCGGCGCCGTCGTCGCCGCAATGAACGATGCGGCCGGCCATCGGCTTGAGGATTGGTTCGGCCTTGGCGAAGGCATCCTTCGAACCGCCGGCCATGAAGGTCAGCGTGCCGGCCGCCGCACCGCCCGTGCCGCCGGAGACCGGCGCGTCGATCGACAGCAACCCGTGCTTGGCGGCGATGGCATGGGCCTTTCGAGCCGACTCGACATCGATGGTAGAGGAATCGATGAACAGCGCGCCTTTTTTTGCCCTGGATACTATGTCTGCGTAAACCGACAGAACATGCTTACCGGCTGGCAGCATGGTGATGACCGCATCGGCGTCTTTCACCGCCGCAACGGCGTTGGCCATGATGACGACGCCGTGTTCCCTGGCGATGACGAGATTCGCCGGCACCAGGTCGAAGCCGTGCACGGCGTACCCGGCCTTGACCAGGTTGGAGGCCATCGGATTGCCCATATTGCCGAGGCCGATGAAGGCGATGGTGGTCATAATGGCGCTCCGTGAGTGGAATAGTGAATAGTGAATAGTGAATAGTCAGTAGTCAGTAGTCATTAGTCAGTAGTCAGTAGTCAGTAGTGATCATGTATTACTCATAGTCTATATGATAGCCTCACCATTCACCATTCACCATTCACCATTCACCATTCACTATTCACTATTCACTATTCACTAAATTCTCTATCGTCCGATCAGGGCGCGAGCGATGATGACGCGCATGATCTCGTTGGTGCCTTCGAGAATTTGGTGGACACGCAGGTCGCGCACCAGCTTCTCGATGCCGTAGTCGTGCAGATAACCATAGCCGCCGTGCAGCTGCAGGGCGTCGTTGGCGACATTGAAGCCGGCGTCGGTAACGAAGCGCTTGGCCATCGCCGACCATTTCGAGGCCTCCGGCGCGTTGCGGTCGAGCTTCGAGGCGGCGGTATAGAGGAAGACGCGCGCTGCCTGCAGTTCGGTCTCCATGTCGGCAAGCTTGAACTGCAGCGCCTGGAACTGGTTGATCCTCGAGCCGAAAGCCTTGCGCTCGGCGGTGTAGGCGAGCGCCTTGTCGAGTGCCGATTGCGCGCCGCCGAGCGAGCAGGCGGCGATGTTCAACCGGCCGCCGTCCAACCCGGCCATGGCGATGCCGAAGCCGGCGCCCTCGACCGACAGCAGGTTTTCGGCCGGCACCTTGCAGTCCTCGAAGACGACCTGGCGCGTCGACTGCATGTGCCAGCCCATCTTGTGCTCGTTGGCGCCGAAGGAAAGGCCGGGCGCATCGTTCGGCACGACGAAGGTGGAAATGCCTTTCGGCCCGTCGGCGCCGGTGCGCGCCATGACGACATAGAGGTTGCTGTCGCCGGCACCGGAGATAAACTGCTTGGCGCCGTTCAGCACATAGTCGCCGCCGCTTTTGACCGCACGCGTCTTCAGCGCCGCGGCATCGGATCCCGAACCCGGCTCGGTCAGGCAGTAGCTTGCCAGCCATTCCATCGAGGTCAGCTTCGGCAGGAAACGCCGGCGCTGCTCGTCGCTGCCGAAGCGGTCGATCATCGATGCCGCCATGTTGTGGATCGAGATGAAGGCGGAAAACGCCGGATCGGCCCGCGAAAGCGCCTCGAAGATCAGCACGGCGTCGAGCCGGCCGAGCCCCGAGCCGCCGACGTCGTCGCGGACATAGATGCCGCCAAGGCCGAGCGGACCTGTCTCGCGGATCACATCGGCCGGGAAATGCTTGTTGCGATCCCAGTCGAGTGCGTTCGGCGCCACACGGTCGGCGGCGAAGGCTTGCGCCATCTCCTGGATGGCGCGCTGGTCCTCGTTGAGTTCGAACTGGCTGGTGCCCGCATCGACAGCGGCGTCCATGGCGTGCTCCCTGATGTTTCCGGCCTGCTGGCCTGTCGTTTTTGGCTTTGCGCGCAGTCCAATCTAGACCAATGATGCCGCCGCGCAACCCGATCGTCTCCATCCAACCATCTGGGCAGCGGCTGTGTGCGAATGCGCTTTGGAGCAAAGTGTGACGACAAATTTCGACGAACTGCTTGGATGCTTCCATGCCTATCTCCAGACGTTCGATGATGCGCTGGTGCGCGACGCCGTGGCCCGGATCGGCTGGGACATGCCGTCCCGTCCGCTCGAACCGCATGCACTGCCTTGTCTCGTCCAGCTCGGCCGGATCGTCGAACTCGCTCCCGCTGCGGCCAAGCCACTGGCGCGGCTGGTTGCGGAGCGTCGCGGAGATCTGCGCTGGGGCCAGACCTATGGCGAAGCGGATTTCGGCAAGGCTTTCATCGACAATTACGGCTGGCTGGAGGTGTTCGGCACACGCGGCCATTTCGTCAATTACGAGGTCGCGGGCGGCCTGCTGATCCTTGGGCTCGACATTGTCTACCCCGATCACCACCATGTCGCGGAGGAGATCTACATCCCGCTGACCGGCGGCACCGAATGGCGCATGGGCGACGGCGGTTTTCGCCTTCGAGCGGCGGGCGAAGTGATCCACCATGCCTCTGACATCAACCACGCCATGCGCACCGGCAAGGAGCCGCTGCTGGCGCTCTATCTCTGGCGTGGCGGGCCACTGGCGGCCAAGTCGACGATCACCGCAACCGTTGCGCAGGGCAGGGACTGATATGGCCAAGGCGATCATGCTGCAGGGCACGGGTTCGGATGTCGGCAAGACGGTGCTCGTCGCCGGTCTGTGCCGCGCGGCGAAGAAGCGCGGCTTGAAAGTGCGGCCGTTCAAGCCGCAGAACATGTCGAACAACGCCGCTGTCGCCGATATTCCAGGCGATTCAGGCGGCGGCGAGATCGGCCGCGCCCAATGGCTGCAGGCGATCGCCTGCGGCGCAGCGCCGACCGTCCACATGAACCCGGTGCTGCTCAAGCCGCAGACCGATGTCGGCGCTCAAGTCGTCGTGCAGGGCAAGGTGTTCGGCGAGGCGCGGGCGCGCGACTACCAGGCGCTGAAGGGCCGGCTGATGGATGCGGTGCTGGACTCCTGGGCAAAGGTCGGCGAGGGCGCCGATCTGGTCATTGTCGAGGGCGCCGGGTCGCCGGCCGAGATCAATCTCAGGAGCCGCGACATTGCCAATATGGGCTTTGCGACGCGCGCCGGCGTGCCGGTGATCCTGGTCGGCGATATCGATCGCGGCGGCGTTATCGCCTCGGTCGCCGGCACCCATCTGATCCTGCCGGAGGAGGACCGGCGCATGATCGTCGGCTACCTCATCAACAAGTTCCGCGGCGATGTCTCGCTGTTCGAAGACGGCATCGAGGCGATCGAAAAATTCACCGGCTGGCGCTGTTTTGGCGTCGTGCCGTGGCTGAAGGCGGCGGCGCGGCTGCCATCGGAAGATTCCGTCGTGCTCGAGCGACTGGCGTCCGGCGAGAAGCGAGCGCTGAAGATCGCCGTGCCGGTGCTCTCGCGCATCGCCAATTTCGACGATCTCGACCCGCTCAAGGCCGAACCGCAGGTTGAGGTGGTGTTCGTGCCGCCTGGTGAGCGCTTGCCCGAAGATGCGGGTCTGGTGGTCATTCCCGGCTCGAAGTCGACGATCGGCGATCTCCTGAAATTTCGCGAGAACGGCTGGGACCGCGACCTTGCCGCGCATAGGAAACGCGGTGGTCATATCGTCGGCATTTGCGGCGGCTTCCAGATGCTTGGTCATATCGTGCGCGATCCCGACGGCATCGAGGGCAGCGTTACAGAAACGCAAGGCCTCGGGCTGCTCGACGTCGAAACGGTGATGGAGCCGGAAAAGACGGTGCGCAACGTCAGCGCGCGCTCGGTGCCGTTCGACCTGCCGCTCGAGGGCTACGAGATCCATCTCGGCCGCACCACAGGTCCGGACACGCTGCGGCCGTCCGCCGTTATCAACGGTATCGATGACGGCGCTATCTCGGCCGACGGCAAGGTGGTGGGCACCTATATGCACGGGCTGTTTTCCGCCGATGCCTTCCGGGCGAAATTCCTCGAAAGCCTCGGCGTCAAGGGCGGCGGCATCGACTACCGCGCCGAGGTCGAACGGGCACTGGACGAGATCGCAGCCGAACTGGAAACCCACCTCGACTGCGACACGATTTTTGGGCTGGCGCGTTAGATACTTTGCCTGAGCATGATCTTGTCCGAAAACCGGTCTCCACTTTTCGGGATCATGCTTTCTCGTCAGCCTTCGGCCAGTAGGTGCCGAACGACCAGACGTTGCCTTCCGGATCGCGGCAGATGAATTCGCGGCTGCCATAGTCGCGGTCGGTGAGTTCTTCCAGAATCTCGGCGCCGGCGGTCTTTGCCCGCGCGTATGCCGCGTCTGCGTCAGCGACCGCAACGTAGATCGACTTGCCGCCACCCGAACCCGGCGCGCCGACCATCTTGCCATAGGCGTCGTCGCGCGCCGTGCCGAGCATGACGATCGAAGAGCCGAAAGCGAGTTCGGCGTGGTGCACCACGTCGCCTTCGCCATAGCGGGCGCGAACGCTGAAGCCGAAGGCCTCGCACAGCCAATCGATCATCTTGCCGGCATTCCTGTAGCGCAGCGCCGGATAAAGCCGCGGTGGTTCGGGGGTGTTCGGCATGGCTGATCTCCTTCAGCGGGTTGGTCGATCAACCCAGTCTGCGCGACGGCCGGTTGCGCGTCTTGAAGAAATGTTACCTCGCGGCAAGCGCCGTCGGCGCGACGCCTGCCAGGTCGCGAAACTCGCGTACCAGATGCGCCTGGTCGGCATAGCCGCAGTCGGCGGCGATGTCGGCCCAAGCGCTGTTCGCCTGTCTCGACAGGCCAAGCGCATGATTGAAGCGGACGATGCGCGAGAGCGTTTTTGGGCCGGTGCCGATAGCGTCCGAAAATTTTCCGGTAAGATGCTTGCGGCTCCAGCCAAGCTTTTCGGCCAGCGTCGAGATGCGGGTCCGCCCACGCGTCGAGACGATCGTCTCATAGGCCCAGACCATTTCGGCCTGGGTGCGGTCCGCGGTTGCCAACCGATCGCCAACGAAGGCTTCGGCGATGGCAAAGCGTGAGCTCCAATCCGGTGCATTGCCGAGCCTTTCGCGCAGCGCGATGCCTTCTACGCCGAGCACGTCATCCAGGCCGACCATGCGGTCGGTCAGTTCGATCATCGGGCGGCCGAAGAAGCGACGAGCGCCGAGCGGGCTGAAATTGATCTGCACACAGCAGGCGCCGCCGAAGGATTCGATCACTACCGGCCCGGCATAAAGGCCGGCGGCAAAACTGGCGAAGCGGTCATTGTCGCCCGGGTCATGGCCGAGCCCGATGGCAAAGGGTTCGGCAAAGCTGATGACCAGCGGCACGGTCAGCGAGGCATATTCGACGGCGCGGAAATGGCCTGGCATGGTTTCGCGAAAGCCGCATATGTCGGTGACGGCGCCCTGAAGCCGATGGCTCGGCGCGCGCCGCACCATCTCGAACCGATCGAGGCCTGGGCTTTCGTGGCGGCTGCCGTCTTCGCTGTCGGGCATGCGCTTTCCTTCCGCCACGCGACTTTAACAGACCATTCGTCGGAATCAAAAGCGCCCGGCTTTTGGCCGGGCGCTCCGAGTTGCCTGAGATTCTGAATTGTCTGGACGTGTTTAGGCGCCGCGCATCAGGCAGCCGGCGGCCAGCACGATGTAAGCGATGACGACAATCCACACAGCAGCCAAAGGGATGAACGCAAGGACGCCAAGCGCGGCGAGAACGCCGATAATGGCGATAACAAGGGATATAATGAAAATAAGCTGGGTAGGCGCACTGAGATTCATGTTCGGTCCCTCCTCAACATGATTCGTACAACGGCATACTATCAGTCGCGCGGTCACACACCAATGAGTGCACGCAGGCGGCTTTTCCACCATCGCACCCCGTTTGCGCCAAGCCGATTCCGCGCTACCTTCCCGACGAATCGGAAGGGGCTGATGGCGATGGGATTGCTGGACCAGATACGCTCGATCTTCGACGGCGACCCCGGCGTGCGCAAGGTCGCGGACGATCCGGTGCTGTCGGCGGAATTGCTGATGCTGTTCCGTATGATCCTGGCCGACGGTTCGGTCAGCGAAAGCGAAATGACCGCCTTCAGGCGTATCTGCCGCGACGCCTTCGGCATACCCGAAACCAGCGTCGACAGCGTCATCGAATATCTCAACGATTTCGGCTACGAGACCAACAGCTCGCAGGCCGTCGCCCAATTCCGCGACCTCGACGTCGAACGGCGCAAGCTGCTCGCCCGCCACATGGCCGAGATCGCCAAGGCCGATTCGCAACTTGCCGGGAGCGAGATGCAGCTGTTGCGCCGCACGCTCGACCTGCTCGACATCAGCCCGGCCGATTTGGTCAAGCCGCAAGGCTGAGGCATCGGCAGGATTGTTGAGTTACAGCAATTCAAGGTCAATCTGAGATGAATTCAGTATAAACTTGTGGTAAAATAAAATAACTGTGCATTTGTAAAACAATATATCGCAATCGGATCTTGATGATCCGTTTTTTCCTTGTATTCTTCGGTGTCGTATACTACGTCGAAATATTTTACAAATAGATCGTCGTCAGACCAAAGATCGTATTGCTTGACCATATTTGGTTCATCGGGCTTACCGAGATAGGCCCAAATCCGACTTCTTCTAATAGTTTTTATGTCACCAAATTGTGCGGTCAACTTTTCACGCGATAGCGCGTCCTCCCATCTGGGCGAAGGGCCAGTGATTTGCTGATAGAATATAAGCAAGACCAATACGGCAGTCGCAGCACTCAGCACAGCGGCCGAAAGTAGGCACTGCTTACTAATTTTCATTTCAGCCACCTATTTCTGATATCAATATCAATCGGGATCAAGCGACCGGAGAGAGGGCGCCCCGGTGGCGTCATCGAATTTTGCACTCGACTAAACAACATCACCGACTTTAGCTTCTTTTTGGGAAACAATCTTGGAACCGGGAAGATCCTTCATTGGCACTCAAGCGGATGCTCAAAGTACTATCATAGCGCTACCTGTTTCTCTTATGCAGTGTAAAAGAAACTGAAATCAAAGAGAATGCAGCCATAATTGCGAGATACGCGACAGCCAATCCGCTTTCACTTAAGGCGCCCGAAATCATAAAATGAATGGCAGTAATTAAAAGTAATATATAGTGATACTTTTGGATAATACTCAAATTATATATCATTTTTATGCTTGATTTTGTATACTTCCATCCGGTCCAGTCATTTTTGAAATTCCTCTCCAGATAACCGATGGGGTGTTCGAAACGATTGAGAAGCTCCGCTAACCTTCTTGGAAAGGCAAAGGAGGCAGCAACTATCGCGCCAATAAAAACCGCCATCCAGGCGGATTCACCCCAAATCAGCGAAACAGGGATGGTCGCGGCCGATGTCCATATGGCTGTTACTGAGAATATCTTCTCAAGGGTTCCGTCCATATCCATAATCTCTGCACCTCCGATCTTCCGGGGCATTTCCAACTACCGAAAGAATCCTCCTCTTCCGGGGCGGCGATGCCGCCTGCCAGGAGCCGGTCGATGCTTGATCCTGATCTGGCGCGGTGCGAACGCAGCTGTCAACCGAGAACGGGTGCGGTTCAAATGCTGGGCACTGAATTGGATTGGCAGTTCGCGCTGCCAAAAAAAATGCTCTGCACTCTTGACGCGCGGCCGGCTAATGAGTGTCACCGTAATTCCACAATTCCTCCAACGGATCGGAAAATTTGTATGCCTTGCTGCTATTGGTAGTATCCTTTCTGAAAGATTAGCACTGTCTCGACAGGCGCCATGGAATCTTCTTTTGCCAACGGGGCATAAATACTGACCCCAAGGCCAAAAGCGATTGCCCCATCAATTTCTTCTTCGATTTCTTGGCCCAATGAAATAAGTGCACGTTTTGCGGTTTCAAATCCTGTTCCTAGAAATCGAACCCCATTCAGAGAAGGAGCGGCAGGACTCGTGAATTCGACCGCGTTCAATTTTCCTGATTTACTATAGTAACAAAATACCCCAATATTTTCGAAATAGTCGCAAGGAAACGTATCCCCGATAGATCGTTTGAATGTTCGAAAATTTGTCCCAAGACGCCGTCTAATCTGATTCGGGGACATTCCAAACTCTATTTCCCCGGCGCCAGTGAAAGGTATGATCTTGAACTCAGTCATCAAAAACCGTGCCCTACGGCTTCGTGCTCTTGACGAGCCGCCGGCTAATGGGTGTCACCGTAATTCGTAATGCGACCGTAGTGCGTAATTCCGGATCATGTCGTAATTCGGAGAGGAGATATGGAATAGAGTGCGCTGTAATTCCTTACACAGCAATCAGTACGAACTGGTTTGGAAGTAAGGCTAATTGAGCGATGGTCTTCCCATTTTCGCTACTGAATTCAATCTCGTATGCCTCCTCGGGATAAGAATGCTCTTCAACAACGACTCCTAAAGCTCCGGCCTGAAGGGATTCTCCCAGCATATCACAAATCAATCTCACAACGTCGTTGATCTTTGGTTTCATAGCGGGACTCTACTTCACGAATAGTGTCATCAGCGACGGGACGTTTGAACCGGGGGCTGAAAATCCACCCGGTGCGAACCTCAACGGTGCCGGCCGGACCTGTAACAGTTACGTCCACCGTATATCGAGCTCCGTATTTATCAACAACCCGTCTGGCCGGAGGCATCGCGCACGCTGGTCGTGGTGTGGGTCAGCGTGCCCAGCGTGACGTCCCGGCGGGCGAGCTTGCCAAAGCCGTCATACTTGTTGCCTTGCGTTGCCCCAGGGTTGGTGGAGGTGAACTGGCCGATGTTGTAGAAGCCGGACGCCGCTATGCGGGCAAGGCGGGCCATGTGGTCAATCTACGTGCAATGATAGCCGGGCGAACGCGATAAAAGTGCACCGAAATTGCGAAATTCTCTCCAGTTCCTGCCGCACAATAGCGGCCACTAAGTAATGACCCGCGTCATAATTAGGATCTGTGAATGGCAACTAACGACCTTGTGCACTGGCCCGATAATCCAACAACTCTTGCATTTCTACAATCTCTTCCCCGTATTGTCCCGTGACCTTAATGGTGTTGGTGTCAAGATCAACCAGACTCTTCAGGAACAAAATGGTGGGCCGCGCGTGCTCAATTGGAACTAAACCTAAAAGCCTTATCGCATAGAGCGAATTCGCATCCCCGCCTCCTTTTTGGGCCAAAGACATTTTCAATTCTTCCTGCAATTTTTCAATATCGTCGTAAATGCCAACATAAGAGTCCGTAAGCGATCGAGTTACTTGATCAAAATCTTTCGTTCTCTCGTCCAATTGCAATGGAGTCGCAAGATTCTTATCAATCAATCTCGTCCATATAAAAAGGTAAAGTGCACCAGTATCCTCATTAAATTCTTCATACTTCGTATTCCAGTCCATGAACTCCTTCGCAATTTGCGAGGTTACGCGTGATATACATTTCTCCTCAACTGCTCGCCAAGTGAACGGCCAATTATCGGCAAAGATTCCCTTTGAACAGTTCAGTATCTCAGGAGTTGATGGCACAGTACAGGCCGATCCTCCGAAAACAAAAATTGCAACAAATCCGGCAAGTGTCAATGCTATTTTAAAATGCATGATGGCAACTCCTCACGAACCAATTGAGAAATCATTTACCTGTAAACTCGCACTACCCAGCTTATTCGGGCCGATTACATTCATAAGCGAGTTATAGTCGTTATTGTTATCCACCAAACAACCCAGTGACATCCCTCCTTCACCAGTCGTGGGGCTCCTCCCCGGATGAATAGTCCGCCCGATGCAAATTAGCCGCTGACGCCGCCAAAAAAGTCCGCGCGGCATTGACGAGAGGCCGGCTAGTGGGAGTCACCGTAATTCGTAATTCACATCGTAACCGTCATTCCTTGATCAATGGGGTTTCAGCTGCTCGATCAGAATCAATTCGACGGCTTGATATCCGTGTAAACCGTCCTGCTCCAAATCGCCCGCCGAAGCTACGCTAGTTTGGCTCTCTAGCTTCGATGGGTCAGACTCTGAGTATTTTCGAATAAGAATTCGGTTGGAAAGGCTTTCTTTGTGAACGAAGGTTGGCATAGGCCATTTGTCTTCTGCCCAGATCTTCATTTGGCCAATAATTGGCCAAGTTCCATTTATTAAACCGAGATCGCCACACCGTAGGCACCTGACTGCATTATCTGGACTAAGGTCATTTAATTCATCCGCCTTTGGCAATTCCAGACGCATTGGTCCAAATAGATATGCTAGAATAATCTTTCCCATTGGGGCCATATGAGCTACCAAGCCAAGCCCGTAGCCACCTGATCTCAACGGAATGGCAAATAGGGTGCCTTCCTTGTAGGGTAGTTGTCTCACTTTAAGGTTCCCTTTACTACAGATGCCGGCGTGATGCGGAAGGCGCGAGTGGTGATTAGTTACGGCTTTGTTGGAGCGCCAAGCTCTCGTGTGTTTGGGGGCTATCCGTTGCTGCCAGTCGTTTTGCTTAGCTTAAGCGCGACGATGCGGAGAATACGCGGCAGGACAAAGCCGAACGGGCGAGGCAGAAAACATACATTAATACCGTAATTTCCAAACCTAAGTTCGCTAAATCTCCTTCGCGCGCAAAGGGACGATCAGGTCCGGGTTGCGCGATCGGCGATCGGCCCAATGGCCCCATATTTTTTCTACTTTCATAGGCTGGCCACAAACAGTCGTCTCCACCACGTCGCCAACCACCGGAGCCTCCTCGTGGGGCGAGCCACCGGTCTCGCCCCGTCCTTCGGACCCCACAGTGGGAGAACGGAAGGCCCGTGCCCCTTGCCGCTCAGCCCTGTTCGCGCAGCCGTTTTGCAATCGTCCGGTGCAGGTCTGGAGCAGCAGTGACCAGCGCTTTGGCCGCCTCGGACTGCGGGTGGTCGAGCACTTCGCTCGTCCTGCCGCGCTCGACGATCTTGCCGTCATGCATGACCATCACCTCGTCGGTGATGGCGCGGGCGACGGTCAGATCATGGGTGATGAACAGATAGGCGATGCCGAGCTTCTGGTTGAGGTCGGCGAACAGATCGAGGATCTGCGCGCGGATCGAGACATCGAGCGCCGAGACCGGCTCGTCGGCGACGACCAGTTTCGGCCGCGTGATGATGGCGCGGGCGATCGAAAGGCGCTGGCGCTGGCCGCCCGAAAACTCATGCGGATACTTGTCCATGTCGCCTGGTGAGAGGCCGACCTCGTGCAGCGCATACGCCACCATCTCGCGCCGCGCGGCGGGCGCCGGCTTCTTCTCCAGCACATGCAGCGGCTCGGCCACCAATCTCTCGACCTTCTGGCGTGGGTCGAACGAGCCGTACGGGTCCTGGAACACGACCTGCATGTCGCGCCGTGCCGGCTTCAGCTCCGCCTCGCTCTTGTCGGTGAGGATATCGCCGCGGAAGCGGATGGTTCCCGATGTCGGCTTGTCGAGTGCCAGAACCATGCGGGCAAGCGTCGACTTGCCGCAGCCGGAACGGCCGACGAGCGCCACCGACCGGCCGGGCGCCATCGAGAAGGAGACATCGTCGACGGCGCGGATGGCAGCCGCGCGTTTAAACAGGGATATGCGCCGTCCCGGATAATCCCGCGTTACGCTCTCTACCTGAAGCAGCGGTTTGGCCGATCCGCTGTCGTGTGTGCGGGCCCGCGCCGGCACATGCATCGAGGCCTGCGCCAGCTGTCGCGTGTAGGGATGAAGCTGTTCGGACAGCGTGCGCGCGGTATCGCCGGCCTCCATCACCTCGCCATGGCGCAGGATGGTGATGCGGTCTGCCATCTCGGTCACCACTGCGAGGTCGTGCGAGATGAGCAGAAGACCCATGCGGTTTTCCGCTACGAGGTCGCGCAGCAGGTCGAGGATCTGCGCCTGCAGCACCACGTCGAGCGCGGTCGTCGGCTCGTCGGCGATCAGCAGCTTGGGCTTCAGCGCACAGGCGATGGCGATGACGACGCGCTGGCGCTGGCCTCCGGACAGCTCATGCGGATAACGCGACAGCGGGAACTGCGCCGCCGGCAAGCCGACCCGGTCGAGCATTTTTCGCGCCCGTTGCTCGGCGTCCGCGCGGCTCGCCCTGGTGTGCCAGCGAATACCTTCGGCGACCTGCTCGCCAACGGTCTTGACCGGGTTGAGCGCCGTCATCGGCTCCTGGAACACCATGCCGATGTCGTCGCCGCGCAGCGCGCACATCTGGTCCTCGCTCGCCGCCAGAATATCGATGTCGTCGAAGGTAACGCGTCCCGTGGCGCGTGCCGCCCAGGGCAAGAGCTGCATCACGGTGAGCGCCGTCATCGACTTGCCGGAGCCGGATTCGCCGACCAGCCCCATGACTTCGCCGGGCGCGACGGATAGCTCGACGTCCCTGAGGATGGGCGTGCCGCCGATGGTCAGCGACAGCTTCTCGATTTCGAGCAGGCTCATCGCTGCCGCCGCGACTTCGGATCGAGAATGTCGGCAATGCCGTCGCCAAGCAGGTTCAGGCCAAGCACGGTGATGACGATCGCCATGCCCGGAAAGATCGCCATCCACGGCGCCACCACCATGCGGGTCTGGGCGTCGAACAGCATGCGGCCCCAGCTCGGCATCGGCGGCTGCGTGCCCAGCCCGACATAGGAAAGCCCGGCTTCGGCCAGTATGCCCAGCGCGAACTGGATGGTGCCTTGCACCAGCAGCAGCGTGGCGATGTTGGGCAGCACATGTTCGATACTGATCAGCGTCCTGCTCTTGCCGGCGGCGCGGGCGGCGAGGATGAATTCGCGGGGCCAGATCGCCAGGGCGCCGGCCCGAGCGACGCGCGCGAAGACCGGGATGTTGAAGATGCCGATGGCAATGATGGCGTTGAACGCGCCGGGCCCGAAGATGGCGGTGATCATGATTGCCGAAAGCAGTGCCGGAAAGGCGAAGACCAGGTCGTTCAGCCGCATCAGCACGTCATCGGCGATGCCGCCGCGCGCCGCAGCAAAGGCGCCGAGCGGCACGCCGACGCCCATGCCGATGCCGACCGCCACCAGCGCCACGGCAATCGAGTTGCGGGCGCCGACCATGATCATCGACAGGATGTCGCGACCGAAATGGTCGGTGCCGAACCAGTGCGCCAGCGATGGCGCCTGGGTCTTGTCGGAAATGACCAGCCTGGTGACATCATAAGGCGTCCACAAGAAGGAAAGGATCGCGACCGCAGCCACCAGTGCGGTGATGACGAAGCCGGCGAAGAACGAACGGTTTTTGAACGCCTTGGCCAGGATGCCGGCGAGATTCTCGTCGGGGATGTCGATGTGCAGCGTCATTGCCTGCCTCTCAGGCGCGGATCGACCACCGCATAGGAGAGATCGACAACGAAATTGACGATGATGACGGCGGCAACCAGCAGCATGACGACGCTCTCGACCACGATCAGGTCACGCTGGTTGATTGCCTGGAACACCAGCCGGCCGAGGCCGGGCAAATAGAAGACGTTCTCGATGATGATGGTGCCGGCAAGCAGGAAGGCGAATTGCAGGCCTAGAATGGTGACCACCGGGATCAAGGCGTTGCGCAGCGCATGCCGCCACAAGACAAGACGATAGGGCAGGCCCTTGGCGCGGGCGGTGCGGATGTAATCCTCATTCAGCACTTCAATCAGCGCGGAGCGGGTGACCCGGGCGAGGATCGCCGCCTGCGGCAGAGCGAGGGCGACCGCCGGCAGGAGCAGCGACTTCAGCGCCGGCCAGACGCCGGCGCCCCAGCCGGGAAAACCGCCGCCCGGCACCAGCCGCAGCCAGACGGCGAACAGATAGATCAGCATCAGCGCAAACCAGAAATTGGGCACGGCGACGCCAAGCTGGGCGGCGCCCATCGCAACCGTGTCGCCGGCGCGGCCGCGCCGGCTGGCGGAAAACAGCCCGACCGGGATGGCAATGACTGTGGACAGCGCCAGCGCCATCAGCGCCAGCGGCAGCGAGACGACGAGACGCTCACGGACCAGATCGATGACCGGCACCGAATAGGTATAGGAACGGCCGAAATCGAGGCTCAGCAAGCCGCCGGCCCAATGCAGATAGCGCAGCACGACGGGAGCGTTGAGACCCATCTGGTTGCGCAGCAATTCGATCTGGTCGGCGCTGGCGTTCAGGCCAAGCATCAGCCGCGCCGGGTCGCCGGGAATGATCTCCAGCACGGCAAAGACCACCATCGAGGCCAGAACCAGCGTGACGACGGCGATGGCGAGGCGCTTGAGGAGGTAGGCGGTCATGGACGTTGAGGAACCGCTGTGTTGCCGGACGCAAAAACCGGGCGAAGCTTGCGTTCCCGCCCACCCCCCTCTGTCCTGCCGGACATCTCCCCCTCAAGGGGGGAGATTGGCAGTTTCCACGCCGGCGCTGTCCTTGCAACGCTAGTGGTTAGCGAAAGCGGCGGTGAGGGCTCAATCTCCCCCCTTGAGGGGGAGACGTCCGGCAGGACAGAGGGGGGTGTGACGGAGTGCAACTTTCGCCCTTCTGTCAGCGATCAATCCGTCCACTTCACCTTGGTCAGGTCGTTGGCCTGGATCGGGGCATTTTCCCACAGGCCCTGCAGTTTGGCGTCCCAGACGCCGACCTTCGGCAATTCGTAGAGGAAGCCGACCACGGCGTCATCGGCCAGGACCTTCTGCGCCTCGCCGAGCAGCGTAATGCGCTTGGCCTCGTCGGAGGTAAGGTTCAATTCGTCGATGATCTTATCGAAGGCCGGATTGTCATAGTTGAAGTAATAGTCCTTACGCGAATAGATATCGATGTCGTTAGGCTCGGTATGGGAAACGATGGTCAGGTCGTAGTCCTTCTTGGTGAAGACCTGGTCCAGCCATTGCGCCCATTCGACCGGGATAATCTCGAGATCGATGCCGATTTCGCGAAGCTCGGAGGCGATGATCTCGCCACCAAGCCGCGCATAGGAGGGCGGCGGCAGCTTCAGCGTCGCCTTGAAGCCATTCTCCAGGCCGGCTTCCTTCAGCAATTCCTTGGCCTTCTCCACATTGTGCGGATAGAGGCCGGTCAAGTCGACATAGGCCTTGCTGGCGGGCGACATGTGCGAGCCGATCGGCACGCCGAGGCCGGCCGAGGCGCCGTCGATGATCGCCTTGCGATCGAGCGCAAAGGAAATCGCCTGCCTGACCTGCAGCTTGTCGAAGGGCGGCTTCTTGTTGTTGATCGACAGGATGGTTTCACCCTCGGTCGAGCCGATCACCACCTTGAAGCGCGGATCGTCCTTGACCTGGGCGACGCTGTCGGGGTCGAAGAACGGAAAGGCCTGAACGTCGCCGGAAAGCAGCGCCGGAACGGCGGCGGCGGCATCCGGAATGATGCGGAACTCGGCCTTGTCGAGAAATACCGGGGCGCCCCAGTAATTATCCGACTTGACCAGCGTGATCGATGAGCCCTTGGCCCAGTTCTGGAACTTGAACGGGCCGGTGCCGATCGGTTTTTCCTTGTTGGTGTCGGCTGTCTCAGGCGCCACGATCACCGCGTCGCCCCAGCCCATATTGTAGAGGAACGAGCCTTGCGGGTTCTTCAGCGTGACCTTCACCGTCGCGGGATCGACGACCTCGACCCTGTCGATGGCGGCAAACAGGGCCTTTTGCGCGTTGACGGAATTGTCGGCGCGGGCACGGTCGAGCGAGAATTTCACGTCGTCGGCGTTGAAGTCGGTGCCGTCATGGAATTTCACGCCTGTATGCAGCTTGAAAGTGTAGACCTTGCCGTCGTCGGAAATGCTCCAGCTTTGCGCGAGATCGGGCAGCACCTCGCCGTTCGGGCCGATGCGGGTCAGGCCCTCGAAGACATTGGCATAGAGTACCTCGTCGATTGCCGCGGCGGCACCCGCGGTCGGGTCGAGATGCGGGGGTTCGAGCGTAATGCCGATGACCAGGTCGGTGCGCGCGGCCATCGCCGAGGTCCCGGCGGCCAACGCCAGCGCCGCGGCGGCCAGAATGGTTTTCCACAATTTCATCGTGCAACTCCCCATGTCTAAAACACGTGCTCAAACCCGGGCGGATAGAAGCGTGAATTCGCCGCCGAGTAAATTGCGTTTCGTACCGTGTGCCGACGCCGGGAGGAATGTTTTTCCGCCCATGGCCGGATCATGGCGGGCCGGCGCCCCTCAGCAGCACGCCGAGGCCAATCGCCATCACCTTTGCCGAGTCCAGCATGTCGGCAATGCCGACCCATTCATCGGGCCGATGGGCGAGATCGAGGATGCCCGGGCCATAGGCGATGCAGTCATAGATGTGGCCGATACGGGCGATGTGCTTCTGGTCGTAGGTGCCGGGCGAAATCACGTAATCCGGTTCGCGGTCGAATATCTCCATGATGCCTTGCGCGACCGCCTTAACCACCGGCGCGTCGCGCTCGGTCATCAGCGGCAGCACCTCCATCAGATCGCGGATTTCGTAGTCGAACTTTTTGCGCTCGCGCTTCAGCCGTTCGAGGATATCGGTCACCTCGCTCTTGACCGCAGCGAGATCCTCTTCGAGCAGGAAGCGGCGGTCGATGGTCAGCCGACAGGAATCGGGCACGTTGGGCGAGGGCAGGCCGGGCCGGAAATCCTCCGTCTGGCCGCCATGGATCGAGTTGATGTTCATGGTCGAGCGTTTTGCGCCTTCGGGCACGACCGGCATGCGCGTCATCTTGCGGTCGAGCGCCGGAAACAATTCGTCTTCGAAGGCCCGCAGCACGGCGCCCATATGGCGCACCGCATTGTCGCCGAGGAACGGCATCGAGCCGTGCGCGATCTCGCCCTTGGTCTCGATCTCGGCCCACCAGACGCCGCGATGGCCAAGGCAGATGCGGTCCTTGTTGAGCGGCTCGGGAATGATGACGTGGTCGACCTTCGGCCTCGAGAAATAGCCGAGCTTGGCCAGATGCGCGACGCCGCCAAAGCCGCCGGACTCCTCGTCGACCGTGCCTGAAATCTCGATGGCGCCGGGAAAATCGGGAAACACCTCCATGAAGGCTTCAGCGGCGATGATCGAGGCGGCAAGCCCGCCTTTCATGTCGCATGCGCCGCGGCCATAGACCTTGCCATCCCTGACGATGCCGGCGAACGGATCGAGGCTCCAGCCGTCGCCGGGCTCGACGACGTCGATATGCGAATTGAAGTGCACGCAAGCACCCGGCGCCCGGCCATCGAAGCGGGCGACGACGTTGACGCGCGGGTAACGGTCAGTGTCGCCGGGCGTGCCCTCGGCACGGATGAATTCGATCTCAAAACCACGCTTCTTCAGCCGCGCGCCGATATATTCGGCACATGGCCGATAGGCTTCGCCGGGCGGATTGATGGTCGGAAAGCGGATCAGATCCGCAGTCAGTGCAACCAGATCATCGGCTCGGTCATCGATAGCCTTGAGGAGCCGTTCGTTCGGTTCATTCATTCGGCGAATTGAGCAGCGGATGAGGGGGTTTTGCAAGCCCGATGGCGAATTGCGAGGCGATTGCGTGTCGTTACGGCAACTATTGCGGGAAATCGTTCAAATTCGCTGCTTTGGATTGGTGAAATCGTCAGGGAGTAGGTGTTAGCTCGCTGGCTTGCCATCAAAACGCTGGAGAACAGCGTGACGGCAGGCAGGCAAGGGGCATCAAAGGGGTTTGATTGCATGAAAAACACTGTTCTCATGGCAGCGGCATTAGTAGCGATGCTGTTCGGTTCGTCGTTCGAGAGCCGTGCGGCCAGCCTGGTCGCGAACATCGATATTTCCTCACAGACGATGACGGTAAGATACGGGCTTTCGTATTATCGGTGGAGCGTTTCCACCGCCCGCAAGGGCTACATCACGCCGCGCGGCAGTTACCGGCCACAGCGGACGGCCCGGATGTGGTATTCGCGCAAATACGACATGTCGCCGATGCCCTATTCGGTGTTCTTCCGCGGCGGCTATGCCATCCACGGCACCGGCGCGATCCGGCAATTGGGGCGCCCGGCATCGCATGGCTGTGTGCGCCTCCACCCCAGCAACGCCGCCGCGTTCTATTCGATGGTGCGCGAAGCCGGCTTCGGCAATACGCGGATTCTCGTGACGAATTAGGGCCTGCTCCTCGGCCCGCAATAAAAAACCCGCCGGAGCGGCGGGTTCGTTGGGGCCAAATAGCACCATATCGAAATTAGTAGCATAGCTGCCGGCACAAAGCAAGAACAAAATAAGGCTTGCACCCAAAAAAGATGGTGCGCTCAGGCGGGTTTGTCGCGCATTGTCGCTGGCCGACGCTTTTTGCGGCCGCTGATCTCCCAGCGCTTGTGGAACCACATCCACTGGCCGGGGTCTTCGCGCACCCAGCGCTCGACCACGTCGTTGAGAAGCTGGGTGGTGGCGGGGACGTCGACACTGCCGCCGGCGGTGCGCGGCAAGGTGAGTTTGTCCTCGATCTCGAGCCGGAAACGGTTGTTCGGCAGGCGTACGCAGCGCGCCGGGTAGACATCGCAATCGTAGTGCCGCGCCAGGGTGCCGAGGACCCGGTTGCTCTCGCAGGGGCGGCCGAAGAATGTCGTCTCGAGCCCGCCGGTGAATTTTTGGTCGACCAGCACGCCGATATTGCCGCCTTTCTCGAGGATGGCCGCAAGTGCGAACGAGGCACCGGTCGAAGACGGCAGCAGCGATCCCATGCTCGAGCGGCGGGTCGAGAGGATGTACTCGGCGAGGTAAGGGTTGTTGGGCGGGCGAAACAGCGCCGTGATGTTCATGCCGAAGGTCGCCGCAGCCACCGGCAGCAGCTCGAAATTGCCGAGATGCCCGGTGAAGACGATATGCGGCTTGTCCTCGCCCGCGATGCGCACGAAATGCTCCACGCCCTTGACCTCGACACGGCCCGGCTTCGTCGCAGCGGGATCGTAGTCGAACAAAGCATCGAGAAAGATGTATTCGGCGGCCAGGCGGGCCATGTTGCCCCACATGTCGGAAGCGATCGCCTCGATCTCGGCATCGCTCTTTTCCGGATAGGCCTTGCGCAGATTGTCGACGGCAACCTGATGGCGCGCTACCCAGGGGCCGATGCGGCGGGCAGCGCGGTCGGCGAAATTGAGCGCCCTGTCGGGCGGCAGCAGGCGCAGCGCGGAGATGATGATCATCGCGACGCGCGCGACCAGCCAGTAGTTGAACTGGCGAAGCCGCCTGCCATAGCGGAATCCCACGTCCCTGCGGATCTTCCTGAAGGCGTTGCCGATCATTTCAGCCGACGCGCAGGATGATCTTGCCGAAGACGTCGCGGCCTTCCATGCGCTTCAGCGCCGCATCGATGCCGTCGAAGCCGACCTCGGTGTCGATCACCGGCGCGACCAGGCCCGCGGCCATCTTCTGCATGGCGTCGGCCATATTTTCCATGCGGCAGCCGAACGAGCCGAGCAGCTTCAACTGCTGCTGGAACAACTGCATCAAATTGATCTGTGTCGACACGCCGGAGGTCGAGCCGCAGGTGACCAGCCGGCCGCCGCGCTTCAGGCACAGCATCGAGGCGGCAAAGGTGTCGGCGCCGACATGCTCGAACACCACGTCGACGCCCTTCTTCTTGGTCAGCTTGCGCACGATGCCTTCGAAGCGGTCGTCGCGATAATTGATTACGTGGTCGGCGCCGAGCGCCTTGGCCTTGTCGATCTTGTCGTTCGAGCCGACGGTGGTGATGACCATGCAGCCCATCTTCTTGGCCAGTTGAATAGCGGCGGAGCCGATGCCGGAGCCGCCGGCATGGACCAGTATCGTCTCGCCGGGTTGCAGCCGGGCATTGTCGAACAGCATGTGCTCGACCGTGCCGAAGGTGACAGGCGCCACCGCCGCGCCGATTTCGCTCACGCCTGGCGGGGCGGGGACCAGAAGGCGCGCCGGCAGGTTGATCTTTTCCTGCGCAAAGCCGTCGAGATGGAAGCCGTGAACGCCCGAGACATGCTCGCAGAGATTGTCACGGCCTTCGCGGCAGGCGCGGCAAAGACCGCAGGTGCGGGCGCCATAGATCGACACCAACTGTCCGGGCAGGAGGCTGGAAACGCCGGGGCCGACCGCCTCGACCTCGCCGGAGGCCTCGGCGCCGACGACCAGCGGCAGCTTGCGCTTGGCGAAGGCCATGCCGCGCCAGCCCCAGACGTCGATATGGTTCAGCGCCACGGCCTTGATGCGCAGCGTCACCTCGCCGAGCGACGGCGGCGGCGGTGGCGGCAGGTCCACCGTTTCAAGCCGGCGATCCTCGATAAGTTGCAATGCGCGCATGCCAGATCCCAGGTTGCGCATGACCGAGAACCGTTTCGGAAAGGACCATGCGCACGACAACAGTGCTAGAGCGGAACGGTCGCTTAGACCGGTTCCCGCGCCATGACAAGGCAGGTGTTCTGGCCGCCAAAGCCGAAGGAGTTCGACAGGACGGTGCCGACCTCGGCGTTGCGCTTGGTGTTCGGCACCACGTCGAGCACGATTGCCGGGTCGGGATTGTCGTAGTTGATGGTCGGCGGAATGATGCTTTCGCGCATCGTCATCAGCGAAAATGCGGCCTCGACAGCACCGGCAGCCGATAGGGTATGGCCGATCATCGACTTGTTCGACGAGACCGGCATTGACGAGATCCGCTCGCCGAACACCGTCGACAGCGACAAATGCTCCATCTTGTCGTTTTCGGGCGTCGAGGTGCCATGGGCGTTGACATAATCGATCCCGTCCTCGCTCAGGCCGGCATCGGCAAGAGCGGCGCGCACCGCCGCGATCGCCGGCGAACCGTCCGGCTTGGAGCGGGTGCGATGGAAGTCGTCGGCCTTTTCGCCGCAGCCGCGCAATATGCCGAGAACGGTGGCGCCGCGGGCAAGTGCTGCCTCCAGCGATTCCAGCACAAGGGCGCCCGAGCCTTCGGCCAGCACGAAGCCGTCGCGATCCTTGGAGAAGGGTTTTGAGGCCTTTTCGGGGATGTCGTTATGGGTGGAGAGCGCCGACAGAAGCGAGAAGCGGATCAGCGCCTCGGCGGTCGCCGAGCCGTCGGCGCCGATCGACAGCGCCCTGTCGCATTCGCCGCGGCGGATCGCCTCGACGCCGAGCTGGATCGCGGTGGCGCCCGAAGCGCAGGCTGTCGACAGCGTGATCGGCAGGCCGCGTGTGCCGAAACGGTCGGCAAGCCGGTCGGCAATCGAGCCGAACTGGGTGGTCTCGAAGATGTCGAGTTCCCTGAGGCCGCGCGCTACCCGCAGCAGCCTCTCGGCACCGGTGTCGTGCCTGTCTGAATTATTGGGCGCGTCGAAATTGTAGAGCGAAAAGCGCTCGCTCCAGTCGAGCTCGACCGGCGGCGAAGCGAGGAACAGCGGTCCGCCGAAATCGCCGGCATCGAGGCCGGCCTCCGACATCGCTTCCTGGGCGGCGGTTTCGGCAAGCTCATAGGTGAGGAGACTGGCGCCCTTGGAACTCGACGGCAGGAAATCGACCATGCCGGAGATGCGGGTGTTGAGATGATCGACCGGGAAGCGGGTGATCGGATGGATGCCGGACTTGCCTGAGGTAAGTGCCGCCCAATTGTCGGTTTTGCCAACACCGAGCGACGTCACCACGCCGATGCCGGTGACGGCGACGATGGGCCTGCCCATGTGGTCGTTCAGATTGGCCATTTGTTGTCCAAAAACCTGTTTCTCTTGGAGCGTCGGATCGCCCGAAACCGCGCCACACTTTTCGGTCCGATGCTCTAGGCGGCTTTGATCAGCGCCATGCCCTCGAATTGGTGATAGCCGATCGCCGTTGCAAGGACGGTCTTCGGGACACCGGCAAACGGTTTTTCGACTGTGGCGTCGAAGACAGGATAGGCGGCCTTGCGGTCGACAGCCAGCGCCGCCAGCGCCACGGCAAAGGGGAACTGCGCTTCCTTCATGTGGCCAGTCAGCGTCGAAAAGCCGCGTGCGGCGATCGCCGGATTGGCGTCGAGCGCCGATTTCTCGGCGGCGGTCGCGGCATGGGCGCCCGAAGCGCCGGAGATCGCGAGCAGCTCGCCATTCGGCAATGCGGCTTGCTTCAACAGCACGGCGATCTCGCCGTCGAGTTCGTCCCGCCGGCGCCTGGCGCGACCGGACAGGACCGGGCCGAGTTCCGCATAGATCTTCCGGCCACGGCTTTCCGCATGCTCGCGCTGCTCCAGGACGAGAAACGCGCCGCCGGATCCGGTCACCACGCCGCCGCCTTCGGCACCTTGCCTCTGCCAGACCGGCCGCCACGGACCGCGATGCAGGTAGCCGGCCAGTTCATAGCCGAGCAGCATGTCGGAATGTTCGGTCTGGAAAGCGCCGCCGACCAGTATATGCGTCGACTGGCCGGAGCGGATGCGCGCGGCCGCGGTCTCGACAGCGGCAACGCCGGCACCTTCCTCGCCCATGAAGGTGCGCGACGACCCCGTCACCTTGTGGACGATCGAGATGTTGCCGGCGAGCAGGTTGGAAAGCTGTGCCAGAAACAGCGTCGGACGCAATTCGGTGGTCAGCTTCTCGTTGAGCAGCACGTCGCGGTCATTGCGGCTTTCCGATGCCGCGAGAATGGCCGCATCGACCGCCTCGTCGCGCTCGCCGCCGCCGGCGGCCACCACCATGTCCATGGTCGCGCAGAGTTCGTCATTACCCTTGATGCCGGCATCGTCGAGCGCAAGGCCGGCCGCATAGGTGCCGAGCCTCTGCCAGGTTTCCATCTGCCGCTGGTCGCCACGCTTGGCGATCTGCAGGTTCCAGTCGATCTCGGGCAGAGGATGGACCGTATAGGGCGAGAAGCGCGAGGCCTCCAGAACCGGCTCAAGCCGTGGCTGGAGGAGCTTTTGCCAATGCGCATCCGGACCCTCGCCCAGTGACGAGACAAGGCCGATGCCTGATATGACGACGTCGTGGGGGTTCATGGGAGGCTGTTGTGGGTCGGGCGCGTCAGGCGCTGTGTTCACGTGGCGTTCTTGGCGGCGACGAGCGCGTCGATCTTGGCGCACAGGTTCTTCATGACGAAATAGTCGTCGGTCGAAGCCTTGCCGTCATTGACTTCCTGCGTCCACTTTTCCAACGGCACCTTGATGCCGAATTCCTTGTCGATGGCAAAGACGATGTCGAGGAAGTCGAGGCTGTCGATGCCGAGATCGTCGATGGTGTGGCTTTCGGGCGTGATCGTCTCGATGTCGATCTCGCTGGTGTCGGCGATGATCTTGGCGACTTTGTCGAACGTGGTGGACAAGGGCTTTTCCTTCGATTGCGGGCGGAATCTGTCCGCATGTGTTTTGGGCTGTCTAATCGGTTTTTCCGGGCAGGAAAAGGCCTGATACGCCGCGCGCAGATGGGATTGCTGCCCAGGCAGAGCAATAGGGGTCGCTGGTAACCCCCGGCGATATGCCGAAACCGCCCCATCTCTGACCATTGGGTGTACCAATGTACCATGGTACAAAGATCTATGACCATAGAACGCGTGCAGACCGGGGTGCGCCTGGAAAAACGATTGGTGAAGGTGCTCAAGGCCTTGGCTGAGCATCGCGACATGAGCCTGGGTGACCTCATCGAGGGCATCCTGCTGCATGCTTTCGAAGGCCGGACACCGTTCTCCGCGGCGACCCTGGAAACAATCGGCCAATTGAAGCGCATCTACGAAATGGAGCTTGCCGCAGCGGACAGCCACGGTCTGGCGGAAACCGGCGGGGAGGGCGGATGACGAGCCATCTTGAGCGCAGCCACAGCATCGTGCTTTCGGGGCCGATCGACCGCGGCTTCCCGCTGTTCACGCCGATCGGAGAGACCCTGTGGGTGGACGGCTGGCGTATCGCATCCGCTATGTTCGCGTTACGCGGATTCGCGTTTCGGATTTGTCGAGGTGGCCTGCCGACCGACCACTAACGGAGGCACGGAGGCGTCGATTACCTATGCGTTCACGGCCTTGGAGCCCGGCAGGAGCATCCTATCTGTCCGAACTTACAGAGGACGCGTTCGCGGACATGATCGAGGGATGGAAGCTCCGTGTCGACGCTTGGCTGGTAGCGGTGAAAATCTGACGCCAAGTAACTTAAACGAATTGCCACTAAGGGTGGAATGTTACCTTCGTCTCGTAGATGGGAACGAGCAAGTAGCGGACAAAGCGGTCGCTCAGTGAAGTTTCCTGCGTTCTGTGCCTTGATGATGGGACAATTCTTCGCCGCTGATCGGAGCAACACCCGTGGCCATGCATTCCTTCCACATCCACATCCCGGATGAACAGATCGAGTACCTACAGCGTCGTATCCAATCGACAAGATGGCCGTCGTCGATCTTCGCATACGGATGGGACGACGGTACTGACGTTGATTTCCTCAGAAAGCTTTCACGTTACTGGGAATACGATTTCAGGTGGCGCGATCACGAAAAACGTCTGAACCTGTTGCCTCAGTTTAGGGTCACGATAGACGGGTGCGACATCCATTTCGTTCATCAGAAAGGAAAGGGGTCAGCACCCTTGCCGTTGATCCTCACTCATGGCTGGCCCGGCTCCTTCGCCGAGTTCGAGCACGTCATTCCGCTGCTCACGGATCCTGCCAAATACGGCGGGGATGCCGAGGACGCCTTCGATGTCGTCGCACCGTCGCTTCCGGGTTTCGGCTTCTCGTCCCCGCCGCATCAGGCCGGCGTTAGCTCAAAGCGTGTCGCGAAGCTGTGGCGGGGGCTGATGCGCGAACTGGGATATGATCGCTTCGCCGCACAAGGTGGCGACATCGGCGCAGGCGTCTCGACCTGGCTCGCTCGGCTTTACCCGGACGACCTTATCGGATTGCACCTGAATTACATTCCAGGCAGTTTCCGCCCGACCCTCGGTCGCGACGACCCACCTGTCACGCCGGAGGAGAAGGCATTCCTCGACAGTGCGGCGAATTTCGCTGCAACGGAGGGAGCCTACGCTTTTCTGCAGGGGACCAAGCCCCAGACGCTAGCCTTTGCACTGACAGATTCCCCAATCGGGCTAGCCGCATGGATTGCCGAGAAGTTCCGCAGTTGGAGCGACTGCGAAGGCGAACTCGAACGCGCCATCCCTCTAGACACGCTGCTTACCGACATCTCGCTCTACTGGTTCGGTAACACGATCGAGGCCTCGCTCCGGATTTACAAAGAGAACCGGCTCTGCCCCCTGATCTTCGGGCCAAGAGAGCGAATAACACCGCCCCTCGGCGTTGCAGTCTTCCCCCGAGAGCTTCCTATGCCACCTCGCTCCTGGGTCGAGCGAGTCTTCCGTGTCGAGCGCTGGACCGACATGCCGAAAGGAGGACATTTCGCGGCGATTGAGCAACCCGAACTCCTGGTCGAGGACATCCGGGCGTTTTTTCGGCCGCTGAGGCTCCGGCCGGCCAAGTAGAGGACGAAAACCTCGCCCGTTGTCACGGCTCGGAAGTCCTGATGAGACGGTACCATCGCATTCGCTTTCGTTGAAAGCGCCCGTTGGTCCTGACTAAGGGTCAATGGGTCAATGTCGACCTTCGACTCGATCAAGACCTCATCGCGGGTCGGAACCGGTATTCCGCTTAAGATACCAAACGCTAGATTTCACTACTAGCGAACGCTTCAACCGGCGCCGGCGCAGTCAGAAAGTGACGCGGCCGAGTACTCGCAGGCCGTCGCCTTGCGGCTCGACGACCACGGCTTCGCCTTCACGCGGCGAGATGCCGGTCAATTCCTTGATGTTTTCGAGATGCGTGACCATGACCAGATTGTCGGAGCCGGAATAGCCGCGGATCTCGGCCAGGATCGCAGCGATCTGGGCGGCCTTCTCCTTTTCGTCGGTCTTCAGCAGGTCAAGCGGTGCGAACGGCTCCGGTTCGCTTTCGAAAGCAATGCGGGCGGTCTCGAGGCAGCGGCAATAGCGGCTGGACAGCACGCGCTCGACCGGTGCGGCGCGGGCGCCAAACAGCGCGCCGATCTTGCGCGCCTGTTGCTTGCCGCGCTCCGAGAGATTGACCTGGGTGGCGCATTTGCCGAGGTCGAAATTGGCCGCATCGGTGGTGCCTGTGACCATGGCATGGCGAAGCAGGACCACATGCCCGCCGTCGCGCAGCAGCGCCCAGCCGGCTTCCGTCGCATGGGCTGTGGCGGAAACGGCAAGCAACAGCAGCGCCAGCACAAATCGAAGCATCAGACATCCTTTTCGGGTGACCGGCAGGCAGGTCCCCGGTGACCGGCATATAGGGACGGCAAAGCCGGCTGAAAGACAAGCCGAGTGCAACCTGCGGCCGAAACGCCTATTTCTTCGCTATCTGCTTCTTCACCAGATCGATCTTGCGGTCGGTCAGCGGGATCGGGAGTGTGTAGCCGGCTTCGGTAAAGCCCTGCTTGGCGTTTTCGAAGAATTCGATCGCCTTTTGGTATTCGGCATTGCCGCCGCCATAGCTGCCGCGGTTCCAGTGGACGTCGCCGAGATTGTTCTGCTCGAAGGCCCATTGCATCGGCTGGCTTTCGCGGGTGAAGACCTTGAGCGTTGCCTCGAAGGCGGCTTCGGCTTCGTCCAGATATTTGCCGGTGCGTTCGAGATTGCCGAGATTGATCAGGCTCATGCCGATGCCGTTCTGCGCGTTTGCCCAGTCGACGGGCGAGGTCTCGAAGGTCAGCACCTCCAGCGCTGCCCGGCGCGCGGCGATCGATGCGGCCAGTTTGCCGGGATCGGCCTCGCTCATGCTCAGCCATTGCAGCGCCGAGCCGAGGCCGGCCTGCGCCAGTGCCCATTGCCGCGGCGTCGTCTCGCGCTTGTATTCGCGCAGTGCATCGCGATAGGCCTCGATCGCCGCCTCGTAATGCACCGGCTTGTCGGTCACGCCGCCGAGCAGTTGCAGCGTGTTGCCGAGATTGTAGTGGGTCATCGCCCAGTCGAGCGGAAACTCCTTTTTGGTATAGACGCGCCGTGCCGCCCGGTATGCAGCAGCCGATTGCTCAAGCCTGGCAGGATCGCGCGTGCGCTGGCCGAGCGTCTGGTAGATCGAGCCGAGATTGTTCTCCGCCGAAGCCCAATCCGTCGGAAAACGCTGGCGTGTGAATATGGTCAGCGCGTCGCCATAGGCGGCAGCCGCCTCTTCGAGCAGGCCGGTGCCGAGATCGAAACGGGCAGCACTGCTCAGCGCGTTACCCAGATTGAGACGGCTGCTCGCCCAGGAGAGCGGGAAGGTATCGCGTGTGCGGATTTCGAGCGCGGCGCGGAAGGCGTCGGCTGCCTCGTCGATTTTTGCCTTGTCGTTGCGTTGCGTGCCCAGAGACACCAGCGTATTGCCGAGGTTGTTCTGGACCATCGCCCACTGAACGGGCGCCTTTTCGCGCGTATATTCTTCAAGCGCCAGCCGGTAGGCGGCCTCGGCCTCGGCCAGGCGCTCGCCGTCCGGTTCGCGCTCCGAAAGCGCGTAAAGCGCAAGGCCAAGGTTGCTTTGCGAGGCGGCCCAATCCAGCGGGACTTTGTCGCGCGGCCGCTTCTCCAGCGTGGCGCGCATCGCCACCACCGCCTCGTTCAGGCGTTTCGGGTCGCTCTCGCGTTCGCCGATCTTCAACAGCACATTGGCCAGGTTATTCTGGGCGGCCGCCCAGTTGAGATCATCCTTCTCGCGCTCGAACACGGCAAGCGAATCGCGAAAGATGTTCGCTGCCTCTTCCAGCCGGTCGATTTGGCGCTCGCGCTCGCCGATCGTCTGCAGCACCACCGCCATGTTGTTGCGGGTGATCGCCCAGTCGCGGTTCTGCTCGCCGTTGGGGATGAAGTTCAGGATGACGCGGTAGGCGTCGATGGCGTGCTGCAGCGCTTGCCTGTCGCCGGTGGCGTTGCCATGCGCGTTAAGCGCTTCCGCCTCCTGGTTCTTGTAGTTCCAGCGCAGCCTGTCGTCCCATTTCTCGACCAGCGAGAAGGCCTTGCCGTAATCGTTGGCGGCCGACAGATAGTCGAAGACCAGCGCCGAAGCGTCGGCGCGCCTGGCATAGATCGCCGCGTCGGCAAGACGCTTCTGCCTGACCAGATCCTCTGCCCGATCGACCACGCCGCTGGCCTGCTCGACCCGGCCCACCGCCTGGTCGAGGAAGTTGCGCGCGGTGACGATGGCGCCCTGGCCGATCGCCTTGTCGGCCGAGGCGACGAGGCGGCTGATCTCGGGGTCGTCGGTGCGCAGGGCGTTGCGTTCGGTGATCAACTTCTTCAGGCGCTCGGCCTGGGCGTCGAGCAGCTTTTGCAGGTCGGTGGGGTCCTCCGGCATGTTTTCGGTGCCGAGCGCCTTCAGCACGCCATAAAGCGCGTCGAGCGGCACGCCGTCCTGCAGCGAGGCCAGTTCGACCTGTACCCGCTTGGGGTCAGGCAACTCGGCGATCGTCAGCAGCAATTGCCGCCGCTCGCCGGTGATCAGGCCGTCGTCGCCGGTCGGCTCCTGCGGTGCAACGCCGAAATAGAGCAGCCGGCGCAGGCTTTCATTGACCCATGGCCGCTGCTTTGCCTTGGTGTCGAGATAGACCTCCTCTGTCACCATGCGCATGACCGAGCCGAACTCGGTGCCCTTCATCGCCGCGAGATGGCGCAGAAGTGCCGCTGCGTAGGGGCTGTTTTCGCCGACGATGCCATCGAGTGCCGGCCGCCCCGGCTCGGCGGCAAAGCCGATCACCGTTCCCAGATTTTCCGTCGCGGTCGCGTTTGCCAGTGCCCTGGCACCGCGCACCGGCTCCAGGCCACCGGCGCCAATCGGCGAGGCCGAGGCCGTGGGCGCCCGGCGCAGCACCGCATCCGCCGGAAACGGGTTGGTGCGGCAGGCATCGAGCAGCATGATCGTTACCGGCACGGTCGTCTTCAATTCGTCCATGACGGTGGAGATCGGCACCAGGGCCTGATCGGCGTCCTTCAATGAAGAAACATCGGCGTCGACCGGCACCAGATAGTTTTCGCCGCCGGCCTCGATGCCGTGGCCGGAATAGTAGATCAAGGCGACGTCGGCGTCCTCTGCATCCTCGGCGAAACGCTCGAGGTCGCGCTTCAGCTTTGCCGTGTCGCGGTCGGTGACGCTGCGCGCCTCGAAGCCGAGATCGGTCAGCATCTTGGCGATGTCGCGGGCGTCGTTGGCGGGGTTGGGGAGCGCCGCTATGTGCTGGTATTTCGACTGGCCGACAATCAGCGCCACGCCCTTGAGGCTCGCCGGCTCCGCGGCATGAGCCGAGGTCACCACGAGGCAAAGCATGGCGCCGACGAAAGCCGTCAGCCACGCCTGCTTGAAGAAGTGCTGATTTCCGACAGCGCCCATTCGCCGCGTCCCCCCAACAACCCTGTATAGCGCTGGCATCCAACCATGAGCAAATTCGGGCAAGATCCGAGCGGCCGGATTGTTGGCCGGTACATTCGCGAGGGAAGGGCGATTGCGCCGCCGCCGAGCCTCGCCTATCACGGGAAAAATGTCTCCGCTTACCGAAACCGTCCTCTTCGTTTTCAGTCTTGTCGGGCTCGGCTATCTTGCCGGGTTCACCGGCTATTTGAAGCCGGCGAGCGGCGAGGGCGTATCCGAATTCGCCATCAACGTGGCAATGCCGCTTTTACTGTTCCAGACCATGGTAAAGGCTGATTTCCACGGCGTGGCGCCGTGGTCGCTGTGGGGCGCCTATTTCGCAGCAGTGGCGCTTACCTGGGCTGCCGGCCATCTGGTCATTACGCGCATCTTCGGGCGGGACGCCGCGCTGGCGTCGTCGGCGGCGTGTCGTCGTCCTACTCCAACGTTGTCCTCCTCGGCGCGCCCTTCATCATCGGCGTGTTCGGGCCGGCCGGGTTCGAAGTGCTGTCACTGCTCGTTTCCATTCACCTGCCGGTGATGATGATGGCCTCGATCATCCTTTTCGAGATGTTCGGCCGCGGCGGCAGCGAGCCTGTGCATCCGCTCCGCGTCGTCAGGAGCTTTCTCAGGCGGGTATTCATCAATCCGCTGATCATCGGCATACTGGCCGGGCTGGCGTGGCGCTTCACCGGTGCGCCGCTGCCGGTGCTTGCGACGCGGCTGAGCGACGCGCTGGCCGGCACGGCCGCCCCGGTGGCGCTGTTCGCCATGGGTCTCAGCCTGCGCCGTTTCGGCATTTCTGGCAATGTAAGGCCGGCGCTGGCGCTGTCGGCGCTGAAACTGTTCCTGATGCCGGCGCTGGTTCTCGGCCTGGTCTGGCTGATCGGCCTGCCGCCATTGACGGCCAAGGTGGCGGTCATGGTTGCGGCGTTGCCGTCCGGCATCAATTCCTATCTCATCGCGGTGCAGTTCAACACCGGCCAGGCGCTGGCGTCGAACCAGATGACCATCGCCACCGCCTGTGCGGTCGTGACCACTGCGTTTTGGCTGACAGTGGTCGTCCATATTTTTGGATAAGAACCCGGTTTTTGGATAAGAACCCGGCTGCATCGCCTCTCGCTTTGGCTGGCCCAAACCCTATATGCCATCTTGTGATTGCTTGCGGGGCTTGCCCTGGGCTAAGAGCAGTGGCTCTAGCGATGCTATCGCGCACGTCCATTCACGAAATCAGCGACCGGCCCGCCAGGTGCCGAACGGAGGCGAGATCATGCTTCAGAAGACCAGCCATTTCATGCGGCAGGCCAATCTCATCAATGGCGAATGGGTGCAGGCCGATTCAGGCCAGACGGTCGACGTCAACAATCCTGCCACCGGCCTCAAGATAGGCACGGTGCCGAAGTCGGGCAAGGCCGAGACCCGCCGCGCCATCGAAGCCGCCGATGCGGCCTTCCAGACATGGCGCAAGACCACCGCGCTCGAACGCTCGAAGCTGTTGCGCAAGCTGCACGACGCGATGATGGATAATCAGGACGTGTTGGCCGAACTGCTGACCATCGAACAGGGCAAGTCGCTGTTCGAATCGAAGGGCGAGATCGGCTCGGCCGCGTCCTACATATTGTGGTTCGCCGAAGAAGGCCGCCGCACCTATGGCGACGTCGTGCCGTCGCCCTGGGCGGACCGCCGTATCCTGGTGACCAAGGAACCGGTCGGCGTCATCGCCGCCATCACACCGTGGAATTTCCCATCCTCGATGCTGGCCCGCAAGCTTGGCCCGGCGCTTGCCGCCGGCTGTACCGCCGTGGTCAAGCCGGCGTCGCAGACGCCTTATTCCGGCCTTGCCTGGGGCGCGCTTGCCGAGGAAGTCGGCTTCCCTAAAGGCGTAATCAATATCCTGACCGGCGCCGCCGGTGAGATCGGCGACGAGATCTGCGCCAACCCGCTGGTCAAGAAGATCACCTTCACCGGCTCGACGGAGGTCGGCAAGATCCTGATCCAGAAGTCGTCGGTGACGGTCAAGAAAGTGTCGATGGAGCTCGGCGGCAACGCGCCGTTCATCGTCTTCGATGACGCCGATCTCGAGCGGGCCGTCGCCGGCGCCATCACCGCCAAGTACCGCAATTCCGGCCAGACCTGCGTCTGCACCAACCGCTTCCTGGTGCAGGCCGGCATCTACGACCGGTTTGTCGAAAAGCTGGCTGCTGCGAGCAACGGGCTGAAGGTCGGTTCCGGCCTCGAGGAAGGCGTCCAGCAGGGACCGCTGATCGACGAAAAGGCGGTGGAGAAGGTCGAGGAGCTGATTGCCGACGCTACCGCCAAGGGCGGCAAGGTCGTCGCCGGCGGCAAGCGCCACGCGCTCGGCGGCTCGTTCTTCCAGCCGACGGTGATCGCCAATGCGACGCCGAAGATGCGCTTCATGAAGGAAGAAATCTTCGGCCCGGTGGCGCCGGTATTCAAGTTCGAAACCGAGGAAGAGGCCGTGGCACTCGCCAACGACACCGAGTTCGGGCTGGCCTGCTACTTCTACACCGGCGATCTCGGCCGCGCCTTCCGGGTCATGGAAGGGCTGAAATACGGCATGGTCGGCGTCAATGAAGGGCTCATCACCACCCCTGAAGCGCCGTTCGGCGGCGTCAAGGAATCGGGCCTCGGCAAGGAAGGCGGCCATCAGGGCATCGAGGATTATCTCGACACCAAATATGTCTGCATCGGCGGACTTGGTCTCTAGAAGCCTGATGCGGTAATACCGAAAACGATCCTGGGCCGCTTCGAAAGGCCAGGCTGGCATCGATCAATGAACTTGCGAGCATGGCAATGAAGGACGGCGAGGTTTTCGGCACGACGCAGGCGGGCGAGGCCGTCCGCCGCTTCACCATCCGTGGAGGCGGCCTCACCGCCAACATCATCGGGCTGGGTGCGATCATCCAGGATCTGCGTCTGGCCGGGCACGACGCGCCGCTGGTGCTCGGCTATGATCGTTTCGAGCACTATGAGACGGACACCGCCTTCTTCGGCACCGTCGTCGGGCGCTATGCCAACCGTATCCGCGACGGCCGCTTCACGCTTGCCGGCAAACGCTATCAGACCGAGCGCAATTTCCTCGAAAAGCACACGCTGCATGGCGGTTCGCAAGGTTTTTCGCGCCGGGCCTGGGCGGTTTCGCTGCATGGCAGGGATTTTGTCACGCTGACCCTGCACGACCCCGACGGCACGATGGGCTTTCCCGGCGCGCTCGACGTGACCTGCACCTACCGGCTCAAGATCCCCGGCACGCTCAGCGTCGAACTGACCGCCACCTGCGAGGAGCCGACGCTCTGCAACCTCACCCAGCATTCCTATTTCAACCTGGATGACGGCGGCGCCGGCGACATTCTCGATCACCGGCTGATGCTGAATGCCGGCGCCTATCTGCCGGTCGACGCGGATCTCATTCCGACAGGCACGGTAAAGCCGGTCGACGGCACGCCTTTCGACTTTCGCCAGGCGCGGCCGCTGCGCATGGAGACCGAGGGCGAACAGCTCCCCTATGACCAGAATTTCTGCCTCGCCTCAACGCGCGGGCCGCTGAAGCAGGCGTCGTGGGCGCAAGGCGCGAATTCCGGCGTCGAGATGGAGCTCTGGACGACCGAGCCGGGCGTCCAGCTCTATACCGGCCAGTATCTGGCGCCGTCCTCGCCTGGACTGGGCGGACGCCATTACAAGGCGTTTTCGGGCTTTTGCCTGGAGCCGCAAATCTGGCCGGATGCGCCGAACCGGCCGTATTTCCCGCAAGCCACGCTGTGGCCCGGGCAGATCTACCATCACGTGACCGAATACCGGTTCAGGCTGCCTTAGGGCGGGACCCCCCGGAAACCGGCATGGTTTTGCTGCGCTGACCTCCGGTTCGGAAAGGGTCATGCAAAATTCAAAGTGTTATAGCGTCCTTTGCGCGTCCAATGACGCGCGGCGCACTGGAGTCAAAACGCAATCACTCTGAACGACCGACTTCGAACTCTCTTGGACCTTTGACGCCGAGAGCCCTGACGACGCAAGTTGACCCTTATCCGACATTCGGGCTCTCATGCAGCAAAGTACACAGACTTGAAAAGCTGTCTTTCAGGGGCGGCGGCAATGGCATCAACCTGCGACCTGCTGTAAGCTTGGAAAGCGGGTAACAATCCGCGAAGGATTGGGGGATGGAACGTCATCTCGCAGCCGTCCTGATTGCCGATGTCGTCGGCTATGGCCGCTTGAGCCAGATCGACGACGAGGGTACGCGTGCGCTTTTCCGAACCGACCTGAACGAAGTATTCAAGCCAAGGATCGCTGCGCACCATGGTCGACTGGTGAAAACCATGGGAGATGGGATGTTGGTCGAGTTCCACAGTGTGGTCGACGCCCTACGCTGCGCGGTCGAAATCCAGCAACAGAAGGCGGAGGTGAACGTTTTCACGCAGCCAGAACGGCGGCTTGATTTCCGCATCGGCATCAATCTGGGCGATGTTATCGTTGAGGGTGACGACATCCACGGTGACGCGGTGAACATCGCCGATCGGCTGCAAGGGCTGGCGGAACCTGGAGGAATCGCGATTTCCGCCACCGCCTGCGACCATGTGAGGGGAAAGGTGCCGATCGGCTTTGCCTCACTCGGCGTGCAGAAAATGAAAAGTATCGCCGAACCGGTTCGCGTGTACCGCGTCTTGATCGACCCTGCTACTGCGGGCAAGATCGTCGGTGCCAAACCACGCCTTTCTTCCGGCGACGACAGTAAGCCGCCGGTAATTGCGGTTTTGCCGTTCGAAAACCTGAGCGCCGACGACGGCTGGACGCGGCTGGCAGACGGCCTGTCGGCCGACATGATCGGCGACCTAGCGCGCTATCCCGACCTTGCGGTCATTTCGCGCCAGACCATGCAGTCCTATCGGGGACGGGCGAGCGACACACGCTCGGTCGGACGGGAACTGAACGCCGATTACCTGCTGGAAGGCACCCTCCAGGCGATCGGACAGCGTGTCCGCGTCGCGGTGCAGCTGGTCGACACCCGGACCGGAGCCAACCTTTGGTCGGCGCGGTTCGACGAGTCGACCGATGATTTTTTTCTCATGCAGGACAGCATCACACAGAACGTTTTCAACGCCCTGGCAGGCACTTTCGGCAAGCTCGCCAATCTCGGGCGTGAGGTGGCTCGGCGGAAGCCTCCCTCGAGCCTGGGTGCTTACGACTGCTATCTACTCGGGGTGGAACTGCACGACAGATTCACGACCGATGCGAGGGCAGAAGCCATACGCATGCTGTCCCGCGCCGTGGAACTCGACCCCGGCTTCGCGCGGGCCTGGATGACGTTGGGATTGGCACATGCGGTCGATGCCTTCAATGCCTTCACGCCAGATTCAGCCGCTTCGGTCGAGCGCTGGCGAGAATGCGTGGAAAAGGCTCTGGCGCTCGACCCTACCGATCCGATGACGCGCCTTTACATGGGCGCTCTCCGCGCCATTGACGGCGATATCAGCGGGGCCGCAGAGGAATACGACCGGGCGCTGGCCCTGGCACCCAATGACGCCGATGTGCTGTCGATGCTCGCCTCAAGCCGAGCTCTCGTGTGTGGAAATCCGGAAGAAGGCTGTGCTCTCGCCGAACGGGCGTTTCGCCTCAATCCGCAGGCTCCGAGTTGGTACTACGCGCAGCTCGCCCGGGCGCGGTTCGTCGCCGGTCGCTATGCCGACAGTCTGTCGTCGCTGTGCCAAAGTCCGCCGGATATTCCCGTCACTCTGATGTTCCGTGCCCTGTGCCACGCGCTGCTCGAAGAGTCGGCGCAGGCGCAGTCGATCGCCAGGCGGATTGCCGTCGAGTTTCCAAGGTTCACCGTCGAGAACTTCATCCGAACCTATCCCGTCACCAATCCTCTGGCCCTCGCTGCGATTAAGGAAGGGGCTCGTCGCGCAGGCATAGCGTAGAGCCGAAAACGGTGCCTAGCTGAGGAGGGGGACGCGCTTCCTGGATATGCCACTTGGTAAGCCGGGCCTCGCTTCCGGCACAGGCTGAAGGTCTGCTTCGTAGCGTTAACTGGGCGCTGGCGTGACCCCTGCTAAGCTTCCGCTCATGGCGCTCTGTGCTGATTCCCGCCGACTAATTCAAACGGCAAGTTCCGCCCATCTGGGCCATTGGCGGCAGCCAGTCTGATTGAGTTTTGACCCTAATCCTCAAACGCCGCCCTCAACGTTTCGAACGTCGCAAACACGCCCAATGCAGCGCCCTCGGGATTGTTGGTCGGTGGCAGAGCTTCAGCTATCCGGCGCACCAAGGTCGTCTCAGAACCGGCTGGAGCGTTCTTTCGGCTGAGGCGACTTCAAGCCGTGACAGGAGCATTCCGGATCAGCGGGAAGTCGCGCGGCGGTCTCCAGCGCGACCCGCGAGGCTGTCATGGAGAGACTGGGCAGCACGTCCTCCTGCAGCAATTTCTGGCGATTGCGATCCATGTAGTCGTTGAAGCCCGCCGTCACGAACGCGCAAGGCACGAAACACGCGCCGATCTCGCGCGACAAGGTCGCCTCAGGGGCGATGGAATGGTTGAGTACATCCGCCCCCATGCCCCGATACGCCAAGGCTTCGGCAGGCGTTGTCAGCCGCGGCCCATAACAATGGGCAGCCACCAACTGCTGTTCGATGCCATAAACGCGGCATTCGGCTGGCCAATGACGGCGGGCCGTTTCGACCAGAACCGCCGCACATCTTGGACACACGATTTGCTTGCCCGAACAGTCAAAGCTCTGGCGGTCAGGAAGCAGTGAAAACGGGGTCTGCGTCAGTTCGATGATATCGGCAGTCACCACCATGTCGCCCGGCTGGATCGCCTTGTTGACGGCGCCTACGGTCGAGCAGGCGAGAACTTGCCGTACACCCGCCCGCATCAATACCCAGAACGCGCGGCGATGGCAGGAATGGTCGATACGGTCGCGGGGATTGCCGTGCGAATACATGCACAGCGCGCGTTTTGCTCTCCCTTCGGCTGTGATCGACGCATCGAACTCGAGCAGCTTCCAGTTGTCGGTGCGACCGAAAGGTGTTTCAAAACTCATGTCGCGCCGCAAGGTGCGCACACCATCGAATTCGATATCTTCCGGGAAGGCAAGCCCCCAGTTTGCCGATCCGGTGATGATGGCCAACCCTACCTGAGGGATGTCCGTCGAATGATCCGTCAGATCGTCGGCCGCGTGGTGATTGGTGGGCATGTTTCCAGTCTCGGTCAGGATTTTTGGCGAAGGGTCACAATCAGGACCACGGCCACGACGATGACGGTCCACAATGTCGAGATCGCCGCAATGGTCGGATCGATCTGATCGCGCAGCGACAGGAACATAAGCTTCGGCATCGTGCTGTTGCGACCGCTTGCGATGAAGATCGAAATCACAGACTCGTCGAGCGAAGTCAGGAACGCCATCAATGTCGCTGACAGCAAGCTGATCCGAAGTTGCGGAACGATTATTCCGCCAATGGCCCTGGCCCAGTTTGCACCGAGGCTGCGCGCCGCCTGAACCTGGTTCCAGTCAAAGCGAGCGAGAGCGGGTAGCAACACGATGCAGGCGACCGGAACGGCCAGCACCACATGTCCGACCAGCACACCGAATAGCGTTCCGATCAGATGTTGTGCGGCCAACACGAAGAAGAGACCGATCGCAAGCAGGATTCCTGGGGTGATCGAGGGGGTCAGCAGGACGCTCTGGATGGCCGCAGCGGTCTTTCCGCCCAGCCGATTCATTGAAATGCAGGCGAGCAGCGCAAATGGCACCGCGATCAACGCCGTTAATGTGCCAAGGATCAAACTCGTTCTGAGCGCGGCCATCCACGTTGCCGAGCCGAAGAAGTTCTCGTACCAGCGCAACGAGTAGGCGTGCGGCGGAAACTCGAGGAGATTCGACGCCGAAAAGGAAAGCGGCACCACCACGAGCGTCGGCAGCATCAGAAATGCCATGACAAGAGCGGCAAAGCTCCAGAGCAAGATGCGGGCGAGCCTGTTTTGCGGATAGGCTTCAAGCATGGGAGGCTTCCACGGTGTTCTGGGCCACCAGGCGGCGTGCCGCCAGCAACATCACACCGATCAGCGCCATAAGAACGAGGAGCAGAATGCCCAGGACGCTCGCCGACCCCCAGTCCTGAAAGGTCGATAGTGTACGCTCGATCCGGGTAGAGAGAGGATTTACCTTGCCGCCGCCAAGCACCGCCGGCGTGATGAAAAAACCTATGGCGTAGATGAGGACGATAATCGAACCCGAGAAGATGCCGCCCGCCGAAAGCGGCATAATGACTGTGCGGACGACCTGCCTGAGAGTGGCCCCCATGCTCGCTGCCGCGCGAATGAGATTTGGGTCGATATCGCGCATCGCAGCATAAACAGGCAGCAGAAAGAGCGGCAGCATGTAGTGAACCATGCCAATGAGCGTTCCCGTGAAGTTGTAGACCAGCGGCAATGGCTCCGCCGTCAGGCCTGAACCGGTCAAAGCCGCGTTGATCAGGCCGTCGCGCCGCAAGAGAACGAGCCAACCATAGGTACGCACCAGAATGGAGGTCCACAGCGGCAGCATGACGAACGCCATGAGCACGTTGGCCAGCCTTGGTCTGACGCTGGCCAGAGCCAGCGCCAGAGGGGTGCCGAGAACAATGCAGGCCGCCAGCGTACCCAAGGACAGTTCGAGGGTCGTGACGAGGGCCGACCATGTCAGTCCGCTCGAAAGGACCTTCTCGTAGTTGCCGACGGTGTACTCGCCCCCGGTGGTCAGGAAGGACTGCCGGATGATCCAAAGGATGGGCAGTATCGCCGCCAACCCAACGATGAACAGCGCCGGGAGCGAAAGTGAAAGAAAAAACCGCCGCTCGCGCCGCGCATCCGCCGCGAGCGCCGGGTCCCGGACGACGGTCACGCCATCGCTCCCGGTATCGCGTGAACCTTCGCTGCTGGTGCATATGCGGTCATCCGCTGACCGGCGGCAAGCTCGGCGCAGCCGCCGGCCAGCGCTGCCGGAATGCAGACAAGAACCTCTTGCCCGCCGTCAAGCGCCAGCGTCAAAAGCCAGTTCTCGCCGCGGAACGCTTTGGCGCGCAGTATTCCTTCGAGAGCCACTCCGTCTCCGCCGACGAGCTTCGCATCGAGATGGAAGCTTTCGGCGCGGATCATCAGAGTTTCGCGTGATGCTTCGGCGCCGTCGATTCTGCGCGCTGAGCCTGGGGCAACAATGTTAGCCTCGCCCATGAACTCAGCGACGAAGCGGGTCGATGGACGATCATAAATCCGCTGCGGCGTATCTATCTGCTGGATGCGGCCAGAGTTCATCACCGCAATCCGGTCAGACATAATCAGCGCTTCGCGCTGGTCGTGCGTCACATAGATCGTGGTGATCCGTAGATGATCATGCAGACGCCGGATCTCATACTGCATGGTCTCGCGCAGATTCTTGTCGAGCGCCGACAGCGGCTCGTCCATCAACATCACGCGCGGTTCGAAGACGATAGCCCGCGCCAACGCCACCCGTTGACGTTGGCCGCCGGATAGTGCGGCAACATTGCGCTCCGCCAGGCCATCCAGCTTCACCCGGGCCAAGGTATCGAGCGCCCGCTGACGTGCCTCCGCTCTCGGTACCTTGCGCAGCACCAGCGGATACGCGACGTTCGCCAGGACATTCATGTGGGGAAACAAGGCGTAATTCTGGAATACTATGCCGATGTCTCGTTTGTTGGGCGGCAGGCGGGTGATGTCTCGATCGCCCAAGAAAAGTTTACCGGAATCCGGCCGGACAAAACCAGCCAGAGCCATGAGTAACGTGGTCTTGCCCGATCCCGATGGCCCTAGCAGCGTGAGGAATTCGCCAGCCTGAATGTCGAGCGAAACATCATCCAGTGCGACGTAGGACCCATAAGCCTTGTGCACGCTTTCGACGGTGATCGCGAGCGACTTCATCATGTGCTCCAGCCTTAAAGCGCGTCGCGTTCGACTGGCTTCACGCGACGCGCTTTAGGTTTCTTGTTTTCATGCATGTCGTTGTCGCGCTGCACATTTTTGCGCGACATGCGTCAGAGCTGAGAGTCAGCGAGCCATCATTTCATCGAAGGCTCTTTGGGCAGCCTCGCCATTCTTGACCCACCATTCTGAATTGGAAAACACCGAAGTGCCAGCATTTTCAGGCGCGGTCGCAAGGGTCTTCAGACGGTCCTCGGGAATAAGGCCACCCTCATATGCCGCAGGATTGACTGGGCCGTAGGCAATGAAATCGGTCAGCTTGGCAACCCGCGCGGGCTGCGTCATCGCTGCGATGAGCTTCATCGCGGCTTCCTTGTTCGGCGCTCCCTTCGGCACCCCAAGACAGTCCGTGCCGATGACCGAACCCTTGAACGTGTAGTCAGCCGCGCCGCCATCTGCTTTCACGGTTTGGGCGCGTCCGTTCCAGGTAATGACCAAATCCGCCTCACCGTCTTTCAGCAACTGCGCGGACTGGGCGCCCGAGGTCCACCACACGGCGACATCTGGTTTGATCGCTTCAAGCCGCTTGATGGCGCGCTCTAGCCCTTCCGGGGTGCTGAGCACGGAATAGACGTCCGCCGGTGCCACGCCATCGGAGAGCAGCGCGATCTCGATCGAGTCTTGCGCATTGGCGCGCAACGCGCGACGGCCAGAAAATTTGGCAACATCCCAGAATTCCGCCCACGTCTTCGGCGGGTTCTCGCCATAGGTCTTGGTGTTCCACGACATGACGGTGCCATAGGAGTCAAACGGATAGCAGTAGTCGGACTTTGCACCCTCCGGCACGGATTTCGGATCGATGATCTTGTAGTCGAGTGGCTCCAGCAGCGATTGTGCGGCCGCCTGGGCACCTTCCGGTGAGCCCAGGTGAATGACGTCGGTCGTGACCGCACCCGAGGTGACCTGCATCTTCAAGGCGGCCAGGCCGTCGCTTAGGGTCTCCTCGCGGACGTCATAGCCAAGCTCTTTTGCAGCAGGGGCCCACATGGCCTCCTTCATGGCGTTGCCATAGTCGCCACCCGCGGTCGTGATTGTGACCGTCTGCGCATGCACGGGCAGGGCAGCCGAGATTGCGAATGCTGTTAAGGAAATGCGTAGCCAGGACATAGGTTCTCCTCCCCAACTTTATCAAACATCGCTCAAAAGAGCCATTATTTTGTAATCGTAACGTTACGATTGCATCTCAATGCACTGGAGTCAAGCTGCTTCCTACGGGAGTTTCGATTGACCGGGATGTCGAATTCGGTAACGTTATGGCGGTCAGCAAATCAGCCGGCGCTTTCGCAAATGAAGTCGGGCGAACAATGGCCAATCTAAAGCAGATCGCCGCGGAACTTTCCCTCTCGGTGACCACGGTTTCCCGCGCTCTGAAAGATGGACCGGAAGTGCAGCCCTCGACCATAGCCCGCGTCAAGGAGGCGGCTAAGCGGGTCGGCTATTTACCAAATCATCATGGTCGCGCGCTCAAAACCGGTCGAACGCAGACGCTGACGGCAGTACTCCCGATGGAAACACGAGACCATCTGTCCGATCTGTTGAAGCTTCCTTTAATCGAAGGCATGACGCTGGCGGCGCGGCAAGCCGGTTATAGTCTGTCCATCTATTCCACCACTCCCGACGACGATCCCGTTGAGAGTGTGCAGCGGCAGCTTCAGGCGCACAGCGCAGACGGCCTGGTCATCACGCGCCTGGTGTCGGCTGATCCGCGCGTCAAGCTGCTTCTGGATAAACGCATGCCGTTCGTCGCGTTTGGAAGAACCGACCTGGATATCGCGTATCCTTATGTCGATGTCGACAATGAACAGATTGCCTACGAGGCGACCCGGCGGCTCATGGATAAGGGTTGTCGACGCATTGCGCTGCAACTTCTCGTTCCGGAGGACCAGGCGAGTGCCACGCGTCTTTCCGGGTATGGAAGGGCAATGGCCGAGGCTGGTATTCCGATCGACCAGTCGTTGATCGGTCATGGCATGTTCACCATGGAATCGAGCGCAGGCTGGTTCGATCGCTTGCTGGCGTCATCAGATCCGCCAACGGGCTTGGCGTGCGCCAACGAACTGGGCCTTCTGGGAGCGTTGCACGCTCTCGGCAAGCGGGGTCTCACACCAGGCCGCGACGTTCACATTGTCACCCGTGACAGCACGCGGCTGGCACGCTTCCTGCCGGCAAAGATCGGAGTTCATTCCGTGGATATGGCGGGTGTTGGACGCAAACTTATCGAAGTCCTGGAGAGCCGGATCATCAATCCGCTTGGGCCGGTGGAGACAGTCTTGGTGCAAGGCAGATTCGAGCCGGCCGAATAGTCCGGGCTGCCCTCAGGAGGCCACCTCGTCTTGAACCGGCCGGATCAGCGCCTTTGCGGCAGCTGCTCCCGCCGCCAGGATACGATCCGATAATTCCGTTCCTTCCACGGCGCGCGCGAGTTGAAGCGCGCCGATGAGCGTTGCAAACATGCCCAACGCAGCGCCCTCGGGATCGTTCGTCTGCGGCAGAGCTTCAGCTATCTGGCGCACCAGGGATTGAGCGCGCTCGGCATAGAGGGCTCGCGTTTCAGGCGGCTGCCGCGCGATTTCCGGCAACAACGCGGCCGAAGCGCAACCCTTTCCAGGATTGTCCCGGTGCTCGGCCGATAGATACGTCTCTATGGCCATTTCCGGACCGCCGGCGGCCAATGCTTCCTGCACTTCATGCGACTGCGCGTCCAAGGCCGCCGCCACGCTTTCACGGACGAGCTCCGCCTTCGACTGGAAGTGCGGATAGAAGGCGCCGTTCGTCAGCCCGGCGTCGCTCATGATGGTTGCCAGCCCGGACGCCGCGATGCCGTCAGATCGAAAACGTTCGGCGGCGACCTCCATGATCCGGCTGCGTGACGCGTCTTTTCGGCCCTTTTCATAGCGCATGGTCTTTCTTTCCTGTCCTGCTATTGCATTATGCTCATAATCTGATATTACGATCATAAGTCAATTCGTGGAAATAAGCTAGACCTCTCGAACCTGGAACATCAAAAATGAACGGGAATTCTGAAAAGACCGCAATCGTGACCGGAGCCTCCTCGGGCATCGGCCGCGCCAGCGCCGAGGCCTTGGCGCGGGCGGGTTTCACTGTCTTCGGGACAAGTCGCCGCAAGACCAGTAACGGTCCGGGCGGAGTGACCATGCTGGCATGCGACGTGACCGATGATGCGGCCGTCAATGCGCTCGTTGCCAACGTGCTCGCGCAGACCGGCCGGATCGACCTCCTGGTCAACAATGCCGGTGTCGGTCTGCTAGGCGGCGCCGAGGAATCCTCGGTCGCCCAGGTACAAGCCCTGTTCGACGTCAATCTGTTCGGCGTCATGCGAATGACCAATGCGGTGTTGCCGTCGATGCGGCGGCGCGGCGAAGGGCGCATCATCAATATCGGCTCCATTCTGGGACTGGTACCCGCGCCATACTCAGCTCATTACTCGGCGGTCAAGCACGCGCTCGAAGGCTATTCGGAATCGCTCGACCACGAGGTGCGCGCCTTCAACGTCCGCGTTTCCGTCATCGAGCCGGCATTCGTCCGCACCGTCTTCGACCAGAACGGCATCGAGCCGGATTCGCTGTTGAAGGAATACGATCGGGCTCGAGCCGGGCTCAAGGCGCTGCTGGGCGATGTGATGCCCAAGGCCGATCGGCCGGAAGTGGTGGCGGATGTGGTTGTCAAGGCAGCGACCGATGCCCGCCCGCGACGGCGCTATACCGCTGGCAACGCAGCGCGCCAGGTCAGCCTGCTGCGCCGCTTTGCCCCCGCGGGGATTTTCGACAAGAGCCTGCGCAAGCAGTTCCGACTGCCGGTCTGAACAACGGCGAGCCAGAGGATTTCACGCACATGCGACTAGCAACCACAACACATTTGGCCAGGCCCTACGAAACGGAGACGCCAAGCATGACACATAGATCCAATCGGTCGCCGCGTTCACCGGCATTGTTCCAGGACGCGCCAACGCTCTCGATCGATGTCGGGGGCATAGCTTTTGCGTACAGGGAACTCGGGCCCAGGACGGGCGTGCCAGTGATCCTGCTCAACCATCTGGCTGCTCAGCTGGACAATTTTGATCCGCGCATCGTCGATGGCCTCGCTGCGACCCGGCGGGTAATTGCCTTCGACAATCGCGGAGTCGGTGCTTCGGGTGGCAAAACTCCGTCGACCATTTCCGGCATGGCGCGGGATGCGGTCGCCTTTGTCCGGGCGCTGGGGTTCGAAGAAGTCGATCTCTTCGGCTTTTCACTCGGCGGCTTCGTGGCGCAAGAGATTGTGCTGACCGAGCCCAAGCTTGTGCGCAAACTCATCCTGGCTGGCACGGGGCCGGCCGGTGGGCAAGGCATCGACAAGGTGACGCCGCTGACGATCGTGGACATGATCAAGGGCGCGCTGACTTTTCGGGATCCGAAGTACTATCTCTTCTTCACAAGAACGCCGAATGGGCGCCGCGCCGCAAACGCATTTCTGCAACGGCTGAAAGAGCGCCGGAATAACCGGGACAAGGCGATATCGCTGAGCGCGTTCGGCGCGCAACTCAAGGCGATCAAGGCCTACGGACTCCAGGCGCCACAAGACCTGAGCACCATCCGCATTCCCACTTTGGTTGCGAATGGCGACCAGGACAGGATGGTGCCGAGCAGCAATACCTACGATCTCGCCGGGCGTATCCCGGGGGCGCATCTGGTCATCTATCCGGATGCCGGGCATGGCGGGGTATTTCAGAACCACGCCGCTTTTGTCCCGAAGGCGCTGTCCTTCCTCGAGGCTGAGGCCTTGCCGCAGGGCGGCCATGCAGCTGAAAACGTTCGGCTTGTTTCGTCCCGAACAGCAACAGACATTCTTGGAAAGTAACTGCCATGAAGGCATTCGTTGTCGATAAGTATAATAAAAAGGGCGCCCTGCGGCTGGCCGAAATGCCGGAGCCGGAGCTCCAGGACAGCGATGTCTTGGTCGAGGTCCATGCCGCAGGGGTGAACCTGCTCGATTCCAAGGTCAAAACCGGAGAATTCAAGCTCATCCTGCCCTACCGCCGGCCCTTCATCCTGGGCCACGACGTGGCTGGGAAGGTTATCCGCGTAGGATCGCAAGTCAGCAAGTTCAAGGCCGGCGACGAGGTCTATGCGCGGCCGCGCGACGGCCGGAATGGGACATTCGCCGAATTCATTGCCGTGAATGAGGCCGACGTAGCCTTGAAGCCCGAGAATCTCAGTATGGAAGAGGCGGCGTCGATTCCCCTGGTCGGTCTCACCGCCTGGCAGACGCTCATCGAACGGGCAAACCTGAAGAAGGGACAGAAGGTCTTCATTCAGGCTGGCTCCGGCGGCGTCGGGACATTTGCTATTCAGTTGGCCAAGCACCTCGGCGCGACCGTTGCGACAACCGCGAGCGCGGCAAGTGCCGATCTGGTCAAAAGTCTCGGCGCCGATGTCGTCGTCGACTACAGGAAAGACGACTTCGAGAAAGTTCTGTCGGGCTACGATGTCGTCTTGAACAGCCAGGACGCCAAGACACTGGAAAAATCCCTGAGGGTGCTGAAACCGGGTGGCAAGCTCATCTCCATCTCCGGTCCACCGGATGCCGAATTTGCCAGGGAAAAGGGACTGAACTTGATGCTGAGGCTGGTGCTGCGCTTCCTGAGTCGCGGAATTCGGGCCAAAGCCAAGCGCCGCGGCGTGCAGTTTTCGTTCCTGTTCATGTGGGCGCAGGGCGATCAGCTGAGCAAAATCACCGCTCTCATCGAAGCCGGCGCGATCCGCCCGGTTGTGGATCGGGTCTTTCCATTCGAAGCGACCAATGACGCCCTGGCCTATGTCGAAACAGGACGCGCCAAGGGCAAGGTCGTCATCAAGGTCAGATAGCGGGTGCCTCGAACGCACCCTTGAGCGTCTCGAACGGCGCCAGGGCGCCGCGCACCTGCACGACGGCGGCGGCGACGCGATGAGCGCGCAGCACGGCTTCTGCCGGGGCATGGCCGGCAAGGCGGGCGGCGAGGTAGGCGCCGTTGAAGGAGTCGCCGGCGCCGGTGGTGTCGACCGGGGTGGCGACGTGCACCGCCGGAACCGATTGCAAGGTTCCGTTTTGCGCGATCAGCGCCGGTTCCTCACCGTTCTTGACGACGACTTCGCCGGCCAGCTTTCGCAGCCGTTCGGCTGTTTTCTGCGGTGTCGTATCACCAAACAGCATCTGCTCGTCGGGAAAGGTCGGGAGCGCGATGTCGGCGACGGCGAGCGCCTCGAGGATCGCGGCCTGCGCTTCCTCGCTTTGGCGCCACAGCCTCGGCCGGTAATTGGGGTCGAAGGCAATCAGCGAGCCGGCCGCGCGCGCCTTGGCCACGGCCGTCAGCAGTACCTTGCGTGGAGCCTCGTCGAGGATTGCCAAAGTTATACCGGAAAAATAGACAAGCGCTTGGTTTTCAAGGCTTTTCTGCAATGCGGCTGGGTCCGAAGCCAACTGCCTTGCGGCCGCATCGGCCCGCCAATAGGTGAAAGAACGTTCGGCGCCGGTCAGCGTGATCGCATAGAGGCCGGGGCGGGCGCCCGCTATCACCGGGCTGGCGCCGATGCCGATGCCGTTCTCGGCCAGGAACTTGATCTGGTCGCGTGAGAACGGGTCGTCGCCGAAGGCCGACACATAGGTCGCCGGCCGCTCGCCGCTCAAAGCATGCAGCGCCCACAAAGTGTTGAACGTGTCGCCGGCAAAGCCCATGCGCCAGTTCGGCCCGGCCTGGCCCGAAAGCTCGAGCATGCACTCGCCGATCGAGGCGATGCCGATTCCTGCCATGAAGCACTCCTCCATCCTGCAATTGCGGTGCTGTAGCTTTTTGCTGCCGGCAGCGCCATGCTTGGCGACGGCGGATTCTTGCACTGGGCGCGATTTCCCACAGGGGCGTGGGACGCGATCTGCCCAGCGAAACGTTATCCGCAGAACAGGAATGGGTTTGGCATCGTTATGGCGTTATCTTCTTGGAGGCCTCGGCTTGGCTGCCTTGCTCGCCGGCGTGCTGGCAATCGTCTATCTGACGGCGCCGCATGCACCGCAACCAAGCTCGGACGTCGGCCGTTCCAAGACGACGGCGAACAAGCTGTTCGCGGCGACTTTCGAGCCCGAGAAAGGCGTCATCCGGCAGGGCGAACTGGAATCCTGGCTGCTGACGCTGAAAACCGTCGAGGGTGCGCCGGTGGAAGGTGCTGCGATAACGATTTCCGGCGGCATGCCGCAGCACAAGCACGGTCTGCCGACCAGCCCGCAGGCGACCGATTACCTCGGCGCGGGGCGCTATCGCATCGACGGCGTCAAATTCACGATGAGCGGGTGGTGGCAATTGCATTTTGCCATTTCCGCTGCGGCCGGTTCGGACACTGTCGTCTTCAATGTGGTGCTGTGAGCCACTGATGAGCCGGTTTCCCAGTCTTCTCGCGTTGGTGGTGGTGGCCCTGCTTGCCGGCTGCGGCAGACCGGAGTTTTCCGATGCCGAAAAGCAGACCATCGCCTCGCTGGCACTATCCAAGCTGCCGCCGCTGAAGCCCGACACCACCAATCGCTTCGCCGATGTGCCGGCCGCCGCGGCACTCGGCTCGACGCTGTTCTTCGACACCGGGATGAGCGGCGACGGCACGGTATCGTGCTCGACCTGCCACAAGATCGACCGCCAATTCCAGGACGACTTGCCGCAAGCGGTCGCCGTCGGCCGCACCAACCGTCGTACCATGCCGTTGGCCGGCGTCGCGCATGATCCCTGGTTCTTCTGGGACGGGCGGCGCGACAGCCTGTGGGCGCAAGCGCTGACACCGCTCGAAAATCCGCTGGAGCAGGCCGGCAACCGCGCCGCCTTCGCGCATTACATCAAGGCCCGCTTCGGCGAGCGCTACGAGCGCATCTTCGGGCCGCTGCCGGACCTTTCGGGCGTGCCGGCCAATGCCGGCCCGCTCGGCACCGATGCCGAGAAGGCGGCCTGGAACGCCATGCCCGCCAGTCAAGCCGAGGAGGTCAACCGCGTCTTTGCCAACATCGGCAAGGCGATCGCCGCCTTCGAGCGCTCGATCGCGCCGCCGCAGACACGCTTCGACCGCTTCGCCATCGACCTGGCTGCGGGCGCCGAGCCGAAAGGCGACGCCGCCTTTTCGCCGGAGGAAATCCTCGGCCTGAAGCTGTTCATCGGCAAGGCCAATTGCGTGACCTGCCACAACGGCCCGCGTTTTACCGACGGCAGCTTCCACAACACCGGCGTGCCGCCGGTCGCGGGCCTGCCGCCGGATCGCGGCCGCGTCGACGCGGTGGCGCAGGTCGAGGCCGATCCGTTCAACTGTTTCGGCGCCTTTCGCGACGGCGATGCCAGCGCCTGCCGCGAGTTGCGCTTCATGGTCAAGACCGGGCCGGAACTCGTCCGCGCCTACAAGACGCCGTCGCTGCGGGGTGCCGCCACCCGGCCGCCCTACATGCACGCCGGGCAGTTTTCCTCCCTCGACGAGGTGGTGGCGCATTATTCGAAGGCACCGGCAAGCGTCGAGGGCACATCCGAGATCCACCCGCTGCAGCTTTCGGACCGCGAACGCGCGGCGCTGGTGGCGTTTTTGAAGACACTGGCGGAGTGAGGGCGGGACAACAACAGCGCTCTCCTACCGATCCTTCACCGTCTCCATCGCGACAAACGTCGAGGTCTGGGCAACGTGCGGCAGGGCGGAGATACGCTCGCCGAGTACGCGGCGGTAGGCGGCGATGTCGGTGGTGCGGACCTTCAGCAGATAGTCGAAGTTCGATGCCATCATGTGGCACTGCTCGATCTCCGGCACCGCCTGCACGGCGCGGTTGAAGGCGTCGAGCGCGGCCGAGCGGGTGTCGGACAGTTTCACCTGGACGAAGGCGACATGGCCTTCGCCCATGCGCTCACGGTCGATGATCGCCTGGTAGCCCCTGATGAAGCCGTCCTTCTCCAGCCGTTTGACTCGTGCCTGCACCGGCGTCTTCGACAGGCCGACTTTCGCCGCCAGTTCCGACATGGAAAGCCGGCCATTGCTGCCCAGAGCCGACAGGATGTTCCTGTCGATGCGGTCCAATTGGTCTTCCGTCACTGAATTCCTGGTCGAATTGGAGGTGATCAGTCCTAATGATAGATCGATCGATCTGTTCTGTCGACTTCTTTGGACCGACTGCAATCCCTACATATGTTAGCTTGCGCCGTTCGGTCCGGTGACCGCCGGCCCGCTCCCTTATGCTCGCTCTACAGGACCGCCATGCCAGCGCTCGATACCATCCGCCAGCAGATCCGTGCCAATTATTTGCCCGACGAAGACCAGGCGGTGAAGCGGCTGGCCGAGGCGGCCGGGCTGTCCGCGCAAGACCGCAAGGCGATTTCGGCGCGTGCCGCCGATCTGGTGCGGGCGGTGCGCGGCTCGTCCGATCCGCGGCTGATGGAGGTGTTCCTGTCCGCCTATGGCCTGTCGACCAAGGAGGGCGTGGCGCTGATGTGCCTGGCCGAGGCGCTGCTGCGGGTGCCAGACACCGAGACGATGGACGACCTTATCGCCGACAAGATCGCGCCGCACGACTGGTCGGCGCATGCGGGCGGCTCGAGCTCGATCTTCATCAATGCGTCGACCTGGGCGCTGATGCTGACCGGCCGCGTGCTCGACGAGGGCGAGGGCGGCATCGAAGGCACGCTGCGCGCCATGGTGCGCCGGCTTGGCGAGCCGGTCATCCGCAAGGCCGTCGCCGCCGCCATGCGCGAAATGGGCGAGCAGTTCGTGCTCGGCCGCACCATTGCCGAGGCGGTCAGGCGCGGCCGACCGATGACGCAGAAGGGCTATCTCTATTCTTTCGACATGCTGGGCGAGGCGGCCCGCACCGAGGCCGACGCGCTGCGCTACCTCAAGGCATATGCCGATTCCATCTCTTCGCTCGATGCCGGCGCCAACGGCCCCGACATCCGCCAGAACCACGGCATCTCGGTAAAACTGTCTGCGCTGCATCCGCGTTATGAAGTGACGCAGAAGGAAAAGATGCTGCCCGTCATGGCCGAGCGGCTGTTGTCGCTGGCGCTGGCGGCGCGCCATTCGCGCATGGGCCTCAACATCGACGCCGAGGAAGCCGACCGCCTCGATTTGTCGCTCGACGTCATCGAGCGGGTGCTGGCCGAACCGGAGCTTGCCGGCTGGAACGGTTTTGGCGTCGTCGTGCAGGCCTATGGCCCGCGCGCGGCCTTCGTCATCGACTGGCTCTACGAGCTGGCGAGGAAATACGACCGCAGCATCATGGTGCGGCTGGTCAAGGGTGCCTATTGGGACACCGAGATCAAGCGGGCGCAGACGCTCGGGCTCGACGGCTATCCGGTTTTTACCCGCAAGGCCAACACCGACGTCTCCTACCTGGCCTGCGCCAAGAAGCTGTTGGCGATGACCGACCGCATCTACCCGCAATTTGCCACCCACAACGCCCACACCGTCGCCGCGATTCTGTCGATGACGACGGAGCGCGATACGTTCGAGTTCCAGCGGCTGCATGGCATGGGCGAGGCGCTGCATGAGACGGTGCGGCGGGCCGAAGGCACTCGCTGCCGCATCTATGCGCCGGTCGGTGCTCATTCCGACCTGCTCGCCTATCTGGTCCGCCGGCTGCTCGAAAACGGCGCCAATTCCTCCTTTGTCCACCAGCTCACCGACGAGGAAGTCGAGCCCGAGGACATTGCCCGCGACCCGCTCGAAACGGTGGAGAAACAAGGTCCCGCCGCCAATCCAGCGATCGTGCCGCCGTCGGCGATCTTCGGTCCCGGCCGGCGCAACTCCAAGGGTTTCGATATCACCGACACGCTGACGCTGGCTGCGATCGACAAGGCGAGGGCCGAGTTCGCCGGGCCGGAGCGCTGGCACGCCAAGCCGGTCAGCCGCGCTGCCGGCTATGGCAAGCAGCGTCCGGTGGTCAATCCTGCGAAACCTTCGGAAGTGGTCGGCACGGTCAGCGAGGCCGGCGCCAAGCAGGTCGAGACCGCCGTTCGCATCGCCGTCGAGGCACAACCGGCATGGGCAAGACGCCCGGTCGCCGAGCGCGCCGCCATCCTCAACCGCACGGCCGATCTCTACGAGGCGAACGCCGTCGAGTTCTTTGCGCTGGCCGCCCGCGAGGCTGGCAAATCGCTGGCCGACGGCGTTGCCGAGGTGCGCGAGGCGGTCGATTTCCTGCGCTACTATGCGGCTGAGGCCGCCAATGCCGAGGCGGGCACCGAGGCGCGCGGCGCCATCGCCTGCATCTCGCCGTGGAACTTTCCGCTGGCCATCTTCACCGGCCAGATTGCGGCGGCGCTCGTCACCGGCAATTCGGTGATTGCCAAGCCGGCCGAACAGACGCCGCTGATCGCCTTCCGCGCTGTCCAGCTGCTGCGCGAGGCCGGCGTGCCGGAAGACATCATCCAGCTTCTGCCCGGCGACGGCCCCTCGGTCGGCGGCCCGCTGACCGCCGATCCGCGCATTGCCGGCGTCTGCTTCACCGGCTCGACCGAGGTCGCCAAGCTGATCGAAAAGCAGCTCGCCGACACCGCCGCGCCTGACGCCATGCTGATTGCCGAGACCGGCGGCCTCAACGCCATGATCGTCGATTCCACCGCACTTCCCGAACAGGCGGTGCGCGATATCCTGGCCTCCGCCTTCCAGAGCGCCGGCCAGCGCTGCTCGGCATTGCGCATTCTCTACGTGCAGAAGGACGTCGAGAAGAAGATGCTTGAGATGCTGAAAGGCGCGATGGAAGCGCTTAGCCTCGGCGACCCGTGGCGGATATCGACCGATGTCGGCCCGGTCATCGATGACGAGGCGCAAGCGTCGATCCGTGGCTATTGCACCAAAATGGGCCTGCAGGGCCGGCTGATCGCCAAGCTCGAAGCGCCGATGGACGGCCGCTTCGTTGCGCCGCACGTCTTTCGGGTCAAGGGCATCGAGGAGTTGGAGCGCGAGGTGTTCGGGCCGGTGCTGCATGTCGCCACCTTCGATGCCGACGAGATCGATGCGGTGATCGCTGCGATCAACCGCAAAGGCTATGGCCTGACCTTTGGCCTGCACACCCGCATCGAAGGCCGCGCCCAGCATTTCGTCGATGGCATCCATGCCGGCAACATCTACGTCAACCGCAACCAGATCGGCGCCGTCGTCGGCGCGCAGCCGTTCGGCGGCGAGGGGCTTTCCGGCACCGGGCCGAAGGCCGGCGGGCCACATTATCTCCGGCGCTTCCGCAAGGGGCCGGAAGCCGGCACCCATCTTGCCGAAGGCCGCAAGGTGACGGCGACCGAGCTCGCCGACAATCTGCCGGACCCGGCCTTTGGCGGCTGGTCGACGCGGCCGGATCGCGTCGCCATCCTGAGGAAACATCTGCGCGGCAAGGGTGCCGCGGCTATCGGCACTGCCGCCGGCATCGATTTCGGCCAGGTCGACCTGCCCGGGCCGACCGGCGAGGCCAACACGCTGTCGCTGTCGCCGCGCGGCCGTGTGCTCTGCCTCGGTCCCGACGCGGGTACGCTGCTTGCCCAGACGATCCAGGCGCTGGCCGCCGGCAATGCCGTGCTCGCCGTCGCCCCCGGCGCGCCGGCGGCGCTATCAGCGCTGACCGGCAAGGGCCTGCCGCTGGCGGCGATCGACGGCCGGCCGGACCCGGTCGAAGCGCGCTCGCTGCGGGTCGATGTCGTGGCCTTTTCCGGTACGCCCGAGGCCGCGCGCATCGTGCGCAAGGTCATCGCCGAGCGCGCCGGCCCGATCGTGCCGCTGGTCAGCGAAGTCTATTATCCGGCCGCCTATGCCCACGAGCGCGCCGTCTGCGTCGACACCACGGCGGCGGGCGGCAATGCCAGCCTGCTGGCCGCTGCGTAGGTTTCGCCAGGGTTCGCTCATCGCTGGCAGGGGCGGCGCCGACTTTGGTGCCCGCATGAGGACGATCGTTACCTGATACCGAGCGGCACTTCGAACTGCCAAGCCGAGCGACCGGCTCCTTCCGGAATGGGAGGAAACGGAGAAGCCCGGCGGACTGCGTCGAGTGCGGCTTTGTCCAGCGCGGCAACACCCGAACTGCCCGTCAGCCTGGCCGACCGGACGCTGCCGTTCGAGCCGACGGTAAAGGCAACGGTTGCTGTGCCGGTGGCGCGCGTGCGTGTCGAATTGAAGGCCCGCACCAGTTTTGACCTGATCTTGCCGGGATAGTTCGTGACGGCTGCATTGCCGATGCCTGATTTGCCGCCTCTGCTGGCGGTCAGGATCTTGCCGTCCTTCCTGCCGTCGGCCATGCCGCGCGCGACATCCGTTTCGTCACGGCCGCCGGAGCCGGCTTTTTTCTTCTTGGTGTCGGCTTTGGCCGCAGCCTTGCCCGCCTTCTTGCGCAGGGGCGGCTTTTCGGTTTCAGTCGGTTCGGCTTTTTTGACCGGCTTGTTCTTTGCGGTTGCCTTCTTCGGCTGCTTGGGCTCCGGCCTGTCCGGCTTCGGTTCGTCCGCCGCGCCGACTGTCTCGGTCGTCTGAACCGTTTCGGCCGGCGCCGGGTCGGCTGGTGCCGGCGCACTCGTCTCGGCAGGTTCGGCCGTTTCGACCGCGCTGACTGGCGGCGGCACGGCATTGTCGTCGGCAGGCACCAGCCTGTCGGTTGCAAGAACGTCGGGCGATGGGTCCTGGCGCGCCGGCTGCGCAGGTGCTGGCTCGGTGCGATCGGCAGGCACAGCGATTTCCGTGGCGGCCTCGTTGACCGGCTCAACCACTTCTTTGTCCGATGTCTCCGCCGCATCGGTGACCGGCTGGGGCGTCTCCTCTGCCGCGGCCGCCTGCGCCTCGACCGTTTCGACCGGCTTGGCGTCCAGCATGGTCACCATCGTCACGTTGGCCACTTCCGGATCGTCTCCGACATCGCCGGCCGCCTGCTGTGGGTCGGCGCCGAGCAGCATTTCGCCTTGCTGGTCGGCACCTTCGATGCTTGGCCGGTCGTCCGGCAGCGTGAGAAAGGCCAGCGCCACGGCTACGTGGAATGCGCAAGAGCAGGCGATCGCCACCGTCCAGTTGCGGCGCCGCCGCGTCTGTCGTGCCTGCCGCAATGGCTCCGCAGGCACCGTCGGCAAGTCGCCGTCGGCATCGGCGATGTAACTGTCTTCCGGCCTGTCGCGCAGCGAAACACGCAGCGCCTCGCGCGGGATGGCGAAGTCCGGATCGTCCGGCTCCGGCGGCAGGAAACCGGCTAGTGGCCACGCCACGGCGTTTCGCGCGAATGCGGGTTCCGGTCCCAAAATTCAGACCCCGAAGGCGATGCCGGTCCTGGTCTGCGTCTTCAGCCCGCGCATGCAGGCATTCGGCTCGGCGCCGGCGCATTCCGTGGCGCTGTTGATCAACACGCGGCTGACCTTGCCGCAATCCGTGCCGGCAAGATCGAAACGCGTCACCTTGGTCTTGCCTGCCGGCAGCTCCTTGAAATCGAGCACGGTCAGCCGGTCGACGACGCCGGCCTCGTTGAACAATGCGATCTCGAATGCCGCCTTGGAAAGGTCGGCGCCGAGATTGTTGGTGACCACGAAGGTCAGGCGGCAGCCCTTGTCGGAAGGCTGCGCGCCGTTGAGCTCGAGGATCAGCGCCGGTGCTTGCTGTTGTGTCCACGCCGGAGCCGCAACAAGCGACATTGCCAGCACCGCGGCGAACAGACGAAGGGATGCTGTGATGCCTGTCATTGTTGTCAGCCTCCAAACCTCATCGTCGCCGCCAGCTTCAGGGTGACGCCTGGCTCGTAGACAACACTGGTGGTCGATGCGTTCAGCGGGTTGGCGTATTTGACGTCGAACAGATTGTCGGCGCGGAAATCGACCTTGAAATTGTCGGTTGCCTGGTAGCTGGCGAAGGCATTGACCAGCGTGTAGTCCTTGGCGACGGCGTTGCCCTGCGGCTTGCCGTTGTATTGCACCTCGCCGCCGACGGTCAGCCTGTCCTCGAGGAAGCGAAAGCCGAGTTGCCCGGTGACCTGGGAGGAAGGGACGGTGACAAGGTCCGCCCGTTCGCCTTCATAGGAAATCGTATGGCCGTCGGTGAACGACGCCGAAAGCCCGGCAAAGCCCCAGGCGGCATCATAGACGCCCTCCATCTCGAAACCGTGGATCTTGGCCTTGGCGAAGTTCTGATACTGGAAGCAGATCGGGATGCCCGGGCCGAACGGGCAGCCGCTGGTCGGGTCGAACGGTGATAGCGTTACGCCATCAATGTAGTCGTCGACGTTGTTGTTGAAATAGGCCGCCTTCAGCCGCAGCGCGTCATCAGCCTCGATGACGCCGTTGGTGCTGTAATTGACGCCAAACTCCACGGTCTTGCCGGTTTCGGGCTTGAGATTGGGATTGGGGAGGAACGGGAAGCTGACGCCGGCTGGATGGTTGCCGCTGATCAGGGTCTCCGACAGCGACGGAGAACGATAGCCTTCAGCGTAGGTGCCGTAGAATTGCAGCCCGGAAAGGCTGGCGCTCTCGAAGGGCGAAATGCCCACTGTGATGCGTGGCGACAGCCGGTCGCCAGAGGTTTCGCCGACATCGCTGTCAAGCTTGTAGCTGTCGTAGCGCAGCCCGGCGATGATCTCGAGCCAGTCCCAGGTGAGCTTGTCCTGAACGTAAGCGCCGGAGACGTTCCTGTTGCCCGAGGGCGTATAGAAGCTGTCGCCGCCCGCCGTGCCGCCTGTCTCGACATCGTCGCCAACCCAGTCGCCGCCATAGGTCAGCTCATGCGCAATGCCGACGGTCTCGAATCTCGACGTGTTCCAAATGTCGATGCCGGAGGTGCCGATGTCGAACGTCGATTTCGAACCCGCCGGCAAAACCACGGGCAGACCGGTGACCGGATCAAACCGGTTTTGCGCGACAAGGGTCGTCAGATCGAGCTTGGTCTTGTTGTAGGATGCGTTGATGTGGAGGTCGAGCCAGCTCTTGTCTTGGTCGGTGATGTTGTAGCGGGCCGTGAAGGTATTCGCCTTCAGGTCGGCGTCGTTCACCGGCGCGCTGCCGCTGGTCTCGGTCCATCCGTCGTTCGAGCCGATCCAGCCCAGCTTCAGCTCGCTGTTTTCGCTGGGGCGGATGGTCGTCTTGAGGAGGCCGCTCAAGACGTCGAAGCCGGTGCCCGCTACAGTGTCGCCGCCGCCATGCTCGTAGTCGTCATAGTCGCGGTAGAGGATATTGCCAAGCACGTCCCAGTTCTCGTTGATCCGATAGGCGCCGGTGGCGCTGGTGGTCCAGCCTTCGCCGTTGGTTTCGTAGCGCCCGGTCGCGGATGCCGCCCAGGTCTCGTCGGGCTTGAGGAAATCCTGCGCATCCTTGGTGTCGAAAAATACGACGCCGCCGATCGCCCCGGAGCCATAGGTGTTGGCGACCGGACCGCGGATCACATCGACGGATTTGATCAATTCGGGATCGATGTAGAAGGTCGATTGCGTGCCATGATCCGAGCGCTGGAAATTCTGGCGGGCGCCGTCGACGATGACGGAGACGCGGCCGAAGTCCTGCAGGCCGCGGATGTTGATGCTGGAACTGACACGCCTTGCGTCGGCCTGGACGGCGACACCCGGCACACCGAACAGCATTTCGTTGGGCGTCGTCGCCATGCGGCGCTCGAGCTGTTCCTCGTCGACATGGCTGGCTGAAGCAAGCGACTCGATCGCCGTCTCGCCGGTACGGCTGAGGATCAGGATCTTGTCGAGCAGTGTGGTACCCGCCGGGGCCGGCTTTACCTTTTCGGGCTGTTGAGACGGGTCAGTCTGCTGCTGGTCGGCTGCCGCTTGGGCGGCCTGCTGGGCGCCGGCCGGTGTGGCGAGCAGCGGGATCGCCGCCGCGCCGGCCAGCAACGCGGCCATTTTGCTTGTCATAGAACAATGTGTCAGGCCGCTGCCCGCCAGCCGTCCCCAATTCGCCAACCCCATGCTGCAACTCCAAGAATCCATGTTCGATGCTGGCTGGCTTGGGGCTCGCTGGCATTTTTCATCGCGTCCGGCGTCTTAAATGTTGACTCATTTACTCCGGTATTGCACTGCTAGATAACATGATCATTCGAGTCAAGAATTGAATCGGCATTTCACGCAGGCCCCGAGCCAGATGCCAGGCACAGGAAAGGGATCGAACCCATGAACACGCACAATCCCAGCGACTTTCGCTATCGCGTCCGCCGTTCCGACGAAAATTCCGTCCGTTTCGACCGGGTCCAATCGGCCGTGAGAACGCTGTCCAGCAACACGCTGTTCCAGGGCGAGCACGAGATCGGCATCGAGCATCATGGTGCGCTGTACCGGCTGAAGATCACCCGGCAGGGCAAGCTCATCCTCAACAAGTAGGTGGCAGAAATGGACCAGCGCGTAAAACCCGCCCCGCACGAGATCCGGCGGGCACGGGCAGACAATCCGAAAATGCGCGAGCGCGACCTCGCCGCCCAGCTCGGTATTTCGGAGGCCGAACTGGTCGCCGCGCATTGCGGCGACGGCGTCGTGCGCGTCGAGCCGCGTGTCAACGACCTTTTGACTGGCCTCGAAGCTGTCGGTGAGGTGATGGCGCTGACCCGCAACGAAAGCGCGGTGCACGAGAAGATCGGCGTCTACGACAAGGTCGTCACCGGCAATCACAATGCCATGGTGCTCGGTGACAATATCGACCTGCGCATTTTCCCAAAAGTCTGGGCACACGGCTTTGCCGTGGAAAAGCGCGACGGCGCCGACATCCGCCGCAGCCTGCAGTTCTTCGACACCGCAGGCGAGGCGGTACACAAGGTGCACCTCAGGCCAGCCTCCAACCTTTATGCCTATCAGAAACTGGTGGCCGGGCTGGAATCGCCGAACCAGGAGCCGACGGTGGCGATTTCAGCGGGCACCACCGACGAGACCGAGACTGCGGACAATTCGGCGAGCATCGACGATCTGCGCGACCGCTGGAGCCAGCTGACCGACGTGCACCAGTTCTTCGGCATGCTGAAGACACTGAAGATCAGCCGCCGACAGGCGGTGCGCATGGTCGGCCAGGATTACGCCTGGCTGGTCGACAAGGATGCGGTGAACGCCATGTTCAACCACGCCGCTGCCGGCGCCATGCCGATCATGTGCTTTGTCGGCAATCGCGGCTGCATCCAGATCCATTCCGGCCCCGTCGCCTCGATCAAGCCGATGGGACCATGGCTCAACGTGCTCGACGAGACCTTCCATCTGCACCTGCGGACCGACCACATCGATGAGGTCTGGGCCGTGCGCAAGCCGACCAGGGACGGCCATGTCACGTCGCTCGAAGTCTATGGCGCCGACGGCAAGATGATCATCCAGTTCTTCGGTAAGCGGCATGAAGGCGAAAGCGAGCGCGAAGACTGGCGCTTTCTGGCCGAAAACCTGCCGCGTATCCCAAGCCCGACCGCAGCCTGAGGAAAACGACGATGGTTCTTGTCTCCAGGCTGGCATCGGTCTCCAGGTCGGCGCTTGGTCCTGCGGCCGCCGTTTTCCTGGGGTTCGCCACGCTGATGACGGCTCAAGCCGCCGAGGGCATCGCGACTTTCGCCGATCGCTCGAGGATCGTGGCCATCGGCGGCTCGATCACCGAGATCGTCTACGCGCTCGGTGAACAGGATCGCCTTGTCGCACGCGATTCGACCAGCCGATATCCGCAAGCGGCGGTGGAACTGCCGGATGTCGGCTACATGCGCCAGCTGTCGCCGGAGGGTGTGCTGTCGGTCAATCCGTCGGGCATACTGGCGTTGCACGGCAGCGGACCGAAGGAAGCCGTCGACGTGCTGAAGAAATCAAGCATCCCGTTCATCGAGGTGCCCGAGCGCTATGATAATCAAGGCATTCTCGAAAAGATCCACATCGTCGGCAAGGCGCTCGGCACCGAGGCCAAGGCCGATGCGCTGGCGGCCCAGATAGACGCCAAGCTGAAGGTAGCCGAAAAGCAGGCCGCCTCGATCAAGGATCGCGAGCGCATCCTGTTCGTGCTGTCGATGCAGGGCGGCAAGCTGCTTGCCGCCGGCAGCGACACCGCCGCCGACGGCATCATCAAGCTTTCGGGCGGCATCAACGCCATCGACGGCTTTGCCGGCTACAAGCAATTGTCGGACGAGGCAGTCATCACCGCCAGGCCCGACGTGATCCTGATGATGAACAATGCCGGACCGGCCACCGCGGATGACGAATTGTTTTCGAACCCTGCCGTGGCTTCGACGCCGGCGGGTGCCGCCCGCAGGCTGATCCGCATGGACGGCGGCTACCTGCTCGGCTTCGGCCCGCGCACGGCCGACGCCATCCACGACCTCGCCGTCTCGCTCTATGGCGGCCAGGTCACGGATTGAGCGCGATGGCCGATCATTCGATCGCCGGTGCGGCGGGCATCATGGCGACGGCAGCCGAGGGTGATCGTTCGCGGCGCGCCCGCCTCGTCATCGTGCTGCTCTGCGTCGGGCTGGCTATCGCCGTGCTGTTGTCGCTGACCTCCGGCGCATCCGATGCCTCGGCCATCGGCGTCATGCATGATTGGCTGTTCGGCGCGTTGCCCGGCGACGCGGCATTGAGCGCCCGCGACCGCCTGATCATCCATGACATCCGTCTGCCGCGCGTTGTTCTGGGCGTGCTGATCGGCGCATCGCTTGCAGTCTCCGGTGCCGTCATGCAGGGGTTGTTCCGCAATCCGCTGGCCGACCCCGGCCTGATCGGCGTTTCGGCCGGATCGAGCCTCGGTGCGGTCGCCGTCATCGTGCTTGGCTCGACCATGCTGGCGCCGCTGACTTCGGCGCTCGGCACGATGGCTTTGCCGCTGGCTGCGTTCTGCGGCGGGCTGGCTACGACATTGCTGCTCTATCGGGTCGCGACACGGCAAGGCCAGACCTCCGTCGCCACCATGCTGCTCGCCGGCATCGCGCTGGCCGCGCTTGCCATGGCGCTGACTGGCATCCTGATCTTCATGGCCGACGACCGGCAATTGCGCGACCTGACCTTCTGGCAGCTCGGCTCGCTGGGCGGCGCAACCTGGCAGAAGATCGGCTCGGTCGGGCCGGTCATCGTGCTGGCGCTGGCGGCAATGCCGTTCCTGGCGCGCGGCCTCAACGCGCTGGCGCTCGGCGAGGCCACGGCCGGCCATCTCGGCATTCCGGTGCAGCGGCTGAAATACTCCGCGATTGTCGGCGTCTCGGCAGCGGTCGGCGCGTCGGTCGCCGTCAGCGGCGGCATCGGCTTCGTCGGCATCGTCGTGCCGCATTTGCTGCGCCTGCTGATCGGCCCCGACAACCGCTATTTGCTGCCGGCATCGGCACTGCTTGGTGCCGCGCTGCTGCTGTTGGCCGACGCCGTCGCCCGCACCATCGTTGCCCCGGCCGAATTGCCGATCGGCATCGTCACCGCGGTCGCCGGTGCGCCGTTCTTCCTGTGGATCCTGCTGCGCAAGCGCGGCGTCATCGACTTGTGAGGGTTTGCCTATGATCGAAGCGCGCGATGTCTCGGTGGCGATTGGCGGCAAGCGCATTGTCGCCAATGTCGATTTCGAGGCGCGGCCCGGCGAAATCGCGGCCATCGTCGGCCCCAACGGTTCGGGCAAGACGACCTTCCTCAGAGCACTGTCCGGCGATCTTGGCTATTCGGGAGAGGTCACCGTCAACGGCCGCAATCTATCCGCGATGAAGCCTCTCGAAGCGGCGACGCTGCGCGCCGTGCTGCCGCAGGCGACGACGCTGTCCTTCCCGTTCACAGTGCGTGAGATCGTCAGGCTGGGCCTGGTCGGCGGGCGCTCCGGCGCGCTGTCCGGCGAGGACCAGCGCCTGCCCGAACGGGCGCTGGCTCGCGTCGACCTCGACGGTTTCGCCGGCCGCTTCTACCAGGAGCTGTCCGGCGGCGAACAGCAGCGCGTGCAGCTTGCTCGCGTACTCTGCCAGGTCTGGGCGCCGGTGCTCGACGGCAAGCCGCGCTATTTGTTCCTCGACGAGCCGGTGTCCAGCCTCGACATCAAACACCAGCTGATCATCATGGACATCGCCCGCGATTTCGCCAGACGCGGCGGCGGCGTGGTCGCCATCCTGCACGACCTCAATTTGACGGCGATGTATGCCGACCGGATTTTCGTCATGCATCGCGGCAGGCTCGCCGCTACAGGTTCGCCGCAGCAGGTGCTCAGCGACGAGCTGATCGAAAAGGTCTTCGATTGCCGGCTGAAGGTCGGCGTGTTGCCGGCGGCAAACATGCCGTTCGTATTGCCGCAGTCTATCTGTTGATATTCAGGTGATGCCGGCCTGCAAATGGCGGTTTCCTGCGCTTCCGGCCTTCGCCGGCCGAAGCATTCATGAGAGGTGCGGCAGTTAAGGCTATGGCCGGCGCAGGCCGGTACTCACGTACCCAAACGTACGCTCCGTTCCGGTTCTCGGAAACCACCATTTTGGTCGCTTCGCGCCCGTCTTCGACTCCGGCTCGGCCTGACCTGAATCTCAACAGACCTCACCAACTGAGATGCGACCAAAAATCAGGCGGCCGGCGCCCTTTGCACCAGCATGTCGATGCCGAGCAGGTGCCGCACATTCGGGCGCGCCGCCACCAGATCGGCGATCGTGTAGCGCGACAGCACGGCGAAGAAGGCGTTGAGCGCTTCGCGCAATGCCGAATTCAGCGCGCAGCTGTCGACCAGCGGACATTCGGCGGCGTCGTTCTCGAAGCACTCGGCCATGGCAAAGCTTTCCTCCGTTACCCGCACGACATCGAACAGGCTGATTGATTCGGCCGCGCGGCCGAGCCTGACGCCGCCATTCCTGCCGCGCACCGTTTCGATCAGGCCGTTTTCGACCAGCGGCTGCAGGATCTTGAACAGGAAAAGTTCCGATACCGAATAGGCGGCGGCGATCTCGGGGATGCGGCTCAACCGCTCGGTGTTGGCGGCGCAATACATCAGAATGCGCATGGCGTAATTGGTCTGACGGGTAAGCCGCATTGTGTCCTCACATAACAGTGGTTGGCGTCAATATGGCCTACAGTTTGGAACAATTCCAGACTGGCGCTGCATAATAGATGAATTCTGGCGTCAAGTTTGCGTGCACGATTGCGCGCACCGGAACCAGCGGCGCGCTTTCTGGGGCAGGCGACACTAGATAAGTTCGCATACACGATCAGGAGCGGCCCATCATGTCACGACCAGCCCCGGCATTTGCATCCGTCGCGTCCGTCCGGTTCGACGCCGATGCCGACGCCAAGCTTTCGGCGCTCAGGCGCACCAAGTTCGTCGCCGCCGCAGCACTTGCGTTTTGCGTGCTGGTCTTTGCGGTGGCGAAATCGCTCGAGAGCCGGCATGCGTGGTTGGGCTTCGTCGCCGCTTTCGCCGAGGCGGCGACGATCGGCGGGCTGGCGGACTGGTATGCGGTGGTGGCGCTGTTTCGGCGGCCACTTGGCCTGCCGATCCCGCATACGGCCATCATCCCGGAAAACCAGAATCGCATCGCCGACAATCTCGGCCGCTTCATCGAGGTGAATTTCCTGGCGCCGGAACCGGTGCGCGAAAAGCTCGCCGAGGTCGACTTTTCGGCGCTGGTCGCGGACTGGCTGGCCGACCCGAACCGCGCCGCCGATTTATCGCGCTTCGTCGGCCGGCTGGTGCCGCAGGCGCTGGCGGCGGTCGAGCAATCCGGACTGCGCGGCTTCGTCACCAGCCGCATGCTGGAGCAGATCGAAAAGGTGCCGCTGGCGCCGCTCGCCGCCGAGCTGCTGTCGGCGCTGACCGACGATCGCCGCCACCAGAAATTATTCGACGAGTTCACCAAGGTGGTCGGCCGCTTCCTGAGCGACGAGCAGGCGCTGGCGACGATGCGCGAGAAGATCCGCGAGGAACTGCCGTCGCTGTTCAACCTGTTTCGCGCCGACGCCTATCTGTTGAAGAAGATCATTGCGTCGGCCGGCTCGCTGCTCGATGAGGTGCGGGCCGATCCGCACCATCCGATGCGAGTCGAATTCGACCTTTTCGTCGAAACCTTCGTCGAGCGGCTGAGGACATCCAAACAATATGCCAGGCGCGCCGAAAAGCTGAAGCGCGATTTCCTTGCCCGGCCGGAGCTCAGCGCGCTGGCCGGCGATATGTGGGACAGCCTGCGGCTGTTCATCGAACAGGACGCCAAGGCGCCGAATTCGATGATCCGCGACCATCTCGCCACCATGTTCGTCGAGGTCGGCCGCCATCTTGCCGACGACGCGCAGATCAGGGCCGACATGAACCAGGGCTTCATCGTGGCGCTGGCGTCCTTCGTCGAAAGCCAGAAGAGCGGCGTGTCGAAGTTCATCGCTGACCAGGTCAAGCGCTGGGACCTCGCGCAACTGACAAGGCTTATCGAAATGAACATCGGCAAGGACCTGCAATATATCCGCTTCAACGGCATGATCATCGGTGGCCTTGCCGGCCTCGTGCTCTACACTGCCGAACGGCTGTTTCTTGTCGGCTGACTCGTCCGAATGGACCGCTGAGCTTCGCTGCACTATCTTCCGTGCAGTGGCGGCGTTGGCGGCAACAGGGGGAGAGAACCAGCATGGCAAAACGACCGGAGTCCGAGTCCTTCATCGACATATTCGGCAAGTTCGGCCGCGACCTGAAGCTGCCGAATGTCGATGTCGAGGCGATCCTCGCCCACCACGCCAGGAACTTGGAAGCGCTGGAGAAGTCGGCACGGGCGAGTGCCGCCGGAGCGTCGGCGCTGTTGTCAAGGCAACGCGAGATGCTGCAGGACACACTGCGCGAAATCACCGACATGGCACAAAGCTACAGAGCGCCCGGCAATCCGCAGGAAATGATGCAGAAGCAGGCGGCGTTCGCCAGGAAATCCTTCGAGACCGCGCTGAAGAATGCCGGCGAGATGACCGAACTGGCGAGGGCGTCCGGCACCGAATCGATCGAAATCCTGCGCAGCCGCATCAAGGAGGCGATGGAGGAGATCCGCGCCGGCCACGACAAGAGGTAAGCTGTTCCCCGGCAGCACGCTTGCCGGCGGCGAAGACCGGCGGTTCGCGGCCGAAGATTATGGGCTGGAATCGCACTGGCGAATTGACAGGGGCGGCCCGTCGTGGTCCGGAACAGGCAAGCGATCGGGAAAGCAGGAATGACGCAGATACGGCCGAGGACGCCGCCGACCTTCGAGCAACTCAGGGCGATGGCCGGGCAGGAGTTGGGCGTTTCGGACTGGACGCTGGTCGATCAGCACCGCATCGACCAGTTTGCCGAATGCACGGGCGATCATCAATGGATCCATGTCGATCCCGAGCGGGCGAAGCGGCAAAGCCCGTTCCGCACCACGATCGCGCATGGCTATCTGACTCTGTCCATCATCGGCGCGCTGGCGCTCGAGATGGGGATCGTACCCGAAAACACGCAGGCCGCGTTCAACTACGGTTTCGACAAAGTGCGCTTCGTGGCGCCGGTCAGGGTCGGCTCGCGAATCAGGCTGCGCACCACGCTGTTGTCGATGGAAGACAAAGGTCCGGGGCAATATCTGATGAAGGCCGCCAATACGGTCGAGATCGAAGGCGAGCAGAGGCCGGCGCTGACCGCCGAGACGCTCGTCATGCTTTATGCACGCCGCAAGCGGGCAGGGGCCTGAGAGTTCAGCCTCAGTTTTGCGGCAGCGCAATCAACGCGACATCGCCTGTTCAAGCGCCCTGAAAACCCGGTCGTCTCCCGATTGGGCGACGTTGAAGCGCATGTAACGGCTGGCCGACCGGGACAGGCTGAACGCATTGCCGGGCGCGAGCACGACGTTGGCCGACAGGGCATGGCGGGCGACATCCGCGGCATCTATCCCCTCCGGCAGCCTGCACCACAGAAACATGCCGGCCGGCTGATCTATCCATGGCACGATGCCGATCGCCCTCAGGCGGGTGCTGGTTTCCTCCATTGCGCGCGAAAGCCGCGCGCGCAGCAGGTCCACGTGCTTGCGATAGAGGCCATCCTTCAGCAGCGTCAGTACCAGTTCGGATGCAAGCCGACCGCTGCCGAACGACGTGGCGATCTTGAGATCGGTCAATCCTTCCATCCAGTCGCGAGGAGCGGCGATGAAGCCGCAGCGCACCGATGCCGACAGGGTCTTGGAAAAGCTTCCGATGTGGATGACCCGGCTGAGGCCGTCGAAGGCAGCCAGCCGGGGCGCGGGCGTGTGTTCGAAATCGGCGAAGATATCGTCCTCGATGATGGTCAGCCCTGACTGGTCGGCGAGCTTCAGCACCCGATGGGCAACGACCGGGGACAATATGGCGCCGGTCGGATTGTGGAGCGCCGAATTGGTGATGTAGAGGCGCGGCCGATGCTCGTTCAGTGCCTGCGCGAACAGCTCGATGTCCGGACCCGAGCGCGTGTAGGGGACGCTGATCACCTTGGCCCGATGGGCGCGCAACAGGGCATGGAAGTTGAAGTAGCAGGGATCGTCGACCAACACCGTGTCACCCGGTTCGAGCAGGAACCGGCACAGCAGGTCGATCGCCTGAGTGCCCGATTCCGCCAGCATGATCTGGTCCGGGGAGGCTTCGATACCGTGCTCGGCCATGCGCCGCGCCAGCAGATGGCGTAGCGCCGGCAAGCCGAGCGGCGTGCCGTAATCGGTCAGCGCTGCGTCGTCGGCGCGGGCCATCGTCCGCAGCGCGCGACGCAATCCGGCCTCGGGCATCCATGACGCCGGCAACCAGCCGCAACCCGGTTTCAGGACGCCGTCGCCGGCTTCCAGCGATTGGCGCGAGACCCAGAGCGGGTCGACAGCACGGTCAAGCCTGGGGCCGATCTCGGCCAGCGACAGCGGAGCCAGCGGTCCGGCGGCATAGAAGCCCGAGCCTGGCCGCGAGCGGATCATGCCTTCCGCCGCCAGACGCTCATAGGCTTCGACCACGGTGGATTTGGAAACCTGCATGGCCTTGGCGAACGCCCGGATCGAAGGCAGCCGCGTTCCCGGTGTGAGGCTGCGCGCGGCGATCCTGTGCCTGATCGTCGCCATGACGCTTTCGACAAGCGTTCGGCTGCGCTCATCTGTTGTCGTCTGCTCATCCATCCGTACTGCTCGCCCTACCATGACGGTTTTGTCAAACTGTACCTGATTGTCTCTGGCGGAGCCAGACCGCCCGGCCCGATAGAGGGCGAAAACGAGCGGGGCATCGATGAACAAGGCGGCGAGTAGTTGGGCGGCGAGTGGCTGGGTTAACGGGTTCATAGGCGTGCTGATCTTCAGCGGTTCGCTTCCGGCGACGCGCGTGGCGGTGATGGATTTCGATCCGGTGTTCGTAACGGTCGCCCGTGCGGCTTCGGCGGGCATCCTCGGCCTGGCGCTGCTGCTCATTTTTCGTCAGAAGCGTCCGGAGCGGCGAGATCTGTTCCCGCTGGCGATCGTGGCGCTTGGCGTCGTGGTCGGCTTTCCCCTGCTGACGGCGCTGGCGCTCAAGCACATCACGTCGGCTCACTCCATCATCTTCGTCGGCCTGTTGCCGTTGGCGACCGCGATCTTCGGTGTGGTTCGAGGCGGTGATCGCCCGAAGCCGGCGTTCTGGCTGTTCTCGTGCCTCGGCAGCGCCCTTGTCGCCGGTTTCGCAGTCACCCAAGGCCTGTCGGTCTCGCCGCTCGGCGACATCTTGATGCTGGCCGCCATCATCGTGTGTGGATTGGGCTACGCCGAAGGAGCGGCGCTGTCGCGCAAACTCGGCGGTTGGCAGGTGATTTCGTGGGCGCTGGTGCTGTCGCTGCCCCTCATGCTGGCGCTGACGTTCATCACTTTGCCGCCGTCGCTCGAAAGTGCCGGCAGGGGCGCCTGGATCGGTTTGGCCTATGTTTCGCTGTTCAGCATGCTGATCGGTTTCGTGTTCTGGTATCGCGGCCTGGCGCAAGGCGGCATCGCCGCCGTCGGGCAGTTGCAACTGCTGCAGCCCTTCTTCGGCCTCGGGCTGGCGGCAGCGCTGCTGCATGAGCAGGTCAGTCCCGCCATGATCGCCGTCACCGCCGCCGTCGTACTTTGCGTCGTCGGTGCCAAGAGATATGCGAGATAGGTGCGCCAGTTGCCGGAGTTGCATGCGAACCGGGTGGAAACCCTCAAGGATGCTTGGCAACGATATCAGTTCGCCCGGCCGTGGCGCGGGCTGAAAATACCGCAAGGATCAGCGCCATCAGCACCAGGCCCGTTGCCACCTGGAAAGTGACCTGCATCCCTCGTGCCGCTGCCGCAGGTGCCAACACTGCCAAGCCAGTCCCTTCCCCAGCCGATGCGAAGGCGAACACCGCGCCCATCACCGACGCACCGGTGATCAGGCCGAGATTGCGCGACAGATTGAGCAGGCCGGAGACGACGCCACGCTGGTCGGATGCGACGCCCGTCATCACGGCCGAATTGTTGGAGGTCTGAAACAGGCTGTAGCCGGTGCAGACGATGATGATTGGTGCGACATAGCCGGCAATACCGAATTCCGCCCGCGACAGAGCAAAGGTGCCAATAGCGAGATCGAACAGGCCGACGATCGTCATCCGGTGCGCCCCGAAACGATCGACCAGGCGTCCGGCCGGCAGCGCCGCCAATGCGGTAATCAGAGGGCCGGTCGACAGAACCAGCCCGACCATGGCTGCGTCTAGCCCGAGCGCGCGCGACAGATAGAATGGTGCGACCACCAGCGTCGCCATCATCACAGTGGCGACGATCAGGTTCATGGCGAGGCTTGCGTTCAACGCCTGGTCGCGGAACCTCGCAGGTTGAATCAAAGGGTTCTGGACCCTTGTCTGCGCAATGACAAACAGCAGGCCAGCCACGGTGGCGGCAATCAGCAAGCCGACATTGAGAGAACCGAAACTGCCACGCCCAAGGGTCATGGCGAGCGCATAAGCGGCTAGCGTCAGCGCGAGCAAGGCCGTGCCGATGCCGTCGAAACCGCGCCGATCTGGCGTCTTTTTTCCGGCCGGCAGGAAGCGCCAGGCAAGCGCAAAGGCCAGCACCCCCAACGGCAGATTGATGAGGAAGATCGCGCGCCAGCCGAGGCTGGCAATCAACAGTCCGCCAAGGGAGGGGCCAAGCGTGGTGCCGATCGCCGACATGGCGCCGAGCAGGCCCATGGCGCTGCCGGTTTTATCCCGGGGAACCGCGTCGGCAACAAAGGCCAGCGTCAGAGCCATCATGACGGCCGCGCCGAGCCCCTGTGCCGCCCGTGCGGCGATCAGCAGCCAGAGCGTCGGCGCGAGCCCGCAAAGCACCGATGCGAAGGTGAACAGGGCAATGCCGCCGAGCAATAGCGGTCGGCGGCCGAATACGTCGGCGAGCCGCCCGACGCTGACGATCAAGGTAGTAATGGCGAGCAGATAGGCCAGGACGACCCATTGCACGAGCTGGAACGATGCGCCGAATGCCTGCATCAGCGATGGCAGCCCGACGCTGGCGATGCTGGTGGCGAGCGACGACAGCAGCGTTGAAAGCGACAGGCTTGCCAATGCCCATCGGGTCGAGCGTGCGCTCACCGGGGCAACTTCGTCCCAGATCTTTTCAGCGGTCGATGCCAAGGTGAACTCCTTTGCCGGCAGCCCCCAATCGGAGCTGTCGGACGCTATTCCCTCGCATGATGTGGCGGAAGGCGCAGTATTTGCATCTTATTCGTGCATGAAACGCCACATCGCGGCCGAGCTGTGCTACGGTCCTTCCATGTCGTCACCCGATCTCAATCTGCTTGTCGCCCTCGATGTGCTGCTGAGCGAGGGCAGTGTGGCGCGCGCGGCCGGGCGGCTGCGCCTCAGTCCCTCGGCGATGAGCCGGACGTTGGCGCGGTTGCGCCAGGCGACAGGCGACCCATTGTTGGTCCGGGCCGGCCGTGGCCTGGTTGCGACGCCGCGCGCGCTCGAATTGCAGCAACAGGTAGGCCGCGTCGTTCAGGATGCGGAAGCGCTGCTGCGCCCGGCCAAGCTCCTCGACCTCTCTGCTCTCGACAAGGTCTTCACGCTGCGCGCCAACGAAAGTTTCGTCGAGGAGTTCGCACCGCGTCTTCTGACCCGTGTCGAAGCGGATGCACCTGGCGTGCGGCTGCGTTTTGCGCCGAAATCCGACAAGAACGACATGTCGTTGCGTGACGCGGCGGTTGACCTCGAAATCGGGGTTGCCAGTGAAACGAACCCTGAAATGCGCATTCAGGCGCTGTTTCGCGACCGCTTCATCGGTGCGGTGCGAACGGGTCACAGCCTGGGCGAGGGCCCAATGACGCCGGAACGCTATGCGGCCGGCCGCCACATCAGCGTTTCGCGGCGTGGCCGCGAAAAGGGCCCGATCGACGAGGCCTTGAAACTGCTCGGTCTCCAGCGGACGATCGTGTGCATGGTTTCCAGCTTCTCGGCCACGCTCGCCATGGCGCGCGCCTCCGATCTGATCGCCAGCGTCCCCGAACGGCACACGCTGGGCGCGCGCACGGGCATGTACAGCTTCCCGTTGCCGGTCGATATCGAGGAGGTCACCATTTCGATGCTGTGGCATCCGCGACTCGATGCCGATCCAGCACAACGCTGGCTGCGAGCCTGCGTGCGGGAGGTCTGCGCGTCGTTTCGCTGATCCAGGCTCAGGGCGTGATCTAGAATCTGGTCACCACGCCGATGCCTATGCCTTCGAAGCCGCCCATCGCCATCAATGCGGCCGGCGCCTCTTCGAGGCTGATCTTCTTGCCGACCAGCAGTTCGGGTTTCAGCTTGCCGGTACGGATCATCTCCATCATCGCCTGGTAGCGGAACGCCTGCATGCCGTGGCTGCCGCGGATTTCGAGCTCGAATGCGATCACCTTGTCCATCGGTATCTGCGGCCTGGCATGGTCGCCGAGCATCAGGCCGACCTGCACGTGGCGGCCGCGACGGCGCAGGTTCGCGATCGAGTTGAAAGAGGTTGTGGGGTGGCCGAGCGCGTCCATCGACATATGCGCGCCGCCATTGGTGATCTGCTTGACCGCCTTGACTACGTTCGGCGTCTTTGCCGCGTTGATCGTCGCCACCGCGCCGATCTTTTTGGCAAAGTCCAGCTTCTCGTCCGTGAGGTCGATGGCGACGACATTGGCGCCCATGGCGCTGGCGATCATGATCGCCGACAGGCCGACGCCGCCGCAGCCATGCACGGCCACCCATTCGCCGGGCGTCACCCGGCCCTGATCGACGATGGCGCGGAACGAGGTGACGAAGCGGCAGCCGAGGCTGGCGGCGGTGGCGAATTCCATCTCGTCGGGCAAGCGTACGAGATTGGTGTCAGCATGGTCGATGGCGACATATTCGGCGAACGAACCCCAGGCGCTGAAGCCGGGCTGGAACTGATGTTCGCAGACCTGGTGGTTGCCCGACGTGCATTCGAAGCAGCGGCCGCAGCCGACGGCAAACGGCACAGTGACGCGCTCGCCGCCCTTCCAGCGGGTCACCTGGTTGCCCACCGCGGCCACGACGCCGGCAAGCTCGTGGCCAGGCACATGCGGCAGGCGGATACCGTCGTCGTGCCCCATCCAGCCATGCCAGTCGCTGCGGCAGAGGCCGGTGGCCTCAACCTTGATGACGACGCCTTCCGGCGCCGGCGTCGGATCCGGCACGGTCTGGATCGTCGGCGCCTCGCCGAATTTTTCGAAGACGACGGCTTTCATCGGCTGTTCCTCATGACTTCTGCGATTTGCGGTCTATTCGGCATCGATCTGGTTCTCAGGCGCGGCATTCTGGAACGCCGGCAGCGCCGTGCAGGCGGCATTGATGCGCGAGATCGTCGGGTAGGGCGTCATGTCGACGCCGAAGCGGGCATTGCTGGTGACCTGTGCGACCAGGCAGATGTCGGCCAGCCCCGGCGTGTCGCCATGGCAGAATGTCTTGGTCTCGGGCGAGGAAGCCAGAATCTTTTCAAGCGGCTGGAAGCCTTCGTTGACCCAGTGCCGGAACCAGTTGACGACATCCTGGTCGCCGGCGCCGAACAGTGTGCGCAGCGAGGTCAGCACGCGCAGATTGTTCACCGGATGGATGTCGCAGGCGATCATCTGCGCCAGCATCCTGACGCGGGCGCGGCCAGGCGCATCCGTGGGCAGCAGCGGTGGCTCAGGCGTGGTCTCGTCGAGATATTCGATGATCGCCAGCGATTGCGTCAGTAGCCTGCCGTCGTCCAGGACCAGTGCCGGCACCAGCCCTTGCGGATTGACCGCGAGGTAGGCGGGTTCGAGATGCTCGCCGTGGCGCAAATGATGCGGCACGTAGTCGTAGGACAGGCCCTTCATCTCCAGCGCGATCCGCACCCGGTAAGAGGTCGAGGAGCGGTAGTAGTTATGGAGGACGATGTCGCTCATCGGATCGGTTGGCCGATGGTCAGTTCGATTTCGCCGATGCCGTCGACGCCACCGGTGATCTTTTCGCCCGGCCCGACGGCGCCGACGCCAGCCGGTGTTCCGGTGAAGATCAGGTCGCCGGGCTTAAGCTCTAGCGCCTCGCTGCAAATCGAGACGATGTCGGGAACCGGCCAGATCAGTTCGGCGAGGTCGCCGTCCTGCCTGATCTCGCCGTCGACCGCGAGCCAGATGCGGCCCTTGTCGGGATGACCGGATTTTTGCGCCGGAACCAGCGGGCCGCAGGGCGCTGAACGGTCGAAGGCTTTCGACCAGTCCCACGGCCTTGCCGCCTTTTTTGCCTCGTCCTGAAGGTCGCGGCGAGTCAGGTCGACGCCGACGCCGTAGCCCCAGACATGGTCCAGCGCGCGCTCGCGCCGGATGCGGAAGCCGGCTCCGCCGATCGCGACGACCAGCTCGATTTCGTGATGCAGGTTTTGGGTCAGCGGCGGGTAGGGGATAATCGTGCCCGAACCGACCGCCGCATCGACCACTGCGTCGCCTGGCTTGGTGAAGAAGAAGGGCGGGTCGCGCTCGTCATTGCCGAGCTCGCGGGCATGAGCGGCGTAGTTGCGGCCGACGCAGAAGATCCGGCGCACGGCAAAACGCTCCGGCGAGCCGGCCACGGCCACCGACGGGGTTGCGGGCAGGGGAAGGACGAGGCCGGTCATGCACTATCTCTGTTCAGTGGATCTGTCCCCGGCACATTCGGCCGATTTGGGCAAACGGGCAAGGCATTGGATGGCGGAAGAGCAGGCCTGCCGCACGGTGCCGCGGAAATCACCGGTACATTTTGCTCTGCCGGCCAAGATGGAGATGTACCATTTGCCGTTAGGCTGGCCATGGCGCGCAGCGCCTGCCGCCAACGCCTGAGACTGTCGACCTTTGGTTTCGGGGAACGGACGTGACAGCCCCCTTTCGGTCCGCCCCCGTACTTCGGGCGTGTCGTTATCTCGCACTTGCACAAAGCTCTGGTGCGCTGCAATATAGCTGGAGGAATGCGGCCTCCAGCCCACCTTTCGCAGGTTCAATGAAGGGACCGGCATGACGGACATCTCCGCGACGCGTCTTGTCGTGTCCAGGCCTGTCGCCGATAGCTCGGCAAGAACCAGGCTTGCCTATCTCGACGGCTGGCGCGGCCTGTCGATCGCGCTGGTGCTGATCGGCCATTTCTTCCCCGTTCCCGGCATCAATCTCGGCGTCCTGGGCGTCGAATTCTTCTTCGTGCTCAGCGGCCGGCTGATGGCCGAGATCCTGTTTGTCGAATACTATCCGCTGAAGAAATTCTTCAAGCGCCGGTTCTCCCGCATCTACCCGGCACTGCTGATTTTTGTCGTCGCCGCGATGGTTGCCCTGTCCGGCACATTCATCGCCTTCAAGTGGAAGGCGGCGCTGACGGCGCTGACGTTCACCTACAACTATGCCGGAATTCTCGTCACCCGCGCCGGCGCGCTCGACCATATCTGGTCGCTCTGCGTCGAAGAGCACGCCTATATCATCCTGGCGCTGATCAGCGTCGTCGTCTCGGGGCGATCCCGGGTCATCATGTTGCTCGGCGTATTGTCGGTGCTGGCCATGGCAAACGGCGCCATCTCCTACTGGGTGCTCGCAATAGGCTACGAGGGCACCTATTGGCGCACCGACGTGCACATCGCTTCGATCCTGCTGTCGGCGGTGATATGCCTGCTCAAGGCCGACGACAGGCTGCCGGCGCTGTTCAAGGGGCCACATGTCGCCCTGGCGGCCTCAGTAGTGGCTGTGCTCCTTTTCATGGCTGCCGTGCCAACCCCCATCCACTATCTGGTCGCGGTGCCGCTGCTGGCACTCGCCGTCAATTCGCTCGACTTCGGCAGCCGGTATCTGACCGGGTTTCTATCGTCCCTGCCGATGACGATGCTGGGGCTGTGGTCGTATTCGCTCTATCTTTGGCAGCAGCCCTTTTATCAATTCGTCGACATAAAAGGCAGTTCGCCGTGGTTGATGCTTGCGGCGGCGTTCGCTTGCGCGCTGTGCAGCTACTACATCATCGAAAAGCCGGCCCGCTCCTGGCTGAACCGCAATTGGTAGGGCGTACGGCGCCCGCCGTTCAGCCGGCGATCCGTCTTGCATAATACCGCACGGCTTTCCTGCCGCCGTGGATTACCGCGTCGCCCACTTCCGCAAAGCCGAGTGCGGCATGGAAGGCGTCCGAAGCCGGATTGGGTGGCTCGGCATTGACTTCGCAGGTGACGATCGCCTGGCCCGCGCGTGACGCCTGCTCGAACAGATCCTCGTACAGCCGGCGGGCATGGCCGCGCCCGCGCGCTGCGGCGGCGACCACGACGCGATCGACATAGACGAACCGCGGGTAACGCTGGCGAAACCACAGGAAGTTCGGGCTGTCGTAGCTGGCGTCCTGGTCGAAGGTCATGATGAAGGCTTCGAGCGTACCGATGCGGCGCGTGTAAAACGCTTCGGCGAGCAGGAAGGACAGGCGCTCGGGTTCGAGCCACGACAATTCGGCGGCATGCTCGTTGTTGAGCGCGAGGATTGCGGACTCATCCTGCGGCGAAACCCGTTCGATCGGCAAACGCACTTCGATCATGTTGTTCGATCTTCCAGGATCACAGCCGGGCGGCTGCGATGGTCGCCGCCACCATCGCCTCATCGGTCACGGTGTTGCGGTATTCGCGGTCGAGGTCGGTGCCGCCCATGCCGACCCTTGGGTTGCGGTAACGCATAGCGCTCTGCACGTCCTTGAGCGCGGCGAAGTGCATTTCGCTCAACCCGGTTTTCCTCCGCACCTTGCCGATGTTCTCGGGATCAAGCCCGCCGCAGCCGAGGATGATGATGCGGTCGCCGGCCTGCCTGACAAGATCGGCGAGCAGGTCCGCGCCCTCGAGCGCCGTGTCGCGCTGGCCGCTGGTCAGCACGCGGCCGACCTTGCAGCGGATCAGCGTCTCCAGCGCCTCTGTCGGGTCGCGGGTCATGTCGAAGGCGCGGTGGCAGGTGACGTTCAAGTTTCCCGCCGCCTTAACCAATTCGCTCATGTGCTGTTCGTCGATGGTGCCGTCGGCAGTGAGGCAACCGACGACGACACCGGCGACGCCGAGCTCGGCAAGCGCGCCGACATCGGCGAGCATCGAACGATATTCGGCTTCGCCATAGAGAAAATCGCCGCCGCGCGGCCGCACGATGACGTGGAAGGGGATCGTCGCCAGCTCGAGCGCCGTGCGCACCGTGCCGAAGCTCGGTGTGATGCCGCCCTCGATCAGGCTGGCACAGAGCTCGACACGGTCGGCGCCTGCGGCTTGCGCGGCCAGCAGGCCGTCTATGCCTTCGACGCAGATCTCGATCAGCGGCAGGCGAGGGCGTTCGGTCTCGATCATAGGCGATCCGTCGATGATTTCAGCTGCCCAGCGGTAGCATCGGGCATGGTGCGATGAAAGCCGGAACTGTTGGCTCAACACGCGACAGGGCGGCCGGCGGTGCTCCAATTTTGCCGCTTGACATATCCATAACCGTTCAGCTATATGTCGATTCATAGCTAGCGAGTTATTGATTGATTAACAGCACAGCCGACCGAAAGCTAAATGTGCGGCCGGCAGAAACACGCTAAGGAGACCACCATGCAAGCACGGTTGAAAAACCCGGTGATGCTCATTCCCGGCGCCTTGCAGGCACTGCTCGCGCTGGACAAGTCGACGGAGACGGCCGACCTGTCATATGTGACGCGCAAGCTCGTCCATTTACGCGCCAGCCAGATCAACGGATGCAGCCTCTGCGTCGATATGCATGCGCGCGAATTGAAGAAGGCCGGCGAAAAGGACGAGCGCATCTTTGCCGTGTCCGCATGGCGGGAGACACCCTACTTCACCGACGCCGAACGCGCCGCGCTGGCACTGACCGAGGCGGCAACCCGGGTGGCCGATCGGCCGGATCCGGTGCCGGATGCAGTCTGGGACGAGGCCGCCCGGCACTATGACGAAAAGGCGCTTGCCGCCCTGGTCGTCCAGATTGCCCTGATCAACGCATTCAACCGGCTCAACGCAACCACCAGGCAGATTGTCGGCGCCTGGGGCTGAACGGGGCTCGCTTTTCGCAACGGCACGTCAGATCCGCAACTCGTGAGCGTTCGCGCGGACGAAGTCGATGAAGGCCCGCAGCTTCGGCGGTACGAGGCGGCGGCTCGGATAATAGAGGTGGAGCGGCTCGTAAGCGGGACAGAAAGGCTCCAGCACCTTGACCAGCGCGCCTGAGGCGAGAAGCGGCGCGGCGAGGCCCTCGACCGCGAAGGCGAGGCCAAGCCCTTGCGCGGCGGCGGTAATGCACAGCGGAAGCGTGTTCACGACCAGGCATGCGTCCGGCGTAAATGCGACTTCGCGTCCCTCCACAATGAATTCCCAGGGTGAAATCGTGCGGGTGCGGGTGAGGGCGAATGCGATGCAGCGATGGGCGGCGAGGTCTGCCGGCCGCTTCGGCGTACCGTTGCGCGCCAGATAATCGGGGCTGCCCACCACGACCATCTGCAGGGGCCCGCCCAGGCGCGCGCCGATCATATCTCTCTCGAGAAGCTCGCCGATGCGCAGGCCGGCATCGAAGCCCTCGGCGGCGATGTCGACGAAGCTGTCGTCGAAAATCAGACTAAGCCGCACTTCGGGATAAGCATCCATGAACGGCCGCATCAGTGGCTCTATCAGCAGCGGCGCGGCGATCCAGGGCAGGCTGAGGCGCAGCGTGCCGGCGGGACGATCGCGAGCTTCGCGCAGTGCCGCGCCAGCCGCCCAGATATCTTCGGCTGCCGGGCGCACGTGGTCGAGGTATTCAGCGCCAGCTTCGGTCAAGCCAACGCTGCGGGTCGTCCGGTTGAGCAGCCGCACCCCCAGGCGCTCCTCGAGCCCCTTGATCGCCTCGCTCAACGAGGCCGGAGCGACGCCGAGCTCGGCGGCGGCGCGGGTGAAGCTTTTGGCCTCCGCAACCTTGACGAAGGCGACGATGCCGCTGAATTGGTCGAGGCGCATTGTAAGGATTTTCCAAATAGCCCTGTCGAATTCTACCGGTTTTTCCGGCGAACGAAAGGCGTCATGTTGGGTCTGACGAACGGGCCTCGGTGTTGGGAACGGCTCGAACAGGCAAGGAGACAGGACCGATGACCAGGCTTGCTTTACTCGCCGCCGGCACTCTTCTGGCGGTGTCTGCCGCCCCGGCGCACAGCGGGCCACTGGAAGACCGCAATATCCAGCTCATCAAAGGCTATTACGCAGCTTACGCGACCGGTAATCCCGAGGCCGTGCGGCCCTTCCTCGCGCCTGATATCGTGTGGCGCATTCCCGGCCATCATCCGCTCGCCGGCGACAAGCGCGGGCCGGACGAGGTGGTCGCCTTCTTCCGCGGCCTGGCCGATGGCAAGTTCAAGGCCGAGCCGATCTTCTTCCAGGCGCAAGGCGACCTCGTTGTCGACGTCCATCGCGGCTGGTCGAATGTCGGCTCAGGTCCCGAGATCGACCAGTTCTACGCGCTGATGTTCCGCATCAAGGACGGCAAGATCGCCGAGGCACAGAATTTTTTGACCGACATGTACCAGTCGGACGCTTTCTACTGGGCGCATTACCCGCTGAAGCCGCTGCCCGGCCGACTGGCTGGCGAGCGCTGAGACGGCGGTCTTTCTCGCAACGCGCAGCGCTTCTCACTCCAAGCCAAAGGAGACTTGCGATGTTTAAAACCCTGACACTTGCCGTAGCAACCACCGCCGCGCTCGCCGTCACCAATGCCGTCGCCGCACCGCGCGTCGAGCACGTCACATTCTCCTCGCATGGTGAGCAGCTTATCGGCGAGCTCTATCTGCCGGAGGATATGGACGCGGCAAAACCTCGGCCGGCGCTGGTCGTGACCGGCGCCTGGATGACGGTGAAGGAACAGATGCCGGCCCGCTACGCCCGCGAGATGGCCGATCGTGGCTTCGTCGCCTTGACCTTCGATTTTCGTGGGTGGGGCGAAAGCGGCGGCCTACGCCGCCAGTACGAGGATCCTAGGGCCAAGATCGCCGACATCGAAGCGGCGGTCGCCTATCTCTCGCGCCGGCCCGAAGCCGATCAGGACCGCATCGGCGGGCTCGGCATTTGCGCCAGCTCCGGCTATATGGTCACCGCCGCCGCCGAAAACGCCGCGATCAAATCGGTCGCCCTCGTTGCGCCCTGGTTGCAGGATGCCGAAGTGGTCGAGCAGGCCTATGGCGGCCGGCATGGCGTCGCCAGGCTTGAGGCCGTGGGCGATGCGGCCGAGGCTGAGTATCGCCGCACCGGCAAGCAAGCGTTCTTGCCGGCCGCGAGCCTGACCGACGAGCGCGCGGTCATGTTCAAGGTGCCCTATTACACCGAGCCCGATCGCGGCATGATCCCGGCCTGGCGCAACGAGGCCGATCCGGCGTTCTGGCGCGGCTGGCTGACGTTCGACGCCATCCAGGCTGCTCCGCGCCTGCACCAGCCTTTTTTGATGGTGCACAGCGAGGCGGCTGCCATTCCGCAGGGGGCGCACAAATTCTACACGCGGCTGACCAGTTCCAAGCGGGAGCTGTGGCTCGACAACGTCACCCAGTTCGATTTCTACGATCGTGCCGCGCCGGTGAAGGCCGCAAGCGATACCGTCGCCGCGCACTTCCGCGCGACGCTGGGCAGTGCGGGGGAGGCGGGACAATGAGCCTCGTCACGCGCCGGCATGTCCTGGCCTCGGCGGTTTCCGCTGCGATGATTTCCGCCGTCTCGGCGCCCGCCTCGAGCGCTCCGGGAGATGCGCTGACGGTCAAAGACAGGATCGCAATCGCCGAGGCGATTGCCGGGATCGGCCTCTATGCCGATCTGCGTGAATGGAACCGGGTCAGATCCTATCTCGCGGCCCGTGTCACGACCGACTACACCAGCCTCTTCGGCGGCGAGGTCACGACTAGCGGCCGCGACGCGTTGATCGCGCAGTGGCAACGGCTGCTGCCGGGCTTCGACGCCACCCAGCACCTCATCACCAACATCACCGTCGAGGGCGCGGGCAATGACGCGGTCGCACGCAGCCATGTCCGCGCAACCCACTGGATCGGCGGCCGGTTCTGGACGGTCGGCGGCAGCTATCTCCACCGGCTGGTGCGGACGCCGGAAGGTTGGCGCGTCAAGGCAATCTCCATCCGTCGCTTGTACGAAGAGGGGGATCGCGCCGTGCTGGCCGCCGCTGCCGGCCGGGTAAAGGCGGAGGCGAAATGAGTGTTCGGGTTTGCGCAGGCCCAATCGCGCGGCGAGGTTGCTCGGAGCATCGGCAACGTGAATATTGATCGAAATGTCGGGGCAGGCTTGGCGCATGCGGCATTAGTGCCGCCAACCGCGGAGACAGGACATGACCCTTTCATTGCAGGAGGTTTCCGATAGGCTTGAGATCGAACAGCTGCTTGTTCGCTATTGCTATGCGGTGGACGATCGCGACTGGGAAGCCTATCGCAAAATATTCACACCCGATGCCTTGCTTGACGACACTGTAACAGGTGGAATCAGGAGCGGTGTGGATGAGCATGTGGCTTACATGAAAGGCGCCCTTTCGAAGATATTGATCTCGCAGCACACCATTTCGACAATCCTTCTGGATCTCCGCGGGGATGAGGCCAGCGCGCGCGCGCATTGTTCATGCCCGATGGTGGTCGACCTCGGCGAAGGCAAAAGGCAGGTCTTCTTCCAGGGGCTTTGGTATCGAGACCGCGTCGTACGCACGTCCGAGGGCTGGCGCATAAGTGAACTTGTCGAGGAAGGCTATTGGAATCACAATTTGCCGGAGGGGTTCGCGTTCTGACGCCTGTTACGCGCTGTGCTGGATCCGCCCCGGACGCCGTTTTCAGACGTGGCAGCTACTGGCGCAACACCGTGTTCTTGGTACCTTCTTCGACCTGGTCGATGACCAGCAGCTTGACCGGATCGGCGCCGACATTGGTCGCCTGATGCCATTGCCCGATCATTTCGATGATGAAATCACCTGTTTGATAGGTGTTGCTTTTGCCGGTCTCGACGTTGGTGACCTGAAGCGTGCCGGCCTCGACATAGGCATAGCGCGGAAACGGATGCTTGTGGACCGGCAAGGTCGCGCCCGGCGCGATCTGATAGGCCGAGACCAGGATCTGGACGTTCTTCTGCGGCAGCGTGATCGGCTGGCCGGACGCGGTCTCGGTGTGAGAGGCAAGCGGGGTCACGATGACCGGCGTCCCGCTGGCATCCAGCGCCTGGGCAGCCGTTGCGGATAGAATGGCCGCGAGCAGCAGCGTCGAAGCCAAGATTTTTCGCATGATTCCCCCCGAGCTGCGTCAGCATTGCGCAGCGGGCATTGGCGCGCAAGCTTGTCTGTTCAGGAGCGCCTTATCCCGCTCTTCTGAACATGCCTGGCGTCATGCCATGCATGGCCCGGAATGTACGGGACAGATGGCTCTGGTCCGCGAAACCTGCTGCGATAGCGGCGTCGGCGAGGCCAGATCCCTGTTCGATCAGCGCGCTCGCCCGGCGCAATCGCCGGTCCCGGATATAGGCCGCCGGCGTCAGGCCGATCGCCTTGTTGAAGTCGCGGATGACCTGGAACCGGGTCACGCCTGCCACGCCGGCAAGCCGCTTGAGGTCGAGCTGCGAACCAAGTTCGCTTTCGATAAGGTCGCGACAGAGCGAAAACCTCCGCTGCGATCCTGAGCTTTCGATCTCTTCGGCCTGTCCGCTCGAGTCGCCATGGCGAACGATCAGCCGTCTAAGCGCCACGAGCAGGGACGTCTCGGCCGTCATTGTGTCCGGGGATGTCGAGCCCTGGTGTGCTGCCGTCAATGCTGCGGCGAGACTGCTGTCTTCGATCGTCGCGCGCGAAAACACCGGAGCGCCGTCGCGGCCGAGTTCGTCGGCAAGCGCGCTCATCAGCGGCACCGAAGGATAAAACGTCCGGTAGGCCCAGCCTTCATCCGCCCCGCGTTCGCCGTCATGCCACTCCTCGGGATTGACGACGGCAATGGTGCCTGCCGGAGCGAGAACGCTTTGACGGCCGATGCGAATACGCTCGCAGCCGGAGGTGATCAGGGCGATCACATAGGTCGGGTGCGTGTGCAGGTCATAGCGGTGCCGGGTGAAGCGCGCCTCGAACAGGCCAAGGTCGGGGAAGCACGGATGGCGCCAGTATTTCCCGGTCTCTGCCGCTTCGTTTGTCCTTGCCATGGTCAATCCGGTTCAAGACGCCTCTCGCCGGGCCTTCTATGGCTGGCAAACCAAGCCGCTTTTTGTCGGCGGAAAGGAGGCATCATGTTGCATAATGACCCCGTCGCCGCGCTGACACCAGAGGTCGTAGGCTGGCGGCACCATATCCATGCCAATCCGGAGCTCGCATTCAGTGAATACGAAACGGCCCGTTTCGTTGCAGAGAAACTGCGCTCTTTCGGCGTCGACGAGGTGCATGAGGGGATCGGCGGCACCGGCGTCGTCGGTGTCCTGCGCAGCGGTGGCGGCGCACGCGCCATCGGCCTTCGCGCCGAGCTCGACGCGCTTCCGGTGCTGGAGAGAACCGGCTTGCCCTATGCTTCGAGGCAAGAGGGCGTGATGCACGCCTGTGGCCATGACGGCCACACCGCGATGCTGCTCGGCGCCGCCAAATTGCTCAGTCAATCGCGCGCCTTCGACGGCGCCGTCACTTTCATCTTCCAACCGGCCGAGGAAAACGAGGGCGGCAGCATGCGCATGATCGAGGACGGCCTGTTCAAGCGCTTTCGGGTCGAAGCGGTCTATGCGGTCCACAACTGGCCGGGCATCAGGCTGGGGACGATCGCCGCCCGCGTCGGGCCGCAAATGGCGGCCGTCGATAATTTCGAGCTGACCTTCGAGGGTCTTGGCGCGCATGCCGCGATGCCGCAGCTCGGCGACGACCCGATCCTGGCCGCCAGCGCCTTCGTGCAAGCCGTCCAGCGCATCGTCAGCCGCTCGGTCGACCCGCAGAGCGCGCTTGTCGTCAGCATCACGCAGATCCATGGCGGCAATGTCGGCAACATCGTGCCGGGCAAGGTCTGGCTGCAAGGCACCTGCCGCTTCTTCGAGCAAGGCCTTTCCGACCATTGCGAGAGGCTGATCGGCGAGATCGCACAAGGTATTGCCGCCGCGCATTCGCTCAAGGCCAGGCTCGACTACAGGAAGGGCTATCCGCCGCTGATCAATACGGCGGATGCGACGGCCCGCGCCGTCGAGGCCGCCGCCCCCGTCGTCGGCCGGGAGAATGTCTTGACCGAGTTCAGCCCCAGTCTCGGCTGCGAGGATTTCGCTTTCATGGTCCGCGACGCCGGCGGCTGCTATGCCTGGATCGGCGCCGGCGAGGCTGGCCCGGGCAAAGGCCTGCATGGCGACCGCTACGTTTTCAACGACGAGATCGTGCCGACGGTGATGCGCTATTACGTCAACCTGGTCGAGCAGACGCTTCCGCGGGCCGATCCTTCGACAGCAGTTTTTCCGGCGTGATCGGCAACTCCCGGATCCGCTTGCCTGTGGCGTCGAAGACGGCGTTGGCAACAGCAGCGGCAACGCCGGTGGCGCCGAGTTCGCCGATACCTTTGCCGCCGATCGGGCTGGCATGCTCGTCCACCTCATCGACGAAGTGGATTATGATGTCGCCGGGAATGTCGGCGTTGACCGGAATGGCGACCCCGGAAAGGTTCTTCGACAGGAACCGCCCAAGCACCGGTTCGTGCCTGCTCTGCTCCATGGCCGCCATGCCCCAGCCCCAGATGATGCCGCCCGTCATCTGGCTGCGTGCGGTGTGGGGATTGACGATGCGGCCGGCGCTGTAGCTGCCGACGGCGCGACGGAGCCTGAGCAGGCCGAGCCCCGGATCGACGCCGACCTCCATGAAAATCGCGCCGAAAGTGCGCATGGCGAGGCCTTTGCCATGCTGCGCCGGATCGAACGAGCCGGAGCCGACGATCTCGCCGATGTCGGTATGGCTCATCACATCGGCGATCGTCTGACCGCCGGCAGCGCCCCTGCGGCGAATCTTGCCGTCCTGCATCTCCACCTCGTCCGGCAGCAGATTGGCAAGACGGGCAAGCTGCGAACGCGCATCTTCGGCGGCGGCAAGCACCGCCGCGCCCACCCCCATGGTCGATGACGAGCCATAGGTCGGTCCCGCCTCCGGCAGCTGCGTATCGCCCATTTCCAACTCGATCTTCTCCATCGGCAGGCCCAGCACGTCGGCTGCGATCTGCGGAAAGATGGTGAGTGTTCCGGTCCCTATGTCCTGCGTGCCGGTGCGGATGAGCACCGTGCCGTCCCTGTGCAGCCTGACCTCGGCTGCAGGCGTCGGGTGGCGGAAACAACCCATGGTACAGGTCGCCATGCCGTAGCCGATCAGCCAATCGCCGTCGCGTTGCGGCTTGCGCGGGCGCTCGCGCCAGCCGAACAGGCGGGCGCCTTCCTCATAGGCCTCGCGCAGCTTCTTCGATGACCAGGGCTGGCCGGTGGCCGGATCCGTGTCCGCATGGTTGATCAGACGCAGGTCGAGCGGATCGACGCCCAGGCGGTGGGCGAGCTCGTCCATCGCGCTTTCGAGGGCCCAGGTGCCGGGACCCTCGACCGGCGCGCGCAGCGCCGTCGGCATGGCGACGTTCGCGCGCTCGACGCGCTGGCTGAGACGCATCGCCGGCGTGGCGTAGAGACCCTTCGAGGCTTCGGTGGCGAACTCGACGAAATCGTCGCTCACGGTGGTCAGGTTGACCACGTCCTGCTGTACTGCGGTCAGCTTGCCCGAGCTGTCCGCAGCCAGCACGATCTTCTGTGCCATGCGCGGCTGGTAGCCGAGGCAGGAATAGGCATTGGCGCGGCTGAGCGCGAGCCTGACCGGGCGCTGCATGATGCGCGCGGCGGCGGCGGCCAGCACCTGATGCGGCCAGATCCAGCCCTTGCCGCCGAAGCCGCCGCCGGTATGGCGGGAAATCACGCGGACCCTCTCGGCCGGGACATTCATGCGGGCGGCAAGCACCTGGCGGACACCGTAGACGTGCTGCGTGGCATCGTGCAGCGTCAGCTCTCCGTCATTCCACTCAGCGAGCGTCGCCGAGGGCTCCATCGCGTTGTGATGACGCGACGGCTGCAAATAGACGGCTTCGACCGTGGCGGCGGCGTCAGCAAGCCCGCGGTCGACCTCGCCCTTCGTAAACGTCGGCTCCAGGAACAGGAAGCCGCTCTCCCTCGGCGAGACTGCAGCCTTGTCGATGGCGGTCCACTCGGGGGGTGCCGGCAACTCCGGCTCGGCGAACTCGTAGCGCAATGCGACGCGGCGGGCGCCGGCCTCCGCTGCCTCCAGCGTCTCGCCCAGCACAATGGCAAGCGGCTGGCCCTCGTGACGTATCTCGTTGCCCTGCATGGGCATGAAGCTCTGCGCGGCCGGCGGGCCTTCGGCCTGCTGCATCTGCGTATCCGGCTCGGCCCTTGGCGATGCGAACCGGCCGAATTTTGGCATGTCCTCATGCGTGAGCACACGCACGACGCCCTTCTCGGCGAGCGCGTCGTCGACCATGATCGACGTCACGCGGCCGGCCGGAACGGGCGCGGTCACGAGTACCGCATAGAGCAGGTCGGGGGCGAAATAGTCGGCCGCATAGCGGGCGCGGCCGGTCACCTTGGCGCCGCCGTCAGGGCGGGCAACAGGCTGGCTGATCATCATGACGGCATCCTCGCTGCTCTTTCGATCGCCCGCAAAGCGGCGGTCTTGGCCAGTTCGATCTTGTAGGCGTTCTGCGACAAGGGACGCGCTTCGGCGAAGGATTGCTCGATAGCGGTGCTCAACGCCTCGCGATCGCCGATTTCGGCACCGGCGAGCTGCTCCTCGGCGGCGCTCAGCCGCCACGGCCGCAGCGCGACGGACCCCAACGCCAGGGCCGCCCGACGGATAGTTTGGCCGTCCATCTCCAGCACAGCGGCGGCGGAGACGATGGCGTATTCGTAGGATTCGCGCTCGCGCACCTTGAGGTAAGCCGATCGCGGTGCCGCTGCCGGCAGCTCGATTGCCGTGATCAGTTCGCCTTGCTGCAACACATTGTCCGCCTCGGGCCGCGTATCGGGAAGCAGGTGGAATTCGGCTGCCGGAATGCGCCGGCCGCCGCTGCGGTGCGCGGTGACGATGACCGCATCAAGTGCTGCCAGCGCCACGGCCGGGTCGGATGGCTGGGTGGCGACGCAATCCTCGGTCCAGCCGAATATCGCGTGATTGTCGTTGATGCCATGCAATGCGGAGCACCCGGAGCCGAGCTGACGCTTGTTGCATGGCAGCTGCTCTTCGGCACGGAAATAGGCGCAGCGCGTCTTCTGCAGCAGATTGCCGCCTATCGTTGCGAGGTTTCTCAGCTGCGGCGACGCTGCGTTGAGGATCGCCTGGCTCAACACCGGATAATCGCGCATCACCAGCGCATGCTGCGCGACATCGTTGAGATGCATCAGCGCGCCGATCGTCAAGCCGCCGCCTGGCAGTGCCTCGATCTGATCCAGCCCATCGAGGCGGGAGATATCGATGATCCGCGCCGGCCCGGCAATTCCAAGGCGCAGCCAATTGAGCAATTCGGTGCCGCCGGCGAGAAAGGCGCTGTCCGGCGCGGCACCGGCCGCGATCGTGTCGCCCAGGCTATCGGCGCGCGCGTAGACGAATGGGGTCATTGGCTCACCCTCCCGGCCGCCGCGCGCACCGCCTCGGCGATTTGCGGATAGGCGGAGCAGCGGCACAGATTGCCGCTCATCCATTCGCGGATCTCGGCATCGGAGCCGGTATGTCCCTCCTCGATCAGCGCCGCCGCCGACATCACCTGGCCGGGCGTGCAGAATCCGCACTGGAAACCATCATGATCGATGAACGCCTGCTGCACGGGATGAAGCGCGTCGCCGTCTGCCAGCCCTTCGATCGTCGTGACCTCGCGTCCCTCGCAGGACACGGCAAGTATCATGCAGGCATTCACACGCCGTTCGTCGAGATGCACGGTGCAGGCGCCGCACTCGCCGAAATTGCATCCCTTTTTCGTTCCGGTCAGATGAAGCCGCTCGCGCAGCAGGTCGAGCAGCGTGACGCGGGGATCGAGATCGGAAAGGCTGTGATCCTCTCCGTTCACCCGCAACCTCAATAGGTGCCGATCGTGGAAGTTCATGTGGGGGTACCTCGAAGCACATGCCGTACTCGCCGCAAGGGACTCGTCCAGCAAGCAGCCACCCACCTGTCGAGGCGAAATAGGGCGGTCAATTCCGGTGAAAAGGCGCTGCCGGTCAGGGAAGGCTAAAAAACGCGCATTTGAGATTTGCGGCGGAAACGCCCTGAATGCCGCCGCAAAAAGTGTCACCGTAATTCCGTAATTCCCGTCATTCAGGTTGGCTTGGGCGGCCTACATTGGGAACATTGCCGCGCCGCTGTCCAATCTAGGGCAGGCGGCTTTCCAGGGCAGGGCGGCCTTGCGACTGGCAATGTCGTCCGGCAAATGAAAGATGAAGCTGAGAACTACGAGTTCGCGATCGGACGACGCCAGGATTCGCCGCAAGCGCACAGGAAACGAAACGTGACCGTGATCGCACTGAGGCGCTACTCGTTGCCGGCGGGCCGAGGAGGATTGCTCGTGAAGGTCGGCTAGGGACGGTATCGCGCGGCAGTGTTGAACGCGGCCTGGGGATCAGTACGATCACGAGGGAAATCAGGGAGCGGATCGCCGCGGTGGGCAAGGAGGTGCTCCATGCCGGTCATGGCGTCTGTGACCGCAGGGCAGGCGCTGTCGAAATCCGCACCCGGCTTATGCCGCTGTTTCCCGTGATGCCACCGCGCTGCACACGCCTCAGCCAGCACGTTCAATTCTCACCGTGACGGAACCGGGACGATCAAAGCTCGAAACATCGCCGGCGACCTTCCCGAGCACACGATGCCGGGCGACGGGACGCGACCATTCCGATAGCAGATCACGAAATGATCGGAACTCCACAGCCCGAGCGTGCCGACCGAGAAGTCGCGCTGCCGTCTCTGTTCCGGAAATGGAGCCGGTAGATTTACCGGTCTTCTTCCTGGCGAAGGTGGTCGCTCATCTCAATGGTAAGCGGCAACATCTGAGCAAGAGATTTTGCGGCTTCGTTATCGGCAAGATCGGCCGTGACCTCGCCCCAGTCTGATGAAATGCGAATACGTTCTTGAGCCATCCTGGGTCCAACCATTCCAAATGCAATAACGCCAGCGCTCAGCAGTGATTTCAGCACGGGTCATTCCTCCGTTTTCTAGGCAGATGGAGCCCGCCCCAGCAAACACAGGCTCCATCTCGTCAGTCACGCGGAGAGGTGCTGATTGAAGAAGCTGGTAAGCCTGTCGAACGGAATCAGGTCCACACGGTCGTAGAGATCGACGTGACCGGCGCCCTGGACCCAAACCAGTTCCTTGGGCTCGGCTGCCAGTCTGTAGGCTTCCTCGCTGAATTCCCTCGAATGCGCCTGATCGCCGCTGATGAACAGCATTGGGCGCGGCGAGATCGTCTCGATGTCATTGAACGGGTAGAAGTTCATGAATTTGACGTTGCTGGTCAGCGTCGGCTTAGTCGTTATCTGGTCGGAGACACCCGCCGGGGTAAACTCTCCGCGGGGTGTCCGATAGAAATCGTAGAACTCGCGCTGGATGGGATGCGTCGACGCGGTCAGTTCGAGATCAGTGCCGGCCGTATACTGGACTTGGCCGCCTTCGAATTCGGAGTAGCGCTGTTCGGCGGCCGCTGCGATGATCTGCTTCCGTTGCTCGACGCTTAGCGAGTGATTGAGTGCGTTTCGGTTCGCCGCGCCCATGTCATACATGCTGACCGTGGCGATGGCGCGCATGCGCGGGTCGATCTTGGCGGCGCTGATGACGAAGCTGCCGCTGCCGCAGACACCAATCGCGCCAATGCGGTTGCGGTCCACGAACGCGTGTGTCCCGAGGAAGTCCACCGCCGCGCTGAACGCCTCGGCGTAGACATCCGGCGAAACGATCTGTCGGGCTTCGCCCTCGCTCTCGCCCCAGGATGGCAGGTCGATCGCCATGGCGATGAAGCCCTGCTCGGCCATCTTGGTGGCATAGAGGGTCGCGCTTTGCTCTTTCACCGCGCCCATTGGATGGCCGACGACGATGGCCGGATGACGTGCATTGCGGTCGAGGTTCTTGGGAACGAGCAGATTTCCCGCAATATTCATCTGGTATTGGCTTTTGAAGGTCACTTTCTCCAGCGTCACCTGACCGCTTGTATAGAAATTGTTTGCACCGTTTGACATGTCTTGAGCCTTTGCGAAGGGAAAGTTGAAGAGTGACGCCCCACTGAAGGCGGCGATGCCGGAGCCGGTCAGCTTCAAAAGCTCCCGCCGGTGGATTTCACGCGCTGGTATTTTCGTATCAGGGGTATTCAAAGGCATTTCCGATCTCCTGTAAGTTTGGGTTGGAATTGAACCACTCGCCACTTTGGCCAGTCCTCTTCGAGTTTGAGCAGACGCCGACCGTTGCCGATCAGCGCGATTGCGAAGCCGGCCAGAACCAAGCTGCCGATGAAGATCGCGGAGATCGTCAGACCATACAGCAGCACCCCTCCGACTACCGCGCCCAGAAGGATCGAAGCCTGGATCGCCGCGACCATCAGGCTTGCCGGCGGCCTCGGCCGCATTTTGCGACATCCATGTCATCCAAATCACCGACATCGCGGTAATGCATTGTTGCAGTGCAAACCTAATGGTTTTGCCATAAAGCGATTACCCATATAAATCGGCATGAACCTATCGACTATATCGAATAATCCGCTGCAAGCGACGGAGAGAGAAACGTCATGGCCAGAACCGATCTCAACCAATTGACGTGGTTTCAGGCTGTCGCAGAAGAGCGCAGCTTCACCAAGGCGGCGGCAAAGCTCGGCGTCGCGCAATCGACGCTCAGTCACACGATCAAGCAGCTCGAAACACGCATGGGCATACGCCTTCTGACCCGCACGACGCGTAATGTCGCGACGACCTTTGCGGGCGAAAGGCTGCTACAGACGATCACCCCGCGCATTGGTGAAATCGAAGACGAGATCACAGCGCTGATGGCGCTCCGCGAAAAGCCGTCAGGCTCGATCAGGTTGACCCTGTCCGACCACGCGCTCGAAAGCGTCGTCTGGCCGAAGCTTAAGCCGGTCCTCAGCGGCTATCCCGACATCGGCGTCGAACTGATCCTGGACAGCACCTTCCGCAACATTGTCGAGGAAGGTTTTGATGCCGGTGTCCGGCTTGGAGAGAGCGTCGAGAAAGACATGATCGCGGTCCGCATCGGCCCGGACTGGCGCTTAGTCGCCGTGGCTTCGCCGCGATACTTCGCGGCGCACAGCGTGCCTGTGCATCCGCAGGATCTGGTCCGGCACGTCTGCATCAACATGCGTCACGAAACCGCCGGTGGTCTGTACGCATGGGAGTTCGAGAAGGATGGACAGGCGCTGCGTGTCCGTGTGGACGGTCAACTTACCTTCAACAACTCCTACGCCATGATCGACGCTGCAGTGAGTGGCTATGGCATCGCCTATGTTCCCGAGAACATCGTGGAGCGGCACGTCGTCTCAGGATTGCTGGTGAAGGTCCTCGACAACTGGTCACCCTTCTTCGATGGCTATTTTCTCTATTATCCGAGCCGCCGCCAAAACCTTCCTGCGTTCAAGATCATTGTCGACGCGTTGCGGCATCGGGATCCGTCGGGATCGTGATGTTCCCTTCGTCATATTGTACTCAGGGGCGTGGTCGATAGCGGCTCATTCCTGAATCTCGATAGGCGCAGCAGGAAAGGCATAGGTCGAGGTCCGGTATCCAACTCGAAGCGTTAGTTATAACCAGAACATCGCGTCGATGCTTGCGCGAAGGTTGGCCACAACTTTCTTCCCCATCGCGCCGGCTGGAGCGAAGCGCATGATCCTACAGGGAAATCGAATAGGTCCGCGGCCGCATCGCACCGCAGCGTAGATGTTGGCTCCCCGGGCCGGATTCGAACCAGCGACCAACCGGTTAACAGCCGGTTGCTCTACCACTGAGCTACCGGGGAACAGAGGCTCTCATGTGAGTGGGGCAGCCTATAGCAAACCCGTTTCGGCTTTGCAAAGAAGCATTTCGCATTTTTTCGATGCTTTTTGGCGCGAGGCTTGCTGGCAATGGCCGGCGAGCGCCCTCATATGAGCTGTCTCTCGCTTGTCAAGGAACAGAAAAGGCCGTTGCGGCTTTCTCCGGCTGATGGTGCTACTGATGCAAACGGATCGACATTTCACATGACGGCAATGAGCGACGAACAGCCACCAGCCCGGAAAATCTCGGTCTTCGGCCGCCAGTTCACCATGCCGCGCTCGCGCGGCCTCAGGATTGCGATCGGCGTCGTGCTGATCATCGGCGGCATTCTCGGCTTCCTGCCGATCCTGGGTTTCTGGATGGTACCGATCGGACTGCTGGTGCTCTCCTACGAATTTGCCCTGGTGCGTCGTCATCGGCGCCGCTTCGTCGTCTGGTGGGAGCGACGGCGCCGGCCTGACTGAGATTGCCCCGCTGACGGCCGCCAGCCTGCCATATGTCGGCGAGCGGCGTCGTCCGCCCATACGTTTACCGAGGTTGGTCGAAGCAGCTCTCCAGACGTTCGCAAAGCTCCTTGAGAACGGCGGTAGCCGATGCCAGCCGCGCCCGGTCGCGCGGCGGCAGGGTGTTTGCGCCTTCTATGCTGAGGCGGTCGATGGCATAGCGCACAAGCTCTGCAGACTGCGACAATCCGCGCGACGTGCTGTCCTTCGTAGCTGCTCGACGCATGGCGGAGCCTCCTCTTTGCCCAACGTGGCCGCCGGTTTCGGGTTCCCGTCGCCCAGAATCATGCTTAACGATAAGCTAATATGTTATTGCTAAGATGGGCATTGCGTTGATAAGGCAGGGCATGGAATGTCGAGGAACCGTTGGGAATGCATGGTGGCCGCTTGACGGCATTTTCGCCGCAACCTATTGGAGCCGGGTGGAACGCCGGGAGCAATGAGGCCTCGTGGCGGAGTGGTTACGCAGAGGACTGCAAATCCTTGCACCCCGGTTCGATTCCGGGCGAGGCCTCCAATGCCCGAGCTCCCGCGCGTCAGCGTCAGGGGGCTTCAGTTCCGGTCGAAACAGCCGCGGCCTTTGCGCGGCAAGCGGATGGTTGGAACATGAGCGCTGATTTTGCCGAACGCCGGGTGAAGATGGTCGACGGCCAGATCCGCACCACCGACGTGACCAGCGCACCGCTGCTCGAGGCGGTGCTTGTGGTGCCGCGCGAGGCCTTTGTCGGCGCCGGCCAGCGTGACCTTGCCTATATCGACGAGGACATCCGCATCGCCGATACGGCCGACGGTCCGCGCTATCTGATGGAACCGTCGCCATTGGCCAAGCTGATGCAGCTGGCCGATATCGGCCCAAGCGATTCGGCACTCGATGTCGGCTGCGGCACCGGCTATGCGGCGGCGATCCTGTCGCGGCTGGCAAGGTCCGTGGTGGCGCTGGAAAGCGATCCGGCGCTGGCCGAGACCGCCACTTCGACGCTTGCGGCGCTGGGTTGCGGCAATGTCACCGTGGTCCACGGGCCGCTGCCGCAAGGCCACGCAGAGAAGTCGCCTTACGACGTCATCCTGATCGGCGGCAGCGTCGGCGAGGTGCCAGCGGCGCTGTTCGACCAGCTTGCCGAAGGCGGCCGACTCGTCGCCGTTGAAGGGCAGGGCAATTCGGGCGTAGCCCGGCTTTTTTTTAAGACTGGAGGGGTTGTAACGGGAAGACGCGCATTTAATGCGGCAATTAAGCCACTACCGGGATTCGAACGCATTCCCGCCTTCGAATTCTGAGTGATTTTGCCTTGCAGCGAAGGCGCTGTCATGATCGCTTGCGTTTGAACAATCGTTGCTGATCTGCATAACCGGGTGTTTCTTGGGGGCTTTCAGCGGGGGAACGATAAAAAACGCGGCGCCGGCTGATCAGAAGGAGAAGCCAGCGTGGCGCAGTTCCCGTGCAAAACGAATGAGGGAATATAACGTGCCGTCTGTACGCAAGTTGCTTTTTACCGCTGTCCTCGTTTCGGCGACCGCGCTTTCTCCAATGGCCGCCTCGGCCGAAACCATTCTCGGGGCACTTTCAAAGGCCTATCAGAACAATTCCTCTCTCAATTCTTCACGCGCCGGCGTTCGCGTCACCGACGAGGGCGTTGCCATCGCCAAGTCCGGCTGGCGCCCGACCATCACCGGTTCCGGAAGTATTGATTATACCGCCAGCCACAGCAACCTGTTGCACCGAAACATCTCGTTGACCACCGGCAACTTTGGCGTCGAGATCGACCAGACGCTGTTTGACGGTTTTCAGACCAGGAACAATGTGGCGGCCGCCGAATCGCGGGTCCGCGCTTCGTTCGAAAGCCTGCGCAACGCCGAAGAAAACACTCTTTTCAACGCGGCAAGCGCCTATATGGACGTCATCCGCGACCGTCAGGTCGCCGTGCTGACCGAACAGAACCTGCAATTCCTGACCGAGCAGGCGCGTGCGGCGCGTTCGCGCTTCGAGGTCGGCGAAGGTACCCGCACCGACGTCGCGCAAGCCGACGCCCAGCGTGCCTCCGCGGTGGCGCAGTTGAGCGCCGCCCGCGCCACGGCGCTGGCAAGCGCCGCGACCTATCGCCAGATCGTCGGCGATGAGCCCGGCCGTCTCAGGCCGGCTTCGCCGCTGTCGAAGCTGTTGCCGTCGAGCCTCGATGCGGCGATCGCGATCGCATCGGCCGAGCATCCGGCCATCCTCGCCACCGCGCATCTGGTCGACGCGGCGGCGTTTTCGGTGAAGTCTGCCGAAGGCGCGCTGCTGCCTCAACTCTCGGCGTCGGCGGGTGTTTCGAGCGCCTATCGCGGCACCGCGCCCGGCTCGCTCTCCTCGACACAGGATGGCGTAACCAATTCGGCGAACATCGGTGCGACATTGACGATACCGATCTATTCCGGCGGCCGGACCTCGGCATTGGTTCGCCAATCAAAGGAATCACTTAGCCAGGCCCGTATCGAGGTCGATGTCAGCCGCGACACCGTGCGCCAGGCGGTGACCTCGGCATGGTCGCAATACACCGCCGCGCAGCAAAGCGTCACGGCCAACCGGCAGGTGGTCGCCGCCGCGCAGCTTGCCCTGAACGGCGTCATCGAAGAGCGCAATGTCGGCCAGCGCACCACGCTCGACGTGCTCAACGCGCAGGCGACCCTCATCACCGCCAAGATCAATCTTGTCAGCGCCGAACGCGACGTGGTGGTGGCGAGCTATGCCATCCTCTCGGCGGTTGGCCATTTGTCGGCAGACCGCCTTGCGCTCAACGTGACGAAGTACAGGCCCGAAGAGCATTACAACGCCGTCAAGGACAAGTGGATCGGTCTGCGCACGCCGGACGGCCGCTGATCGCCAGGCCGTGTTTTCAGCCCGCGCTCGAACGACGCGCGGGCTTTCAACTCCCGACCTAATCTGTTGAAATCAGAGATGTCGCCAGATTGGGGATTCTCGCAAGCCGTTCCGTCGGTTACGCTGTTGCCATGATTCGAATCCGGCATTGCCGGACAGGAAATCTGAGAACGAGTCACAAGGGCGGCGGATGTGACGATGGCGACGGCAAGCAGCGTACAGCGCGAACCTTCCATGGAAGAAATACTGGCTTCCATCAGAAGGATCATCGAGGACAGCGATACCGGCCGCAAGCAGCCGGGCGACGCGGACGAGCTGCGCCAGGATCTGCAACCGGCGCCGGCAGCCGGACGGGCAGCGGAGGGGGATGCGTTCCGCTCCGAACTGCGCGGCGGGCTGGAGATCGCCAAGCCGGCCACGCGCGCCGAGGTGCAGCCAACGGCCGCGCCGGTCATTGAGCCCCTGGAAACGCCGCTGCGCGCCGGCCCGGTAAAGGCAGCGGTTACGCCGGCTGAGGTGAACACCGCTCCCGCAAAGCCGGATCGGCCTGCGACAGCCAAGGCTGCCGAGACGACCGACACCATCATAGCCGATTGGCGGCGCGAGATCGCCGCGGTCGGCGACGCGATGGCCAAGCCGGAGCGCGCCGAGCCACTCCGGACGCCGGACGCCGAGCCGAAAGCCGAGGTTTTCGAGAACGAGGCGACTGCTGGACCTGTGCCGGAGCCTTCGGAAATTGGGCCGGAGCCTTCGGAAAGCGGCCCGGAACCTTCTAAAATCGGCCCGGAATCTTCTAGAATCGGATTGGCGCGTCCGGCGGCCAGCGAGGCGCCGTCCCTTCGGCCGGCGATCCTTTCGGAGCATGCGGGCCGGCAGGTTGCCGCCGCCTTCGGTGAACTTTCGGACGCGTTTGCCAGCCGCAGCAAGAAGACCTTCGACGAGATGGCCGAGGAGATGCTGCGGCCGATGCTGCAGGACTGGCTGGACAACAACCTTCCGACGCTGGTCGAGCGGCTGGTGCGCGAGGAAATCGAGCGCGTCGCGCGCGGCGCGCAGTAGCAATTCGGAGAGCCGCCAATGGGCGGCGCTCGACCGGCGAATTGTCGAAGTCGGCGCTGCCCCTCATCCGCCTGCCGGCACCTTCTCCCCGTATAGTGACGGGGAGAAGGGGTTGACCGCAATTTGGGGGCCTTTTCCGCAACGTTCGTGACTGGCGAAAGCTTCAGTGCAGGCGTTTTTCTCCCCGTCACTATACGGGGAGAAATGCCCGGCAGGGCAATGAGGGGCAGCGCAAACCTGAAGCGATTGCCTTGCAACATTCAGTCCCGCGAGTTGCACCGAACCATCCCGGCGCTATCTATTGGCCATGCCGCCCTTGCGGTTGACTTGGCAACAACCTTCCGATTTACACCGGACCACAAATTCCGGACAGCGCGGACCGTTTTCCCATGCTCGAAAAGACCTACGACGCCAAAGCCGTCGAGCCGAAGATTGCCAGGATCTGGGAAGAGGCCGACGCGTTTCGGGCCGGCGCCGGGGCCGAGGAGGGGGCTGAAGCCTTCACCATCGTCATCCCGCCGCCGAACGTCACCGGCTCGCTGCATATGGGCCACGCGCTCAATAACACGCTGCAGGACATTCTGGTGCGCTTCGAGCGCATGCGCGGCAAGAACGTCTTGTGGCAGCCGGGAATGGACCATGCCGGCATCGCCACGCAGATGGTGGTCGAGCGCCAGCTTATAGAAAAGCAGATTCACCGCCGCGACCTGACGCGCGATGAGTTCATCGACAAGGTGTGGGAGTGGAAGGCCGAGTCCGGCGGCGCGATCCTCAACCAGCTGAAGCGGCTCGGGGCCTCGGCCGACTGGAGCCGAGAGCGCTTCACCATGGACGAGGGCCTGTCCAAGGCCGTGCTCGAAGTGTTCGTGACGCTCTACAAGGAAGGGCTGATCTACAAGGACAAGCGCCTTGTGAACTGGGACCCGAAGCTGTTGACCGCCATCTCGGATCTCGAGGTCGAGCAGCAGGAAGTCAACGGCAACCTCTGGCACTTCCGCTATCCAGTCGAAGGCATGACCTTCGATCCGGAAAATCCGAGGACCTTCATTACCGTTGCGACGACCCGCCCGGAGACGATGCTGGGTGATACGGCTGTCGCCGTCCACCCCGACGACGAGCGTTTCCGGCATCTTGTCGGCAAGAACCTCATCCTGCCGATCGTCGGCCGCAGGATCCCGGTGGTGGCGGACGAGTATTCCGATCCCGAAAAAGGCAGTGGTGCGGTCAAGATCACGCCGGCGCATGACTTCAATGATTTCGAGGTCGGCAAGCGCCACCGGCTGCCGGCGGTCAACATCCTCACCGTCAATGCGGCGGTGAGCCTCAAGGACAATGAGGACTTTCTCGCCGGACTGGAAGTGACGCCCGAGCGCCAGGCCGTCTGGGACAGCCTCGACGGCCTCGACCGTTTCGATGCGCGCAGGAAGATCGTCGAGCTGATGCAGGCGGGCGGCTTTCTCGAAAAGGTCGAGCCGCATCGCCACACGGTGCCGCACGGCGACCGCGGCGGCGTGCCGATCGAGCCGTTTCTGACCGACCAGTGGTATGTCAATGCGGCGGAACTGGCCAAGCCGGCGATCGCGTCGGTGCGCGATGGCCGCACCAATTTCGTGCCCAAAAACTGGGAAAAGACCTATTTCGACTGGATGGAGAACATCCAGCCCTGGTGCATTTCGCGCCAGCTCTGGTGGGGCCACCAGATCCCGGCCTGGTACGGGCCGGACGGGCATGTCTTTGTCGAAAAGACCGAGGAAGAGGCGCTCGGTGCCGCCGTCGAATACTATCTGGCGCTGGAAGGGCCGTGGAAGGCCTGGGTCGAGGACAAGCTTGAGAATTTCCAGCCTGGCGAGATCCTGACCCGCGACGAGGACGTGCTCGATACATGGTTCTCGTCGGCGCTGTGGCCGTTCTCGACGCTTGGCTGGCCGGACCAGACGCCGGAGCTGAAGACCTATTACCCGACCGACGTGCTGGTGACCGGTTTCGACATCATCTTCTTCTGGGTCGCCCGCATGATGATGATGGGCCTGCATTTTATGGACCAGGAGCCGTTCCATACGGTCTATGTCCACGCGCTGGTTCGTGACAAGAACGGGCAGAAGATGTCGAAGTCGAAAGGCAACGTCATCGATCCGCTCGAGCTCATCGACGAATACGGCGCCGATGCGCTGCGCTTCACCTTGACTGTGATGGCAGCGCAAGGCCGCGATGTTAAGCTCGATCCGGCCCGCATTGCCGGTTATCGCAATTTCGGCACCAAGCTGTGGAACGCGACGCGCTTCGCCGAGATGAACGAAGTGGCGCGCGACGACGATTTCTGGCTGCAGGACGCCAAGCTGGCGGTCAACCGCTGGATCCTGACGGAGCTGACGCGAGCCGCGCGCGACATAACGGACGGCATCACCTCATACCGCTTCAACGAGGCGGCGGGTGCCGCCTACCGCTTCGTCTGGAACCAGTTCTGCGACTGGTACCTGGAACTGCTGAAGCCGGTGTTCATGGGCACCGACGAGGCCGCCAAGGCCGAGAGCAGGGCCTGCGTCGCCTTCGTGCTCGACGAGATCTACAAGCTGCTGCATCCGATGATGCCGTTCATGACCGAGGAACTGTGGGCCGAAACCGCCGGCGAGGGCAGGCAACGGCAATCGCTGCTTTGTCATGCGGCATGGCCGTCGCCCGACTTCGAGGACGAGGCGGCCGCCGCCGATATCAACTGGCTGATCGACCTTGTCTCCGGCATCCGCTCGGTGCGTTCGGAGATGAACGTGCCGCCGGCGGCTATCGCACCGCTCGTGGTGATCGGCGCCAACGACGCGACACACGAAAGGCTCGAGCGTCAGGGCTCGGCTATCAAGCGTCTGGCGCGGGTCGGCGACATCTCGCTCGCCGAGGCGCCACCCAGGGGATCCGCCCAGATCGTCGTCAACGAGGCGACGATCTGCCTGCCGCTCGGCAGCCTGATCGACCTTGCCGCCGAGGCAGCGCGCCTGCACAAGGAGCTTGCGAAGGTGACCGAGGAAATAGCGCGGCTCTACAAGAAGCTGTCCAACGAGAAATTCGTCGCCAACGCGCCGGAAGAGGTGGTGGAGGCCGAGCGTGAAAAACTCGCCGAATATCGCGAGGCGCAAGAGAAGCTTTCGGTGGCATTGGCGCGGGTGCGCGATGCCGGTTGATCGAATAGATTGGGCCGGTTGATCGAACAGATTGGGCCGGCTGATCAAACAAGTTGATCGAACAGATTGGGCCGGCTGATCAAACAAATTGGGCCTGCTGGCCGCAATAGATTCGCCGGTCACGAATCTGCCTTCCAGACAGGCCGCCTGCCACGAAAACGGGCATTCCGCAGCGTAAATCTTGAGGCAAACTGAATGTTTTTGCCCCATTGTTGCCGTAATGTAACAATGGCTAATTGGGCACGCAAAATGCCCTGTTTTGTAGTGATTTAGGGGTTTTTCCCGAGTTTTCTCGTCGATCTGTATTGTGGCGGCCATTTTCCCGCCTCGGTAAGAAGGCCGACACCTTGTCGGAAATGCGTTCAGCCAAGCTGTACATGTACGCACGGCGAATTCGTTGTTGCGCCGTTAACCTGAATTGGTTCTAGCTTGATGCAAGGATATTTCGGGGAGGAGATTCATGTGTTATTCGCGTCTGAAAGTGCTGCTGGGCGCGGGGGCTTTTTCGCTGGCTTTGGCTGGGACGGTGCAGGCCGGGGGCTTTGACCGGGGCGGCGTCAACATCGACCAGCTGTTCGACGCGGCGCCATATTCGTTCGACGCAGGCGTCACCTATGTTTCGCCACAGCGCAAACTCAAGAATGTGCAGCGCCTCGATGGCTCGGGTTTGTCGACATCGGCGGTGGACGTTGGTGGCGATTATGCGGTGCCGCATGTCGGCATCAAGGCCAACATCTTTGAGCCCGTAGACTGTCTTGCCACCTATACGAGACCGTATGGTGCGGACGCGAATTTCGGCATGAACAACGCCTATTCGCCGACAGCGGTCAAATACGCCGTCGACACAGACGATTTCGGTCTCACCTGCTCCTATAAGGTGAACGTCGGCAAGGGCTCCGTACGATTCATCGGCGGTGTCTCCTACCAGCAGGTAGACGCGTTTCTTTCCCGTCAGACACTGCTCGCCTTCGGCAATACCGGCCTCGGTGTCTTCAAGCTATCCGACGAGGCATGGGGTTGGCGTGCGGGCGCAGCCTATGAGATCCCCGAGATCGCTCTGCGCGCCAGCCTGATGTACTCTTCGAGCTACAAATATGACGGGCTGTCGGGAACCGTCGACACGACCGGCTTCAGGGGCGCCTTTCCAGCGGATCTGATTCCCGGCTCTACCGGCGTGTACCCAGTCTCGGCGTCGGCTGAGATACCTCAGGCTCTGGAATTCAAGCTGCAGAGCGGCATAGCTCCTGGCTGGCTGGCCTTTGGTTCCATCCGCTGGCAGGAGTGGAGCAAGCTTGGCGTCATTGCCATCAATGGCGTGCGCAGTCCGGTAACCGGTTTGCCCTCGCCCGTTTCATTCGACCTGCTTTATCGCGACGGCTGGACGGTCACGGGCGGTATCGGGCACAAGTTCACCGATCAATTGTCGGGCGTGGTTTCGCTGACCTGGGATCGCGGCACCTCGACGACCTCCGGCTATCAGTCGGATACCTGGGCCGTCGCCAGCGGCGTCTCCTATTCGCCGAACGACCAGGTCGAGGTCAGGCTCGGCGGCTCGATCGGTGTGCTGACGAGCGGGTCATCGACTTTCAGCGGTGTCGGCGACGTGGCAAATGCCGTTACCTACACCTACGGCAACGACCTGCTTCTCGCTGGTTCGGCTTCCGTCAAGATCAAGTTCTAACTATTGAATTTTAAACGACAAAACGGCCGGGCGCTGCCCGGCCGTTTTGTTCGGTGCGTCATCCGGCATTCGGCCAATGCAACAAATTGCCCCCATGATGTTCGCTCCGATAATTGTGACGTTTTGGCAACAGTTTCTGAACAACCCTCGCGTCGCCCGGCCGCCCGAGAACATTGCCTATTTCCCGCCATAAACCCGGCGCACCTCGAACCTGTCTCGGGACATGCGCCAAAAGGCTAGGCGAAGAGGCAGGCCGCACCGCCCGCGGCAAGGACGAGTATGGACGCCAGAGCGATCTCCAAGGCCAAGCTGCCGAGCCGCCACGTGACCGTTGGTCCCGAGCGGGCGCCGCATCGCTCCTACCTTTATGCAATGGGGCTGTCGGCGGCCGAGATCGCGCAGCCTCTGGTCGGTGTCGCCAGCTGCTGGAACGAGGCCGCGCCCTGCAACATCTCGCTGATGCGCCAGGCGCAAGTGGTCAAGAAGGGCGTGGCGGCCGCCAACGGCACGCCACGCGAATTCTGCACCATCACCGTCACCGACGGCATCGCCATGGGTCATCAGGGCATGAAGTCGTCGCTGGTGTCGCGCGAGGTCATCGCCGACTCGGTCGAGCTCACCATGCGCGGCCATTGCTACGATGCGCTGGTTGGATTGGCCGGTTGCGACAAGTCGCTGCCCGGCATGATGATGGCCATGGTGCGCCTCAACGTACCGTCGATCTTCATCTATGGCGGCTCGATACTGCCCGGCAGCTACCGTGGCCGGCAGATCACCGTGCAGGACGTGTTCGAGGCGGTCGGCCAGCATTCGGTCGGCACGATCGGCGACGCCGAGCTGCTCGAGATCGAGCAAGCCGCCTGTCCGTCGGCCGGCTCCTGCGGCGCCCAGTTCACCGCCAATACCATGGCCACCGTCGCTGAGGCGATCGGCCTGGCGCTGCCCTATTCCTGCGGCGCGCCGGCACCCTACGAGATGCGAGACCGCTTCAATTTCGCTTCCGGCGAAAAGATCATGGAGCTGATCGCAAGGAACATCCGCCCGCGCGACATCGTTACTATAGAAGCGTTGGAAAATGCCGCGACCGTGGTCTCGGCCACCGGCGGCTCGACCAACGCGGCGCTGCATCTGCCGGCGATCGCGCACGAGGCCGGGATAAAGTTCGATCTTTTCGACGTGGCCAAGATATTCGAGAAAACACCCTATATCGCCGACCTCAAGCCGGGCGGCAAATACGTCGCCAAGGACATGTTCGAGGCCGGCGGCATTCCGCTCTTGATGAAGACGCTGCTCGACCATGGCTATCTTCACGGCGATTGCCTGACGGTGACCGGCCGCACTTTGGCCGAAAATATGGAACATGTTTCCTGGAATGACAGCCAGGATGTGGTCCGTCCCGCCAATAGGCCGATTACCCAGACCGGCGGGGTCGTGGGCTTGAAGGGTAACCTTGCCCCCGAAGGCGCGATCGTGAAGGTCGCAGGCATGGCGGAACTCAAATTCTCGGGTCCGGCACGCTGCTTCGATTCGGAAGAGGAATGTTTCGAGGCTGTTACGCACCGTAACTATAGCGAAGGCGAGGTTCTCGTCATCCGTTACGAGGGTCCGCGCGGCGGCCCGGGCATGCGCGAAATGCTGTCGACGACGGCGGCTCTCTACGGCCAGGGCATGGGCGGCAAGGTAGCGCTCATCACCGACGGGCGTTTTTCGGGCGCAACGCGCGGTTTCTGCATCGGCCATGTCGGGCCGGAAGCGGCAGTGGGCGGCCCGATCGGGCTGCTTAGGGATGGCGACTTGATCTCGATCGATGCGGTGAACGGCACGATCGAGGTTGCATTGTCCAAGGCCGAACTGGCGGCGAGGGCAAAATCATGGAAGGCGCGCACGACCGACTATCAGTCGGGCGCGATCTGGAAATACGCACAGACGGTCGGACCTGCCCGCGACGGCGCGGTCACCCATCCCGGCGGTGCCAAAGAAACACACTGCTATGCGGACATCTGAGTTGTTGAGGTCGTCTGTCCTTTCGGCACTGGTTGCGCTCGCCACGTTTGGCGCGACCTTGGGCGCCGTCGGCCAGGCCATGGCCTTCGACGACAAGGTGTTCGACGACAAGACCGGCGTGAAGCCGCAGTCGAGCCCGTGGGCGGTGTTCCAGTTCGGCTTTTCCGCCTACAAGAACGGCCATAAGGAGCAGGCCGCGGAAGCCTATAAATATGCCGCAGAGAACGGCCAGATCGGCGCCACCTGGAAGCTTGCGCGCATGTATGCCGAAGGCGATGGCGTGGCGCGAGACGACTACGCGGCGTTCAAGTTCTTCAGCGAGATCGTCGACCAGGATGTCGAGCCCGGTTCGCCCGAGGAAAGCTATGTTTCGGACGCGCTGGTGGCGCTTGGCGACTATCTGAGGAAGGGCATTCCCGGCAGCCCCGTCGAGGAGAACGAGGTGGCGGCCCAGGAATATTACATGCGCGCCGCCGCCAACTACCGCAACCCGAACGCCCAGTTCGAGATGGGCCAGATGTTCCTCAAGGGTGAGGGCGGCGTCAAGGCCAGCGTCAAGCAGGCCGGACGCTGGTTCCAGCTGGCGGCCGAAAAGGGCCATGCGGGCGCGCAGGCGACGCTCGGCAACCTGCTTTTCCAAAGCGGCAAGATCGTGCGGGGGCTGGCGATGATGACCGCGGCGCTCGAACGGGCCTCACCCGCCGACCAGCCATGGATCCGCGGCATGCAGGAAGAAGCGTTTGCAGCCGCCGGCGAAGCCGACCGCCGCACCGCGATCTCGCTGGCCGACGACATCCTCACCAAGGGTGGCGGCGACCAATAGGTCGGCAGAATTTCCGTTTTTAGATCAATTGTCGGTCGGTTCCGCCGGCATGCCGCTGGGCGCCGGTGTTGAGATCGGCGTGCCCTGCAGATGTGGGGCCAGCGTGTTCTCCGGGCAGCCATCCCGCTGCTTTGTCCAGGATGTGTTGTTGAGCACCATCTCGCAACGGGCGAGGTAGCTTTGGCCGGCAAGCGTCAGGCAGGCGACCCGGCCGATCTGGAATGATTTGCCGTTAGCCAGGCACTCTGCATCGGCAAAAGCCGGCGTCGCCACCGCCATCGCAAGCGCGCAGCCGATCGGGCAGAGTGCAAATCGAGTAGTCATGGGAACCCCAGCCACCATGATGATTTCTCATTAAGCGCGCGATTTGTGGCGATAAGAGGTCAACTTATCAATGTGCCGCCGGACAGCAGCTCCGGTCAGGCCGGCTGCAGCGCCAGATCGATCGCCACCGGCACGTGGTCGGAGGGTTTTTCCCAGGCGCGCACCTGTTTTTCGATCGAAGCCGAGGAAAACCAGTTGGCGGCTTCGGGCGACAGAAGCAGGTGGTCAATGCGGATGCCGTTGTTCTTCTGCCAGGCGCCGGCCTGATAGTCCCAGAACGTAAAAATGTCCGGGGCGTCGGTGACGGCACGCACGGCTTCGGTGAAGCCGAGATTCTTCAGCCGCCGGAACGCTTGCCGCGTCGCGGGCTGGAACAGTGCATCGCTTAGCCAGTTTTCCGGATACTTCGCGTCGATCGGCTCGGGAATGACATTGTAGTCGCCGGCCAGGACCAGCGGCTCTTCCAGAGCAAGCCGCTCCTCGGCCCAGCGCTCAAGTCGCGCCATCCAGGAAAGCTTGTAGGAGAACTTCTTCTCGTCGTCGATCGGGTTGCCGTTCGGCAGATAGATCGAGGCAACGCGCAAGGCGCCCTTGTCGGTCGAGAACACGCCCTCGATGAAACGCGCCTGCTCGTCGGCATCGTCGCCCGGCAAACCGCGATTGACCTCGTCGAAACGCAGCTTCGACAGGATGGCGACGCCGTTGAAGCCTTTTTGGCCGTAAGTCTCGACATTGTAGCCGAGCGCCTCGATCTCGGCGCGGGGAAACTGCTCGTCGACCGTCTTGATCTCCTGCAGGCAGGCGATGTCGGGCGCGCTTTCCGTCAGCCAATGGGTCAAATTGCCGATGCGGGCGCGAACGCCGTTGATGTTCCAGGTGACGATTTTCATGACGGCCTCGATAGGCTGGTGGTCCGGAGACTAGCGATCCGGTGGATGACGTTCGACAAGGCCGATCGTATTGCCTGCCGGGTCCTTTAGGAAGGCCATCCATTCGCTTTCCCCCGCCTGGCCGAACAGGCCTTCGGTGTCGCGATGGACGAGCGCCGGCGGCGCGGTGAAGGGAACACCGGCGGCCCTTGCCGAAGCGTGGAACTCGTCGAGGCCCGATATGTCGAGATAGACGGTGCCGGCAGGCAGGCCGTCGGTGAAAAGCAGGCGCACGTCACCGGCCATGATAAAGGCGATGCCCGGCGGATCGAAACGCGCATGCAGGTTCATGCCGAGCACCTCGCGCCAGAACGCCAGCGTCGCATCGAGGTCGCGCCCGGCGGAAAGCGCGACCTGACGGACCGCGCCGATGTCGGGCATTTCTAGATCGAGAAGCTGGTGCCGCAGCCGCAGGAGGCGACCGCATTGGGGTTTCTGATCTGGAACGACTGGCCCATCAGATCGTCGACGAAATCGATCACCGAGCCGCCCATATAGACCAGCGACAGGTCGTCGATCAGCACGGTGGCGCCGTCCTTCTCGATGGCGACGTCGTCGTCATTGCGCCCATCGACCAGGTCGAACTTGTAGGAGAAGCCGGAACAGCCGCCGCCCTCGACCGAAACGCGCAGCGCCGTCTTGCCGGCTTCGCTCGCCACAATCTTGGCGATCCGCCTGGCGGCGGCGTCGGTCATCTCGACTTTCATGGCGGTCTTGGCATCAGCGCCCATGGGCGTCACCTTGCATTCGGTTTCGTATGATAGGTATGAAGCGCGACGGGGCAAGTCAACTGCGGCATACGCTATGACCAACGAGTTGGGCGACATCGGATTCGGCTATCGGCCGCGCGCGGCCTATGCCAGCGACCCGGCGAAGTCGCGCGGGCGGCTGTTCGACGAGGTGGAAAGCCCGACGCGCACGCCGTTCCAGCGCGACCGCGACCGCATCATCCATTCGACGGCGTTCCGCCGGCTGAAGCACAAGACGCAAGTGTTCGTCGCGCACGAAGGCGACCATTACCGCACGAGGCTGACGCATTCGATCGAGGTGGCGCAAATCGCACGCGCTCTGGCGCGGGCGCTGCGCGGCGACGAGGACCTGGCCGAGGCGGTGGCCCTGGTGCACGACTTCGGCCACACGCCCTTCGGCCATACCGGCGAGGACGCGCTGAACGACAAGATGGCCGCCTGGGGCGGCTTCGACCACAATGCACAGTCGCTGCGTGTGGTGACGCGGCTGGAGCGGCGCTATGCCGAGTTCGATGGGCTGAACCTCACCTGGGAAACGCTGGAGGGGCTGGTCAAGCACAATGGCCCGCTGACCGATGCCAAGGGCAAAGGGCTGAAGGGGCCGGTGCCGCAGGCGATCCGCGACTATTCCGAACTGCACGACCTCGAGCTCGACCGCTTCGCCGGTATCGAGGCGCAGTGCGCGGCGATTGCCGACGACATTGCCTACAACACCCACGACATCGATGACGGCTTGAGGGCAGGGCTGTTGACGCTGGATATGCTGGAGGGCGTCTCGCTGCCGGGGTCGATCCTCAAGGGCGTGCGTCAGCGCTATCCGGCGCTCGATGACGTACGCACCGGCCACGAGCTGATGCGCCGGCAGATCACTATCATGGTCGAGGACGTGATCGTCTCGACGACAGCCAATCTGGCGCGCATCAAGCCCGGCAGCGCCGAAGCGGTGAGGGCGGCCGGCGAGCCGATGGTGAGCTTCTCCGCCGAGACGGCCGTATCGGAAAAGGAGCTGAAGGCGTTTCTCTACAAGCACCTCTACCGGCATGCGGAGGTCATGCGGGTGCGCGCCGATGCCGACCAGATCGTCAGGGACCTGTTCGACGTCTATTTCGCCGATCCGCGCGCCATGCCGGATGGCTGGCGCGAAGGGCTCGACCGGGCAGAGGACCGCGTCAAGGCGCGCAGTGTTGCCGATTTCCTGGCCGGCATGACGGACACTTATGCGCTCAAGGAACACAGGCGTTTGTTTGACCATACGCCGGATTTGAGCTAGGGCGGGCGCGATTTTGCCGGCCAACGCGCCGGATCCATGCAAAACCGTCAGAGCCATAGCAATGAACATCTTCGCCGATTTCAACGCGCGAATCATAAAGGCCGTCGAAGCGCTTGATTTGAAAGACAAGGATGGCGCGTCGCCGGACCTGTCGCGCATCGCCGTCGAGCCGCCGCGCGATGCCAGCCATGGCGACCTCGCGACCAACGCTGCCATGGTGTTGGCCAAGCCGACCGGCCAGAGCCCGCGTGCGCTGGCCGAAAGGCTGGCCGAGGCGCTGCGCGCCGACGAGGATATCGCGGCCGCCGAGATCGCCGGTCCGGGCTTCGTCAATCTCAGGCTCAAGGACGGTTTCTGGCAGGCGCATCTGACGGCGCTGCTCGGCGAAGGCCGCAACTACGGCCGCTCGACTATCGGCGGCGGCAAGAAAACCAATGTCGAATATGTCTCGGCCAACCCGACCGGCCCGATGCATGTCGGCCATTGCCGGGGTGCTGTGGTCGGCGACGCGCTGGCCAATCTGATGGCCTTCGCCGGTTACGACGTGACCAAGGAATACGTCATCAACGATGCCGGTTCGCAGATCGACGTGCTCGGACGCTCAGTCATGCTGCGCTACCGCGAAGCGCTCGGCGATGAGATCGGCGACATTCCGGCCGGGCTTTATCCAGGCGACTATCTGATCCCCGTTGGTCAGGCGCTGGCCAGCGAATTCGGCCGCTCCCTGCTGCAGATGCCGGACGAGGAGGCGCTTGCCATCGTCAAGGACAGGACGATCGATGCGATGATGGCGATGATCCGTGAGGATCTGGCGCTGCTCAACGTGCATCACGACGTCTTCTTCTCCGAGCGGACGCTGCATGCGAACAACGCCCGCAAGATACGCTCGGCGATCAGCGACCTGACGCTGAAGGGTCACATCTACAAGGGCAAGCTGCCGCCGCCCAAGGGCGAGAAACCGGATGACTGGGAGGACCGCGAGCAGACGCTGTTCCGCTCGACCGCGGTCGGCGACGACATGGACCGGGCGCTGGTCAAGTCGGACGGCACCTTCACCTATTTCGCCGCCGATGTCGCATACCTCAAGGACAAGGTCGATCGCGGCTTCGTCGATCTGATCTATGTGCTTGGCGCCGATCACGGCGGCTACGTGAAGCGGCTGGAAGCGCTTGCCCGGGCGATTGCCGGCGACGAGGTCAAGCTTACCGTGCTGCTTTGCCAGCTGGTGAGGCTGTTTCGCGCCGGCGAGCCGGTACGTATGTCGAAGCGGTCGGGCGAGTTCGTGACCTTGCGCGAAGTGGTGGAGGAGGTCGGCCGCGACCCGATCCGCTTCATGATGCTCTACCGCAAGAACGACGCGCCGCTCGACTTCGACTTCGCCAAGGTAACCGAGCAGTCGAAGGACAATCCGGTGTTCTACGTGCAGTATGCCTCGGCGCGCTGCCATTCGGTATTCCGGCAGGCGAGCGAGCAATTGGGCGAGGCCATATTCGACCGCAACCAGCTGGCCGCCGAAGTGGCTTTGCTGACCGATGAGGGGGAGATCGGCCTGATCAGGAAGCTCGCCGAATATCCTCGGCTGATCGAAGCCGCGGCGCTCGCGCTCGAGCCCCACCGGCTGGCATTTTACCTCTACGAACTCGCTTCCAGCTTCCACGGACACTGGAACCGGGGCACCGATAATCCCGACTTACGTTTTGTTAAGGTTAACGACCGACAATTGACGCATGCCAGACTAGGGCTGGTGCAGGCTGTTTCGGACGTTTTGACGTCCGGCCTGACGCTGATCGGAGCCAATGCGCCCACCGAAATGCGTTAGGTTTGAGTAAAAAACCTGTCACCTTTTGCCCACATTGCGCTGGTAAGGGCCAACCCTACGCGACGTCCATGGCGTCCGAATGAGTGCGAGTTCGGGAACAATAATGGCAGACAGAACCCAGCTGAGAGCAGCCGACCACAACGACATCGCCAACGATGATCCGTTCGCGGAACTGACCAGGATCATGGGGTTCGACCCGCGCCAGCCGGTCAAACCGCAAACGCCGGCCCAGCCGAAAACCGCTGCCGCCGAACCGTCGGTGGACGAGGGCGATTTCGAGATCGATCTCGAGAAGGAGTTGATGGGCGAATTCGGCGCCGACGCCAATGACAATGCTTCCCCTGCCAAGCTTCGCGAGCCGACACCCGAACCGGCCGCCGCCGACGAAATGGAGGACGCGCTTGCTGCCTCGTTCGAACAGGATTTCGCGTTCGACGACAGTGCGGCGGATGATGCTGCTCCTGTTGCAGCCACTTCTGTTGCCGCCGACGAAATTGCCTCCGCCCCCGAAAGGGCGTTCGCTCCCGCCGTCGAGCCGGAGCTCGACGACGATTTCGATAACGCCGTCGCCGGCTCGCTCGAAGACGTGTCGCCGTTCGAGGACGACCTTTCGAGTGACGACGAACTTGCCGCCTCGCTCGACCAGGATTTTCGGCACGACGACGATGTGACGGCCAAGATCGCGGTGACCGGTGAGGATGAACCCAGGGCCGCAGCCGAGGCGATCGAGCCGGTCGACGAGCCCGCCTTCGACGATGAGTTCGACAATGCCGTGGCAAGTTCGCTCGAAGACGAGATGATGCTCGAAGAGCATGAGCCGATGGAGCAGACCGTCGCCGTTGAAACCGCCGCGCAAGCGGCCGCGCCCGCCTTCGACGTTGAGTTCGACAACGCCGTTGCAAGCTCGCTCGAAGACGAGCTGATGTTCGACAAGCATGAGCCGATGGAGCAGACCGTCGCCGTTGAAACCGCCGCGCAAGCGGCCGCGCCTGCGTTCGACGATGAGTTCGACAGCGCCGTGGCAAGTTCGCTCGAAGACGAGCTGATGCTCCACGAGCATGAGCCGGCGGAAAACGTCGCCGCCCCGGCATCGCCGGTTGAGGCGGTTTCGGCCGATGAGGATCTTGCCGGCCATTTCGATGATGCCATGGCCGATGTCGACATGGACTTCGACGTTCGTCCGAACGAGCCTGCCGAAATCGAAGAACCAGAGTTTATCGAAGAGCAGTCGATCGAAGAGCCAGAGGCGGCCCGGCTTTCCGGCACGGCCGCTGAAGCGGCGTTCGACGACGATTTCGATCTGAGCTTCGACGATGCGCCTGCCGAGGAAGCTGAAGAGCCCGTGGCGCAGGTTGCGGCCGAACCAGCGGCGCCGGCCGCTGTCGTCCCGACGGCCCCAGTGGCTGAGGAACGCAGCCTGGAAGACGAACTGAACGCGCTGCTCGGTGCGATGAGCACACGGCCTGCACAAGCGGTCAACGAACCTCAGACAAGCCCGCAGACTGCCCAGAAGCCCGTGATGGCTGTTCAGCAGCCCATCGCGCCGGTAGTTCAGAAGCCAGCAGTGGCCGCCGAACAGCCAATGGCGGCGGTCAAAGACGTCGCCAACGAACCGGTGCATGCTGTCGACGAGCTGGATTGGGAACTCGACGAGCACGAGCCCGCTGAGCCGCAGCAGTCCAGTGCCGCCGATGACGCCGATCTTGGCAGTGTCCTCCTCGATGAGCTTGAAGGCGAGGATTTCGGTGTTGAAGCCGCTGCCGGACCCGCGGATGATCTCGACAGCGATGCGCTCGATGCCGACTTCGCCAGGAATATCGGCCTGGATCACGACTCGGCCGACAAGAGTGCGGCAGCTGCTGCCGAAGAAGACCCGCTCGATGCGCTGAACTGGCTGACGACACGCGCCACGCCGCCCGAGCCGGCCCGCTCGTGGAGCCGCGTGACACCGGTCGCACAGCCTCAGCCCGCTTTTGCAAGCCAGCCGATGGCTTCGGCGCGTTCGGCACCACCGCCGCAGCCGGCTGCAACGCCGTCCTATCGGGCCGCACCGGTCGAAGAGAGGCCGTCCTATGAAAGCCAGACATCCCGTGAAGAGAGGCCGTCCTATGAAGATCGGCCCGCCTACACGGAAGCTGCACCAACTTCGCGTCAACAGCCTTCCGCCTATGACGAGATGCCCGATGTCGAGACGGTCGACGTGCCCGAGCGCGTCGTGGCGCTGGCGGACGATCTCGACATTCCGGAGCTCAACTTCGACGATGACGAGCCGGTGGCGCCCGCCTACGACGATCTCGATGCCGATTTTGCCAGCCTTCTCACCGAAATGAATGCAACGGATATAGCGCCTGCCCCGGTGCGCAGTGCTGGCTATGACGATGAATACGATGCCGGCTTCGCGTCTGGCTACAAGCAAGATCGTAGCGAGACGCGCGCCTATGGCGCCAAGCCTGCGGAAGCCCCCGTCAGCGCGGCGGCTGCTTCCTATGCCGATGCAGCGGACGGTTTCGATCTGGGCCCATTGCCCGGTGGCCAGCCGGTTTCGCAGGCCGACGATTTCACCTTCGATGAGCTCGACTACGATCCCGAACTGGACGAGGAGATGTCGGTTCCGGGCCTTGCCGAACGCGGGGCCGAAAGGCAGCCGCGCAGGCGCGGGCTGCTGATAGGTGCGGTGGTCGGCGCCGTGGCGATCGCCGGAGGCCTTGGCGCCTTTGCGTTGACCCTCGGCGGCAAGAGCGGCGGCGATGCGCCGGTTATCGTCAAGGCCGACAACAGGCCGATCAAGATCAAGCCGGAAAATCCAGGCGGCACCGTCGTGCCGAACCAGGACAACAAGGTTTATGACGCTGTGGTCAAGGGCACCAAGCCCGCCGAGCCGGTTCAGCAGAAGCTGGTCACCAACACCGAAGAGCCTGTGGACCTGAAGGCCAACGAACCGGAGAGCCGCGTCGTCGATCTTTCGCCCAATGACCCCGATGCCGCGGACGATATCGACGCGCCCGGCACCGCGGCGTCCGACACCGACGGGGCTGGCACCAATGCGCCCGGCACCAGCGCGTCTGACTCCAGCACGCTTGGCGCCAGTGCGGCTGGCGCTGCCGAAACCGCCGCCGCACCGGCGCCCAAGTCCGAGGATCGCATCGCGCAGGTTCTGCAGGAGGCCGAGAAGGGTGCAACCCCCGAGATCGTCGCCGTTGCGCCGCGCAAGGTACGGACCATGGTCGTGAAACCTGACGGTTCGCTGGTGGCGCGCGAGGATCCGGCGCCTGCCGCCCCGCAGATGGCTGCTGCCGAGCCGGCCGATCCGGCGCCGCAGCACGTCGCTCCGTCGGCCCAGGCCGACGCCGCCGCGCAGACCGGCACCGTGCCCCTGATCGACCAAATCACAAGTGATCCGAAGATTGGCGACCAGCCGAGTGGCGATCAGGCCGAAACCTCCAAGCTGCAGCCGGCGCCCAAGCCCGACACAAAGGCTGAAGCCAAGCCGTCAGCCAGCAAGCAGTCCGCCAGCACCCCGGCCACGGTTCCGGTGGCGCCGCAGCGTCCGTCCGACCAGCCGGTCGACGTGGTCGGCGAGGTCAAGCCCGATCAGGTCGCTTCCATCGATCCGGCCGCGGCCGGGGCTGGTTCGTGGTCGATACAGATCGCTTCGCAGCCGACAGTCGAAAGCGCCCAGGCGACTTACCAGGATCTGCAGCGCCGCTACGGCAGCGTGCTTTCCGGCCGCACCGCCAACATCGTCAAGGCCGAGATTGCCGGCAAGGGCACCTTCTACCGCGTCCGCGTTCCGGCGCAGTCTCGCAACGAGGCGATCAAACTGTGCACCAGCTACAAGGCTGCCGGCGGCAATTGCTTCGTGTCCCACTAGGCATCAAGGCCCCTCGAAAAGCCGGCGTCCGCGCCGGCTTTTTTGCGTGAACGGAAACCTCTGAAGGCAATTACGGGCGATTCCCTTTGTCGGCGCGAAGCTCTAAACTGTTCCGCATGACCGAATCAAAATCCATGATCCTCGGCTGCGCCGGGAAATCACTGACCCGCAACGAGATCCGTTTCTATCGCAACGAATGCCCGTGGGGCTTCATCCTGTTTGCGCGCAATATCGGCGAGACCGAGCAGATCCGCGATCTGGTCGCCGCCATGCGCGACTGCGTCGAGCGTGCGGACGCGCCGGTATTCATCGACCAGGAGGGCGGCCGCGTGCAGCGCCTGCGGCCGCCGCTGGCGCCGAACTATCCGGCTGCCGGTGCACTCGGCGCCTTGTGGCGCGACGACCATGACGCCGGCACCCGTGCCGCCTGGCTGATGGCGCGGCTGCATGCCTTCGACCTGCTGCGCTACGGCATCACGGCGGATTGCCTGCCGGTGCTCGATGTGCCGATCGAGGGCGCCAGCGACGTCATCGGCGCGCGCGCCTATGGCAAGGAGCCGCGCGCCGTCATCGAATTGGGTCGCGCCGCGGCGGAAGGCCTGATGGCGGGCGGCGTGCTGCCGGTGATGAAGCATATTCCCGGTCATGGAAGGGCCTTCGCCGATACGCATTTCGAACTGCCGACCGTCGACGCCTCGATCGGCGATTTGCAGCGGCATGATTTTGCCCCGTTCAGGGAGCTCAAGCATTTGCCGATGGCGATGACGGCGCATGTCGTCTATAGCGCGATCGACCCGAAGAACCCGGCCACCACATCCGGCAAGGTCATCGAAGAGATCATCCGCGACGAAATCGGCTTCGACGGCCTGTTGATGAGCGACGACACCTCGATGAAGGCACTTTCTGGGGATTTCCCGTCAAAGGCGGCCGCGATCCTTGCGGCGGGCTGCGATCTGGTCCTTCACTGCAACGGCGTGTTCGAGGAGATGGCCGGCATTGCATCGCGCACGACCGGGCTGGAAGGCAAGTCGTTTGAGCGCGCGGAGCGGGCGCTGACCTATATCAGGAACCGCGACGTGGCGGACGAGACCGAGATTCGGGCCGAATTTGCCAGTTATTTCGACGCGGTGGCCTAGCATCAAAGGAAGCGAAGTGGCGGAAACATTGGACCTGAAGGCCGGCAAGGCCGCACCGATGGACCGCTTGTGGGCCGAGAACGACGATTCCCGGCTGACCGGCGATCCGGCGTTGGTCGTCGATGTGGCCGGCTTCGAAGGTCCTCTCGATCTTCTGCTGCATCTTGCCCGCAATCAGAAGGTCGACCTGTCGCGCATCTCGATCCTGGCGCTGGCCGAACAGTATCTGGCGTTCGTCGAGAAGGTGAGGGCGCTGAGGCTGGAGCTTGCCGCCGACTACCTGGTGATGGCGGCATGGCTGGCGTTTCTCAAGTCGAAGCTCCTGATTCCCAAGCAGCCCGGCGACGAAGGCGAAAGCGGCGAGGAACTGGCGGCGGTGCTGCAGTTCCGGCTGAAGCGGCTGGAGGCGATGCGCGACGCGGCGGCACGGCTGGTCAACCGCAACCGGCTCGGACGCGACGTGTTTGCACGCGGCATGCCGGAAATGGTCATCGTCGAGAAGCGCAATGCCTATTCGGCCTCGCTCTACGACCTGTTGACCGCCTATGCCCAGCAGCGCCAGAAGCAGGCGATCACCAATGTGACGATCGCCAGGCGCGGCGTGTGGTCGCTCAAGGATGCGCGCGACGTGCTGACCAGGCTGATCGGGTCGCTGCGCGACTGGACGGCGCTCGACAGCTTCCTGGTCGAATATCTGGCCGGCCCGGAAGAGCGGCGCACCGCGGTTGCCAGCTCGTTTGCGGCGACGCTGGAACTGGTGCGCGAAGGCAAGATGGAAATGCGGCAGGACCAGGTGTTCGCGCCGCTTTATCTGCGCGGCCGCGCCCAGGCCATCAAGATAGTCGAGGTAACACCATGAACGAACGCGCCAACGCTTCGGTCATTCCGTTCAACGTCGACGACGACGCCGAGCAAGGCGCGGTCGCCGAAAACCCGGCACAAAATCAGGGGCAGAATTTGTCTCGGAATCCTGGCGAGCGGCTGCATATGGCGGAGGCCGTACGGATGGCCGAGGCGATCGTTTTCGCCAGCGCCGAGCCGGTCAGCGAAAAACAGCTCACTTCGCGGCTGCCCGACGGCATCAACATTGCCGCGGCAATGGCCGAACTGCAGCAGATCTATGCGCGGCGCGGCGTCAATCTGGTGCGCGTCGGCGATGCCTGGGCGTTTCGCACCGCCGGCGACCTCGCCTTCCTGATGAGCCGTGACACGGTGCAGCAGCGCAAGCTGTCCCGCGCCGCCCTCGAAGTGCTGGCGATCATCGCCTACCACCAGCCGGTAACGCGCGCCGAGATCGAGGACATCCGCGGCGTCGAGACGTCAAAGGGGACGCTCGACACGCTGATGGAGACCGAATGGGTGAGGATGCGCGGCCGGCGTCGCACGCCCGGCCGTCCCGTCACTTATGGCACGACCGACATTTTCCTCGACCATTTCGCACTGGAGGAGATACGCGATCTCCCCGGCATGGAGGAATTGAAGGGTGCCGGGCTGCTGTCCGGCCGCATGCCGTCGAATTTCTCGGTGCCGCTGCCGCCGGCCGACCCCGATGCGCTCACCGACGACGAGGATCCGCTGACCGACATCGACCTCGAAGAACTCGGCCTTTTGACGCCGCGCGTCACGGAAGATTGAGCCGAGCGCCATCTTAAAGCCACAGGCAGGATGGAACTGCGCCGATTGGTAGCGGGCCGCCGTGCCGAAAGTGCGTGACTTCGGCGACTCATTCATGAACTCTGTCGCAGTTCTGTTTGAATCCGAACCCGAAAGCGCATAGATCAGCGTCTGGGAAACCGTTCGAGAGAGATTTGCTATGGGTTCATTTTCGATTTGGCACTGGATGATCGTTCTGGTGATCGTGCTGCTGGTGTTCGGCCGCGGCAAGATCCCCGAGTTGATGGGCGACATGGCCAAGGGCATCAAGAGCTTCAAGAAGGGCATGGCGGACGACGAGACTGCCGAGGACAAGCGTACCGTTGAACACCGTGCCGACGAAACCGTTTCGGTACCGAAGGAAAAGGCCAGCAAAAGCTGAGCCCAAACTTTAGTCGGAACGTATAGCCATGTTCGAAGTCGGCTGGACCGAGATGCTGGTGATCGCGATCGTCATGATCGTGGTCGTCGGGCCCAAGGATTTGCCCAACATGCTGCGCACCTTCGGCCGCACAACGGCGAAGCTGCGCGCCATGGCGTCCGATTTCCAGCGGCAGTTCAACGATGCGTTGAAGGAAGCCGAGCTCGACGACGTCAAGAAGTCGGTCGATTCGCTGAGAAGCCTCAATCCGGCAGCCGAGATCAGGAAGCAGCTCAATCCATTCGAGCAGGCCGCCGCCGACGTCCGTTCCGGCGTCGACACCGTGATGAAACCCAAGCCGGCCGTCGATGCCGCCGCTGCGACGGAGCAGGCGGCCGAGCCGCTTAAGAACGGCGCAACAACGACGCCGGGCGTCAGCCCGCCGGAGCCGACGCCGGCGACGCCGATCTTTCCGGCGATGACGGACGAGTCCGTCGTAGCGCCGGCAGTGCAGGCGCAAACGGCTGCAGCGGCCGTGCCGAAAAAAGCACCTGCGGCAAAGAAGAAGCCAGCGCCCGCAAAAGCCGCGGCCGCCGCGCCGGCCAAGCCGGCAAAGACTGCTGCGCCAAAGGCTGCCGCAAAAGCTGAGCAAAAAGCGCAGTCGTCAGCAGCGAAGAAGCCGGCGTCAGCAACGAAGAAGCCGGCCGCCAGGAAAACGGCGGGAGCCGCCAAGTGAGCGTTTCGGACAAGGAAAAGGACGAGATAGAAAAATCGTCGGCTCCGCTGATGGAGCACCTGATCGAGTTGCGCCGGCGGCTGATCTGGTCGATCGGCGGTTTTTTTGTTGCCTTCCTGGTCTGCTTCTTTTTCGCCAAGCGGCTGTTCAACCTTCTGGTCATTCCGTTCAGATGGGCAACCCAATGGGCCGGGCTCGACCCGCACAAGGTCGAGCTGATCTATACGGCGCCACAGGAGTTCTTCTTTACCCAGGTCAAGCTCGCCATGTTCGGCGGCATGGTCATCGCCTTTCCGCTGATCGCCACGCAGATCTACAAATTCATCGCGCCCGGCCTCTACAAAAACGAGCGCAACGCCTTCCTGCCGTTCCTGATCGCCTCGCCGATCCTGTTCCTGATGGGCGCATCGCTGGTCTATTTCTTCTTCACGCCGATGGTGATGTGGTTCTTCCTCGCCATGCAGCAGACCGGCACCAACGACCAGGTGCAGATTTCGCTGCTGCCGAAAGTGTCCGAATATCTCAGTCTGATCATGACGCTGATCTTCTCCTTCGGCCTGGTGTTCCAGCTGCCGGTGGTGACAAGCCTGATGACGCGGGTCGGCATGCTGTCGTCAACGGCCCTGGCCGAGAAGCGCAAATGGGCGATCGTCATCGCCTTTGTGGTGGCGGCGGTGCTGACGCCGCCCGACCCGATGAGCCAGATCGGCCTCGCCATTCCGACGATCCTGCTCTACGAGGTCTCGATCTGGTCGGCCCGGCTGATCGAACGCAGCAAGGAGCGCGACCGTGTGGCCCGCGAAAAGCAGGACGCCACCGAAGAGGTGACCGAAAAGCCGGCGGACGCGTCTTCGACGTAGGTTCGGTTGAAACGGGCAGCATTTTTTGCCGGCCATAGCAACTTTGTTCTTGCTTTGTGCCGGCAGCTATGCTATTAATTTGGGCATGGTGCTGATTCGGCGCCGACGACCCGCCCACTGAGGCGGGTTTTTTTGGTTCAGATTCCTTTCGACCAAATGTTGCGAGTGCTGCCGACATCAATGTCGGCGGGACAGCGCCCCCCTCTGTCCTGCCGGACATCTCCCCCTCAAGGGGGGAGATCGGCCGTCATCGCGGCTTTCGCAGATCTCCGGCGCTGAAAAAGCAAGCCGTCGGCGAAGCTGCCGATCTCCCCCCTTGAGGGGGAGATGTCCGGCAGGACAGAGGGGGGCGCGAAGGAACTCGGCTTGACATCTTGCATCGATCAGGGATGCGGTTTACGCCCTCTGGTCTTTGTTTTGGGCATTTCCTTGCCCCGAAACCGCCGTGCCGAGGACGAACAGACCATGCTTGACATCAAATGGATTCGCGACAACCCGAAGGCCCTTGTCGAGGCGCTCCAGAAGCGCTCGTGGTCGGCCGGGGATGCGCAGTCCACGGTCTACGACCTGATCGCCGCGGATGAGGCGCGGCGCGAGCATCTGACCGAGCTGCAGACCAGGCAGGAACGCCGCAACGCCGCATCGAAGGAGATCGGCAATGCCATGCGCTCGGGCGATGCAGCTCTTGCCGAAAGGCTGAAGGCCGAGGTCGGCGAGATCAAGGCCTTCATCCAGAATGGCGAGGCGCGCGAGCGCGAGCTCGACAAGGCGCTGAACGATGCGTTGGCAGTGCTGCCAAACGTGCCGTTCGACGACGTGCCGGTCGGCAAGGACGAGCACGACAACGTCGTCAAACGCGTCGTCGGCAAGGTGCCGACGCGGCCGAACTGGGTGAAGGAGCATTTCGAGATCGGCGAAGCGCTCGGCATGATGGATTTCGCGCGGGCAGCACGGCTTTCCGGTTCGCGCTTCATCGTGCTCAAAAGCGGCCTGGCGCGGATGGAACGCGCGCTCGGCCAGTTCATGCTGGATCTGCACACCACCGAGCACGGCTATATAGAGATCCAGCCGCCGTTGATGGTGCGCGACGAGGTGCTTTTCGGGACCGGGCAACTGCCGAAATTCGAGGAGGATTTGTTCTTCGTTCGGCACGGGGACGGCAGGCTTGGCCTAATCCCAACCGCCGAAGTGCCGCTCACCAATCTCGTTCGCGACGAGATCACGCCGCACGAACAACTGCCGCTGCGCTATACGGCGCTGACGCCGTGCTTCCGCTCCGAGGCGGGCTCGGCCGGGCGCGACACGCGCGGCATGCTGCGCCAGCACCAATTCTACAAGGTCGAGTTGGTGTCGATCACCGACCAGGAGACTTCGGTTGCCGAGCATGAGCGCATGACCGAATGCGCCGAGGAGGTGCTGAAGCGGCTCGGCCTGCCGTTCCGCACCATGACGCTGTGCACCGGCGACATGGGCTTTGGCGCGCGCAAGACCTACGACATCGAGGTCTGGCTGCCCGGCCAGAATGCCTATCGCGAGATATCGTCGTGCTCGGTATGCGGCGATTTCCAGGCGCGGCGCATGGACGCCCGCTACAAGGACAAGGACGGCAAGGGCAACCGCTTCGTCCACACGCTGAACGGTTCGGGCACCGCCGTCGGCCGCGCGCTCATTGCCGTCATCGAAAATTATCAGAACGAGGACGGCAGCGTAACCATTCCTGAAGCGCTTCGGCCTTACATGGGCGGTCTGGAAAAGATCGAATCGAAATAATGCGCATCCTTCTGACCAACGACGACGGCATCCATGCCGAGGGCCTTGCATCACTCGAACGCATCGCGCGTACGCTGTCGGACGACGTCTGGGTGGTGGCACCGGAACAGGATCAGTCCGGCTATGCGCATTCGCTGTCGATCTCGGAGCCGCTGCGGCTCAGGAAAATCGGCGAAAAGCACTTTGCGGTGCGCGGAACGCCGACCGACTGTGTCATCATGGGCGTGAAGAAGATCCTGCCCGAAGCCCCTGACCTGATCCTGTCAGGCGTCAATTCCGGCGCCAACATCGCCGACGACGTCACCTATTCGGGCACGGTCGCCGGCGCCATGGAAGGCGCGCTGCTCGGCGTGCGATCGATCGCCATCAGCCAGGCCTATTCCTATGTCGGCGAGGACCGCGTCGTTCCCTACGAGACCACCGAAGCGCTGGCGCCGGCCCTGCTCGAAAAGCTCGTCGCCGTGCCGTTGCCGGACGACGTGCTGCTCAACGTCAATTTTCCGAACTGTGCGCCGGAAGAAATCGCCGGAACTGTAGTCACTTCGCAGGGCAAGCTGGTCCACAGCCTGTGGGTCGACGAGCGGCGCGACGGGCGCGGCCTGCCTTACTACTGGCTGCGCTTCGGCCGCGAGCCAGTCGAGGGCAAGCAAGGCACCGACCTCAATGCCTTGCGCAATCGGCTGGTGTCGGTGACGCCGCTGCAGCTCGATCTCACCGCGCATGAAATCCGCGATCAACTGGCCAAGGCGCTCGCATGAACTTGAACCACGCTGCAACGGTCGACGAGCGCGAAGGTTTCGCTGCCTTCCTGCTTCGCCTGCGCGGCAGGGGGACGGTGCCGAAGGCGCTTATCGCCGCCTTCGAGGCGACGCCGCGGCGCGGCTTTCTGTCTCCGCATTTCCACTCGATAGCCTGGTCGGACCGTATGCTGCCGATCGAATGCGGCGAGGCCATCGAAGGCGCCGACCTGCAGGCGGCGGTGATCGCGGCACTTGCCATCGAGCCGGGCAACCGGGTGCTCGAGATCGGCACCGGATCCGGCTACACGGCGGCGGTGATGTCGCGGCTTGCCGCGCGGATCGTCACCATCGACCGTTACAAGACGCTGGCCGAACAGGCCCGGCAGCGGCTCGAGGCGCTCGCCGTCGGCAATGTCATCGTGCGCCAGGCGGACGGTTCCAACGGGCTGGCCAACGAAGCGCCGTTCGACCGCATCGTAGCCTGGGCGGCCTTCGACAGCCTGCCGCGCTTTCTCCTCGACCAATTGTCGAGCGGCGGCATCGTCATCGCGCCGATCGGACCCGACGAAGGCGAGCAGGTGCTGGCCAAGCTGACCAAGGTCGGCAGCCGCTTCGAACGCGAGGATATCGGCCTGGTGCGCCTGCAGCCGATCCTGCACGGTGTCGCCGCGGTGATCTGATTCCGGGTACATCGCTCCGCTTGGGGATCAGCCGAAGCCTGTCGTTTCGTCATCCTAAGGCGCAGCGAGGAGCGAAGCGACGCAGCGCAGACTCTAGGATCCATATGTGGACGGCGCCCTGCCTGCAACGGTTGTTTTGCGTCGTTTTCGATCGCTTGCGTCCATATGTCCGGCCTTTGAGCACGGTCCTTGCGGCCGCTGGCCAAGGTGGGGTTCGCGACGCCCGTTCCAATCATGCCAATACGGATAAGGTGTTCCACGGACGGCTCCCTTGTTTGAGATCTCAACGAACTCATTCTGGCACATCCGATGCCGTCGGGCGCCGTCCACCCCATCATGCCGCGCCCTTGAGGCGTTGCAAGGGTGCAGAATGCTGCTCCGCCGCATTATTCGGCCGAGGTCACGGAATGGGTCCCAGGGTCTCCGCGACGGAGCTTCGCTCCTGCTCCGCCCTAGGACGACGAAGTTGAGAGCCTTCCTCGAATATTTTAAGAAAATTTGCGTCTGATTCTACAGGTTTAACCGACCGGTAACATTAACGCGCTTTAATCACACTCAGTTGTACCGGGTCTGTGCGGGTTAGTGCGATGCAATTCAGTGTTTTGAAGGCAAACGGACGCAATCTGGCGCGTGGCTGCGCCGTCCTCATGATCGCAGGCGCTGCGACGGGGTGTAGTTCCCAGGTGGCGCGGTTCAACAGCGTCGATGACGTGTTCACCGCCTCGACCAACAACCAGCGCGCCATCATCGACAAGCAGGATGCTGCCCAGCCCTATCCGGGCGATGTTGCGGCCGCGCCGATCGACGGCAGCCACACCCAGTCGGTCAGCCGCTCAAGCCTCGAACCGGTTACGGCGCAGCAGTTGCCACCGCCGGCTCCCGCCCTGGCACCCGCCGCCCGCCCGGTGCGTACCGCTGCCGCGCCGCCGATGGCGCCTGCCGCTCCTCGTGTCGACAGGACGGCAACCGGCACCGTCGCTCCGGCGGTAAGGCCGTTCAAGAACGCCGAGCCCGACGCGCCGCGCATGGCGACGGCCGCCGGCGCACCGCATGCAACCGAGATCGTCGTCAAGGACGGCGAGACCATTTCTGGCCTGTCTCGGCGCTACGGCGTGCCGGCCGATGCCATCATGAAAGTCAACGGGCTGAGCGCGACCAAGGGGCTGAAGACCGGCCAGAAGCTCGTCATCCCGGCCTATGCGTATTCGAGCAACGGCGCCACGCCGAAAGTCGCCGACGCCAAGCCCGCGAACGGCACCAGGCACGACCAGCCGGCCGACGCGCCGGAGAAGGTGGCCGTGCTGCCGCAGCAACCGAAGCTCAGGGAAGGCAAGTCTGCCGCGCAGGTGGACGCCTCGGCTGCCGCGAGCCAGCCGAAGGATGGAAAGGCCGCGCCCAAAGTGGCTTCGGCGACGGCCAAGCCAGCCGGTGCCGGCGGCACCTACACGGTTCAGCAAGGCGATACGCTGTCTGCCATCGCCCGAAAGACCGGCGTCGGCGTCGTCGCGTTGAAGCAGGCGAACGGCATGCAGGACGGGCTGCTCAAGATCGGCCAGACCCTGAAAGTGCCGGCCGGCGGAACCGCTGTTGTCGCCGGCGCGAAGCCGGCAAAGGTCGATCCGGTGACGACGGCCACCACTCAGCCACCGGCCAAGACAACGCCGACGCAGACGCTCGCCTCCTACACGCCGCCAAAGAAGGATGCGAAAGTCATCCAGCAGGCCGAGGACGACGATGCGGTGGCGCCTGATGCAACCGGCATCGGCAAGATGCGCTGGCCGGTGCGCGGCCGCGTGATTTCAAGCTTCGGCGGCGGCAAGGACGGCGTCGACATCGCCGTGCCTGAGGGGACGCCGGTCAAGGCAGCCGAAAATGGCGTCGTCATCTATGCCGGCGACGGCCTCAAGGAATTCGGCAACACGGTGCTGGTGCGTCACGAAAACGGTCTGGTCACCGTCTACGGCCATGCCAGCTCGATCGAGGTGCAGCGCGGCCAAAAGGTCAAGCGCGGGCAGGAAATCGCCCTGTCCGGCATGAGCGGCACCACCGACTCGCCGAAACTGCATTTCGAAGTTCGCAAGAACTCGGCGCCGGTCGATCCGTCAGGCTATCTCGAATAGAGAAAAAGCGACTTGCGGGCCGCCTGACCTTCAGCCCGCCGAAGAAGTCCGCTCCGCAAGGTGCGGGCTTCTTCTGTTGCTTTTCTGGACCATGATCTAGTCCGAAACCGGGCTCCTTTTTTGCTACGCTGACCTTCGGTTCGGGATCATGGTCTAGTCCTTGAGCGACTTGCCGAGCCGGCCTGCCAGATCCTGGGTGAATTGCCAAGCGACGCGGCCCGAACGGCTGCCGCGCGTCGTCGCCCATTCCAGCGCCTCGGCGCGCAGCGTCTCGGGATCGATGGCGAGATCGTGATGGCGGACATAACCATCGATCATGTCGAGATATTCGTCCTGCGAGCATTTGTGGAAGCCAAGCCACAGACCGAAGCGGTCCGACAGCGAAACCTTTTCCTCGACCGCTTCCGACGGGTTGATCGCGGTCGAGCGCTCATTGTCGATCATGTCGCGCGGCAACAGATGTCGCCGGTTCGAGGTGGCATAGAAGATGACATTGGCCGGGCGGCCCTCGACGCCGCCTTCAAGTGCTGCCTTCAGCGATTTGTAGGACGTGTCGTCATGGTCGAATGACAGGTCGTCGCAAAACAGGATGAAGCGGAAGGGTGCTGCCTTCAACAAGCCCATCAGCTTCGGCAGCGTGTCGATGTCTTCGCGATGGATCTCGATCAGCTTGAGCGGCAGGTCGAGCTTCGCCGAAGCGTTGACCGAGGCGTGCACTGCCTTGACCAGCGACGATTTGCCCATGCCGCGCGCGCCCCACAACAGCACGTTGTTGGCGGCGTAGCCTGAGGCGAAGCGCTCGGTGTTATCGACCAATATGTCGCGGACTCGGTCGACGCCGCGGATCAGGCCGATATCGACGCGGTTGACCTTGCGCACCGGTTCCAGATAGCCAGGATCGGCCTGCCAGACGAAGCAATCGGCCTCGCCTAGGTCGGTTTGAGGCACCGGCGGCGAGGCGAGGCGGGCGACCGCCTCGATCAGGCGGTCGAGCTTCTGGTTCAGGATAGCGATGGTGCTGTCGGTCATCTCTTGTCTTTTTTGTTCGCGTTCAGAGCGGTGCGGCAGGGCAACCTACCTGATTTCAGCGGTTTCGAAACTCGTCCCAAGCATTTGTTCGGGCATGATCTTTTGCGAAAACCGAGCGTCGCTTTTCGGGATCACCCTCTAACACGGCTCGCCAGGCCGGAAAAGCAGCCGATTTGCCCGGCCGCGCAGTTGCATTGGCAACTTTACCGACTATATTCCGGCCAAATTTGGCGGGGCCGCCTTGCGGCTGTTTTTCAAAGTTCAGGAGTACCTCGATGTTCGTGACACCGGCATACGCCCAAGGCATCGGCGGGGACTCGTCCGCAATGTTTATCCAGATCGTGCCGTTTGCTCTGATTTTTGTGATCATGTATTTTCTGATCATCCGGCCGCAGCGCACGCAGCTGAAGAAGCGCGGCGAGATGCTGGCGGCGGTTCGCCGCGGCGATACCGTCGTCACCGGCGGCGGCTTGGTCGGTAAGGTGACCAAGGTGATTGACGACAACGAGCTCGAGATCGACCTTGGCGGCGGCACCAAGGTGACGGCGCTGCGCTCGACGATTGCCGATGTGCGCGTCAAGGGCGAGCCGGTGGCGAACCAGAACGCCAAGAAATAACCGAATTGTCGGCGGAACGATCCGCCAGTACGCCCTGACGGACGACGCCATATGCTTTATTTTTCGCGCTTCAAGATGATCCTGATCTGGCTGGCCGTGGCCGCCACAGTGGTCCTCGCTGCGCCCAACCTTTTTTCCGCCAGCACGCTGGCCAAGCTTCCCGACTGGGTGCCGAAGCGGCAGATGACGCTCGGCCTCGACCTGCAGGGCGGCTCGCATATCCTGCTCAGGATGGATCCGAACGATCTGATCAAGGATCGGCTGGAGACGACGCGCGACGAAATCAGGACGCTGCTGCGCGATGCCAAGATCGGCTATACCGGTCTTTCCGGAACGGGCCGCACGGTGCAGGTCCGCATCACCGATCCCGCGCAGATCGATGCTGCCAAGACAGCCTTGAAACCATTGACCAATCCGGTGGCCGCCGGCCTGTTCAGCGGCGGCTCCATCCAGGAGATGACGCTGGATGATTCCGAGCCCGGCCTGCTCAAATTTGCGGTTACCGATGCGGGGATCAAATATCGCACCTCGACGGCGCTGACGCAGGCGATCCAGGTTGTCGAGCGTCGCGTCAACGAACTCGGCACCACCGAGCCGATCGTGCAGCGGCAAGGCGACGACCGCATCCTGGTGCAGGTGCCCGGTCTGCAGGACCCGCAACGGCTGAAGGAAATTCTTGGCCAGACCGCCAAGCTGACCTTCCAAATGGTTGACCAATCGATGCCGGTGCAGGATGCGCTGAACGGCCGTCCGCCGCCGGGATCCTCGGTGCTGTATTCGCAGGACGATCCGCCGGTTCCGTATCTGATCGAGAACCGCGTCATCGTTTCGGGTGAAAACCTCGTCGATGCCCAGGCGACGTTCAACTCTCAGACCAACGAGCCGGTTGTTTCGTTCCGCTTCGATTCGAAAGGGGCGCAGCGGTTCGGCCAGGCGACATCGCAGAACGTCGGCAAGCTGTTTGCCATCATCCTCGACAATCAGGTGATTTCGGCACCACAGATCCGTGAGCCGATCCCCGGCGGCACCGGGCAGATATCGGGGAATTTCACCGCTGAGAGCGCCAACGACCTCGCCGTGCTGCTGCGTGCCGGCGCATTGCCGGCGACGCTGACTGTGATCGAAGAGCGCACGGTGGGGCCGGGACTTGGCCAGGATTCCATCCATGCCGGCAAGGTCGCCGGCATCATCGGGTCGATCCTGGTTGTGGCGTTCATGTTCGTTGCCTACGGCTTCCTCGGGTTCCTCGCCAACATCGCGCTGGCGGTGCATGTGGCGATGATCGTCGGCCTGCTGTCGTTGCTTGGAGCGACGCTGACCTTGCCGGGTATCGCCGGTATCGTGCTGACCATCGGCATGGCGGTCGATTCGAACGTTCTCATCTATGAACGCATCCGCGAGGAGCGACGTGCCGGCCGCTCGGTCATTCAGGCGATCGATACCGGTTTCAGCAAGGCGCTGGCCACAATCGTCGATTCCAACGTCACCTCGCTGATTGCGACCGTAGTGCTGTTCTGGCTCGGGACCGGGCCGGTGAAGGGCTTTGCAGTCACCTATGCCATCGGCATCCTGACCACCGTCTTCACCGCCTTCACCTTCACCCGCCTGCTGGTGTCGATCTGGCTTCGCCGGGCCCGTCCGAAGGAGTTGCCGCGGGCGCCTGTGACTTTCGTTCCGCCCGGAACGAAAATTCCGTTTATGGGCATCCGCCGCTGGACGTTCACGCTGTCCAGCGTGCTTTCGGTGCTGTCGGTCGTCGGGTTCATGACTATCGACATCAATTACGGCATCGATTTCAAGGGCGGCTCGCTGATCGAGGTGCAGTCCAAGGCCGGCAATGCCGATCTGGCCGACATCCGCGGCAGGCTAACGGAACTCAATATCGGCGAGGTGCAGGTTCAACAATTCGGCGAGCCGAACGACGTTCTGATCCGCGTCGGTACCCAGGAGGGCGGCGAGAATGCCGAGCAGACCGTCATCGACAAGGTGCGCGGCGAGCTGCAGGACCAGTATGATTTCCGCCGCGTCGAAGTGGTCGGGCCGACGGTCTCGGGCGAGCTTGCTAAGCAAGGCACCATTGCCATGCTGGTCGCGCTGCTCGGCATCCTGATCTATGTCTGGTTCCGCTTCGAATGGCAGTTCGCGGTCGGCGCCATCGTTGCGACCGTTCACGACGTGGTCATGACGATCGGCTTCTTCGTCCTCACCGGCCTCGAATTCAACCAATCGTCGCTGGCGGCGATCCTTACCATCATCGGTTATTCGCTCAACGATACGATCGTCGTCTATGACCGCGTTCGCGAGGATCTGCGAAAATACAAGCGAATGCCGCTGCCGCAATTGCTGAACAACGCCATCAACGAGACGCTGTCGAGGACGACGCTGACCTCGGTGACGACGATCCTGGCGCTGCTGGCCCTGGTGCTGTTCGGCGGCGAGGTGATCCGCTCGTTCACCATGGCCATGCTGTTCGGCGTCGTGTTCGGCACCTATTCGTCGATCTTTATCGCCGCGCCACTGCTTATCCTGTTCAAGCTGCGGCCGCAGGCCACAGCGTCCGATGAGGAAAAGCCGGTGGGCGGCGGCAAAGCCATAGCCACCTGACGGCTTGCCTCAAAAGTGGCCAAGGGCATCGTCATCCGCGAGGCGCATTTCCCCGGCCGCGCACCGATCGAGGCTTACGGCAATGGCGGTTTCCGCTTTGCCGACATGTCGCATCGCGGCTCGCTGCTGTGCCTGCCTTCTGGCATCTATGGCTGGGAGCCGGCCGATCCGCTGGCGCTGACGGCGGCGGATTTCGCCAAGCTGTTCAACGAGGCCGACAAGGTCGAGATCCTGCTGGTCGGCAGCGGCAAGGATCTGAGGCCGTTGCCCGCCGCGCTGCGTACGGCACTGAAAGAAGCGGGCATTTCCGCCGATCCGATGTCGACCGGGGCGGCTGTGCGGACCTACAATGTGCTGCTGGCGGAAAACCGCGCCGTGGCCGCAGCACTCATCGCCGTCGACTGACGTGGCCGAAAACACCAAAGTCGCCATGGAGACGGTGCGCGCCGCCGATCATGACCGCTATCTGACCGCGCTCTACGCGCCCGAAGACAAGCGGGACGCGCTGTTTTCGCTCTATGCCTTCAACGCCGAAATTGCCGGCATACGCGATCGCATCCGCGAAGCGCTGCCGGGCGAGGTGCGGCTGCAATGGTGGCGAGACGTCATCGCCGCCGAAGAGGATCGGACTAAGGTCGGCCATCCCGTGGCGGACGCGCTGTGGGCGACTATTTCCGCTCACCGCCTGCCCAAGGCCGCTTTCGACAATATGCTCGAAGCGCGCATCTTCGATCTCTATGACGACCCGATGCCGTCGCGCACCGACCTCGAAGGCTATTGCGGCGAGACTGCCGCCGCGCTCATCCAGCTTGCGGCGATAGTGCTCGATCCGGTCCAAGCACCACGCTTTGCCGAACTTGCCGGCAGGGCAGGTTGTGCGCAGGCGATGACCGGTCTGCTGCTTCTGCTGCCGCTGCATCGCAAGCGGGGACAGTGCTTTGTGCCGGCCGACATTTTGGCAGCGGCGGGATCGTCGCCGGAAGAGTTCGTTGCGGGCGATGGTGGGTCTGGAGCGCAACGCGCTGTCGCCGCGATGATCGCGCTGGCACGGGAACATCTTTCCGCCTTCGAGCAGGGGGCGTCCACCCTGCCGGTTTCACTGCGTCCGGCCTTTCTGCCGCTGGCTCTGACGGGCGCGTATCTCGGCAAGATGGAGGGCTCCCGCCACTCACCGCTTGATGGCGCGGTGCGGCTTTCGGCCTTGCGCCGGCATTTGCTCTTGTTCCGGCGCGCGACGCGGGGCTGGCCGGTCGCATAGAGGCTGCCGCGTAGCCAACCTGATCGTTATTCCGCAGCTTCGGCCTGGGAAGGCAGCCCCAGCCATTCGCGGCAGTCGGCGAGCGCGCGCGATGTCACGGCGTGCCGCTTGGCGACCGTCTTGTCCTTGCCGCGCAGCCGCTTGCCTTCGATCTTCGGCGCATCCACCGGCGGGAACAGGCCGAAATTGACGTTCATCGGCTGGAAGGAGCGCTTTCCCGGCTCGTCGTCGGAGACAATATGGCCACCAGTGATGTGGTTGAGCAGCGCGCCGAAAGCGGTGGTCAAGGGCGGCAGCGACGGCGCATGGCCAAGCCTTTCGGCGGCCGCGAAACGGCCGGCGAGCAGGCCGATGGCGGCACTCTCGACATAGCCCTCGCAGCCGGTGATCTGGCCGGCAAAACGCAGGCCGGGCCGCGACTTCAACTGCAGCGAGGCGTCGAGCAGCGTCGGCGAATTGATGTAGGTGTTGCGGTGCAGGCCACCGAGGCGGGCGAATTCGGCGTTTTCCAGCCCGGGGATGGTGCGGAATATGCGCACCTGCTCGGCGTGCTTCAGCTTGGTCTGGAAGCCGACCATGTTGTAGAGCGTGCCCAGCGCATTGTCCTGGCGAAGCTGAACGACGGCATACGCCTTTACGGACGGATTGTGCGCATTGGTCAGTCCCATCGGCTTCATCGGCCCGTAGCGCAATGTCTCGATGCCACGCTCGGCCATCACCTCGATCGGCAGGCAGCCGTCGAAATAGGGCGTGCCTTCCCACTGCTTGAATTCGGTTTTCTGGCCGTCGACCAGCGCCTGCACGAAGGCAAGGTACTGCTCCTTATCCATCGGGCAGTTGATGTAATCCTTGCCGGTGCCGCCGGGGCCGATCTTGTCGTAGCGCGACTGGAACCAGCAGATATCCATGTCGATCGTATCGAAATGGACGATCGGCGCGATGGCATCGAAGAAGGCGAGTGCGTCGGCGCCGGTCACTTCGGTTATCGATTGAGCGAGCGAAGGCGCGGTCAGCGGACCGGTGGCGATAATCGCCTGGTCCCAATCCGCCGGCGGCAGGCCCGGCACTTCCTCGCGCCGAATGGTGATGAGCGGGTGGGCTTCGAGCTTCCGGGTTACCGCTTCGGAAAATCCGTCGCGGTCGACGGCGAGCGCACCGCCGGCCGGCACCTGGTGCGCATCGCCGGCGCTCATGATCAGCGACCCAGCCAGCCGCATTTCGGCGTGCAGCAGGCCGACGGCATTGGTTTGCGCATCGTCGGAGCGGAAGGAATTGGAACAGACGAGCTCGGCCAGCCCGTCGGTCTTGTGCGCGTCGGTGCCGCGGACGGGACGCATTTCATGCAGGACAACGGGAACCCCGGCTTCGGCCGCCTGCCAGGCGGCTTCGGAGCCGGCAAGTCCGCCGCCGATAACGTGAATGGGGTTCTTGTCCATGAGCGCCGAAATAGTCGCTTGGCGCAAGGATTGCAATTGCCAGGGATCGCACCGCAAGTGGGGTGCTGCGGAATATTGCCCAAAACAACAACACCCGCCGGGGGAGGAGGTCCGGCGGGTGTCGTTTTGTTGGTCGATCCTCGGGAGGAGGTGAAGATCGACCGTATTCGTCATCGCCGGGGAGGAGGTCGGCTTTGACGAAATTCCTTTCGCCATTTGAAAGGGCGCGAAACCCTTTTTAGAAACAACCTAGAAACAGCGCCCGCCGGGGGAGGAGGTCCGGCGGGCGCCGTTTTTGTGGTCAACCCTCGGGAGGAGGTGAAGGCTGACCGTATCCGTCAGGGTCGGGGAGGAGGTCGACCCTGGCGAAATTCTTGTGGTTAGATCGCCCTGCGAGCGACCATCCTGATCTCGTCGCGGACGATGCCGAGATCGTTGAGCTGGCGATTCGACAGGCGACCCAGCTCGGTAACCGTCTCGCGGTAGACGCGCCAGTTACGATAGTTGCGGATCAGGTTCATTGTCGTTCTCTTTTCAAAACTGGTTCGGACCATTTGCGGCCCGAAGGATTAGACCGCCTTGCGGGCGACGTAGTGAATGTCGCTGCGGCTGATGCCGAGGTCGGTCAGTTCACGGGTGCTCAGGCGGTTCAGCTCGGACACGGTGTCCCTATAGCGGCGCCAGTTGCGATAGTTGCGGATCAGGTTCATGGTAGTCTCGTTTCGTCTTTCTTTCGGATCATTCCGTCTTTGTGTGCACCGTGAAAATAGGTGGGGTCATATCGATTTAAAAGCGCTATTGGTGCATGGCAGCAATGCAAATTGTGCAATGCAGCATTAACGCGCGTCCAGTTTTCCGTCCAGATCGGAAAATGCCGTTAGGTCAAACGCTTGGCCGGACGAACTAAAAGGACCAAGCAAAGGGGGAGGGGCATGGCGAGTTATTCGTCACGGGTCAGGTCGGATATCGCACGATGGCAACAGGCCGGCCTGATCGACGCGCCGACAGCCGATGCGCTGACGCGCGACGTCGAGGCAAACGAACGCAAATCGCTGAGTTTCGGCTCGATCCTGGCGATGATGGCGGCGCTGCTGTTCGGCGCGGCTATCCTGATCTTCATCGCCGCCAACTGGGAAGTCATCCCGCGGCTGGTGCGGGTCGCGGCACTTTTTGCCGTTATCCTTGCCGGCTATGTCGGCGGGGCGGTGCTGAAGATGCGCGACCATGCGGCGATCGGCGAAGCACTGTGGATCGTCGCGGCGGCGGCATTCGGCGGTTCGATCGCGCTGATCGGCCAGATGTATCATTTGTCGGGCGACGAGGCCTCGGCCTTGATCACCTGGGGCGCCGGCACGGCGCTGGCGGCGGTGGCGCTGCGCTCAAACCCGCTGACCGTCGCTGCCGTCGGCATCGCCGATGCCTGGCTGTTCCTGAGAGGGTTCGACTACTTCCGGCGCACGGAATTTCCGCATCTCTTCGTGGTCATGGCGCTAATTCTGTTCGCCGTTTCGTTCTGGACGCGCAGCCAGGCGGCGCGCCACCTGATCATCCTGTCGGTGCTTTTCTACCTCGTGCTGTTGGCCATGGAATACGACACGCTGCAAGTCGCCATCCCGCTCGTTGCCGCGTCGGTGCTGCTTTTTACCGCTGCGATCTTTGCTGCCGGGCCGGTCGAGCGGGTTTTGCAACTCGGCGGCAGGTTGCCCTTGCACGCGCTGATCGGCTTTCTCACCGGCCTGGCGATGATCCAATTCGAACTGGCGGATGAAAGCAGCTACAATAGCGGCTTTGCCATTGCCTCGGCTGTTGCGCTGGCCGGCATCATCGCGGCGATCGTGCTGGGCGGCCGCGAGAGCCGGGGACTGCGCTGGGTTGCCTATGCGGGCTTCGCCTTCGAACTCGCCATCATCTATGTGGTGATGCTGCAATCAATGCTCGACACGGCAGGCTTCTTCCTTGCGGCGGCGGTGCTGCTCGCCGTTCTTGCTTTCATTATCATCCGCATAGAAAGGCGCATGAACGCCTCGAACATGACAGGAGCGGCGGCATGATGACCGGCAAAAGACTGATCATCTCGGCGCTGGTCCTGGCGCTCGTCCAGATCAGCTTTCTGAGCTGGATCATCGCCGGACGCGCGGCGATCCTGCGCGATGGCAAGCAGATCCTGCTCAAGGTCGAGCCGATCGATCCGCGCGATCTCTTGCGCGGTGACTACATTCTGCTCGGCTACGACATTTCACGCATACCGGTGAAACTGATCGGCAACATTCCGGCCGGCAAGCTTTCCAGCGAGGAAACGTCGATCGTGGTCAGGCTAAAGCAGGGCGCCGATGGCTATTGGGGGCCGACCGCGGCCTGGTTCGGGCAAGCGCCGGCGCCGGCAGCATCCGATGAAGCCGATATCGTCGGACACGTCTCCGAGGGCTGGAATATCAGCCAGGGAGCAACGACGATCGCGCCGGATTACGGCATCGAGCGCTTCTATCTGCCGGAAGGCGAGGGGATGGCGATCCAGAACGACATGCGGGTGCGGCCGTTCGGCATCCGGGTGGCGATTGCGGCCAACGGCACCGCGCAGATCAAAGCGCTGGTGGATGGCGACAAGACACTGTTCGAGGAGCCGCTTTACTAGCACTACGCCCTTGGCAATGATCCTCCTTCGCCAAGGCTTCGGAGGAGCTTCGAGTGGCCTGCCACCCGAAGCTCGAATAGCGAAGGGTGGTGCGGATGAAGGGACTCGAACCCCCACGCCTTTCGGCACTGGAACCTAAATCCAGGGCGTCTACCAATTCCGCCACATCCGCATTGCCCGGCCAATCCCATGTAGCCATCATTCTGTCAATGTCAGAGCCCACATCGGCATCATTGGCCGGAATGCAAAGATGGTTGAAAATCGGCCGCGCCTGTGACAAAAGGCGTGTCGAATGTGACGGGACGCGACGATCCGCTTCTGCAGAATGTGATAAGAAGTAGGAAAAACAAAGACTTATTCACATTTTGGAGCGTATTTCTGGAGGATTTGTGCCGCGTTGAGCGGACAGATCGCCAAGTCCCGCACCAAAAGCCATTCCCGGCAAGATCATACCGGCAGGCTGTAAACGGCAGGGGCCGTTTGACGGCCTCATTGGTGGAAACAAAGGTTTTATGATGCAGGTCACCGAAACGCTCAACTCCGGTCTCAAGCGCGAGATCAAGATCACCGTGCCGGCCGGTGACATGGAAGCCAAGCTGATGGCGCGGCTCTCCGATGCCAGGAACAAGGTCCGCATCAACGGCTTCCGCCCCGGCAAGGTGCCGGTGCAGCATCTGCGCAAGGTCTACGGCAAATCATTCATGGCCGAAGTGGTCAACGAGATTCTCAATGATTCGACCCGTTCGATCATCACCGGGCGCGGCGAAAAGGCCGCCATGCAGCCTGAAGTGATCATGACCGAGGACGAGAAGGAAGCCGAGAAGATCCTGGCAGGCGGTGCCGATTTCGAGTTCCGCCTGAACTATGAGGTCATTCCGCTGATCGAGATCAAGGATTTCTCCGACATCAAGGTGACGCGCCACGTGTTCGACGTGCCGGATGAAGAGATCGACGAGCAGGTCAAGCGTGTCGCTGAATCCGCCCGCACTTACGAGCCGAAGACCGGCAAGGCCGCCGAGGGCGACCGTGTGACCATCGATTATGTCGGCAAGATCGACGGCGAAGCCTTCGGCGGCGGCGCCGGCACCGATCAGCCGCTGGTGCTCGGCTCGAAGGAATTCATCCCCGGCTTCGAGGACCAGCTGGTCGGCAGCAAGGCCGGCGACGAGAAGCAGGTCACGGTTACCTTCCCGGAAAACTACCAGGCGGCGCATCTGGCCGGCAAGGAAGCCACTTTTGACGTGACGGTCAAGGAAGTGTCGAAGCCCGGCGCGCTTGAGATCAACGACGAGATGGCCAAAAATCTCGGCCTTGAATCGCTGGAGCGCCTGCGCGAGGTGGTGCGCGGTCAGATCGAGAACCAGTTCGGCTCGATAACGCGCCAGAAGGTCAAGCGGCAGTTGCTCGACCAGCTCGACGCTGCCTACTCGTTCGAGGCGCCGTCCAAACTCGTCGACGCCGAGTTCAACAACATCTGGAACCAGGTCAATCGCGATCTCGAAGCTGCCGGGCGGACCTTTGCCGACGAAGAGACGACGGAAGAAGAAGCGCGTGCAGAATACATGCGGCTTGCCGAGCGCCGCGTGCGTCTCGGCCTGGTTCTCGCCGAAATCGGCGAGAAGGCCGGCGTCACGGTGACGGACGAGGAATTGCAGCGCGGCCTGTTCGAGCAGGTGCGTCGCTATCCGGCCAACCAGCAGCAGGAGGCCTTCGAATTCTATCGCAACAATCCCGAAGCGCTGAACACGTTGCGCGCGCCGATGTTCGAAGAGAAGGTGGTCGACCATCTGCTCGGCCAGATTTCGGTCACCGACGTCAAGGTCAGCAAGGAAGAGCTGCTGGCCGACGAGGAGGATACGGATACAACCAAGGCCAAGCCGGCGAAGAAGGCGGCTGCGAAAAAAGCGGACACCAAGAAGGCCGACGACGACGCTGAAGAGCCGAAGAAAAAGGCCGCGCCGAAGAAGAAGGCCGCCAAGGGCGCTGAATAACGTCCCTGCTGAATTCCGAAAGGCCGCCTTCTCGAGGCGGCCTTTTTCGTTGTGGCACAGACGCAACGGATTTCACGCATCTGGCGGTCGAGGTAGCGATATGAAGCTTTGATGATTATCTGCGCTGGGTTGCTGACCGCAGCGGTTATTGGAGGCATCGTTGAGACAGTTCTTCGGTATCGGAAGCGTGGCGGCGGCGTTCCTGCTTGCGTCGGTCTGTGGCATTGCCCAGGCTGATACGGTTCTCGACAACTGGCGGTTCGACAAGAGCAGCGATGGCCTTGTCACCGCCTCGCTTTACGCGACCAACAAGCTCATCACCGGCGGCGGCGCATTGAGCTACAGCCCGGTTTTGACGATCGCGTGCCGGACCGCCGGCGAACCGCGTTGGAGCGAATGGCTGCAGCTGAGCGACACCGTTTCCGCGAGCCGAACCATCGCCATGTCGGTGACTGTCGGCCAATCCGGCAAGCTCAACGAAAGCTGGTCGGTCGGCCCGCGCAGCAGGATGCTGGTCCGCGACGGTGCCGACGGCATCAGGCGACTGATTGCCGCGGACCGGCTGCTGCTGTCCTGGCGGTTCGGGCTGCTGTCGGGGCGCGGCAAAGCCGAGTTTGACCTCACCGGAGTTGAAGAGGCGATCGGCCGGATCGCCGCCAGCTGCAACACCAAATTGCCTTGAGCAGATTGTCCGCATTAAACCTTGGCACGGCCGAACTCTATCTGCCGGCCGGGTTCTGTGGTATGTAGGTGCCGCAACCCCAGGCAGTGGATATCCGTTCTGCCATTCAAGAGCGCATGCCAGCGGACTAAATGTCGGCCTGTGCAGGTCAGCCAGGGCAAATTGGCGATCAGGGAGGAAATGCCATGCGTGCCTTTGTGTTTTTTGTCATCATGTCCGTCGCCACCGTCATTGCCAGCCCCTCGCGGGCACAGGATGCCGCGGCGGGTGAGAAGGTCTTCGCCAAATGCAAGGTCTGCCATATCGCGGACAAGGATCAGAACAAGATCGGTCCGTCCTTGAATGGCGTCATCGGCCGAACGGCCGGCACGCATCCAGGGTTCAGCTATTCCAAGGCTATGACCGAGGCCGGCAAATCCGGCGTTAAATGGGACGAAGCCACGCTGACGACCTACCTTCACGATCCCAAGGCGATGGTCAAAGGAACGAAGATGGCATTCCCCGGCCTCAAGAAGGACGAGGACGTCGCCAATGTCATTGCTTATCTGAAGCAATTCTCCAAATAGCCCGGCTCTTCCGCCGGATCTTGGTATAGCAAACAGGTCGAGGCATAGCCTCGGCCGCAATCTGCCGGCAGTGTCGGTGGGGAGGGCGACTCGTTGCAAAAAAGACATTGGCCGGCTAGGCTGCCATTCCCATCGGTGGTCGTCTGAATGTCGACTGAAGAAAGCCGTCTCAAGGATACCGGCATCCGCCTCTCGGAGGCGACGGCGGGTGATTTCTTTGCGCTTTTGAAACCACGCGTCATGGCGCTCGCCGTGTTTACTGCCTTCGTCGGCCTGATGATGGCGCCCGGCGTGATGAATCCAGTTATGGCCGTAATTGCCATCGGCGCAATCGCGGTTGGAGCGGGAGCCGCCGGCGCGCTCAATATGTGGTACGACGCAGACATAGACGCCTTGATGTCTCGCACGTCCAAGCGACCAATTCCGTCCGGTCGGGTCACACCTGGCGAAGCTCTCAGCTTCGGTCTGGTGCTTTCCGCACTGTCGGTCATGACGCTCGGCGTGCTGGTGGGGTGGCTCGCCGCATCGTTGTTGGCGTTCACCATCTTTTTCTATGTCGTTATCTACACGATGTGGCTGAAGCGCTCGACGCCACAGAATATCGTCATAGGCGGCGCGGCAGGCGCCCTTCCTCCGGTGATCGGGTGGGCTGCTGCAACCGGCGCAATCGGCATTGAAAGTCTCATCCTGTTTCTGATCATTTTCCTCTGGACGCCGCCTCATTTCTGGGCGCTGGCCCTTTTCAAGGTCGGTGACTATGCCGCGGCGGGGGTCCCGATGATGCCGAATGTGGCCGGCCAGCACTCGACCAGAAAACAAATCTTCGCCTATTCGCTGCTCTTGGCGCCAATCGGCGTGCTCCCTTGGGGCTTCGGCTTCGCGAGCGGATATTACGGCACTGCTTCAGCCGCGTTGGGTGCAGGTTTCATTTGGCAGGCCTGGAAGGTTCTCGTCGCCGACAAGGAGATGAAGCCGGCAAAGGCGCTGTTTGCGTATTCGATTGTCTATCTTTTCGCAATATTTGCAGCGTTGCTTGCCGACACCATTGTAATGCGAGTGATCGCTTCAGCCGACTATTGACCCCGGCTCAAAACATCACATTGGCAGAGCACAAAATCCCAGCAACAGCAGAATAACGACGCCAAGGCCGAGTATGAGAACTGTCCTTCCGTCCATGACCTTCACCTTCGACTAGAAGAGCATATCGAAGAACGGCGTCCGTAGCTAGTCAGGCTAGCCGGGACTTCTTACTCCCGGGCCTTCCTACAAAGCGCGACAAGTCCCCCGCATGAGAGTATATTGACCATGGTGCAGGTCGCGGTTTGCGTGGGCCAATCATGCGGAACGGCAGCACCGTAAAACGCGACCTTAACCGGACCTGGTCTGGAGGAATGGTCATGGCAAGCTTTCACGTAATAGCAGGCGCCAGCGAGACGCTGGAACACACCAGAATTCGAAAAATCGGTGTCTCCGATCTTTTTGATGCGCTCAGGCGTGGCGTCGATGATTTCATGGTCAAGCCGTCGCACATCGTTTTTCTCTGCCTGATCTATCCGATTGCGGGTGTCGTGCTTGCTGTCTGGACATCAGGTAACAACACGCTGCCATTGCTGTTTCCGCTTGTGTCCGGCTTTGCACTGATTGGTCCGTTCGCGGCGATCGGCCTCTATGAGATCAGCCGGCGACGGGAAGCCGGGCTCGACGCCTCGTGGAGGCACGCCTTTGAGGTCAGGAGTTCTCCAGCACTGCCGGCTATTGCAGCGGTCGGCGTCATGCTGCTTGCGATCTTCATCGCCTGGCTTTTGACGGCCCAGATATTCTACCAGACCCTGTTCGGCCCGGCGCCGCCGCAATCGCTGTCCAGCTTCATCAGTGAAATATTTGCCACGGGACGCGGCTGGACGCTCATCATCCTGGGTCACGCCATCGGCTTCGTGTTCGCCGCGGTTGTGTTGTGCACCACGGTCGTCGCATTCCCGTTGTTGCTCGACCGCGATGTCGGCGCCTACGAAGCCATCCACACCTCGGTGCGCGTTGTCCTGGCCAACCCGATCGTGATGGCCGTGTGGGGCCTTATCGTCGCCGTCGCCCTGATCGTCGGCTCGCTGCCAGTGTTCGCCGGGTTGGCAGTCGTGCTGCCGATCCTTGGTCATGCGACCTGGCATGTCTATCGGAAAGTTGTGGAATCGCCGCCGGCCACCAGACCGTGAGCTGAAAAAAACCAGCCCTGCGCGCACCGGTGAAAGTGCCGGTGCGGGCAGGTGGGGCAGAGCTTTCAATAGGCCGGATGGCTGAAACGGGCCTGGCGCGCGTCCTTTGTCAGGTCGCGAAAATCCCTGCCGCTCACATGCACCAGCGTCCTATGATCACCGCCCTCGAAATAGATTTCGGGAGCGTCGCCGAGGCTTTCATCGAGGACCACTGGCACATCATAGGCAGCGCCGATCGGTGGCACAGCGCCGACATCGCAATCGCCGAACAACGAGACCACCTCGTCTTCGGAGGCAAGTCCAAGAGGCTTCTCCATGACATCCTGCAATGTCGCGAGTTCTATCCTGTGCGTGCTTGGAACCACGGCGAGCGCGTAGCCACGGTCGTGGTGAACGACCACCGATTTGGCCATTATGCTGCCAGGCACATGTGCCGCAATGGCGGATTGTCTGCTTGTCGCCGTGCGGTGATGCTCGACGGTGTCGTAGGAAATTCCCTTCCTATCGATGAAGTCTTTCAGTCTGGTTGCGATGGTCATCTTGGGCGCCCCTTGCTGGTGTTCGCGACGCATGTGGAAACGCCGGCATCGCCTGTCGTTTCCGATACCAACAGAAATGGACCAGTCGTGGATTGTTTCAAGGCGAAGGCTCCAGGACCGGACGGCCCGGATCCGGATTGCATGTCAGGGCCCGGCCCCGAAAAACGCCATTCGGGTGAGAAGCGTGTAGTCCGCTTCGAAGACCATCATCGTCACGAACACCAGAACCAGCACCGGCGGCAGGATAATTGCATATGCCAGTGCCAGCCGTTCCCAGGCCATGTGCATGAAGATGGCGACGATCAGTCCTGCCTTAAGGATCATGAAGATCAGGATCAGCGACCATCTGAGATAGCCGTGGAGACCGAAATAGTCGACCAGATAGGAGCAGGTGCTGAGGATGAACAACCACGCCCAGACCACCAGATAGAGCTTGATCGGGTGCTCCTGATGAACCTCCGCCGGGGTAACGCCGGTCGTCGTCGCATCATGGGTACGGGCGCTGTCCAGTGCGTGTTGTCCCAGGCCGTTTGCGGTTGCTTCAGCCATGTCCTGCCTCTCACCAAAGATAGAAAAATGCGAAAATGAACACCCAGACCAGGTCGACGAAATGCCAGTAAAGCCCCATGATTTCGACGTTCTCGTAGCGGCCCCTTCGGCTGGTGAAGAAGCCGGGCCGTCCGACATCGTAATCCCCGCGCCAGACCTTTCGCGCCACGATGATCAGGAAGATCACCCCGATCGTCACGTGCGTGCCGTGGAAGCCGGTGATCATGAAAAAGGATGCGCCGAACTGGGCAGCGCCCCAGGGATTGCCCCAAGGCCGCACGCCCTCGGTGATCAGCTTGGTCCATTCGAAGGCCTGCATGCCGACAAAGGTCGCGCCGAGTGCTGCGGTCAAGAGCATCAGCACTGCCGTCTTGCGGCGGTCGCGGCGGTAGCCGAAATTGACCGCCATGGCCATCGTTCCGCTGCTCGAGATCAGCACGAAGGTCATGATGGCGATAAGGATCAGTGGAATGTCGGAGCCACCGATGCGCAGGGCGAAGACCTCGCTCGGATTGGGCCACGGCACACGTGTTGAGATACGCGCGGTCATGTAGGAGAGCAGGAAGCAGCCGAAGATGAACGTGTCGCTGAGCAGGAAGATCCACATCATGGCCTTGCCCCAGGACACGTTTTTGAACGCCCGCTGATCCGAGGACCAGTCGGCGGCGATGCCTTGCCAGCCTGCGGGCCGCGGCTCTGTTCGGCCGATGTGGGCCAGTGTCGTCTCTGCCATCCGCCCGTTCCTCCTAGGTCAGCAACCCTCGGCAAATGTCGATTAAAGTCGAAGCCCAGCCGGCCAGAAGCGCAAAGATGGCGAGCCAGACGAAAAGCAGGAAATGCCAGTACATGGCGCACAGCTCGACACTGAGGCGAAGCCGCTGCGGCTGCGCTCCGTTCCAGGCGCCGACGCTCGTTCTGCCCAGCCCGACCAGTCCTCCCAGTATATGCAGGCCATGCATTCCCGTTAGCAGGTAGAAGAAGCTGTTGGCCGGATTGGATGCCAGAAAATAGCCATCCGCACTCAGTTCCCGCCATGCCACAAGCTGTCCAATCAGGAAGACGAGCGCCGTGAGTCCAGCGGTGGCGAGGCCGAGCCTGACCATGTCCACTTGACCCTTGCGCGCCGCGAGCGAAGCGCACTGTATCGCGATGCTGCTCAAGACCAGTACGCCGGTGTTAAGCCAGAGCAGGGGCGGGATGGGCAGCGGCCGCCAATCCGACAGCGCCATGCGCATGAAGTAAGCACTGGTGAACAGCGCGAACAGGCTGCCGACGACGCCAAGGAAGACGCCGAGACCGATCTTTGCGGTCGGCAGCGCCGATCGGTCCAGAGCGACAAAATCCCCGATCATACCTTGCTCGAGCCACGGTTTCGTCATTAGCCGCTGATGGGAAAGCCACCACCCGGCAATACCGGCGATCACGAGCAGGAAGACCAGGATTACGCTCATGCCGGCTCCCTGGAGGGCGCGAAGGAGCCCGGAATGTTTTGCGGTATGAAGTCCTCCTTGGCTCCCGGTACGCTGTAGTCATAGGCCCAGCGATAGACGATCGGCAGATCCTTGCCGAAATTGCCGTGGGCGGGCGGTGTTTCGGGCGTCTGCCACTCGAGCGTCGTTGCCCGCCACGGATTGCCGCCAGCCTCACGGCCATGGCGGATGCTCCAGATGAGATTGAACAGAAACACAATCTGAGCAAAACCGACTATAAAAGCCATGATGCTGATAAACGAGTTCAGGTGGTGGGCCGATTCCGTCATGATCGTCATGTCGGTCAATTCGTTGTACCGCCGCGGCACGCCCATCAAGCCGAGATAGTGCATGGGAAAGAAGATCAGATAGGCGCCGAGGAAGGTGACCCAGAAATGGAACCGGCCCAGTGTCTCGTTCAGCATCCGGCCGGTGACCTTCGGATACCAGTGATAGATCGCGCCGAAGATTACGATGATCGGGGCAACCCCCATGACCATATGGAAATGGGCGACGACGAACATCGTGTCCGACAGCGGAACGTCGACGACGACATTGCCAAGAAATAGCCCAGTCAACCCGCCATTGACGAAGGTGACGATGAAGGCCAAGGCAAAAAGCATCGGTATGGTGAGGTGGATGTCGCCGCGCCACAGCGTCAGCACCCAATTGTAGACCTTGATGGCTGTTGGGACGGCGATGATCAATGTCGTTGTGGCGAAGAAAAAGCCGAAATAGGGATGCATGCCACTGACATACATGTGGTGCGCCCAGACCACGAAGCTCAGCGCGCCGATTCCGACGATGGCCCAGACCATCATGCGGTAGCCGAAGATGTTCTTGCGCGCATGGGTGCTGATCAGGTCGGATACGATGCCGAAGGCCGGAAGCGCCACGATGTAGACCTCCGGATGGCCGAAGAACCAGAACAGATGCTGGAACAGGATCGGGCTGCCGCCGCCGTGCTGCAACTGTTCGCCCATCTCGACAATCGCCGGCATGAAGAAGCTGGTGCCGAGCGCCCGGTCGAGCAGCATCATCACGCAAGCAACGAACAGCGCCGGGAAGGCGAGCAGCGCCATGACGGTGGCGGTGAAAATACCCCAGACAGTAAGCGGAAGGCGCATCAGCGTCATGCCGCGCGTGCGCCCCTGCAGCACCGTCACGACATAGTTCAAGCCGCCCATGGTAAAGCCGACGATGAACAGGATCAGCGAGACAAGCATCAGGATGATGCCCCAGTCCTGGCCGCCTGGCGTACCGGTCATGATCGCCTGCGGCGGATAGAGCGTCCAGCCGGCACCCGTCGGTCCGCCGGGCGCAAAGAAGCTCGACACCAGGACCAGCACGGCGAGCAGATAGATCCAGTAGCTCAGCATGTTGACATAGGGAAAGACCATGTCGCGAGCACCAACCATCAACGGGATCAGATAGTTGCCGAAGCCGCCCAGGAAGAGTGCCGTGAGCAGGTAGATCACCATGATCATGCCGTGCATGGTGATGAACTGGTAGTAGGCTTCCGGGGTGATGAAGTCGAATGTGCCGGGGAAGCCGAGTTGCAGCCGCATCAGCCAGGATAGCACCAGCGCGACCATGCCGATCGCTGTCGCCGTCGCCGAATACTGGATGGCGATGACCTTGGCGTCCTGCGAGAAAACGTATTTCGTCCACCAGCTGTGCGGATGGTAGAGTTCCATTTCCGCGACTTCGGCCGGCGGTACCGCATCTGCAGGTGTGATATCGACCATAGGAACACCTCCGTGCCCTTCTCGGCCAGCCCGACAGTTCGGACTTGCCGCATTAACTTCAATCCCGACGGCGCGCCGTCGTTCCGGTTTCCTACTCTGCCGAGCCCATCTGCTGGGGCGCGGACAGCTGCGCAAAAGTCTGCTGCTGGCCAAGCCACGCCAGATAGTCTTCCTGAGTATCGACCATGACCACGCCATGCATCATCGGATGTCCCTGGCCGCAGAGTTCGGCACACAGGACCTGGAAGGTTCCGGTCTTGGTCGGAGTGAACCAGAAATAGGTGACCGAGCCCGGGATCATGTCCATCTTGGCGCGGAATTCCGGCACGTAGAAATCGTGCAGCACATCGATCGAGCGGAGCAGCATCTTGACCGGTTTGCCTACCGGGAGGTGCAGGTCGGCCGCTTCCACTACGACATCGTCCTGACCGTTGGCATCGGTGGCGATGACGCCGAGAGGATTTTCAGCGTTGACGTCGCGAGTGTCGGATGTGCCGAGCTTGCCGTCCTTGCCGGGGAGGCGGAAACTCCATTGCCACTGCTGGCCGACGACTTCGACCTCGGTTGCGTCGCTTGGAACGGTAACGAACCGGCTCCAGACGAACAGGCCTGGAACGAGCAAAGCGGTGACGCCAACCGCGGTGACGACCGTCAGCCAGGATTCGAGCCGCCTGTTCTCAGGTTCGTATGCCGCCTGATTGCCTTCCCGATGACGAAAGCGGAAGACGCAATAGGCCATGAAAAGAACCACGGCGGCGAAGACGACACCGGTGATCCAGAAAGTTATGATGATGGTGTTGTCGATATAGTCCCAGTTCGAGGCAATCGGCGTCCACCACCATGGGCTCAGGAAGTGGAACAACACCGAGCCCACGACTATCAGAACGAGTACAAGCGCAACGGCCATGTCCCGGTTCCTCCCGGTATTCCAAGCGGCGCAAGCCGTCCCGGGAAATACCAAGTGCATCATAACTTGATTTGCGATGAAAATTCTAGAGCCGGCTGTGGGAAGGGCAAAAATACCATTTCGCGGCGCTGGCGGTCCTTCGGTTCGGCGGTGATCAGCGGCAGGCCCTCATCTATTTCCAGCTCACCCGCCCGATGCGGCCACGCGGCAAACATCGTCAGCGTGGAGTAGCCGGCAATGGCGGGCACGCCGAATGCGCCTAGCAGAACCACCGGAACGGCGATCGTCGGGGATCCCTCCACCTGCTCGACCGACAGCTCGACGAAGGGAGTGGAGCCACTTTATTGGCCGGCAGATGTCACCCGCCAAACTGTGTTGCCGACGTCGTCGGCGATGAGCAGGGCCCCGGTTTTGTCGACAGCCAGGCCGACAGGCCGGCCGCGCGCCTTGTTGTCCTTGTCCAGGAAGTCAGTCACCACGTCGGTAGCGACGCCGCTCGGACGGCCGCCGCTGAATGGTACGAAAACTACCTTGTAGCCATTGAAGCGCGTGCGGTTCCAGCTGCCATGCTCGCCAACGAAGGCGCCGCCGCGATATGCCTCGGGAAGGCTGGTTGCCGCATAGAAGGCCAGCCCCAGAGGGGCGACGTGGGAACTCAGTGCATAATCCGGAACGATCGCTTTTGCGACCAGGTCCGGACGTTGGGGCATGACGCGGGGATCGAGATGCTGGCCGTAATAGCTGTATGGCCATCCGTAGAAGCCGCCATCCTTTACCGAGGTCAGATAATCCGGCACGAGATTGGGGCCGAGCTCGTCGCGTTCATTGATCACTGCCCAGAGCGCCCCGGTCTGCGGCTCCCAGCTCAGGCCGTTTGGATTGCGCAAACCGCTGGCGAAAATGCGCGACCGGCCGGTGGCCCTGTCTACCTGCCAGATGGCGGCGCGGTTCTTCTCCGCCTCGATGCCGTTTTCGGCGACGTTGCTGTTCGAGCCGATGCCGACATAGAGCAGCGAGCCGTCGGGGCTTGCCACCAGGCTCTTCGTCCAATGGTGGTCGATCGGGCCGCCGGGCAGGGCGGTTAGCGGCGTCCCGGGCGCGGTGATCTTTGTGTCACCGGTGTTGTAGGGATAGCGGACGATGGAGTCGGTATTGGCGACGTAGAGATCGCTTCCCACCAGCGCCACGCCAAAGGGGGAGTTCAGGTGGTCGAGGAATACGCTGGTCAGCTCCGGCTTGCCATCGCCATCGGCGTCGCGCAGCAGCGTAATGCGGTTGCTTGGGCCGCTGTCGCCGCCCGAGGTGACCCAGGATTCGATCCAGCCCATCACCAAATCCTTGGGCCGTTTGATCGGTTCGCCACCCGGCGCCTTGGACTCGACCACCAGCACGTCGCCATTGGGCAGCACATAAAGCGACCGCGGATGCTGCAAGCCGTGGACAAAAGCCTGGATCTGCAGCCCCTGCGCGACTGTCGGCTTCTCGTCGCTATTCCATCCGACCACGGAAGCGAGATGCATGGGCGGGAAGAAATATTGGATCGGGTCCGGCAGTTTTGGATTCGGCCCTATCTGACTGCTGGGGTCCGGGTCGTTGCCGCTGCACGCTGCAAGAGTGATCGCCGCAGTGCAAACGAGGACGGACACCGCGATGCGCCTGGTCTGACCGATGGAGCTTGCTATGCGCATCAATCCGCCACTCCGACGTGATGCCGGTACACCATGGACCAGCCCAGCCAACCAGTGAAGATGAGGACGAGCACGACAACCGCCGAGAGGATCAAGCCTGTAGGAACGATGGAGGTCCATGCATCGCGGGTGTGCACGAGCATGTTGATGATGGATAACGCCAGCGCCAGAAGATTGCCGAGCACGTGCGGCCAGGCGGGGGGCTGTGCCCTTATCAGCGGATTGGCCAGGAAATCGATCAGCCCCGCGATCGCTGCTAGGCAGCCCATGATCACGCCGACGGTAACCAGCCAAGCGGAGAAGTCAGCCCACATCATCTCCGCTGTTCGCCAATAGGCTAGATCCGTCAGCAGGGTGCCGACGAAGCAGGCGATCGGAAATGGCACGAGCATCGGATGAATAGGATGTCCCGCAATCCTGGCCGTCGAACGCGGATTGTCACCGACCATAATGCGCCATCCTTCCTATTCTCGTCCAAAGAAACGCCGCCTACCCGGCCTCCGGCGGCTGTTGCCGAGAGACCGGCAGACGACCGATAGATCCGTCAGGCCCAAAAAAGGGCGCTGGCTGGCTGCGCCTGTTAGGCGGCGGACTGGGTCGGCGGGTTCTGATACATCATCCAGAGCTCGATCGCCGCCAGCACGGCGACCAGAATGCCGATCACGACATGCACGGTCATCGCCGTGGTCGCCTGGAATCCAAGCACCCAGGGCGATGCGAGAACCCACAGTCCGACGACCAGGTTCACCCACTCTTCCCACACGGCAAATGCTGCGAGGGCGGCAACCGAAAGCACGACAATCAAGATTCCGCTGCCGAGGGCGTTCTGCGTCTGCGGGCCTGCCGCAAAGGTGAAGATCCAGGGGGAGAAGAACAGAATTGCCCCAAGGATCAGGTTGGCTACGTCACAGAGCCTGGCGTTTGTCCACTGGTTCATGGCATCCTCCATAGGGAGCGTTTATGGCTCCCGAGTTCGGCAAGGTGGTGCCTGAGTTCGGCGAGATGCGCCCGAAGCCGCTCACTCCGTGTCACGGTAGTGCCCTGCCCGGCTGGAATTCCGCATCTGGCGGTACTCCAGCCAAATCCAGCTATCTAACTGAATTCCGGGCTTTATGTTCCATTCGGCACCGGCACGCCTGGATCAATTGGTGGTGATCGAGCGATCCAAAGGCTGCCTGTCAGGGGCGGCGGGGCGGCGGCGCGTAGCTCATTCTGTCTTTTTATCGAGCCGGTGAAACATTTCTCGTGGATCGCAGTTCTTGGATGCAGAGGAGTTGAATAAGGGAAACCTGATTGCACGGGAGGAGCACGGACGGCACAACTATAAATGCGCTCTGCATAGAATACTTCGCAACGGGAAGCTCTCGCTTGTCTTGGTTGCCGCCGAAGCTTGTTTGAAAGACGGCGATCGCCGCCGAAAAGATTTTCTAGATGAAAATAGCCCAGATCGCACCGCTAACCGAATCCGTGCCGCCCCGAACCTACGGTGGAACCGAGCGAATTGTTTCGTATCTGACCGAAGAACTTGTCCGACAGGGCCACGAGGTGACGCTGTTCGCCAGCGCCGATTCTCGTACCTCAGCCGAGCTGGTGCCGTGTTGCGACGTCGCGCTGCGCCTGAACCCCAGGGTCCAGGACGGTGGTCCGCACCATGTGATGATGCTTGAACGGGTGCGCCGGCGAGCCGGTGAATTCGACGTTTTGCATTTCCACGTCGATGTTCTGCACTTCCCCATAATTCGGGATTTTGCCAGACGAACGGTTACCACGCTTCACGGCAGGCTCGACCTGCCCGATCTGGCGCAGCTTTATGCGATGTTCGACGACGTTCCCCTGGTCTCGATTTCCTTCGACCAGCGCCGGCCCATGCCGCCCGTCAATTGGGTTGGAACCGTGCATCATGGCCTACCCCGCGATCTTCTGCCATTCCACCCGAACACCTCTGGCTATCTTGCGTTTCTCGGTCGCATCTCGCCGGAAAAGGGGCCGGAAGCCGCCATACAAATAGCAGCGCGGGCCGGGTTTCCCCTGAAGATCGCCGCCAAAATCGACAAGGTGGACCAGTCGTTCTGGAAGGAAAGGGTCGAGCCGCAAGTGCTGCGGCATTCGAACGTGGAGTTCATTGGCGAGATCGATGAGCGGCAAAAGGCGGATTTTCTGGGCAATGCGAAAGCGCTTTTGTTTCCGATCGACTGGCCGGAACCCTTCGGTCTCGTAACGATCGAAGCAATGGCCTGCGGTACGCCGGTGGTTGCGTTCCGGCGTGGCGCCGTCCCGGAGATCATCGATGACGGTGTGTCCGGATGGATCGTGGATACGGTGGAGGAAGCCGTGGGCGCGCTCCGGCGCATAGACAGCCTCGATCGCGCACGAGTGCGGCAGACGTTCGAGAAGCGGTTCACGGTCGAGCGCATGTGCAGCGATTATCTGGCACTCTACCGAGCACTCACGAGCGGCACGGCAGACGCAGTTGCCCCCACAAACGAGCTCTCCAGAAATATCGCGATGGTGGCTGTGCCGGGCTGAGGAACCGACTGATCCACATACAGACCACGACGGCGGAGTCCGGGAGCGCCTGCGGGGTCTTGTCGCCGGGCGCGGCGATCGCGCCAGAAGCCTTTGATCAGCAGCAAGCCTTCCCGGGACTAATGCTTTCGCGAGCGGCGTCGTACTGCCGCCCGGTCCGGATTGACGCGCGCTACTTTCGCTGCAAAGGTGCTTTAACGACTTGTTTACCATGCGTCGGTCAGGGGTGGGGGAATTTGGAACGGTTTCTGGGCGCGAACCGCCTTAATTGGGATGATCGGGCCGAACTGCACTCGACCGACACAACGGGCAGCTATCACATCGAGAATGTGCTGGCCGGCGGATCCAATCTCTATGAGCTGGAAACGCGCGAGCTCGGCGATATCGCCGGCAAGGATATCGTCCACCTGCAGTGTCACATCGGTCTTGACACGATCAGCTTGAAGAATCTCGGCGCAGGCAGCGTGACCGGGCTCGACTTTTCACCGACGGCGATCGTGGCGGCGCGGGATTTTGCTGCGAAGGCAGGCACCGACGTGCGCTTCGTGGAAGCGCCACTGTTCGAGGCGGTGGAAGCGCTCGGCCGGACCTTTGATATCGCTTACGTTACCTGGGGTTCGGTAAACTGGCTGGACGACGTGTTCCGTTGGGCGCGGGTGGTTGCCGATCTTCTGCGACCCGGCGGCCGCCTCTACATGGCCGAGGGCCATCCATTGCTGTTTCAGTGCGATCGAAAGGCCGCGGCCCTGGAATTGAAGCACGACTGGCGAACGCCGATAGCTCGGCCGCTCGCCTGGAACGAGGAACTGACCTACACCGGCGATGATCGCATCTTGAAGCATCCTCGCTATTATGAATGGATCCACCCGATCAGTGACGTGGTGAATGCGCTGATTTCAGTTGGTCTGACGCTCGATTTTCTCAATGAGCATGACACGGTTTCGTGGCAGCACTTTTCATTTGCCGTGCGGGCCGGCAAGGATATGTACGGCTTGCCGGAGAACTCTCCCAAGATACCGATGGCTTATTCCATTGGCGCGACGAAGCGCAGCGTCGGCAAGATACCATACCTTGTGTCTCCCAAGGCGATTGAGGGGCACTAGTCCAGGTCAACGCTCCAGAGTACCCGGGTCGGAGCGTCGACTTGTGCAATCGCGCTCGCGCTGCTCGATCTTCCGAGCAAGCCAGGTCTAGCCGGCCTCTCTCTCGGTCCGCTTCCACAGACGAGCGCCTTGAGATGAGCAGATCTCCTCGCGAATGGTCGACAGACGCTGGATCGCCGGCGCCAGCGCATCTCAATCAGTGGGACCATGGCAGTGGAAGTCGGCAGCTGGCTCCAACCGCTCGGGCCTGCAACATCAGCAACGGTCGGAAGTGCAAAAGCTCTAAGGAGCGTGAAGGTCAAATTAAACATTGAAAGCTAATGTTCCTCATCGGGTCGACCCGAAAACCTGAAATGGCACTTGAGGAATCGCCTATTGGCTTTTTTCCGCGCTAGGTTCGGCGGCATCAAGGAGGTCGTCTTTTCGTCGGCAAATATTCCGGCGGCGATCGCGCTTGTCGTCATACTTATCAGCGCTGCGTTCGCGGAGCACCAGAACAAAGTCGTCTCGGACCAGGCCGTCCGTTCGGACGTGCTGACCAAGGTCAACCTCATCCGCGCCAAGCTCGAAGGCAATATCAACGGAAACCTTCAACTCGTGCGTGGATTGGTCTCCGCGGTCGTGACCGAGCCCTATATGGGACAGCAACGCTTCGCCTCACTCGCGAGCAATCTGTTTGGCGCCGACTCGCAATTGAACAATATTGCCGGCGCGCCCGATCTGGTCGTTTCCCTGATGTACCCGATGGAGGGTAACGAGCAGGCGATGGGCCTGGACTACCGCAAGAACGAACGACAGCGTGCGGCTGCGCTAAGGGCGCGAGACGAACGCAAGCTGGTGCTTGCCGGCCCCGTCGAGCTGAAGCAGGGAGGACAAGGCTTCATCGGCCGCTTTCCGGTTTTCGTGCGGAGCGCGGGCAATACGGAAAGGTTCTGGGGCATCATTTCCGCCGTTGTCGACGTGCAGCGTCTTTATCGGGCGAGCGGGCTGCTTGACGACGATCTCGGGATTGACATAGCGCTGATCGGCAGGGACGCTCTCGGCCAAAATGGAGACCAATTCTACGGTAGTGAGCGGATCAGCAAAAGCGATCCGGTGACAGCCGACGTTGTGCTCCCGTCCGGTTCGTGGCAAATCGCGGCCATTCCCAAAAATGGCTGGCCTTCGACGCCAAGCAACGCATGGTTGTTGCGCGCTATCATGGCGACGGCCGGAGCCTTGGTTGTGTTCCCTTTCCTGGTCACAGGCCGCCTGATTGGCGAAAGACAGCGCAATTATGCGGAATTGCGTCGATTGTCACGACGCTTGGAACTCGCCCTGGAAGCTTCGGCTATTGGGGTTTGGGAACACGATCTCGCGACCAACGAGCTTACGTGGGATGATCGCGTCAACGAAATATATGGCAAACCAACCGGCGAGCACCGGGGCTATCCAGACTGGGCGGGAGCAATCCACCCAGATGATTTGGCTGGCGCCAACGCGGACTTCGACAGGGCGGTGGCCAGCGGACGACCATATTTGTCGGAGTACCGGATTGTGCGTCAGGATGGCGAGATCCGTCATGTCCGGTCCAAGGCGATCGTTTACCGGGTCGCAAACGACACCCCAAAAATGATCGGCGCGGAATGGGACGTGACTGCCGACGTCCTGCTGAACAAGGATCTGGTTCGTGCAAAACAGCTGTCCGAGTCGAAAAATGCAGAACTCGAGTCAGCCAAAGCGCGCATAGAGCACATCGCGCTTCATGATTCGCTGACCGGCTTGCCCAACCGGCGTTACCTCGACCAGGTACTGGAACATTACGCGGCAAACGCCAGGCGCTCAGGCGGGCACGCGGCACTGCTTCACATAGATCTGGATCGGTTCAAGCACATCAACGATACGCTGGGCCACGCCGCCGGTGACGCGATGTTGGTTCACGCGTCAACCGTGCTCAGGTCGAAGGTCGGCGACGAGGGATTCGTCGCCCGTATCGGGGGAGACGAATTCATCGTTCTGTGCGTGGTGCGCGACGATACCAAGCAGCTGGCGCTGCTCGCCGACCGCGTCATCAGCCAGATGCGCGAACCGGTCTACTATCAGGGTCATCGATGCCGTTTTGGTGTCAGCGTGGGAATCGCTGTCGATAACGGAAAAGATGTCGAAGCCAAACACCTGCTGGTGAACGCCGATATCGCGCTTTACCGAGCAAAGGGGCGGGGGCGCAATCGATACGAATTCTTCACCGACGCGATGCAAAGCGAAATCGTCGATACCAAGCGGATTGCCGACGAAATTCTCGGCGGCCTCGAGCGCAACGAGTTCATCCCGTTCTACCAGCCCCAATTTGACGCAAAGACGCTCGAAATCGTTGGGGTTGAGGCGCTGGCGAGGTGGAAACATCCAATAAAGGGTATTTTGGCGCCCGACGTCTTCCTGAGGATTGCAGAAGAACTGAACGTTGTCTCGATCATCGACCAAGCCATATTGAAGCAATCGCTTTCGGATTTCGAAGCGTGGTCCGCTGCAAAACTTCACATTCCGCGGGTGTCGGTCAATGTCTCGGCCAGGCGCCTTCAGGATGAGGAGCTCATCAAGAGCCTGCGAGAGCAAAATATCAAGAAGGGAACAGTTTCGTTTGAGCTTGTTGAGTCGATTTTCCTGGACGAGAACGACGACCTTGTCACGTGGAACATCGAGCAGATAAAAGAACTGGGGATTGACATCGAAATAGACGATTTTGGTACCGGTTACGCTTCGATGGTCAGTTTGCTGAAGTTGCAGCCGCGCCGGCTGAAGATAGATCGGCAGCTGGTCACCCCAATCGTCAAATCGCCGCAGAGAAGGCAGGTTGTCTCGTCGATCATTGAAATCGGCAAGTCGCTGGGTATCGAGGTCGTGGCGGAAGGCGTCGAGACGATGCAGCATGCACGGCTACTTAAGGGCCTGGGCTGCGACATATTGCAGGGTTATGCCTTCGGCCACGCGTTCGATTCCGAGGGACTTAAGACCTTTGTCCGATCGCGACGCCTGCGCACGGCCAGCTGAGCCTCGGCGCCAGAATTTATCGAGCCGACCGCCTTCACGTTGCGGTACATAGGCGTACAGCGGACAAAGCTGAAAACAACGCCAAACCTCAGATCAGCAGCAGCCCCTTCATGCTGGAGTGGCCTTTCCTGCCGATGATGATGTGGTCGTGAACGGCAATACCAAGCGGTTTGGCCGTCTCGATGATCAGCTTGGTCATCTCGATGTCGGCGCGCGACGGCGTCGGGTCTCCCGACGGATGGTTATGCGCCAGAATGATCGCCGTGGCGGAGAGCTCCAAGGCGCGCCTGACCACCTCGCGCGGATAGACCGGTGTGTGGTCGACGGTGCCGACCTGCTGGACTTCGTCGGCGATCAGCGCGTTTTTCTTGTCGAGGAACAGGATGCGGAACTGCTCGCGCTCCTCGAAGGCCATCACCGACCGGCAGTATTCGAGAACCTGCGTCCAGGTCGACAACAGCTCGCGGCCGGCGATCTCGCCGCGCGCCATGCGCTGCGCCGTTGCCGCAACCACCTTGAGGTCGAGCGCCACCGCCGGGCCGATGCCCTTCACCTCCTGCAGGCGCTCGACGGACGCACCGAGGACCTCGGCCAATGTACCGAAGCGTGCCAGCAATGCCTTGGCGACCGGCTTGGTGTCGGCGCGCGGGATCAGCCGAAACAATAAAAGCTCGAGCAGTTCGTAGTCGGGGAGGGTGTTGGCACCGGCGGCGAAGCGCTCGCGCAGGCGGTCGCGATGGCCGAGATAATGCGGCTTGTCGGCGGCCACCGCCTTCGCGGGCGATCGCACTGGCCTTTCGGGAAAGAAGGCCCGCTCGTCGTCGTTATTGTTCATGGCTGCCCCACCCAGCATTTGCCGGGCAAGGTAACGCCCGATCTGCCAGACACTAGGCCCGCAGGCCGGGGCGGTCGAGGTTTTTTGGCGACAGCGTGAAGATCTCGCAGCCGGTCTCGGTGACGCCGATCGTGTGCTCGTACTGCGCCGACAGCGAACGGTCGCGCGTCACCGCGGTCCAGCCGTCCGACAGCACTTTCACATGCGGCCGGCCGAGATTGATCATCGGCTCGACGGTGAAGATCATGCCCGGCCGCATCTCGACGCCTTCGCTGGCGCTGCCGTAATGCAGGATATTCGGCGCGTCGTGAAACAGCCGGCCAACCCCGTGGCCGCAGAAATCGCGCACCACCGAGCAACGCTCGGCTTCGGCATAGGTCTGGATGGCGGCGCCGATGGCGCCGGTTCGGGCGCCCGGCTTGATTGCCGCGATGCCGCGCATCAGGCACTCATACGTGACTTCGAGCAGCCGCTCTGCGGCACGCTTGATCGTGCCCACCGGATACATGCGCGAGGAGTCGCCATGCCAGCCGTCGAGGATATAGGTGACGTCGATATTGACGATGTCGCCATCCTTCAACGGCTTGTTGTCGGGTATGCCGTGACAGACGACGTGGTTGATCGAGGTGCAGGATGATTTCGTATAGCCACGGTAGTTGAGCGTCGCCGGAAGCGCGCCATGGTCCATCCCGAACTCGAAGACGAAGCGATCAATCGCTTCGGTGGTGACGCCGGGCGCCACAATCGGTACCAGTTCGTCGAGGCAGCGCGCGGTGAGATCGCAAGCCTTGCGCATGCCGACAAAACCTTCCTCGTCGTAAAGACGGATCTGGCCGGTGTTTCTGAGCGGTGCCGTGGCGGCGTCGAGATAGGTGACCATTTTATCCGTCTTGCAGGGATGCGGGGCTGGATGAGCCTCCGCGAGAGAAACCTTCCCAGATTTGGCACTGGAAAGCGCAAGGTTCAAGGACGAACTGCCGGCGACCGCCGAAGACCGGCGATATTCACGCCTGGGGGCATTCTCTTTGCCTCTAACGGCCCATGCTTCGCCAGGTTCATTGACCACCGTAGTGACGACACATTTCTAGGTGAGAAGCGGCCCAAGCATTAAGCCGCCACGGCAATTTTTTGCGACGAACGGCGTTGCTGCGGGGGTGTCAGTTCGGGAGAGATCGAATGGACAGACTGCAATTCGAGGTGCCGGTGCGGATCGCGCCTGTGCCCGGCCAGCCGGTCGAGGAAATCTACAGTGTCGAGCAGGCGCTCGATTTCCTGCAAACGTGGCCGGTTCGCCGGAAGGGACCAACCTATCAGGCCGCGTTCAATGCCTGTTTTGGCGCCACGGTGGACATCGTCGAGACCGAAGACGCATGGCGGGCCTTCATGGCCTTTTGCCGGGTGAGCGGGCTGCTTGCCAGGGACATGATGGTTCCGCGCAAGCGCGGCGGCGAGGCGAGGGGACTGCGGGCTTAGACAGCCTTCGACGTAGTCCTCAGTCGTCTTCGTCTCTTCTTGCCGACATCCCTATCAGAGTGGCGGGCCCAGCAGAGCTGGCGCAGCATCACGCTGGCGATAGACATATTCCAAGTTGAAATGCTGGTACGCCCAAGGGGAATCGAACCCCTGTTACCGCCGTGAAAGGGCGGTGTCCTGACCGCTAGACGATGGGCGCGCTCAGATGTGAGCGCTTATAGTTGCGTCGCGACAAACCGGCAACCCGTCTGCCGCCGGCTGCGACAACTTTTTTCCTTTGGCTCCAAACCGCGACTTTCCGACAGCCAAGCTGGTTTTTGCGGCATGATGCAACGTCGCCGAGGGGAGCTTCGCAGTGCCGGAAGAACCTCACCCTAGCCGCGCCTGCGGCAGCGCCAGTTCCAGTCGCGCTCGGGGCCGACATCGACATGGACGGATTCGGTGTGGCAGTAGGTGCCGACGCCACCACGGCCCGGCATGGTGCGGATGTAGCTCGCCAGTTCCCATTTCGAGACGCCAGGAACCTGGATGTCGGCTGCGGCGCAGTACATGTGCAGCGAATTCTTTGCGCCGTTGGCGCGGCGGTTGCGGGCCGGATCGCGATAGCCGGAGGTGACCGTCATCTTGCGGCCGTAGTGGCCTTCGATCGTCTTCAGCACGCGAACCAGCGACGGCTTCAAGCAGGCGACATCGACGCTTTCGTTCTGTTTCAGGAGGCCGTTGGGCGCCAGCCGGGCGAGGCCGGCGGCGGAGGCGACCTGGTAGGCGCCACCCGAACCTTCGTCTTCATTGAGGTCGACGTCACTCTCGTCGTCGAGGCCGGATTTGCGCTTGATCTCGAACAGCGCCGTCTGGCGCACGCCGGGCAGCGCATCGGCCGTGAAGTGGCTGGTATCGCCCGTCGACACCAGCTGCACCGGCTTTTCAGCCGGATCGGCCAAAGCCAGGGTGACGGTGGGTTTTGCCGCAGGCGTCGCCTTGGCCTGCATGACCGTTGGCTGCCCGCCCGATCTGCTGTTGGCCGGCGAAGAAGGTGCCGCCGAAGCAGGCGTGGCGCTGAACAGTGAGGCCAGGAAGTTTTTCTTCGGTGCGTAGGCCTGTGGCTGCGGCATCTCGCCGGCGGTCACATAGACCGGGTTGTTCATCGCCGGCTCGGCGGCCTTGGCGTCGGGCTTCGATGCATCAGCACTGTTCTGCGCCACGGCCTGTTCAGCCGTCTGGGCGTTTGGTTGCAGCGGTTGCGGCGTGTGTCCCGCGATCGTCTCGGCTGCCGTGGGAACGGCGATCGGGAAGCCGGCGTCGAGCTTGGCCCCTGGCTTGGCCACCGGCACATAGGCGACCTGCTCGGGAAGGTTGGCGTCGCCGTCGGCATTCATCGTCATTTGTGTGCTTGTCATCTGCGACGATGATGCGGCCGTGCTGGCCTGGGGCGCACCGGCGGCCGTGCTGATTTCGGTAGCCGAGGTATTATAGCCTGGCATGCCGACCGACATGGTCGGGTCGCCGGCCGAGGTGCAGGACGCCAGGAGCACCGAGAAAAGCGCCACCACAATGGCGCGGCTCTCTCCCTTCGCGAGGCGCGATCCTGCTGATCTCAAAACCAAATTCCCCCTCGATATCCGACCGGTTCGTCATTGGCGCGGCGTCGAAACGTCTCGTCGAAATGACCCTTGTTCCCCGAACCGGAAACGAGACCTGTGTCAAATCTGCAAGCCTCAAAGTAATTTGGCGGCTAGACGATGAATCAAGGCTGCTCAGGGTTGACGGCACCATTTCGCCCGCTTTTGGCGGCACGTCAACTCACCACACATTACAGATGGTTACACGCGCACCTTGACATAGGTGCCGGGGGCTTCGCCTAGAACTTGCATATGCTCGCCCGGTTTGCGGGCCGGTACGCGGGTATTGTCCTTGGCTTCGATCCAGCGTTGCCAGTGCGGCCACCAGGAACCGGGATGGTCGGTGGCCCCGGCGAGCCACTGGTCGAAGTCGCCGGCCGGCTTGCCGCCGGTCCAGTAGTGATATTTCTGCGCCGCCGGCGGATTGACGACCCCGGCGATGTGGCCGGAGCCGGCCATGACGTAATCGACCTCGCCGCCGAAATATTTCGAGCCAAGGAATACCGACAGCGCCGGCGCGATATGGTCCTCCTTAGAGGCGAGGTTGTAGACCGGAATGGTAACGTCCTTCAGCGAAACCGTGCGGCCCGCCAGTTCCATCATGCCTTGCGAAAGCCTGTTCTCGAGATAGCAATTGCGCAAATAGAACGAATGGTTGGCAGCGCCCATGCGGGTCGAATCGGCATTCCAGTACAGCAGGTCGAAAGGCAGGGGATCCTTGCCGCGCATGTAGTTGTTGACGACATAGGGCCAGATCAGGTCGCCCGAGCGCAGCATGTTGAAGGCGGTCGCCATCTTGGTGCCGTCGAGATAGCCTTTCTCGTTCATCGCCTTTTCGACGGCCGCGACCTGCTCCTCGTCGACGAACACTTTTAGATCGCCGGCATAGGTAAAATCGACCTGGGTGGTGAAGAAGGTGGCGGATTTGATGCGGTTGTCGCCTTCCTGCGCCATCAGCGCCAGGGCCGCCGCGAGAAGCGTGCCACCGACGCAATAGCCGATGGCGTTGACTTGCCTTTCGCCGGTCGCCTTCTCGATCGTGTCGAGGCCGTATTGCAGGCCCTCCCTGATATAGGCCTCCCAGCTCTTGGCGCCGTGCCGCTCGTCCGGGTTGATCCAGGAGATGACAAAGACGGTGTGGCCTTGCTCGACTGCCCAGCGAATGAAGGATTTTTGCGGGTTGAGGTCGAGGATGTAGTATTTGTTGATCCATGGCGGGCAGATCAGCAGCGGCCGCTTGAGCACGGTGTCGGTAGTCGGTTCGTATTGCAGGATTTCGGCGACGTCGCTGCGGCCGACCACCTTGCCGGGAGTGGTCGCGAGATTCTTACCGATCTCGAAAAGCGAATAATCGGCCTGCCGCAGCTTCAGGTCGCCCTTGCCGGCGGCAATGTCCTCGGCCAGCATCTTCATGCCGCGCACCAGGTTTTCGCCGTTGGAGGCGACAGTCTCGCGAAACAATTCCGGATTGGTCAGGATGAAATTCGACGGCGAGATGGCATTGGACACCTGCTTGACATAAAAGCCGGCCTTGTGGCGGGTGTGCTCGTCCAGGCCATCGGCGTGCTCGACCAGTTCGGCCGCCCAGCGCGAGGTGACCAGATACGCCTGTTTGAGGAAATCGAAGAAGGCGTTGCGGCCCCATTCCGGATCCTGGAAACGCTTGTCACCGCGCTCGGGCTTGACCGCGTCCTCGGCGCCGGCGCCGATGCGCTGGACGGCGTTGGCCCAGACGGTCATGTAGCCGGAAAACAGCCGCGTTTGCGCCTCCAGCGCGCGCTGCGGGTCGGAGAGCCAGTACTCGGTGAGCTTGGAGAACGTCTTCACCATGTCGACGACCGGCTCGGCGACGTGATCGCGCACCTCGCCCTTTTCCCGCGGCTCGACCCATGCCGAGGCGGCTTTGCCGGCCTGCTCGATCATGCGGGCCATGTTCAGGGCGAAGCGTTCCGGGTCCTTCACCAGATATTGCTCGACGGTCGAAGGTTGGTCATCTTCCGCTTTGCCCGAATCGGGTGTTTTGGCCATGGTTCGCGGGGTTCCTCCCGAAGCGTTTTGTTGACATATTACCATGGGATATCGAACAGGGTCCAATGTGCTCTAACCCGGCCGCCAGGAAAACAATATGACGATTAATATTGGCAAGAACGTTTTTTCCGGCACTGGTCGTTTTTGCCGCATGGCGCTCGTCCTGTTGGCGATGGCCGGTTGCACGAGCAGCAACATGGAAGGTGCGGCGCCCGCCACCGGCCTTGTCGGCGCGAAGGACACCGGTTCCTATCCGAACCTGAACATCCGGCCGCAGGTGGCGGCCGAACAATTCACCGACGAGGAAAAGAACGCCAAGCTCGCCCAACTGAAGGCCGAGGAGCAGAGCCAGGCCGCCAAGGGCGGGGGCGTCAAGGTTGCGGACCAGGCAGCGCTGGACCAGCTGGCAAAAAAACACGGCGCCGAGGCGCTGAAGCAGATCGAAGGCAAATGCGACCCCGCTCTCGACCCTAGTTGCAAATAGGCTTATACGCGCGACCGCAACCTCACTGTCTGGAACTGCCATGGAAGAATTTCACAAGGTCCGCCGGCTTCCGCCCTATGTCTTCGAACAGGTCAACCGGCTGAAGGCCAGCGCCCGTTCGCGCGGCGCCGACATCATCGACCTTGGCATGGGCAATCCGGATCTGCCGACGCCCAAGGCCATCGTCGACAAACTCTGCGAGGTGGTACGCGATCCGCGCACGCACCGCTATTCGTCGTCGCGCGGCATTCCGGGCCTGCGTCGTGCCCAGGCCAACTACTATGCCCGCCGCTTCGGCGTGAAGCTCGACCCGGACAGCCAGGTGGTGGCGACGCTCGGCTCGAAGGAGGGCTTCGCCAATATGGCGCAGGCGATCACCGCCCCCGGCGACGTGATCCTTTGCCCTAATCCGACCTATCCGATCCATGCGTTCGGCTTCATCATGTCGGGCGGCGTCATCCGCTCGCTGCAGGTCGAGCCGGACGACGGCTTCATCCCGGCCCTGGAGCGCGGCATTCGCCATTCGATCCCGAAGCCGCTGGCACTGATCCTCAATTATCCGTCCAATCCGACGGCACTGGTCGCTTCGCTCGATTTCTACAAGGAGGTGGTGGCCTTCGCGAGGAAGAACGACATCATCATCCTGTCGGATCTTGCCTATTCGGAGATCTATTTCGACGGCAATCCGCCGCCTTCGGTGCTGCAGGTGCCGGGCGCCATAGACGTCGCCGTCGAGTTCACCTCGATGTCGAAGACCTTTTCGATGCCGGGCTGGCGCATGGGTTTTGCGGTCGGCAATGAACGGCTGATCTCGGCGCTGACGCGAGTGAAATCCTATCTCGACTACGGCGCCTTCACGCCGATCCAGGTGGCGGCGGCGCATGCACTCAACGGCGATGGCGCCGACATCGCGGAAGTGCGCGACGTCTACCGCAAACGCCGCGATGTCATGGTCGACGCTTTCAGCCGCGCCGGCTGGACCATTCCCGCACCGGCGGCATCGATGTTCGCCTGGGCGCCGATCCCGGAGCCGTTCAAGCACCTTGGCTCGCTTGAATTCTCCAAGCTCCTGATCGAGCACGCCGACGTCGCGGTGGCGCCGGGCGTCGGCTTCGGCGAGCATGGCGACGATCACGTGCGCATCGCGCTGGTCGAAAACGAGCACCGGATCCGGCAAGCGGCGCGCAACATCAAGCGCTTCCTCGCATCCAGCGCCAAGCAGCCGAATAACGTCGTACCGCTCGCCGCGCATCGCTGATTTTCTACACATCGACCGACTGAATGGGGCGTCGCCGGACATGGCTGAAGCGTTGCGTGTTGGAATTGCCGGGCTCGGCACCGTCGGTGCGTCGGTGGCCCGCGTGCTGCGCGACAAGGCGGCTGAACTGGCGCGACAGTGCGGACGCGACATCGTCGTGTCGGCGGTTTCGGCCCGCGATCCCAAACGCGACCGCGGCGTTGATCTTGGCACAGCACAGTGGTTCGACGATGCCGTCAAGATGGCGCAGACCGCCGAGATCGATGTCTTCGTCGAGCTGATCGGCGGCGACGAAGGCCCGTCACGCTCGTCCGTCAAAGCGGCGCTCGAGGCCGGCCGCCACGTCGTCACCGCCAACAAGGCACTGCTTGCCAAGCACGGGGTGGCATTGGCCGAGATCGCCGAGAGGAAAGGCGTGCTGCTCAATTACGAGGCGGCGGTGGCCGGCGGCATTCCGGTCATCAAGACGATGCGCGAGGCGATGGCCGGCAATTCGGTGACCCGCGTTTTCGGCATCCTCAACGGTACCTGCAATTATATTTTGACGCGCATGGAAGCCGAGGGCCTGTCCTTTGATGCCTGCCTGAAGGATGCGCAACGGCTGGGCTATGCCGAAGCCGACCCGACCTTCGACATCGAGGGTCACGACACCGCGCACAAGCTGTCGATCCTGACCAGCCTTGCCTTCGGCACGAGGATCGCCGCCAACGATATCTACATGGAAGGCATCTCCAACATCAGCCAGGCCGACATCCGCGCGGCCGGCGATCTCGGCTACCGGATCAAGCTGCTTGGCGTCGCCCAACGCACCGAAAGCGGCATCGAGCAGCGCGTGCACCCGACCATGGTGCCGACGGCCTCGGTCATCGCGCAGGTGCACGGCGTCACCAACGCGGTGGCGATAGAAACCGACATCCTCGGCGAATTGCTGCTTTCCGGCCCTGGCGCCGGCGGCAACGCCACCGCGTCGGCGGTGATCGGCGACATTGCCGACATCGCCAAGAGCCGGCCTGGCTTCCAGCATGGTCCGGTCTTCGGCCGGCCGGCGAAGGAATTGAAGCCTTACAAGAAAGCGCAGATGCGCAGCCATGCCGGCGGCTATTTCATCCGGCTGACCGTGCACGACCGCCTCGGCGTCTTCGCGGCAATAGCCAAGCGCATGGCCGACAACGACATTTCGCTGGAATCGATTGTCCAGCATGCCGCCGGGCCGGAAACCGAGGCACAGAAGACGGTCATCCTGGTGACCCACGAGACGACCGAGGCGGCGGTGCGCAAGGCCGTCGACGGCATCACCAGGGACAGCCTTCTGACCGACAAGCCGCAAGTCATCCGCATCGAGCGGGCCGGATAGCAGTCTCACATTTTGCGTTTAATCGATTGATATTGCTGCGCTTTCAAAAAGGTCCAACGCAGGTCTTGCTGTTGTCACGGGGCTTTGACACAAGAAGCGCGTCTCTGGCGGAGAGGCTAAACTGCCAACGAGGATTGTCCATCGATGAATGTGGCCCAGAACATTGTCGCCGGCCTCGACCGGATACTGACCATGGAATTGGTGCGCGTCACCGAGCGCGCCGCGGTCGCGGCCGCCAGATTGCGCGGACGCGGCGACGAGAAAGCCGCCGACCAGGTCGCGGTCGATGCCATGCGGCAGGAGCTCAACCGTCTTGCCATCAACGGCACGGTGGTGATCGGCGAAGGCGAGCGCGACGAGGCGCCGATGCTTTATATCGGCGAAGAGGTCGGTACCGGCCAAGGCCCGGCTGTCGACATCGCGCTTGATCCGCTCGAAGGCACGACGATCTGCGCCAAGAACCTGCCCAACGCACTGGCCGTTATCGCCATTGCCGAAAAAGGCAGCCTTTTGTTCGCGCCGGACGTCTATATGGACAAGATCGCGATCGGTCCGGGTTATGCCGACGGCATCATCGACATCGATGCCTCGCCGGCCGAAAACATCGCCAGCCTCGCCAGGGCCAAGGGCGTGCCGGTGGCGGAGATCACCGCCTGTATTCTCGACCGGCCACGCCATGGCGCGTTGATCGAAGCCGTGCGGGCGACCGGAGCCGCGATCCGTCTGATCGGCGACGGTGATGTCGCCGGGGTCATCCATACCACCGACCCGGACGAGACCGGCATCGACATCTATCTCGGCACCGGAGGCGCGCCCGAAGGCGTGCTCGCAGCTGCCGCCTTGCGCTGCACCGGTGGCCAGATGCAGGGCAGGTTGATCTTCGATACGCCGGAAAAGCTGGCGCGCGCCGCGAAGATGGGGATCTCCGACCCAAAACGGATCTACCACACGCAAGACATGGCACGCGGCGACGTGCTGTTTGCCGCGACCGGCGTCACCGACGGCAATATGCTGGCCGGCGTCAAGTTCGGCCGCAATTTCATCACCACGCACACGATCGTGCTGCGCTCGTCATCGCGGACCGTGCGCGAAATCAAAGCCAGGCATCAGGATCTGGAAAAGTTTTGATTTCGACTCAGTTAGCCGTTGCATATTGTGCGCAATGACAAATTGCAGACGGCGCGTCACGTGACGGGGGAAAGACGCTTTTTCCTCGATGTCAGGCAGTCGGCCACCGGCGTTTCCTGGGAACACCGGCTGACCGAGCGTCAGGACATGGCCGCGCTCGCCATCGCGCAAGGGTATGGCGTGCCTGACATCGTGGCACGTGTGCTGGCCGGGCGTGGTGTCACCGCCGAGCAGACCGAGCGGTTTCTGGATCCGACCATCCGCAATCTGCTGCCCGACCCGGCATCGCTGACCGACATGGACAGGGCCGCCGCTCGCATCGCCCAGGCGGTGATGGCCAGGGAAAAAGTGGCGATCTTTGGCGACTACGATGTCGACGGCGCCGCCTCGTCGGCGCTGCTCAAGCGCTTTCTCGCATATTTCTCGGTGGCGTCGGAGATCTACATACCGGACCGCATCTTCGAGGGTTACGGCCCCAATCCGGAAGCGATGCGCGAACTCGTCTCGCGCGGCGCGACGCTGATCGTCACCGTCGATTGCGGCACCAACAGTGCTGCTTCCATCGACGCCGCAAAGGCCGCCGGCGCCGACGTCGTGGTGCTCGATCACCATCAGGTCGGCGGGCCGCTGCCGGCGGCGGCTGCGGTCGTCAACCCAAATCGCGAGGACGACCTTTCCGGCCAAGGTCATCTTTGTGCCGCCGGCGTCGTCTTCCTTTGCCTGGTGCAGACCGCGAAGATCCTGCGCGGCCGCTTGCCGGATGCCGCACCGCCGGACCTGCTTGGCCTGCTCGACCTGGTGGCGCTGGGCACAGTCTGCGACGTGGTGCCGCTCACCGGCGTCAACCGCGCCTTCGTGGTCAAGGGGCTGCAGGTGGCGCGGCAGCAGAGAAACGAAGGGCTGGCGGCGTTGGCGCGGGTCTCGCGTATAGGCGAGCCGATCAGCACGTTCCATCTGGCCTTTCTGATCGGTCCGCGCATCAACGCCGGCGGGCGCATCGGCGACGCAGCACTTGGCAGCCGCCTGCTTGCAACCGACGACCCGGTCGAGGCCCGCACCATCGCCGAGACGCTGGATCGGCTCAACCAGGAACGGCAGTCGATGGAGCAGGAGATGCTGGCCGCCGCGCGCTCAGAGGCCGATGCCGAGCTTGCCGGCGGCAATGGTCCGGCCATCGTGGTGACAGCCAGCAGCAACTGGCATCCTGGCATTGTCGGCCTGCTTGCCTCGCGGCTCAAGGACCATGCAAGACGGCCGGCCTTTGCCATCGCCTTCAACGCCAATGGTGTCGGTACGGGGTCAGGCCGTTCGGTGTCGGGCTTCGACCTCGGCCGGCTGGTGCGCGAGGCTGCCGATGCCGGGCTTATCGTCAAGGGCGGCGGCCACGGAATGGCGGCCGGCATCACTGTCGAGCGGGCGAAGCTCGGCGAACTCAGGGCTTTCTTCGAAGAGCGCGCGGCGGTGGATGTGTTCCGCCTGCAAGGCGAGGAGAGCCTGGCGATCGACGGCGCGCTTGCCGCCGAGGGCGCGACGCTTGCGCTGCTCGATGCGCTTGAGAGGGCAGGGCCGTTCGGCGCCGGGCATGTTGCGCCGGTGTTCGCGCTTCCGCGCCACCGGCTTGTCGATGCGCGGGCGGTCGGCAGCAACCACATCCGCGCCGACCTGCAGTCGGAAAGCGGCGGCCGCATCCAGGCGATCGCCTTTCGCGCGGTCGACACGGCTCTTGGCGAATTCCTGTTCAAGAACAGGGGTAAGCCGGTGCATGTCGCCGGCTCGCTGTCGGGCAACCACTGGAACGGCAACCGCACGGTGCAGTTCCGCATCGTCGACGCGGCGCTTGCCTGAGAGCTCGCTGCCGCCCTGCCTAAGCGAGGACGGTCTGCAGCCGGGTCAGGTCGCCGATCTGCGCCATCGTTGCCTGGTAGCCGATACGGATCGCTTCGTCTGCGCGGTGGAATTCGGTCAGGCCGATATGGCTGAGCTTCGGCTGCAGCGATATGTCCGGCGGGTCGCCGGCCAGCCTGGCGCGCGAAATGCGGTCCTGGATGATGTTAAAGGCCTCGACCATGACGCCGGTAATGCCGAGCCGCGTCTCGCGCGACTGGCGTTCGGGATCGGCGTGGCCGGCCCTCGGCGCGTCTTTCTCGATGACCAGCTCGCCGGCATTGTGCTTGATCACCGCGGCGCGGCCGAACAGATCGTAGTGAAGGTTCACCGCAACCACGAGCGGCTGCTCGTAGGCACGGCAGACCGAGACCGGCACCGGATTGACCAGTGCGCCGTCAACCAGCACACGCCCATTGCAGGCGACCGGCTCGAACACGCCGGGCAGCGCGTAGGAGGCGCGCATTGCGGTGCTCAACGAGCCGCTCGACAGCCAGATCTCATGGCCGGTGCGGATTTCCGAAGCGACGCAGACGAATGGTTTTGGCAGGTCCTCGAAGCGGATGCCGGCTATGTGCTCGCGCAGCCGCGCATCGAGCTTCATGCCACCGAACAGGCCGCTGCCGCGTAGATTGAGGTCGAGAAGGCCAAAAATGCGCCGCCTGGTCAGGCTGCGCGCGAATTCTTCCAACTCGTCGAGCTTGCCGGCAACATAGCAGCCGCCGACCAGCGCGCCGATCGAGGTGCCGGCGATCATCGACACTTCGATGCCGGCTTCATCAAGCGCGCGCAGCACGCCGATATGCGCCCAGCCGCGCGCACAGCCGCCACCCAATGCCAGCGAAATCCCAGTTTTGCCCGGAGATTTGGTTTCGGATGCGCCCGCGGCCGAGGAGAGGCCATTGGCCTCCCGAACGTCAGGTCTGTTGCGCAATGACGCCCAGTCGAGCATCACAATCTCCCTTGTCCCACGGTCATCCTATAGGCGGGCCGTATCGAAATCATGAATATACGTGGCTGAAGTGCTGCGAATGGTTCATATTGATGGTGTATTGGGCTTTCGATAGGTTTTTTCCGCATCGAACAGCGGCTTGCTGCCGTCGCTGGCAAGCGTCCCTTTGCCATCGCTCAGCCCCACCGTCCGATAAAAGCATGAACGTCGGCCGGTGTGACAAGTTGCTTGGTGACCCAGCATTTTGACGCGCAACCATATCGCGTCCTGGTCACAATCCGTGAGCATCTCGACGACCTGCTGGACATTGCCCGAGGTTTCGCCCTTCTTCCACAGCGCGTTGCGCGAACGCGACCAGTAGTGCGCGATGCCGGTCTCGAGCGTCAGCGCCAGCGCCTCGGCATTCATATGCGCGACCATCAGCAGCATGCCGTCTTCGGCATCGGTGACCACGACAGTGACGAGGCCGGCAGCATCGAAGCGCGGTGAAAGGACCGCGCCTTCCTCGAGTGCCTTCTTGTCTGTTGGAGCTTTCGGGAATTCCAATGCCGACATTCGCCGGTCCTTATCTAGCGAAGCCGGCAGGCCGATCAGATCCTGCCGCCGCGCACCATGGTGACGAAGCGGACCTGCTCTTCGGGTGTGTCCTTGAAGACGCCGGTGAAGGTTGAGGTCAGCGTGGTGGAGCCCTGCTTGCGGATGCCGCGCATGGCCATGCACATATGCTCGGCCTCAAGCATAACGGCCACACCGCGCGGATTGAGCACGTCCTGGATGACGCCGGCAATCTGCGCGGTCATCGCTTCCTGGGTCTGCAAGCGATGGGCGAAGATGTCGACGACACGGGCTATCTTGGACAGGCCGACAACCTTGCCGTCAGGCAGATAGCCGACATGCGCCTTGCCGATGATCGGCACCATGTGATGCTCGCAATGCGAGTGGAAGGATATGTCCTTGACGAGAACGAGGTCGTCATAGCCGGCAACTTCCTCAAAGGTGCGGCCAAGTTCCTCGGCTGGGCACATATCATAACCGTTGAACATTTCGCTGAACGCCTTGGTGACGCGCTTCGGCGTGTCGATCAGGCCCTCGCGGTCAGGGTTGTCGCCGGTCCAGCGCAACAAGGTGCGCACAGCGGCTTCGACTTCGGCCTCGCTCGGCCGGTCGGTGACCGGCTTTTCCATATAGGCAGACCGCGGCATGAGCTTCTTGATAACGGCGTCCATAAAGGCGTCTCCCGTAGTTCCTCTCTCAGGAGGAACGAGTTGAACGGACCACGACCTTTCGGGTGTCAGAAACTCGCCCGGTTTCCAGCCCGTAAGTGGCGTGAACAGAATTGGGTATGACGAGGTTTGTGGTCGCCTTGTCGATACCCGACTACCGCCATTATATATGTTCGTGCCGAGCGAAAGGAAGACGCCAGAGCGGCAATGACTGTTCGCTGGGCGGCGACGGATTGGAAAAATATGATCGACGATGTCTACAATGCGAAAATTCTGGGTTTTGCCGGAAACATCGCACGGATCGGCCGGCTCGACCGGCCCGACGCAACCGCACGAGCACATTCCAAGCTGTGCGGCTCGACGGTGACCGTCGATCTGAAGATGGATGATGGCGTCGTCAGCGATTTCGCGCATGACGTGAAGGCCTGTGCGCTTGGCCAGGCGTCGTCGTCGATCATGGCGCAGCATGTCGTCGGCGCCAGCGCCGAAGAATTGCGCAGCGTGCGCGAGACGATGCTGAAGATGCTGAAGGAAAACGGCCCGCCGCCCGAAGGCCGCTTCGCCGACCTGAAATACCTGGAACCGGTGCGCGACTACAAGGCGCGCCACGCCTCGACCATGCTGACCTTCGACGCAGTGGTCGACGCCATCGGCCAGATCGAGAAGAAGCGGGCGGAAGAGGCAGCTTAAACCTTGGCGAGAAAACGCCGGCTTTCGGCGAATTCCGCCCGGACCCAGTCGGCAAAAGCCCTGGCTGGCTCGGAAAGGTCATTCAGCCTTCTGGCCACTAGCCAATAGGCGCCCGACGCGACGTCGATGTCGAAAGGCTTGATCAGCGCGCCGGACGCAAGTTCTTCGCCGATCTGCAATAGATCGCCCAGCGCGACACCATGTCCAAGCAAGGCTGCCTGCTTCGAAAGCGAAGCATCGGCCAGCATCGGGCCGCGCGCAGGCACGGCATCAGCCGTCACGCCCGCCGCTTCGAACCAGCGCGCCCAAGCCTGACGGTTTTCTTCGTGCAGCAATGTATAGCGACCAAGGTCGATCGGCTTTTCCAGAGCTGGGCCGGATGCAAGAAGTGCCGGCGACAGAACTGGGGAATCGACGACCGCGGCAAGCTGTTCGGCTTCGCTGCGTGGCCATGAGGTGGCGTGCGCACTGAAACGCAGGGCAAGTTCGGGCTGATCGCTGCGAAACTCTATCAATCTCGGGTCGACCTCAAGGGAAACGTCGATGTCGGGTCGCAACTCGCGAAAGCGGTTGAGCCGCGGCACCAGCCATACGGATGCAAGCGATGGCTCGACGCTGACACGCACCACGGACTGCGTCGGGGCCGCCGTCAATTCCGAAAGCAGCCTGTCGATGCCCTCGAAACTTCTGACCAACTGGTCGAGCAGCCGCTGGCCGGTGTCGGTTAACTCGACGCGGCGATGATGGCGGAAGAACAAAGGTTGGCGCAGGAAGGTTTCGAGCTCGCGGATCTGTCGGCTGATCGCCGCCTGCGAAACATAAAGCTCCTCGGCCGCACGGCTGAAGCTCAGGTGACGACCGGCTGCTTCGAAGCTTCTCAGAGCCGTCAGGGGGAGGTGTCCGCGCTTCATTCGCATAACTCAGAGTTATCTGACGTGGACGTTATACTCGTTTGAAGAGCAAGGCCAGCGGCGCTCTAATCGGTGCTCAAGGAGTGCCGCCATGATCCAGTTTCTCAACATTCTGGGCGATGTGATGCGGATCGCGACGTTTCAATGGTACGACGAGAAACCGCATAGGGATTGGTGCGAGGAGAGGCCGCCGACCAGCGTCGCCGTATGCCGAAGGCCGACGCCCGACCGCTATCCGGTTCGCCCTACCAGGCCATGACGGGATTGCCGGAACGGCATTGCGTTCCTGGCCCGATGCGCACATCTATCGCGTAGGGAAACGCGATGTGGAGACTGCGGTGGTCGGCCAACATCGGCATGCGCACGGCGCCAGGCCGATTCGACAAGGACGCAACTGGTCCGGCCCGTGGCGCAAGACGCCGGGCCGCGTCTTCGGCACGTCGCTTGTCCGACTTTACCAGCTGACGCTGTCCGGCTTCGTCGGCAATTCCTGCCGGCATCTGCCGACCTGTTCCGAATACGCGTACGAAGCGATCGCCCGCCACGGGCTGTGGGCCGGCGGCTGGATGGGGTTTTTCCGGGTGCTGCGCTGCGGACCGTTCGGCACGCACGGCATCGACCGGGTGCCTGAGGCACTGGCTGATCGCTACCTCTGGTTCACGCCATGGCGGTACTGGCGGATCGGGAAAAAACGTGGCGACCTGGACAGTTGACCGCAACTGTGCGGTGCACAGAGGGGTCGCTTTTTACGATCTGGTAGGGTTAACCGCAGCTTGCGCTGACATAGCGCATTTGAGACAAAATCGAGACAAGACACCTCGCTAAGCCGCTCCTGACACCCTTCAGGAGAGATTACCAAATGCGCCGGATAGACCGACTTCCCTTCATTTTCGCCGTGGTTCTCTATGTCCTGGCGTGGCTGGTGGGTTTTCCGATCCGTGCGCAATCGGCGCCGCTCGGGGACGTCGAATGCACGCTGATCGTCGACGCCGCAAGCGGCGAGACGCTGTATCGCCAAGGGACCTGCGATCAGCGCTTCAGCCCCGCCTCGACATTCAAGGTTCCGCTGGCGCTGATCGGCTATGATGCTGGAATCCTGAGCGACGAGCATACGCCAAGCTGGGAGTACAAGGCGGAGTTCAATGCCCCGAAACGGGACCGCAAGACCGTCGACCCGACGATCTGGGAAAGGGATTCGGTCCTTTGGTTCTCACGCGAGATTACGCGCCGGCTCGGCAGCAAACAGTTTGCCGGCTATGTGTCCAGATTGGACTATGGCAACACCGAAGTCTCCGGCACTGCCGGCAAGAATGACGGCCTCACCCATTCCTGGGTGAATTCTTCGCTCAAGATATCGCCGGTCGAGCAGGTCGATTTCCTGCGCAAGCTGCTGGCGCGAAAACTGCCGGTTTCGGACAAGGCCCATGCGATGACCAGCGCGATTGTCCCGACCTTCCGGGCAGGCGGCTGGACGGTGCAGGGCAAGACCGGAACGACCAGGCTCGGCGACAGCGCCGACAAGCGCTCGCTTGGCTGGTTTGTCGGCTGGGCGCAGACCGATGCTCGCAAGATCGTCTTTGCCCGCCTGGTAGTCGATACGAAACGTTCCGACACGCCAAAGGGACTCAAGACGCGGGCGATGTTCCTGAAAGATCTGCCGAATCTCCTCAGGTGACCTACATCCGGCTTTACGGCGCCGAAAACTGCCCATAAAAGACCGCTCGCCGCCGGACGCATCCGGCTCTTACTGATGCATGTCGTAGCGCCAAAACCGCTAAGCAGTCTTGGGCGACATGCATTTTACCACCCGCGCTCGTTTGCGGGACTGGATAGGAGAATCTTATGCTGAATTCCGTTTCCCTGACATTTCCCGATGGTTCCGTTCGCGATTACGACGCGGCGATGACCGGCGCCGGCCTGGCGGAATCGATCTCGAAGTCGCTGGCCAAGAAGGCCGTTGCCTATTCGATCGACGGCACGCTGCGCGATCTTTCCGACCCGATCGGCAGATCGGGCAAAGTCGAGATCATCACCCGCGAGGACCCGCGTGCGCTGGAGCTCATCCGCCACGATGCAGCCCATGTGCTGGCCGAAGCCGTGCAGGAACTTTGGCCGGGAACGCAGGTGACCATCGGGCCGGTGATCGAAAACGGGTTCTACTACGATTTTGCCCGCAACGAGCCGTTCACGCCCGACGATTTCCCGGTGATCGAGAAGAAGATGCGCGAGATCATTGCACGCAACAAGCCGTTCACCAAGGAGGTCTGGTCGCGCGAAAAGGCGAAAAGGATCTTTGCCGACAAGGGCGAGCGCTACAAGCTCGAGTTGATCGACGCCATTGCCGAGGACCAGGATCTCAAGATCTATGCACAGGGCGACTGGTTCGACCTCTGCCGCGGCCCGCATATGGCCGCGACCGGCCAGATCGGCAGCGCCTTCAAGCTGATGAAGGTCGCCGGCGCCTATTGGCGCGGCGACAGCAACAATCCGATGCTGACCCGCATTTACGGCACGGCCTGGGCCGATCAGGCGCAGCTCGAAGCCTATCAGACGATGCTGGAGGAGGCCGAGAAGCGCGACCACAGGAAGCTCGGCCGTGAGATGGACCTGTTCCACTTCCAGGAGGAGGGCCCCGGGGTCGTCTTCTGGCACGCCAAGGGCTGGAGGATGTTCCAGAACCTGGTCAATTACATGCGTCGCCGCCTCGACGAGCAGGGCTATCAGGAAGTCAACGCGCCGCAGGTGCTCGACAAGAGCCTGTGGGAGACGTCAGGCCACTGGGGCTGGTACCGGGACAACATGTTCAAGGTGACCGTTGCTGGCGACGACACCGACGACGACCGGGTGTTTGCGCTGAAGCCGATGAACTGCCCCGGTCACGTCCAAATCTTCAAGCATGGGCTGAAATCCTACCGCGATCTGCCGGTAAAACTTGCGGAATTCGGCAATGTGCATCGCTATGAGCCGTCCGGCGCGCTGCACGGGCTGATGCGCGTGCGCGGCTTTACCCAGGATGATGCGCACATCTTCTGCACCGAGGAACAGCTCGGCGACGAGTGCATCAAGATCAACGATCTGATCCTCTCGACCTATGCCGATTTCGGCTTCGACGAAATCACCGTCAAGCTGGCGACCCGCCCCGAAAAACGGGTCGGCACCGACGCGATGTGGGATCATGCCGAGGGCGTGCTGCAGGACGTGCTCGACAAGATCGCGGCGCGGTCGGGCAACCGGATCAAGACGGGCGTCAATCCGGGCGAGGGCACGTTCTACGGGCCGAAGTTCGAATATGTGCTGAAGGACGCCATCGGCCGAGACTGGCAATGCGGCACCACGCAGGTTGATTTCAACCTGCCTGAACGGTTCGGCGCCTTCTACATCGGCTCGGATTCGGAAAAGAAGCAGCCGGTGATGGTGCATCGCGCCATCTGCGGCTCGATGGAGCGGTTTCTCGGCATCCTGATCGAGAATTATTCCGGCCATTTCCCGCTCTGGTTCGCGCCGCTGCAGGTGATGGTGGCGACGATCACTTCCGATGCCGACGATTACGCCCAGAAGGTCGTTGCGCAGCTGAAGGCGGCGGGGCTGATCGCCGAAGCCGATCTGCGCAACGAGAAGATCAACTACAAGGTCCGCGAGCATTCGCTGGCCAAGGTGCCGGTCATCCTCGTCTGCGGCAAGCGCGAGGCCGAGGAAGAAACGGTCAATATCCGTCGTCTCGGGTCGCGTGACCAGGAATCACTCGGCCTCGCAGCCGCCGTGAAGCTGCTTGCCGACGAGGCGGTGACACCCGACCGCAAGCGCCGCGCGGCCTGAACCAGTCGACCAGCAACGAATGGCGGTGGAGCGATCCACCGCCATTTTTTATATTTTATATGCCTGTCACGCCGCGCGCCTATCTGGCAGATCGATCGACGTGCGCGTCGGCGACGCGCTGGCGCGACCCATGCACAAAGCAGCTTAGAGGGGCGCGTCTCAGTCGGCGCCTTCCTCGGAATCGATGGCCGAAGCCTCGGTGGCCAGAACCTCGATATCCTGGTTGTGCCCAGCCACCACCGTAAAATCCTTCTGGTAGATGCGATCGCGGTTCTTGGCGATGATGGTGTAGTCGCCCTCGGCCAGCACCATCGAGGCAAAGGCGCCGACGGTTTCCTTGATCGGATCGCCGGATTCGTTGAGCAGGGACCAGGAGGTGTCGGCGATCGCCTCGCCGCCTGGTTCGCGCACCAGCTTCATGGTCATCTCGGCGGCACGGTGCTCGACGGTCGCTTCGGTCAGTTTGCCGGCCTCGACGCGGATGTCGGAGCGGATGACCGCGTTCACCGCGCCATAGGTCGACACGACGTGGTAGGTGCCGGCATTGAGCCGCACGACGCTGTTCGGCTCGACATCGGGTATGATCAGGGCGCGATCGCCATCGGCCGCGGCGTGGCTCTCATAGATCGAGAAGCGCAGCTTCTTCGGCGGTATGCGTACCCCGCCGGACAGCACTGCATCGAGCTTGAGGCCACCGGCATCGAGCACGAGACTCTCGCGCTTGGCTTCCTTGCCGACGGTGATGCGCTTGGTGGCGCCGGCCCGCCCGTAGGAGGCGTGGACCAGATACGAACCCGGCTCGAGCTGGAATATGGCGGTGCCGCCATGAGAGGAGGCGACCATCGTCAGCTTGCCGTCGCTGGCCGATTCGGGTTTGAAGACGCGCCAGACTATGCCGCGCGTGATGTCGGCGCCCTTGTCGGTCAATTGCGCCGACAGCGTGATCGCCCCGCTGCTGCCCAATGCCAGCGATGTCTCGCTTTTCGGAGGCGCATAGCCCGAAATTCCGGGAAGCTTCAGCTCGCCGAGGCCGTCTACATCCTGGGCGACGGCAAGCGAAACCGGCACTATCAACAGTGCGGCAGCGAGCCATATCAGGAAAAGACGCAATGTCCCCTCAAACATGCCTTGCGTTGAAGCCCAAGGCGGTGGCAATTTCAAGGCTTAAGAGTCCGGTCGGCTTCTGCTACAGGGCTCTTTGTCCGGCGCGCCGCGCCAATGGCCAAGCCGCCCGATGTCCCGATGGTGCGCTTCAGCTCAAATTCCAGGAGACTTGCGCCCATGGCGTCGCCGATCATCGATCTTCTGCTGACCCGAAATTCCGCGCCGATCCCGGATTTGAAAGAACCGGCACCGGGCGATGCGGAGATCGCGACGATGATCGCCGCCGCCTCACGGGTGCCGGACCACGGCCGGCTGGAGCCTTGGCGTTTCATCCTCTATCGCGGCGAGGCCCGCATCGAGATCGGCAAGAAGCTGGCAAAACTTGCCGAACAGCGCGAAGGGCCGCTGCCGGAAGGCCGGCGCAACCAGGAATTGGCGCGCTTTTCGCGGGCGCCGCTGGTCATCGGCGTGATTTCTATCCCTAGGGAAAATCCAAAGATCCCGCAATGGGAGATGTTCCTGTCCGGCGGCATGGCGGCGATGAACCTGATGCTTGCCGCCAATGCGCTGGGCTACGGCACCAACATGATCAGCAACTGGTATTCCGACGTGCCCGAGGGCAGGGCGATCCTCGGCCTGGCGCCGCATGAGCGGGTCGTCGGCTTCGTCCATATCGGCTTCTACCAGGGGCCAGCGCCGGAACGACCGCGGCCCGATCCGGCAAAGCTCTATGCCGACTATTCAGGGCCGTGGGTGGGATAATTCCGGCGCGGAACAGACCCCTAAGGATCAAGCTCCGATGCCTTGGCTCGCGCCAGGAGCCGCTCTGCGAGCTTGAGATGCGGCCGATCGTACATCTTGCCGTCGATGCCGACGACGCCTGGATTTCCTGCCGCCTCGAACGCCTCGACGATCGCCAGGGCGCTTTTCACCGCTTGCGCCGAAGGCGTGAAGGCGGCGTTGATAACCGGCACCTGCGCCGGATGGATCGCCATCTTGCCGGTGAAACCGTCGCGCTCGGCCTCGGCGCATTCGGCCTCGAAGCCGGCCATGTCGCGAAAATCCGGAAAGACGGTGTCGATTGCCGCGACTTCCGCGGCACTTGCGGCAAGCATGGTCATGGTGCGGGCGAGGCGGAACACATCCGTGTAGCGGCCATTCGCGTCGCGCGTCGCGCGCGCGCCAATCGCCGCCGACAAATCTTCCGCCCCCCAGGTGACGCCGACAAGCCGCGCGCTTGCACGGGCGTAGGTCGCTGCGGCCAAGACGCCTGCAGCCGTTTCTGTGATGATCGGCAGGATCCTTATCGCTCCATCCGGCAGGCCGCTTTCGGCTTCGTGCACCCTGAGCTTGGCCGAGAGATGCTGGACATCCAGTCCGCTATTCGACTTAGGCAGCATGATGCCGTCTGGTTTTGCTGGCACGAGCGCCGCCAGATCGTCGTCGGTCAGTCCGGTCGAAAGGTCATTGACGCGCACATAGATCGCGGAGCTGGTCCGGTGCCTGTGCTCGGCGATGAAACGCGCCGCTGTGTCGCGCGCCAACCCCTTGTTCTGCGCAGCAATCGAATCCTCAAGGTCGACGATGACCACGTCGGCGCCTACGCCAAAGCCCTTCTCCAGCTTCTTTTCCGAATCGCCGGGAACGAAGAGCAGAGAACGCATCGGCTATGCCTTTTTCATCATCATGGCTTGCCTCGTGCATTTGGCAACCAGCACGTCGTTCTGGTTATAGGCGCGATGCTCGAGCTCGACGATGCCGCGGTCCGGCTTCGACCTGGATTCGCGCACCGAAACCACCGTGGTCTCGACGCGAATGGTGTCGCCATGGAAGACGGGGTGCGGAAACACCGTCTCTCTCATGCCGAGATTGGCGATAGTGGTGCCGACGGTGATGTCGTTGACTGAAATGCCAATCATCAGGCCCAGTGTGAACAGCGAATTGACCAGCGGTTTGCCCCATTCGCTCTTCGCCGCGAAGTCGAAATCGATGTGCAGCGGTTGCGGGTTCAGCGTCATCACCGAAAACAGCATGTTGTCGCCTTCGGTCACGGTCTTGCGCAGCGTGTGCTTGAACACATGGCCGACAACGAACTCCTCAAGGTAAAGTCCGGCCATGGTCGATCTCCTCCGCTGCTTAAGGGTTGATAGGCGTTGCATACCGGGCTCGCAAGCCAGTTAACGAACATGGTGAACCGTTCATAAACCATTTGTGCCTACGGTCTCGACAGGGACCAGAAACCTTCTGGCAAAGGGCGTAAGCAGGCGACATGGTCGTTTCGCATTTCCTGAAATGGATCCACACGGCGAAGGTGTCGGAGCGTGCTGCGGCGGCAAGCGCGCTGGCTCGCGCCTATGTCGACTCGGACCTGCCTTTCGAGGACCGCTGCGCTGCGGAGGCGGCGCTGACGCTGCTGCTCGACGACGCATCGTCGAAGGTGCGACTGGCAATCGCCGACGCGCTTTCCATGAGCCACCACGCGCCGCCGCAGATCGTCAGCGCGCTGGCGTCGGACCAGCCCGAGGTGGCCGCTTTGGTACTGGCGCGCTCGCCGCTGCTTACCGATGCCGACCTGATTGATCGGGTTGCCGGCGGCCAGAAAGCGACGCAGAAGGTGATCGCCGACCGGCCGCGTGTCTCGATGTCGGTTGCGGCGGCGATCGCCGAGATCGGTGAGCCGGAGGCTTGCACCACGCTGCTCGCCAACAGCGGCGCCGATATCGCATCCGTCAGCTTTCGCCGCATGGCCGAGCGGCACGGCCATCTGCCTCTGGTGCGCGAGGCGCTGATCGCCGACACCCGGCTGCCCGCCGATTGCCGGCATATGCTGCTGGTCAAGCTCGGGGAGATGCTCAAGGGGTCGCCGCTGGTGCTGGCGCTGATGGGCGCCGCCAGGGCCGAGCGCGTCACGCGCGATGCTTGCATCAAGGCTTCGGTGACGCTGATCGAAGGCACGCGGACAGAGGAACATACCGCACTTGTCGAACATCTGCGCCTGCGCGGCGACCTGACCGCAAGCTTCGTCGTCCGCACCATTGCGCACGGCAAGGTCGACTTCTTTGGTTCGGCGCTGGTCGCGCTCAGCCAACAGTCCGAACAACGGGTGAGAGCACTGCTGGCCGGCGGCCATGACGTGGCTCTGCAGGCACTGTTCCGCAGCGCCGGGCTTGCCGCCGCCACCCACGCCATCATTCTGCGCGCGCTGAAGGTCTGGCGCGAGGTCGCCAATGGCAAACGCCTCGCCGGCGTCCAGGAAGTCAGCTGGCTGATGCTGAAGGAATTGGGCGGACAGTCCGCCGAAGGCGATCTCGCCGGGCTGGTCAAATCGATCCATCTCGACGCGCTGCGCGAGAACGCACGCGGGCACGCGCTGGCGATCGCCGCTGCTTAAACCCGGTCTTTCTCGAAAAAATCCGGAAAATCCTCGATCGCGGCGGCAATGATGCGCAGCGAGGCGGCGATCTGCAGCATTTCGGCTGCTTCGCTTCGCTCCGCGATGCCAGCTGCATATTGCCTGGCGACGGCGACGGTCGCCGTCTGCGGCTCGCCGGGCCGCCTGAACAGCAGCTCGCGTGCCAGACCGCGCAGGAAATTGGCGATGGAAAGTGCTGTTTCAGGTGGGATCGCGGAACTCTGTTGCGCGTTGCGCAGCCGCAGGATTTCGAGGCCGACAGTAACGGCAGCAATGCCGCCGTCGAGAACGGCGTCGCCTTTCTCGCCGGCGTTCTGCAGCAGCGGCATCAACTGGTTGACCCGATCATAGGCAAGGCTCTCGAAAGCCAGTCGCCGCGGCATGCGCTCATGCAGACAAAGGCGGGCAAGATCTTCGCGCATGGCTTGCAGGATGCGGTTGACGGTGACCCAGGGGTCGGCGGGCAGCACGGTGGCGAAGACGCCGATCGCCAGAAGAATGCCGACCAGGACCGATGCCGAATTGGCGAAGAACGGAAACGGATCGTAGGTCATCGCCTGATGTGGGCTGAGGAAGGCGAGGAAATTGATGGCAAAGGCCGTTGCCACGCCGACATAGCGCGGATTGGCCATGGCCAGTGCCGCTGGTACCAGGATCGGCACGACAAAGACCATGAACCATCCGAAGCCTGGCAAAGCCGGAAGCGCCAACTGGCCGATGAGAAACGCAAAGGGCAGGGCGAGCAACGTGCCCTCGAAGAAGTTCCATGCCGACCGGATCGGATCGGGTCGAGCGGCGAACAGGCCGGAGACGACGGCGACCAGAATGACCGTGCCCGTCGCGTCCGACCATTTCGTCGCCAGCCAGAAGCCGGCGACCAGGAGCGTGGCAATAGCTGCGCGCACGGCATTGCGCGATGCCGCACGATAATCGCGGTGCACCACCAGTGCCGGCTGCCGCCGTTCGCGACTGGCACGAGACAGGGGAGAGCGCAGTGCATCCAGGCCGCGCAGCACTTGCTGCATGGCCTCGGCGAAGTCGGCGGCAATGGTTAGGCGGGTGACAGTGCCAGCCCAGTCAATGTCTTGCCCGGCCGCGACGTCAGGCATCTGTCGCGCCTTGCCGGCGATTGCGTCGAGCCGCGCCACCCAGGGCGCCGTATCGTCCAGCGCGCCCGGCTTGGCTACCAGTTCGCCGACAACGGCCTGCAACTCGGCGCGAACGGGGATGAGGGCTGCATTCTTCGGCGCGGCGTGGGCATGCAGCGCACGCGCCGCTGACAGGGCCGACAGAAGCTGGCCGATGGTACGCCGGACCGGATAGGCGCGGGTGGCGAGGCTCGGCCCCTCCAGCCTTGCGTAGGTGCGCATCTCGCCGAGCGTCTGGACGTCGCCGATCAGCTTGCGGTGCAGCCCGGCAAGCTTTTCCGCATCACCGCCGGAAAAAGCGCCGTCCGCATAGGCCGCCAGGTCGAGAATGCTGCGTTTCAGTCTTGAGATGATGGCGTCGGCGGCCAGTTTCGGCAGGATCAGCCGGCTGGTCAGCGCAGCGCAGACGATACCAAGCACGATTTCCGCGCAGCGCGCCACCGCGAGATCGATGACGAGGTGCGGCTGGCCGAAAGCCGGCAGGCCGATGATCATCGCGGTGTAGCCGGCAAGCGCCGCGCCATAGGCTTCCGGATTGCGTAGCAGCGACGAGACCAGCGAGCAGATGCCGATCCAGACGGCAAGAACTGCAACCAGCAACCACGGGTTGGCATCGAAAACAGTGGTAATCCCGATCGCCGCCAGCGCGCCGGCAAGCGTGCCGAGGAGACGATAAAACCCCTTCGCCAGCACCATGCCGGCGACCGGCTGTGCGACGATGAACACCGTCATCATCGCCCATTGCGGGTGGTCGAGCTTCAGCGCATAGGCGGCCAAAATCGCGATGAGGCCGGCCGAAACGGTGCGCAGGGCAAAGATCCAGTCCGAGCGCGTCGGCCGCGTCAGGCCAGCGATCCGCGTGCCGATATCGTCCTTCAGCCGCGCCCAGGTCAAGTGCTCGTCTCCAGCTCAGAAGGCCAAGCTAGCGGCGGGAGCTCAGATATCCAGCACTTCCGTCTCGGCGAATTCCGCGCGTTCCTGGATGAAGCGGAAACGGGCCTCGGGCTTGGTCCCCATCAATGCGTCGACCGCATCCTTGGTCGCCGCCTCGGCATCGATAACGTCGACCCTGAGCAGCGTGCGCTTTTTCGGGTCCATGGTGGTTTCCTTGAGCTGGGCAGCCATCATTTCGCCCAGCCCCTTGAAGCGGCCGATTTCGACCTTGCCGCGCCCGGCGAATTCGGTGCGCAGGAGTTCGTCCTTGTGCGCATCGTTGCGGGCATAGGCGACCTTGCCGCCTTGCCGGATCGAATAAAGCGGCGGCACCGCCAGATAGAGATGGCCGCCGCGGACCAGGCTCGGCATCTCCTGGTAGAAAAAGGTGATCAGCAGCGAGGCGATATGGGCGCCGTCGACGTCGGCATCGGTCATGATGATGACCCGGTCGTAACGCAGGTCCTCGTCGCGATATCTCGAGCGCGTGCCGCAGCCAAGCGCCTGGATGAGGTCGGATATCTGCTGGTTGGCGGCAAGCTTGTCGTTGCCGGCGCTGGCGACGTTGAGGATCTTGCCGCGCAGGGGCAGCACCGCCTGGCTGGCGCGGTCGCGCGCCTGCTTTGCCGAACCGCCGGCCGAATCGCCCTCGACGATGAACAGCTCGGCACCGGCGGCGGCATTCTGCGTGCAGTCGGCGAGCTTGCCGGGCAGCCGCAGTTTGCGCACCGCACTTTTGCGCGACACTTCCTTTTCCTGGCGGCGGCGCACCCGCTCGTCGGCGCGCGCGATCACCCATTCGAGCAGTTTCGAAGCCTCCTGCGGATTGTCGGCCAGCCAGTGGTCGAACGGGTCGCGGATGGCGCTTTCGACGATGCGGATCGCCTCGATCGTCGCCAGCCTGTCCTTGGTCTGGCCGACGAATTCCGGTTCGCGGATGAACACCGACAGCATGCCCGCCGCCGAGATCATCACATCCTCGGAAGTGACGATCGAGGCGCGCTTGTTGCCGACCAGGTCGGCATAAGCGCGCAAGCCGCGCGTCAGGACGTTGCGGAAGCCGGCCTCATGCGTGCCGCCTTCGGCGGTCGGAATGGTGTTGCAATAGGAATTGATAAAACCGTCGCCGCCGAACCAGGTCACCGCCCATTCGAGCGAACCGTGGCCACCCTGCTTCTCGCTCTTACCGGCAAACATTTCACGGGTCACCTGGAATTCGTCGCCGAGCGAGGCTTTCAGATAATCCTTGAGGCCGCCCGGAAAATGGAATTCTGCCTTGGCCGGCGTCGTGTCCTTTTCCCTGATCAGCGACGGGTCGCAGGTCCAGCGGATTTCGACACCGCCGAACAGATAAGCCTTTGACCGCGCCATGCGGTAGAGCCGCGTCGGCTCGAAAGCAGCGCCCTTGCCGAAAATCTGCTCGTCTGGATGGAAGCGGATCTTCGTGCCGCGGCGGTTGTGCACCTCGCCGAGCTGCTCCAGGCCGGTCACAGGAATGCCGCGCGAGAACTTTTGCCGATAAAGTTTCCTTCCCAGCGCCACCTCGACCTCGAGATGGTCGGACAGCGCGTTGACCACGGAAACGCCGACACCGTGCAGGCCGCCGGACGTCTCGTAAACCTTGCTGTCGAACTTGCCGCCTGAATGCAGCGTCGTCATGATGAGTTCGAGCGCCGGCTTCTTGAATTTCGGGTGCGGATCGACCGGAATGCCGCGGCCGTTGTCGGTGACGGACAGGTATCCGTCGGCGGAAAGCTCGACATCGATGAAGGTCGCATGGCCGGCGACCGCCTCGTCCATCGAATTGTCGATGACCTCGGCGAACAGATGGTGCATCGCCTTGTCGTCGGTGCCGCCAATGTACATGCCCGGGCGGCGGCGCACCGGTTCCAGCCCCTCCAGCACTTCGATGTCGGCGGCACTATAGCTCTCGCTGGCGTCGCGGGGCGCCGGCCGCTTCGCCGCCTGCACCAGCGGGTCGGCCGGGCGCGCGGCGGCGCGAGCCGGTTGCGGCTGCTTGTCCAATTTGGCGAAAAGATCGTTATTGTCGTCCATGCCGGTCCTGGATTCCGATGCTGCGAATCACCACCCGATACTGCCACGCTTTTGGCGGGCAGGCGACGGAGGTTCCTGTTACGTTCGAGGATAGGGCCTCTTACTGCAAAACCATTCGACAGCCAAGCGGCGGAAATGGGGTCGAAGGTGGAGCATCGACGTTTTGTAAACCCTGTCCGAAGGTTACGCCGGAAGATTGGCTAAAAGGCGGTATTTGCGGACTGTCGCTGACCTAGAATGCAGCGGAACCCTCAAGAGGCAGTCGCTTAAGCATGTTGGATTACAGTTCGCTCCTGCTCGCGGCGGCGCTGTCGGGCACGTGCCTTAGCATCACCATGTTTGCCATCTGGTTCAGCGCGCCACAGGCACGCTTTGTGCTGACGGTGGCGTGTGGCATTCTCGTGCTCGTCGCACATGTGGTGTTGTTCTGGCATTACACCAGGGATCCAAGCGCCTGGCTTTGCCAGATCGTGCTTGCGCTGCTCAGCCTCGGCTTCCTGATCATCTGCCTGTCGGCCATGCAATACCTCGGCATAGGCGACTACAGACGAGCCATCTTGCCGACCTTGGTTGCGATGGCCGTTTGCGCGGGCGCGACGTATCTCGGGTTTGATGGTGTCGGCTTTATTGTCACCTACGCGACGGTAACGGCGCTGCTCTCGCTCATCGGGGCGATGTTCTGGATTGAGGGTGGTCACGATCGCCGGATATTGCTGGTCGTCTCGTTCCTGAGCGGCGTCTGTGCCCTGTCGTTCGGACTTTGCGGCGCGGTCCTGCTGGTCACGGGCCAATGGGTGCTCGGTGTAGCACCGGACAATTGGGCCGAGCGGGTGAATTCCGTCGTGGCCGTCGCCTGCATGACCGGGCTCGGCGCATTGACGCTCTCCCTGCACCATTTGCAGGCGCAGATCGAACTGAAGGCCGAGACGATGACCGATCCATTGACCGGGCTGATGAATCGGCGGGCGTTGACGGCACTCTACGGCGAGCGGGTCTTCGGTCCGTTCATGTCCGTTGCCATGTTCGACCTTGACCATTTCAAGAGGACGAACGACGTATTCGGTCACCCGGTCGGCGACCAGGTTCTGTGCCGCTTTGCCGCCGTCATCAGGAAATACGCCCGGACCGGCGTCGACGCCTTCCGGTTGGGCGGCGAGGAATTCGTGCTCGTCATGTCGCGGATGACGGAAGAGAAGGCCTATGACATTGCGAGCAAGATCAGCGTCGCCTTCGGCACGGAAGTCGTGGCCACCCAACTCGGTCCGTTGCGAAGCACAGTCAGCGGCGGCATCGGCTTTGGCGGAACAAACGGCACCGGTCTCGACGATGTGCTGGCCGAAGCCGACGCAGCACTCTATGCGGCAAAGCGCGCCGGGCGAAATCGCGTCGTCGTCCGGGACCGGGCGAGCAAGGCCGACGGGCCGGCCTTGCGTTCTGCCTGATTGAGGTTTCTATCTTCTTGTTAGACCCATGATCTTGTCCGAAAACCGGATTCCACTTTTCGGGATCATGATCTATTCCGCCGCACCCAGATATTCCGACAGCGGCGGGCAGGAGCAGACAAGGTTGCGGTCGCCGGCGACATTGTCGATGCGTGACACCGGCGGCCAGTACTTTGCTGCGGTGTCGGCATCGCCGGCTGGATAGGCTGCCTCCAGACGCGAATAGGGATGGGTCCACTGGCCGGCCAATGCCTCGGCGGCGGTGTGCGGAGCGTTGACCAGAGGATTGTCGGCCAACGGCCATTCGCCCTTCGCCACCTTGGCTGCCTCGCCGGCTATGGCGATCATGGCCTCGCAGAAACGATCCAGCTCGCGCTTGGGCTCGGACTCGGTCGGCTCGACCATCAGCGTGCCGGCGACCGGGAACGACATGGTCGGCGCGTGGAAGCCATAGTCGATCAGCCGCTTGGCGATATCGTCGACGCTGATGCCGGCGCTGTCCTTGAGCACGCGGGTGTCGAGGATGCATTCATGCGCGACGCGTCCGTTGCGCCCTTTGTAAAGCAGGGGGAAATGCTCGCCAAGCCGCGTCGCCACATAGTTGGCGGAGATGATCGCCGTCTCGGTCGCCTGCTTCAGGCCGGAAGCGCCCATCATGCGAATATACATCCAGGTGATCGGCAGGATGGAGGCACTGCCGAACGGTGCCGCCGCCACGGCATGGGCCGAGCCTTCGGTGACGTGGCCGGGCAGATATGGCTTCAGATGCGCCTTGACGCCGATCGGGCCGACGCCGGGGCCGCCGCCGCCATGCGGGATGCAGAAGGTCTTGTGCAGGTTCATGTGGCAGACATCGGCGCCGATATCGCCGGGACGGGCGAGGCCGACCAGCGCGTTGAGGTTGGCGCCGTCGAAATAGACCTGGCCGCCATGGCTGTGAACCAGCGCACAGAGGTCGCGCGCGCCTTCCTCGAAGACGCCATGCGTCGAAGGGTAGGTGAACATCAGCGCCGCGAGGTTGTGCGCATGCTCGGTCGCCTTGGCCTGCAGGTCGGCCGTATCGATATTGCCGTCCTCGGTGCAGCGCACGACGACGACGCTCATGCCGGCCATGGCAGCACTTGCCGGATTGGTGCCATGCGCCGAGGACGGGATCAGGCAGACGGTGCGATGGCCTTCGCCGCGCGAGAGATGATAGCCGCGAATGGCGAGCAGCCCGGCATATTCGCCCTGGCTGCCGGCATTGGGCTGCAGGGTCACCGCGTCGAAGCCGGTGATCTCGGCCAGCCAGCCTTCCAGCTCGTCGATCATGGCGCGATAGCCTATCGAATGGTTTGCCGGCGCGAAGGGATGCAGGTTGGCGACATCAGGCCAGCTCACCGGCATCATTTCGGCGGCGGCGTTGAGCTTCATGGTGCAGGAGCCGAGCGGGATCATGGCGCGGTCGAGCGCCAGGTCCTTGTCGGCCAGCCGGCGCAGGAAGCGCATCATGTCGGTTTCCGAGTGGTTTTCGCGGAAGACGGGCTGGGTGAGAAACTCCTTGCCGCGCGGTTTTCCTGGCATGGAACTGCCGGCGGCAACGCCGGCCTTGGCGCCGAAAAGTGCTGCGATCGCCTCCAGATCGGCCTCGGTGGAGGTCTCGTCGAAGCTGATGCCGACATGGTCGGCGTCGATGACGCGCAGCAGCCGGCCGGTCTTTTCTGCGGCGGCGGCAATCGCGCCGGCTCTGCCCTTCACTTTCACGGTCACCGTGTCGAAATGGCTGTCGCCGACCACCGAAACGCCCGCTGCCTTGAGGCCGGCAGCCAGGCGGTTGGCCAGCGTGTGGACGCGGCCGGCAATCGCCTGCAGCCCGGCAGGGCCATGCCAGATCGCGTAGGCCGTCGCCATATTGGCGAGCAGCGCCTGTGCGGTGCAGATGTTGGACGTCGCCTTGTCGCGGCGGATATGCTGTTCGCGTGTCTGCAAAGCGAGGCGATAACCAGGACGGCCCTTGCTATCCGTCGACTGGCCAACGAGCCGGCCGGGCATCAGCCGCGTCAGCCTGTCGGAGACGGCGCAATAGGCGGCGTGCGGCCCGCCAAAGCCCATCGGCACGCCAAAACGCTGCATCGGGCCGACGGCGATGTCGGCGCCAAGCCTGGCCGGCGCATCGGTCAGCGTCAGGCCAAGCGGGTCGGCGATGAAGACGACCAGCGCGCCGGCAGCACGGGCCCTGTCGATCGCTGCCTTGTGGTCGCCGTAGACGCCGAATGTATCGGGCCAGGAGACCAGCAGGGCGGCGGTGTTGTCGTCGATCACCTCGCCGTCGACCTCGATGCCGAGCGGCTCGGCGCGGGTGCGCACGACGTCCAGCGTCTGCGGGTGCGGCGTGCCGGCCAGTGCCACCTTGGTGCGCTTGTCGCGATGATGGCGCAGCGCGATCCCAACCGCTTCGGCCACCGCCGTCGCCTCGTCGAGCAGCGAGGCCGATGCCACCGGCAGGCCGGTCAGTTCCGTCACCAGTGTCTGGAAGTTGAACAGCATCTCCAGCCGGCCCTGACTGATCTCGGCTTGGTAAGGCGTGTAAGCCGTATACCAGGCCGGGTTCTCGAACAGGTTGCGCTGGATCACCGGCGGCACGTGGACGCCATGATACCCGGCACCGATGAAGCTCTTCTGCACCGTGTTCTTTGCCATCGTCGCCGCGAGCTCGGCCAGCGCTTCCGCTTCGGTTGCGGGCGCGGGCAGGGCCAGCGGCCGGTCGAGCCGGATCGACTTCGGCACTGCCTGGCTGATCAGGGTCTCGACCGAAGGAACGCCGATCGTCGCCAGCATGGCTCTGACGTCATGGAGGCCCGGGCCGATATGGCGAGCCGAGAAGGGGTAGGGTGCTGCGGTCATCTTCCTGGTCCTGCTATCAACCAATATGGGCTTTGTAAGCGGCTTCATCGAGGAGTCCGTCGAGTTGGCGCTCATTGGCCAGCTTCATCTTCCACAACCAGCCGTCGCCGGTTGCCGCCGAATTGACGAGTGAAGGATCCGATGACAGCGAGGTGTTGGCCTCGGTGATCTCGCCGTCGACCGGCGCGTAGACGTCCGATGCGGCCTTGACCGATTCGACCACCACGGCGGTGTCGCCCTTGGCCAGCTTCTTCCCCGGCTCCGGCAGTTCGACGAAGACGAGATCGCCGAGCTGCTGCTGCGCGTAATCGGTGATGCCGACCGTGGCGATGCCGCCCTCGACGCGCAGCCATTCGTGATCTTCGGTGAAATAGGTCTTTGCCATTGAAATCATCCTTTGCGGTAGCGATGGGGCGTGAAGGGCAAGGGGTGGATGTCGACCGGGATTTTCGTCCCGCGGACATCGGCGAACAGTTTTGCGCCGGATTTGGCAAGCGGCGTCTGGACGTAGCCCATGGCGACCGGATGACCGGCCGAGGGGCCGAAGCCGCCTGAGGTGACATGGCCGGCAGGGTTGCCGTCAGCATCGAAAAGGGCAGCACCGGCGCGCACCGGCTGGCGGCCTTCCGGCTTCAGGCCGACGCGTTTTTGCGCCGGACCACGCTCCAGGATGGCGCGCAGCGCATCGGCGCCGATGAAGGCGCCAGAGGCGCGAACCTCCTTGGGGATGGGCCACATCAGCCCGGCGCTGGCCGGATCGATCTCCGGCGTGATGTCCAGCCCGTGCAGGCACAGTCCGGCTTCGAGCCGCAGGCTGTCGCGGGCGGCAAGGCCGACCCACATCACCCGCTCGTCCTCGAGCAGCCTGGCGACGAGGTTTCTTGCATCCGCTTCCGGCAGGCCGATCTCGAAGCCGTCTTCGCCGGTATAGCCGGACCGGCTCATGAACCATTTTTCGCGCGGCTCGATGCCGTGCATGAACACCAGCGAACCGGTCTCGATGCCGGCGCGGGAAAGGGCAGCCCACGCCTCGGGGCCCTGTATGGCCAGGAAGACGCGGTCGAGCGCATCCACTTTTACATCGAAATCGCCCTCTGCATCGAAATTTTTGGCCAGTGCGCGCAGATGCTTTTCGTCGGCGGCGGCGTTGCCGGCATTGGCGACCATCATGAAGCGCTCGGCGCCGAGCCTGGTGACGATCAGATCGTCCAGAATGCCGGCCGCCTCATTGAGGAAGAACGTGTATTTGGACTGGGAAACCTCAAGTGCGCCGGCATCGAACGGGCAGGCGCGGTTCAGAAGCGCTGCTGCCCCCGTACCGCTGATTTCGAACAGCTTCATGTGCGAGATGTCGAACAGGCCGGCATGCTCACGGCTGTGCAGGTGCTCCTTCATCACGCCGGCCGGATAGGTCAGCGGCATCGACCAGCCGGCGAAGGCGCCAAAGCGCGCACCAGCTGCCATGTGCAGATCTTCGAGGGGAAGGTGTTTGGTATCGTCGCCCGTCATGTCATCTCCAGAGTCGCACGCAAGCGGCCGCGAATGGCGACCAGTCCGTGCCCCTCTGTCTGAAGCCTGAGAGACTCGCGCCCCGTAACTCTGTCGGCAGCGCTTACACCTTCGGCGCGGGGGCAAGCCCCGACTTTCCAGAGTGTCTTTCCCGTCTACGGTTCTTTTGCCTGAGAGATTTCGGGCGATTTCCCCTTCGGCGGCAGCTCTCGCTGCTCTCTCCCACAAACAGGTAGGACTCGGTCAGGAGCCCTCGACTCGTCATCCATAGCCCGTGGACGACACCTTGTCACCTGCCGGCGACATTTTTACTGCCAGGTCTTCCGCGGGCCTTCTTTACGGGCAAGCCTTCGCTAACCACGCCGCTTGCCGGTTTCTCAAGACCTTGCCGATATACCGCATAAGGGCCGGCAATTACCGGCGGCGGGCGGGGAAGACAATGGGCGAATTGATCATGAGCGCGCCGGTGGCCGGGCTGGCCTCGAAAAATCGGATCACGGCGGAAGACGTGGTCATGCTGCGCGGCGAAGTGTTCGGCGACGGCCTAGTAACGCGCGGCGAGGCCGAGGCGCTGTTTGCGCTGGATGCAACGGCGAGGGACAAATGCGCAGAATGGCTTGAGTTTTTCGTCGAGGCCGTCACCGATTTCATCGTCCACCAGGAAAAGCCGGCGGGCTATGTTTCGCAAGACAATGCTGACTGGCTGATCCGGACGATTTCGCGCGACGGCATGGTCGACAGCCAGACCGAACTCGAGCTGCTGGTGCATGTGCTGGAAGTTGCCAAATCATCGCCGAGCACGCTTTCCAGCTATGCGCTGGAGCAGGTCGCTCATGCGGTCGTGGACGGCAAGGGGCCGCTGATGACCGGCGGCAGGCTTATCCCTGGGTCGATTGCCAAGGCTGAGGTCGAGCTGTTGCGCCGCATCCTTTACGCCTACGGCGGCGATGGCAACATCGCCATCAGCCGCGCCGAGGCCGAGGTGCTGTTCGAGATCAACGAGCGGACAGCGGCGGGCGACAACGATCCGTCCTGGAACGATCTGTTCGTCAAGGCGATCGCCAATTTCGTCATGTGTTCGGCCGGCTACGAACCGCCGGTGCGCGACGTGGCGCTGCGCCGGGATTCGTTCTTCGAGCAGGCCGATCCGGAGATCGGCGGGTTCTTCAGCCGCATGGTATCGGGCGGCCTGTCCGGCATCATGGAAGCCTATCTCTCACCGGGCGACGTCGAGGCCGAATGGGAATCGAGGAACAAGGCAGCCGAGGCACTGGCCCGCCGCGCCGAGACGGTCGACGCCGGCGAAGCGAAGTGGCTCGCCGAACACATCGGCGACCGGCCGCTGCATGAGAACGAGCGCGCGCTGCTGACGCTGATCAAGCACGCCTCGCCGGAAATCCACCCGGCGCTGAAGCCGCTGATCGACAAGGTTGCGTGAGCCTTTCACGAGCAACCGAGCGTCACTGCCAACCCTGAAGCGATGCGAACGGACAGGCAGCCAATTAACTGGACAGGCTCAAGCGCATCTCTAGCGACTGATTACAGCCGACGGCAGCGCATTAACCTTTCCGAGGACAGGCAACATCAGCCAGGATCGGTAGGCAGCCCTTAAGCGACAATGTCCTGAATCAGGCGCGTGAGTGGGGCTTCGTCGCCGGAAAAGCTTGAGATCATGGCCTTCATTACACGATCGCGATCCAGCTCGTCATCGTCGAAACCATGGCCGGCGTTATCGGCTAATATCGCCAGAAACGCCAGCTGAGTGCGGCCGTTGCCTTCTCGGAAGGGGTGTATCGCATTGATCTCAGCGAGAACGTGCGCTGCGCCAGCTGCAAAGACCTCGGCTGATGTGCTGGAATAATGGCCGGCGGCTGAGAGTTCTCCGAAAACCCGCTGCATCTCGGCATCGATGTACTCAGGGTAGCAAAACCAGTTACCGCCCTTGCCGATGCGGATGGTGCGCGGTTCACCGGCCCACGCATAGACGTCCTGAAACAGGTGACGATGCAGTGCCAGATAGTGCGGATAATCCAGATCACCAGCTGGAAAAGCCTCATCGGCCCGGGTCAGAAACAGAGCGAGCTCAAACTCGTCGAGCTCGGACTGATCATGAATGTCGAGGAGGTTGCGAAGGACGGTCGTGCCCGGATAGCACAGAGGATCGGATTCTGCGGCATAGACCAAGGTCCGCTACTTCTTGCGCGCCTGTTCTTTGATGAGCTTGCGTCGCTCATCACCGCTCAGCCCACGCTGCGAGCTTTGCTCAAGGATATGCCCCATGCGTGGACTTAGCTTCATACCTTCGACGGCGCTGATTTTGGCGCCTCGACTGCTCGTCAGGACATAGTGTCCGCTCTTTGGCGAGCGATCTAATTTGGGGGAACGACTTTTCATCTGGCAACGCTAGCACATGCCGGCCAAGGGGACCAAAGCGAATTTTGCGGCCGTGAAACAGCTGAATCCGACGATCATGGAGCGAGCGCGCCACTGTCGCTGAAATACGGTCGCTGATCGACAAGGTCGCATAAGCAGTCGCGCGACGCTATTGTTTGGCGGGCTCCGGCTTGGCGCTGGTGTCGAACCGCGACATCCATTTGAAGCTGCCGAACCAGTAGCGGCGCACGCCGCCTATGGTGCCGTCGGCGGTGCGCGCGCCGATCCAGTTGTTGACGTATTGGATGAGGCGCACATCGTCCGGGCGCATCGCAAACGCCTCCGGCGTCCGCAACAGCGGGCCGCCCACCATTGTCAACTTCGCGTCATAGAGCCTGGCGGCCATTTGGGGCGTTGGCGATGTCGCGACCATTGCCTGTGCGTCGCCGCCGATGATCGCGGCGAAAACATCTGAGGTATTGTCGAAAGACAGGATGGTCGCCTTGGGAAAAGCTTCCTTCGCGGCGGCTTCATCGGTGGAATTGGACAGCACGGCGATCTTGTATCCCGGCGCCGCCACTGCCTTTCCCGGCCTTTTCCCAAGGCTGGCGATCGTCGCAACCATGCGGATATCGGCGGTGCCGGTCTGGTTGGAGAACACCACCTCGCGTGCGCGTTCCGGCGTGCTGGCGTAGCCAGCCGCGATCATGTCGAAATCACCCTTGAGCAGTCTTGTCTTAAGGTCGTTCCAGGGCACCTCGACCAGCTTCAGGTCGACGCCGAGATCAGACGCCAGCGCACTGGTCAGGTCGACATCATAGCCGGCGAACTTCCCGTCGGCCTTCTTGAGGATCCATGGCGGGTTGAGCGCCACGCCGACCGTCAGTGTCTTCTGGTCGATGATGCGCTTGAGGCTGTCGTCCGCCCGGGCTGGCAGCAGCGACAAAGCCAACCACGCAGAAAGGGCAAGTATAGTTGTGGCGATCATCTTAGCGCGCATTAATATAACCTCGCTGAGCCCGTCCGGTTGTCAGATTTACACAGAGGTGCCATTCTGTCGATAGCGGACCCTGATGGAGAGTTGCGATGTCGGCATGGATGGCGGTTACCGGTTCGATGATGTTCCTGGTTTGCATCCTGGGCAATCCGGCGAAGCTTTCGCTGCTGCCGGCGGCAGCGCAGGCTGCGGGGGCAAAACGCGTGGTCTGCTCCAGCGCCGATTACCGCTATTCCTATTGCGGGATCGATACGCGCCGCGGCGTGCAGTTGACCTCCCGGCTGTCGAAGGCGCGTTGCGTATACGGTAGAAGCTGGGGCTATGACGGCGGCGGCATCTGGGTCGACAATGGTTGCTCGGCCGAATTCGCAGTCGCCAGCCCCAACCGCAATCCCTCTGCTGGCGACGTCGCCGCAGCCATTATCGTCGGCGGCGTGGTAGGCGCCATTCTCGACAACGGCGATTCGCATCGCCATCATTCCGATAATTACTATCCGAAGCCGCGCCCGCGCCGTTACGACCAATGGATCGATCCGACGCCGCAATTCGACAATCAGGGCAACCCCAACTTCGATACCCACGGCAACTACCAGGGACCGCATGGGCTGGGCAAGCTTGTCACCCCTGACGACAATCCTGACCTGAATCCGGCCCTGCGCAGCGACGGCGACGACAGCGACGACGACAGTTAGATGAAGCTTAGGTCAGGTTTCTGTCAGATGCCGCCGTACCAGTCGTAGCCATTGTCCTCCCAATAGCCGCCTCTGCCGCCGCCGATATTGGCGAAGCCGTCGACCAGCTCGATCTTGTAGAGGTATTTCGGCATCTTGTAGCCGAGCTGGCGCTCGACGCGGACGCGCAGCGGCGCGCCGTTTTCGACCGGCAACCGCTTGCCGTTGAGGCCATAGGCAAGGATCGTCTGCGGATGGCGGGCATCGACCAGGTCGATCGAGCCGTAATATTTGATGTCGCCGGCCAGGCTGCGGTCGATCGTGTCGAGGCAGTGGAACATGACGTAGCGCGCCTGCGGCTTGACCACTGCCTGGTCGAGCACCAGCGACAGCGGCGTGCCGGTCCATTTGGCAATGCAGCTCCAGCCTTCGACGCAGTCGTGGCGGGTGATCTGGGTGCGGCTCGGCATGTTCATCAGCTGCTCGCGGCTCAGCGACAGCGGCTTTTCGACGAGGCCTGAAACCTCCAGCCGCCAGTCGGCGAAATCGCTGGCGAGCAGGCCCTTGTAGAAATCGTCGTCCGGTGCGGTGACGCCGTTCGGCCGCTGCGGCTGGCGAATGTCGGCCTCGGTGAACTCCGGCGCCAGCGCATCAGCGCCGGCAAGCAGTCGCTGCGCCCGCCAGGTCAGGCCATTGGCGCTTTCGAGGAAGCTGCGCAGGCTGTCGCCGACGCCAAGCTGGCTGTCGAAGGCGTCGCAGCCCGACAGCATGATGCCGGAAAGGCCGAGGCTGGCCGAGGTCAGGAACTTTCTTCGGCTTATCTGTAGCTTGGGGCTGATCTCGAATTTCGCCATGTCAGGCACTCCTCTCTGGCGCTTTGTCGCCATGCGCCGGCGGGTCGGTTCGGTACCAGCCGGTGATGATGGAGCGCAGCTCGTTGATCGGGCCGGCGGCGAGGATCATCACGATGTGGATGATGAAGAAGGCGACGAGCAGCAGCATCACCGTGAAATGAATGGTGCGCGCCGTCTGCCGGCCGCCGAGCAGATCATTCAGGAACGGCAGCACCGAATCCATGCTCGGCGACATGGCAAGGCCGGTGATGATCATCAGCGGCAGCAGCACGAACAGCACGCCGCCATAGGCCATCTTCTGCAGCGTGTTGTAGTCGCGCGTGTGGTGGAACCTGAGCTTGGCGTGCTCGACAATGTCTCGCGGCAGGCGCCTGAAATCATCGAGGCGCGGGGCAAGATCGCGGCGCAAATGGCCGTTGATCAGGCTGGCGACCAGCCAGACCAGCAGCGTGCTGGTCAGCACCCAGGCGAAGAAGAAATGAACAACGCGCGCGGTGCCGAGATCGTAATAGGAAGGGATCGTCGCCCAGGACGGGAAGGCACGGGAGGTCTCCTGGCCGGCCGGACCCGACCAGCCGAGCACGCCAGTGGTATCGAAGCGCTTGCCGAAGATTTCGGTATAGCCGCGCGGGCCAGTCGCCGTATTCTCGGCGCCAATGGCGAAGACGGTGTTGTTGTAGCCAAAACCCGACTCCTTGCCGATGTAGAGCTGTGGGCGGGCGTTGAAGATCTGCAGGCCGGAAAGCAGCATGAAGAACAGCGCGATCGCCCACAGCCAATGCGTCAGCCGCGTCCAGCGCGACTGGCGATAGATCAGCGTCGCATCCGTCGAAGCAGCGCTATCTGCCCCGGTGCTGGCTTCGCCTCTGGCAACTGATTCCATATTTTCCGTGCCTCCCTGCCAAGCGGTTCCGCGGCCTCGTCAGATCTCTTCTCCTCCCAATACGTCGCCAGCCTAAGCGATGTTTCACCCGATCACGGATTTATTACGGACTGCCGAGGCTGACGGCGAGGTTGACCGCGGCTGCCACGATGACCGTGTTGAAGAAGAACGACAGGATCGAATGCACAAGCACGACACGGCGCATTTGCGAGGTCGTGATGTTGGTGTCGGCGGTTTGGGCCGTCATGCCGATCACCGTGGCGAAATAGAGGAAATCCGAGCCTTCCGGCCGCTTGCCGCCCGGGAAGTCGAGGCCGCCGACCGGAATTTTCTTTTTTGTGTCGCCATCCATCGCATCGCCATCCAACCAGTAGATATGCGCGTAGTGAAGTGCGGCCATCGCATGGATGGTCAACCAGCCAAGCGGGATAGACAGCAGCGCCACCATAAGCTCGACGGTGTCCGCGCTCTTCTCCCTGTTGATCAATTGAAACAACGACATGATGGCAATGGCGACGACAATCAGCGTGACCGCGAAGATGGCCAGCACCGGCAGGTCCGTGTCGCCTGCATTCTTGCGCAGATAGCTGCCGGTAAGCCGCGGCATATGGGCGATGACAAGGACGAGATAGGCGGCAAAGAACACATTGGCGCCGATCGAATAGGCAAGCGGCGCACGCCAGACCAGCGCGGCGCCAAAGGCTGCCACGCCGATGCAGGCCGACACCGCGAACGGCGTGTGGCGTCGCATGGGCATCTTGGTCGGGGTACCAGTCGCCATGGCCTTCAGTCCGCAGACGCGGATTTCAGCGCCCGCCGTAGGATGCGGTCAAGCTCGCCGAGGAACCGCGAGCGGTCCTGCGGCGCGAAGCTCGAATTGTAGCCCTTGCTTTCGCCGGTCTCGCGCAGATGCTGCTTGAGATCGCGCATTGCCACCGCCATGCCAATCGTTTCGGGCGTAAACGGGCGTCCGGTCGGACCAAGTACGTGGGCGCCAAGCGCCACCGCGCGCGCGGCAAGCGGGATATCGGCGGTCACCACGATATCGTTGGACCGGGCATTTTCGACGATCCAGTCGTCGGCGGCATCGGCGCCCTTGGAGACGACGACATTGCGGATCATCGGATCGCGCGACGGACGCAAGCCGCCATTGGAGACGAAGGTGACGACGATGCCGTGCCGCTCGGCGACTTTTTCGACCTCGGCCTTCACTGGGCAAGCGTCGGCATCGACGAGAATAGCAGGTGCGGGCATCGTTGTTCCAAATGTGAAAGAGCCGGGCGGCGTCGCCCGGCTCGATCGATGATAGTCGAGCGGCTACTAGGCCGGCAACGCGCCGGACCGCTTGGCCGTCCAGGTGGCGATATAGTCCATCAGTCCTGGATTGAGGCAATCATAAGGTTCGAGCCCGATCGACTTCAGCTGTGACCTTATGCCGTCCATGCGGCTCGGATCGACACCGGACTCGATGATCGACGAGACAAAGGCGGTGAAGCCCGGCGGTGACCAGCCGTCTTCCTGGAAGCGTTCGGGATGGATGAAGGACAGCCCCTTGAACGCGTGGTCGCGCTCGACCGGGCCGTGCATATGGACGCCGCAGCCGGTGCAGGCATGGCGCAGGATCAGCGCGCCCGGATCGACGATCTTCAGCTTGTCGCCGTTTTCGGTCACCGTCACGTCGTTTGTACCGGCAACCGCCACGACCGAGAACAGCGCGCCTTCCGGCTTCCAGCATTTGGTGCAGCCGCAGGCATGGTTGTGGGCGATCTGGCCCTTGACCTTCACCTTGACCGGGTTGCTGGTGCAGGCGCAGACCAGCGTGCCGCCGGCAAAATCGGCCTTTTCCCGTGGCAGTCCATTGTCGATTTTAGGATGCAGTTTTTCCGGCATTTTTGTCTCCTCCCTTGGTTCTATGCTGGTTCCGTTTCGATTACCGCTTCATTCTCCATACGGTGTTCTTGCTTGACGCGCTCTACCACCTTGAGCGCCTTGCTCAGATATGTATCGCGCACGAGAAACGATATTTCTTCTCTGCCGCGGTCGATCTCATCGAGGTCGATGCGAACGCGGTTGTTATTCCTAAGCGCTACCCAAAGATGTTCGCCGAATTGCCAGCTCTGCATACTGAGCGACTCGCTGAAATTCGGATATCGGATCCGAACCCGGATCAGTACCTCCTTCAATAGACTACCACGCTCCTGATCGACTTGCCTTCATGCATCAGGTCAAAGCCCTTGTTGATGTCCTCGAGCTTCAGCGTGTGGGTGATCATCGGATCGATCTCGATCTTGCCGGCCATGTACCAGTCGACGATCTTCGGCACGTCGGTGCGGCCGCGCGCGCCGCCAAAGGCGGTGCCCATCCAGGTGCGGCCGGTGACGAGCTGGAACGGCCGCGTCGAGATCTCCTGGCCGGCGCCGGCAACGCCGATGATGACCGACTTGCCCCAGCCGCGGTGCGACGCTTCCAGCGCCTGCCGCATGACTTTGGTGTTGCCGGTGCAGTCGAACGTGTAGTCGGCGCCGCCGATCTGGTCGGCGCCGCGCTTGGTCATGTTGACGAGATGGGCCACGACATCGCCGTCGATCTCCTTCGGATTGACGAAATGCGTCATGCCGAATTTCTCGCCCCATTCCTTCTTGTCGTTGTTCAGGTCGACGCCGATGATCATGTCGGCGCCGGCAAGGCGCAGGCCCTGGATGACGTTGAGGCCGATGCCGCCGAGGCCGAACACGACCGCCGTCGCGCCTTGCTCGACCTTGGCCGTGTTGATGACAGCGCCGATGCCGGTGGTGACGCCGCAGCCGATGTAGCAGATCTTGTCGAACGGGGCGTCGGCATTGACCTTGGCCACCGCGATCTCGGGCAGCACGGTGAAATTGGAGAAGGTCGAGCAGCCCATGTAGTGGAACAGCCTGTCCTTGCCGATCGAGAAGCGCGAGGTGCCGTCCGGCATCAAGCCCTGTCCCTGGGTGGCGCGGATGGCGGTGCACAGATTGGTCTTGCGCGACAGGCAGGACGGGCACTGCCGGCATTCCGGCGTGTAGAGCGGGATGACATGGTCACCCTTCCTGACCGAGGTGACGCCCTTGCCGACGTCGACGACGATGCCGGCGCCCTCATGGCCGAGGATCGCCGGAAACAGGCCTTCCGGGTCGGCGCCCGACAGCGTGAACTCGTCGGTGTGGCAGATGCCGGTTGCCTTGATCTCGACCAGCACCTCGCCATCGCGGGGACCTTCGAGGTCGACCTCCATGATCTGCAGCGGCTTTCCGGCGGCAACGGCGACAGCGGCGCGCGTTTTCATCAGGCAATCCTCCCAAGGCAGTCTGCAATCCAGGTTAGATTTAACTTACCATTCAGCTCTGCGCTATGCACGAAGCGACGTTGTGACCCCGGATTTTCGTCAGCGCCCGCCGATTTGCATGCGGGATAGGCTCCGACTTTGCCTTGACCGGCCCCCTGAAGCCCATAAAACGGGAAGCCCGTAAAAGAAGGGCAGCCGAGGGACGAGGCCTGCATGTTCACAAAGATCCTGGTCGCCAACCGTGGCGAGATCGCCTGCCGCGTGATCAAGACGGCGCGCAAGATGGGCATCGCCACCGTCGCGGTCCATTCCGACGCCGACCGGGACGCCGTGCATGTCGAAATGGCCGACGAGGCGGTGCATATCGGGCCTTCGCCGGCTGCGCAAAGTTATCTGGTCGCGGAAAAGATCATCGCCGCCTGCAAGGCCACAGGAGCAGAGGCCGTGCATCCCGGCTACGGTTTCCTGTCCGAGCGGGCATCCTTCTGCGAAGGGCTGGAGCAGGAAGGCATCGTCTTCATTGGCCCGAAGCCCAAGGCCATCAAGGCGATGGGCGACAAGATCGAATCGAAAAAGTTCGCCAACGCGGCCAAGGTGTCGACGGTGCCCGGCTGGCTCGGCGTCGTCGAAAACGCCGCCCATGCCGAAAGAATAGCCGGCGAAATCGGCTATCCCGTGATGATCAAGGCTTCAGCCGGCGGCGGCGGCAAGGGCATGCGCATCGCCTGGAGCAAGGCAGAGGTGCGCGACGGCTTCGACCGGGCGCGGTCGGAGGCGAAAAGCTCGTTCGGCGATGACCGCGTCTTCATCGAAAAATTCATCGTCGATCCGCGCCATATCGAAATCCAGGTGCTCGCCGACGCGCATGGCAACACGCTCTATCTCGGCGAGCGCGAATGCTCGATCCAGCGCCGCAACCAGAAGGTCGTGGAGGAGGCGCCGTCGCCGTTCCTCGACGCCAAGACCCGCAAAGCCATGGGCGAGCAGTCGGTGGCGCTGGCCAAGGCCGTCGACTACCAGAGCGCCGGCACCGTCGAGTTCATCGTCGACAGCGACAAGAACTTCTATTTCCTGGAAATGAACACGCGGCTGCAGGTCGAGCATCCGGTGACGGAACTCGTCACCGGCATCGACCTGGTCGAGCAGATGATCCGCGTGGCGGCCGGCGAAAAGCTCGCCATCAAGCAGAGCGACGTCAAGCTGAACGGCTCGGCGGTGGAAAGCCGCCTCTATGCCGAAGACCCCTATCGCAACTTTCTGCCGTCGATCGGCAGGCTGACGAAATACCGGCCGCCGGAAGAGGGAAAATTCGGCGAAATCGTCATCCGCAACGATACCGGCGTTACCGAAGGCTCGGAAATCTCGATGTTCTACGACCCGATGGTCGCCAAGCTGTGCACCTGGGCGCCGACACGGCTGGCGGCTATCGATGCAATGTCGGAAGCGCTGGACAGTTTCGTCGTCGACGGCATCGAGCACAACATACCGTTCCTGGCGGCGCTGATGCAGCATCCGCGCTGGCGGGAAGGGCGGCTATCGACGGCGTTCATCGCCGAGGAATATCCCGACGGCTTCGCGCCGATCGTGCCAGACGCCGAGGAGAAAGGGGTGCTGGCCGCGATCGCAACCGCGGTCGAACTGCTGCGCCGCGACCGGCTCGACCGGCTGGGCGGGCGGCTGGCGCCGCATTCGGGCGCCTTGAAACGCGATTGGGTGGTGAAGATCGGCCGGGATTATCTTTCGGTTGCCATCGTCGAAGGCATGATTTCCATTCCGATGGAGCTCGACCTCACAATCGACGGCGGCAAACCGCTGACGGTGGCATCCGACTGGCGGCCGGGCGATCTCATCTGGCGCGGCACGGTCGGCGGCCGCAAGGTCGCGGCGCAAGTCAGGCCGGTGCTGAACGGGTTCCGCATCGCCTGGAAAGGCATGTCGGTGACAGTCCGCGCCATGCTGCCGCGCACCGCCGAGCTCGAAAGGCTGATGCCAGAAAAAGTGGCGCCGGATACCTCGAAGATGCTGCTTTGCCCGATGCCCGGCCTCGTCGTATCGATTGCCGTTGCCGAGGGGCAGGAGGTCAAGGCCGGTGAGACGTTGGCCGTGGTCGAGGCGATGAAGATGGAAAACGTGCTGCGCGCCGAGCGCGACCTCATCGTCTCGAAGCTCAACGCCAGGCCAGGCGACAGCCTTGCCGTCGATGCGGTGATCATGGAATTCGCATGAGGCCGTACCCGCCCTCGACGCTCTGTCTGAAGTTGGCAGGACAGAGGGGGGCGCGAAGGAACGCGACCTTGCAATTGGTTGGGCACGCTCAGTGGAGGAGGGACAAGGCGAGGCCGCGAGGAATTCGCATTTTTCCCCGTCGCGCCGTATTTTGTTCTTGCTTTGTGCCGGCAGCTATGCTACTAATTTGGGTATGGTGCTAACTGGCTCCAGCGACCCGCCCGCAGTGGCGGGTTTTTATTTGCAGCCTGACGTCGGCGGGACAGCGCCCCTCTCTGTCCTGCCGGACATCTCCCCCACGAGGGGGGAGATTGGCAGCTTCGGTGGCAGCGCCTTTCTGCCGGCGGAAGCGATTGCTAAGTTCACAAAGCTCCAATCACTACCGCTGGACTCGTGTTACCCGGTGCCGGACAATACAATACATCTTCATCGACTGAGTCCTTGTGAGGCGGCGCGAAAAAACCATGGCGGATGAAAGACTTCCACGCGATCCCTTGCTGCGCGAGGCCTATGCAAAGGCGTCGCGGGCGGAGGCGGCGGCGCGTCGATTCATTCATCTGCGCGTGCATTCGGCCTATTCGCTGCTCGAAGGTGCCTTGCAGCTCGGCAAGATCGTCGGCCATGCGGTGCAGGACGAATGCCCGGCAATCGCCGTCACCGACACCAACAATCTGTTCGGCGCGCTGGAATTCGCCCAGAAGGCGGTAAAGGACGGCATCCAGCCGATCATCGGCTGCCAGATCGACCTCGCCTTTTCCGGCGAGGCGAGCGACAGCCAGCGCGACCGCAGGCGGCAAGGACCGGAGATGCGGCCGGTCGTCCTGATCGCCGCAACCGAGGCCGGCTACGGCAATCTGGTCAGGCTGGTCAGCCGCGTCTACCTCGAGACACCGCCCGGCGAAGCGGTGCATCTGACGAGCGAGATGCTGCAGGGCCACACCGACGGATTGATCTGCCTTACGGGCGGGCCGCGCGGTCCGATCGGCACTGCCTTGAAACAGGATCGCCGCGAACTCGCCGAGACCCGGCTGTCGGCGCTCAAGGGCCTGTTCGGCGACCGGCTCTATGTCGAGCTTGAGCGGGTCTCCGGTTACGACCGCGCCATCGAGCAGTCGTCGGTCGACCTCGCCTACCGCCACGATCTGCCGCTGGTTGCCACCAACGAGGCGTTTTTCTTCTCTCGTGAAGACTATGAGGCGCATGACGCCCTGATCGCCATCGCCGAAGGTTCCGTGGTTGCGGCCGACAATCGCCGCCGCCTTTCGCCCGACCACTTCCTGAGAAGCCAGGCCGATATGGCGAGGCTGTTCGCTGACCTGCCGGAAGCAATCGACAACACCGTCGAGATCGCGCTGCGCTGCTCGTATTACCCGAAGACCCGCAATCCGATTCTGCCGCGCTTTGCCGGCCGCGATGTCGCCGACGCCGATGCTGCGGTCAAGGCGGAGGCGCAGGAGCTTGCCAGGCAGGCGCATGAAGGGCTGGAGGCGCGGCTGGCGGCGCACGGGCCGACGCCCGGCTATACGGTCGAGCAATATCGCGAAAGGCTGGATTTCGAGCTCGCCGTCATCGAGAAGATGAAATATCCGGGCTATTTCCTGATCGTTGCCGACTTCATCAAATGGGCCAAGGCACAAGGGATTCCGGTCGGCCCGGGCCGCGGTTCGGGCGCCGGCTCGCTGGTCGCCTATGCCACGACCATCACCGACATCGACCCACTGCGTTTTTCGCTGCTGTTCGAGCGCTTCCTCAATCCCGACCGCGTTTCGATGCCCGACTTCGACATCGACTTCTGCCAGGACCGGCGCGAGGAAGTCATCCGCTACGTCCAGCAGAAATACGGCCGCGACCAGGTTGGCCAGATCATCACCTTCGGCACGCTGCAGGCGCGCGCGGTGCTGCGCGACGTCGGCCGCGTGCTGCAGATGCCTTACGGGCAGGTCGATAAGCTGAGCAAGATGGTGCCGTCGAACCCGGCCAATCCGGTCAAGCTCGCCGACGCCATCGCCAACGAGCCGCGCTTTGCCGAAGAGGCGGAGCGTGAGCCGATCGTGCAGACGCTGCTCGATACGGCGCAGAAACTGGAAGGTCTTTATCGGCACGCCTCGACGCACGCGGCCGGCATCGTCATCGGCGACCGGCCGCTGTCGGAGCTGGTGCCGATGTACCGCGATCCGCGCTCGGACATGCCGGTCACGCAGTTCAACATGAAATATGTCGAGCAGGCCGGGCTGGTGAAATTCGACTTCCTTGGCCTGAAGACGCTGACGGTGCTGGACAGGGCCGTCAAGCTGATCCGCCGCCGCGGCATCGAGATCGATCTTGCCCACATTCCGCTCGACGACCCCGAAACCTACGCCATGCTGTCGCGCGGCGAGGTGGTCGGCGTGTTCCAGGTGGAAAGTGCCGGCATGCGCAAGGCGCTGATCGGCATGCGGCCCGACTGTATCGAGGACATTATCGCGCTGGTCGCGCTCTACCGGCCGGGGCCGATGGAGAACATACCGACCTACAACGCCAGAAAGCACGGCGAGGAGGAGATGGCGTCGATCCACCCGAAGATCGACCATCTCGTCAAGGAGACGCAAGGCGTCATCGTCTACCAGGAACAGGTGATGCAGATCGCGCAGGAGCTCTCCGGCTATTCGCTGGGCGAAGCCGATCTGCTGCGCCGCGCCATGGGCAAGAAGATCCGCGCCGAGATGGACAAGCAGCGCGAGCGCTTTGTTTCGGGCGCGGTCGAGCGCGGCGTCGGCAAGCCGCAAGCCGACTTCATCTTCGACCTGCTGGCAAAGTTTGCCGACTACGGTTTCAACAAATCGCATGCCGCCGCCTATGCCGTCGTCTCCTACCAGACCGCCTATCTGAAGGCGCATTACCCCGTCGAATTCCTGGCGGCATCGATGACGCTCGACATGGGCAATACGGACAAGCTCGCCGATTTCCGCCAGGATGCGCTGCGCCTCGGCATCGAGGTGGTGGCGCCGTCGGTCATGACGTCGTTCCGGGATTTCGAGGTCGGCGAGAACCGCATCTTCTATTCGCTGGCCGCGCTCAAGGGCGTCGGCGATGCGGCGGTCGAGCACATCGTCGCCACGCGCGGCGAAAAACCCTTCAAGAGCCTCGCCGATTTCTGTGAAAGGGTCGATCCGAAGATCGTCGGCAAGCGCGTCTTCGAAAGCCTGATCATGGCCGGCGCGCTCGACTGCTTCGGTCATGACCGCGCGGCGATGATGGCCGGCGTCGAGCGGATGATGGGGCTGGCGTCGCTGGCGCAGCAGAATGCCGTCACCGGCCAGCATGACATCTTTGGCGCCTCGCTCGGCGCACAGTCGCAGGCGCTCAACTTGCCGGCAACCGATCCCTGGCTCGCCGCCGACCGCCTGCACCGTGAATTCCAGGTGGTCGGGTTCTATCTCTCGGCGCATCCGCTCGACGAATACAAGGCGGCGCTGCAGAAAATGCGGGTGCAGACCTGGGGCGAGTTTTCGGCCGCCGTCAAACGCGGTGCTGCCGCCGGCCGGCTCGCCGGCACGGTGACCACCAAGCAGGAGCGCAAGACGCGCACCGGCAACAAGATGGGCGTCGTGCAGTTCTCCGACACCTCCGGCCAGTATGAAGCGGTGCTGTTTTCCGAGGGGCTGGCGCAATACCGCGACCTGCTCGAACCCGGCCGCTCGGTGGTGATCACCGTTTCGGCCGAGGACAGGCCTGAAGGCGTCAATCTGCGCATCCAGACCGTGCAGTCGTTGGAGGAAGAGGCAAGCCGTATCCAGAAAGCGTTGCGCATCTTCGTCAGAAATGACGCACCGGCATCGACAATCCAATCGCAGCTTGGCCAGCGTGGCGACAGTCAGGTGAGCATCATCGTCATCAAGGAAGGCGGCGAGGGCGAGGTCGAGATCGAGTTGCCCAACCGCTACCGCGTATCGCCGCAGATCGCGTCGGCGATGCGGGCGGTGCCGGGCGTGGTCGAGGTGGAACTGGTCTAAGAGTTAGCGCACGCTTATGAAGCGGCGATCTCCGCCGGTTGCGGTGCTCTCCGCTGCAGGTTGAGCAGATTTCCCATGAGGATCAGCAGGGCGCCACCGGCGGTGAAGGCGTCGATCTGCTCGTGATAGAGTAGCCATCCGATCACCGCCGACAGCGGCACGCGCAAAAAGTCCATTGGCGAGATGACCGTCGCATCGGCATAGACAAGTGCGCGGGCCATGCAGAAATGCGACGACATGCCGGTGAAGGCGATGAGCAGGATCCACGGCCAGAGCTCAAGCGGCGGGTTGCGCCATTCGTAAAGCGCCGGGACGAGGCCAAGCAGCGACTGGATGATCAACATCCAGAAGATGATGCGCACGACGCTGTCCGTCCGCGTCAGCGACTTGACGAGGACCACCGAGACGCCGAAGCAGACCGCGGCTCCCAGCACGATGACATGTCCCGGATTGACCGCGCCGACGCCCGGACGCACGATGATCACAACGCCGATCAGCCCGAGCACGATTGCCGCCAGCCGTGGCCGGGAGAGCCTTTCGCCGAGGAAAGCGACGGCCAGCAAAGCGGTCCAGATCGGCGTCGTGAATTCGATCGAGATCAGTACCGCAAGCGGGATCAGTGTCAGGGCGTAGAGCCAGGCAGCCTGGCCGGTATAGTGGACGACGTTGCGGGCGATATGAGCCAGCGGGCGTCCGGTGCGCATCGCCGCAAAACCGCCTGACATCATGACCAGCGGCAACAGGATGAAAAAGCCGATCACCGAGCGCAGCTCGAGCACCTGGAAGACGTTTAGTTCGGCCGTCGTGGCACGGCCGGCCACCGACATCGCCAGGAACGAGGCGATCGACAGCGCCATCCAGAACGCGGCCTTGGGGATCGAGGGTGCGGGTGCCATGCGGCTATGTCGCAAGCCGGAGCGCTCATCGCAACCGCTAGCCGACGCATTCGACTGGGCCAGCCGCGCAGCGTTGCAAACAGTGATGTTGAAGCCGGAACCCGCCGCTGAGGGGAGCGTTGGTCCCTCAGTGTTTGCGTGCTGTGTTTTGGATACCAACGAGGAGCGGTCCGATGAAATCACTTGCACGATTTGTACTTGCCGGCTGCCTGACGGCCGGGGCCGGGGCAGCGCATGCCGACGATCCGGATTTTCTTCGCTCATTCCAGGGGAATTTCGCCGGCAAAGGCATCGTCAAGGTGACCACCGATGCGCCGACGGTGAATGTCTCCTGTCATTTCAATTCCGACGCAACGTCGAGCTCGCTATCGCTCGACGGCAGCTGCCGCGGTCTTATCGTGGTAACGCGCGCCATCAGCGCCGATCTCAAATCGAGCGGGACGAAATACACCGGCACCTATGTCGGATCGCGCACCGGGCCGGCGCAATTGAGCGGCAGCCGCTCCGGCAAAGCAATCAATCTCGGCATCCGTTGGGCCAAGGAGGTCAATGGCGATCGCAAGGCGCAAATGACGGTCGAGAAGAACGGCGAGAATGGCATGCGGCTGATCGTCGTCGATACCGATCCGAAAACCGGGAAAAGTGTGGTGACCACCCGGATCGATCTGCAGCGCACGTGACTGGGGCAAGTTGAGATTCAGGTGAGGCCGGCCTGCGAAACGCGGTTTCCTGCGCATCCAGTGCTCACGTACTCACAAGTGCGCTCCGCTCCGGTTCTCGGAAACCACCCTTCTCGACTCGGCCTGACCTGAATCTCAAACATGCCGGTATCATTCCTCGACCGGTTCGGGCGGATGGGCATCGCGGCCCTTGCCGAAGGTATAGCCGGTTTCCACCGCCCTGCGGCCGAACTTGCCGCGCAGCGTGTCGATGGCGCCTTCGGCCATGGCGCGCTTGCGTGACTGGACGTCGACCAGGTCGGGCGGGTCCGCCCGGTCATCGTCGGAGAGATCGCTGACGCCAATGCCGAGCAGCCGGTATTTCGTGCCATCCGCTTCCTTGCGCAGCAGCTCGAGCCCGGTCTGAAAGATGCGGTCGGCCAGCCGGGTCGGATCGCCGAGCTGGCGATTGCGCGTGCGGATCCTGAAATCCTGGGTCTTCAGCTTGAGGACGACGGTGCGTCCGGCAATGCCGGATTTCTTCAGCCGGGCCGAGACTTTTTCCGACAGCGCCCTCAGCACCGAAACCAGTTCGTCGACGGAGGCGATGTCGGTATCGAAAGTGGTTTCCGCCGAGACGCTTTTCGCGTCCTGGTCGGGAACGACGCGACGGTCGTCCTCGCCGCGCGAAAGCCGGTAGAGCCGGTCGCCCATGACGCCGTAGCGGCGCATCAGATCGCCACGTTCCATGCGCTGCAACTGGCCGATGGTGCGGATGCCGTCGCGCTCGAGTGTGGCGGCAAAGGCCTTGCCGACCCCCCAGATCAGCGTCACCGGCTGCTCGGCCAGGAAGCCGATAGCCTCGGCCTCGCCGATCACCGAAAAGCCGCGCGGCTTGCGGAAGTCCGATGCCACCTTGGCCAGGAACTTGCAGTAGGAAAGACCGGCCGAAACGGTGATGCCGATCTCCTTTTCCACGCCGAGTGCGAAGCGCGCCAGGACCACCGCAGGCGGCAGGCCATGCAGGCGCTCGGTGCCGGCGAGGTCGAGAAAGGCCTCGTCGATCGAGAGCGGCTCGACCAGCGGCGTCAGCGCCTGCATCATGGCGCGCACCTCACGGCCGACGCGGACGTATTTTTCCATGTCCGGCGGCAGGACCACCGCTTCCGGGCAGGCTTCGAGCGCCTTGAACATCGGCATTGCCGAGCGCACGCCGTGGATGCGGGCAATGTAGCATGCGGTGGAGACGACGCCGCGCTTGCCGCCGCCGATGATCAATGGCCGGTCCTTCAACGCCGGGTTGTCGCGCTTTTCGACCGCCGCGTAGAACGCGTCGCAATCGATATGGGCAAGGCGCAGCCGGTAGAGCTCCGGATGGCGGGCGAGCCGTGGACTGCCGCAGCGCTCGCAACGGCGTGCCTCGCTGCGCTGAAAACTCAGGCAGTCGCGGCAAAAACCGTGTTCGGGATTGTTGACAGGGGCCGCCATCGCTGCGAACATAAAGAGAACAAATGTAATGGTACGTCAGGACGGATGCCACGACAAGGCGGTGGGCCGGGAGAGAGCTCATGAATACGACCATAGCGCCGCTAGTGCCCGAGCTTTGGGCGGATTTCGAAGATCTTTTCGGTAGGCAAGGCGCCTGCTACGGCTGCTGGTGCACACATTTCCGGCTGTCGCCCGCAGCACGCCGCGCGAGCAACCGGGAGCGCAACAAGGACCACATCAAGGCGCGGATCGGGGCCGGGCCGCCGCCCGGCGTGCTGGCTTTCGAGGGTGGCCAGGCGGTCGGCTGGATGCAGATCGGCCCGCGTGCCGACGTGCCCGAATGGAACAACCAGGGCAGGGGGTCGGCGCCGATCGACCCCGCCGACGCCAGCGATCCGGGCGTCTGGGCGATCTCCTGCTTCTTCATCCGCACCAAAGCACGCGGCAAGGGCCTGTCGCACCGCCTGGTCCAAGGCGGCATCGAGTTCGCCCGCGAGAACGGCGCGCGGCTGATCGAGGCCTGCCCGATCGACCTGTCGAAGGATTCGCGCTCGATCGGGCTGTTCGTAGGCTCGTCGCGGGTCTTCGAGAAGGCCGGGTTCCAGCGATTGGTCGAACGTAAGCCAGGCCGACCGCTGGTGCGGCTGGTGCTTTAGCCGGATGCGCTTTTGGCCTACAGCCGGCGTCTTGCCGCTGTAACGCTGTTTCACTAATACAAGCAATGATTTGGCCCGAGACAACGGAGAATCGACGTGAAGCGTGTATTGCCACTTGTTCTCGCCGTCGCGTTTAGCGCGCCCGCTTTCGCCCAGACCGTCGACAGCCAAGGCGCGAAGAAGCTTACCGATGATCTGGCACATTATTTCGGCAGGCAGGGTTTCGATATCGGGCTGGTGAAAATCACTGCCGACGGCGATGCGTACAAACTCGCCGTCGATTTCAAGCCGCTCGTCGCTTTGCTGTCGAAACAGGATTCCTTCAAGTTCGACGTCACGCCTTACGACATGCGGGTCAAGCCGCGCCAGGACGGGCAGTGGGACGTGTCGGCGGATACGTCGCTGACCGGATCGTTCGATTTCAAGGGGCCTCAAGGGCCGCAGCACATCGACTTTTCGGTGTCGAACAACAAGTTCACCGGTGTGTATGATCCGGCCCTGGTGGCCTTCGTCAGCGCCACGGGGTCAATGGACGCTATGACGATGAAAACCCGGGAGCCGAAGCAAGAGGCCGATGTCTCTGCCGGTGCCGGCACCGCCACGCTAAATTCGACGAAATCGGCGAACGGCGGCATCGATTTCACTGTCGCGGAAAAGATCTTGAATTTTGCTGAAGTCCTCAAAATCAACGATCCCGAGCGAGGGTTGAATTTCCCGGTCACCCTCAATGCGCCGGAATTTTCGGTGCATGCAAACGGCAAGGGTGTTCGGACAAAGCCGTTGATGGATCTGCTTGCTTTTGCCGTCGCTAATGAAGACGAGGCGAAACTGAAAGTAAATCAGGCGGAACTTAAGTCACGTCTCCTTGCGGCGTTGCCTGTCTGGGAAAGAATCGATGGAACGTACGCCTTCAAGGATTTCGCAATTGAGAGCCCAGTCGGCAAGTGGGGTGCGAAGCAGTTGGATTTGGCTAGCGGCATGGATGGCGTCTCCCAGAACGGCAAGATCAACTATGGGATCAAGGCCTCCGGTCTGACGATCCCCCGGCAATTGCTGCCCGCCTGGACTGGTCCACTGGTGCCGACGGATATCGACCTCAACTTCGGCGGTACCAATATCGATCTCGACACGATGGCGAAGAAGGCGATCGAAGCCTTTGATCTCAATAAGAATCCGCCGTTGCCGGGGGAATTCGGCAAGGCTTTGGTCGCCGATTTCAAGGCCAAGAAACCCAAAGTAATCCTCGGCCACTCGACCGTGAAGAATGGCGACGTCGAAGTCGCCATGGAAGGCGAGATGACTTTCCCGGGCGGCGAAAAGCCTGATGCGACCGTGACCGTCGCTGTGGCCGGCTACGACAGGATCGTCGATGCCTTGAAGGAAGGCGCCAAGAGCGATGAGCAGATGGCGCAGGCCTTCCCCTTTGCGCTGGCCGTCAAAGGTTTTGGCAAGACGCTGCCGGATGGCCGGCTGGAATGGGTGATCAACACCAAGGCCGATGGGTCCGTTGCGGTCAACGGCGCCATGCTGAAGGGGCCGGATGAAGTCCAGGACGACAGCGCCGGCCAGGATGACAACTCGGGCGATGATGGCGCGAATGGAACGGACAATTCGACCGGGGGCGAGGATTCGGACGGCGGCGACAATGGCGGGGCAGGACCGAAGCTGCAGCCCTGAGCGCTCGCATTAAAGCCCCAGAGCGCTCGCGATCTTCGGCGCGGCGTCGCGCCAGTCTTCGACGACTCTGACGCCGTCCGGCGGCGGCGGCAGGAAAGCGCGCAGCGAATTGTCGGCCATCAGATGGAAGAGATACGCATCGGCGACCGAGTTCTGCACCGACACAAGATTGGACGGCTGATCGTCGACGAAAGCGACCGGGCGGCCCTTGTTGCCGCGCAATTTGGCCACCGCCGGTCCCTTGGCCATTTCGGTGGTCAAAAGCGGGTAGGGCAATCCGAGCGCGTCGAGATGCGCACGGCGCACCACGCGGTGCTTGTGCGGCATGGCGGTTAGCAGAACGATCTCGGCGCTGTCGCTAAGCGCTGCAAGAGCATCCTCGGCACCGTCGGTGATGCTTTGCCAATCGGCCTGGGCGTCAAAGAATTCCCCCAGAAGTGCCGTAACCTCGGGCTGTTCGATCAAACGGCCGCTCGCCGTTTCAGCGATGTTGCCGGTGAGGCGGAAGGAAGCCAGCGTCAGGCCGAAGCCGCGCGATTTGAGGAAATGCGGAAACGGCCGGATGAATTCGAGCACGACGTCGTCGACGTCGAGCACCAGCAGCGGCCGGTCGTCGGCGGCCAGCTCCTCGATCTGCCGCGCCGTCTCGGGATCGTCGCTCATACCGAATGCTCATGATTGTCGTCGCCGAGCGGCAGCGCCCGCAATGCCTTGCCGACTGCGGCGGGCGGCGTTCCGGTCTCCTCGGAAAAACGCATCAGCGTCGGCTCATGGGCAAGGATGAACTGCAGCACGCCGGCCAGGAATCCCGGCTCGCCCGCCGCCCGGCGGATGGAATGGGCTTCGATGCCGGTGATCGCCAGGAAGCGGGGCAGAAGTTCCGGATCGGCGGCGACGAAGCCCAACGCCTTTACGGCAATGGTTTCCGCTTCCTCGCGCATTGACGCTGCGTTTGCCATCGCTACCTTCCTTCATGGGCGGAATCGTTCTGTTTTCGCAGTAGTGGCAAGTGTCGCCGGCAGCAAGCTCGCCGACCTGGAATCCGAACGCTTTTAGGGCGGCCGGTTTCCGTTTCGTCAATCATATTGCCGTATAGTGGGAACAGGTTTGGTGCGTGCCGACAAGGGGGCGCATGACGGCACCCTTCGAGTGGAAGGTCAGCCGGGACGGGAAATCGATGCCAAAGAAGGTTATGATCGTCGAAGACAACGAGCTCAACATGAAGCTCTTTCGCGACCTCATCGAAGCGAGCGGCTACGAGACGGTGCGCACACGCAACGGCCTGGAAGCGCTGGATCTGGCGCGGCAGCACAGGCCGGACCTCATCCTGATGGACATCCAGCTGCCGGAAGTGTCGGGCCTCGAGGTCACCAAATGGCTGAAGGAGGACGATGATCTCCACGTCATCCCGGTCATCGCCGTCACCGCCTTCGCGATGAAGGGGGACGAGGAGCGCATTCGCCAGGGCGGCTGCGAGGCATATATCTCCAAGCCGATCTCGGTGCCGCGTTTCATCGAAACCATCAAATCCTACCTGGGCGATGCCTGATGTCCCTTCTTAGCCGAGCCGGAGCTTTGTGAAATGACCGCGCGGATCCTCGTCGTCGACGACATCCCAGCCAATGTCAGGCTGCTGGAGGTTCGGCTGCTCGCCGAATATTTCGAGGTCCTGACCGCCACCAACGGGCCGGACGCGATCGAGATCTGCGAGAACGGCAAGGTCGACGTCGTGCTGCTCGACGTGATGATGCCCGATATGGACGGGTTTGAGGTCTGCCGGCGGCTGAAGGGCGACCCGGCGACATCGCACATCCCTGTCGTGATGATCACCGCGCTCGACCAAGTTTCGGACCGGGTGCGCGGCCTCGAGGCCGGCGCCGACGATTTTTTGACCAAGCCGGTCAACGATCTGCAGCTGATGACGCGCGTCAAGAGCCTGGTCAGGCTGAAATCGCTGACCGACGAGCTGCGGCTGCGCGCCTCGACGACACGCAATATCGGCATCGAGGAGCTTTTGAGCCGCAACTTCGCTGCCGACGACGCGGTGCCGAAGGTGCTGCTGGTCGACGAGCGCAAATCCTCGTTCGATCGCGTCCAGAAGATGCTGCGCGGCAGTGCCGATCTCGACGTCGCCAACGATCCGCATGCAGGCTTCTTCCAGGCCGCCGAGCAGCCGTATGAATGCGTGATGATCTCGACGGCCTTCGCCGATTTCGACCCGCTGAGGCTCTGCTCGCAATTGCGCTCGCTCGATCGCACCCGTTTCCTGCCGATCATCCTTCTGGCGGACGAGGGCGAGGAGGGGCGTATCATCCGCGGCCTCGAACTCGGCATCAATGATTATCTGATGCGGCCGATCGACCAGCAGGAGCTGACCGCGCGGCTGCGTACGCAGGTGCGCCGCAAGCGCTACAACGACCAGCTTCGCGCCAGCGTCACCCAGACCATCGAGATGGCGGTGACCGATGCCCTGACCGGCCTGCACAACCGGCGCTATCTCGACAGCCATTTGCAGACGCTGTTCGACCGCGCCGTGGCACGGCGCCGGCCGCTGTCGGTGATGATCACCGATCTGGACCGCTTCAAGAGCATCAACGACGCGCATGGCCATGACGGCGGCGACGACGTGCTGCGCGAATTCGCGCGGCGGCTGCGCAAGAATGTGCGCGGCATCGACCTGGCCTGCCGCTTCGGCGGCGAGGAGTTCGTCGTGGTGATGCCGGACACCGACGGCGCGGTGGCCGAAAAGGTCGCCGAGCGCATTCGCGCCGAAATCGCCCAACTGCCGTTTCCCGTCGGCGCCGAAGGCAAAGCCGTCGAAGTCACCGTCAGCGTCGGCGTTTCGTCGGTGCTGAAAGGGGTGGACACGGTCTCCGCGCTAATGAAACGCGCCGACCTTGCGCTCTACGAAGCCAAGAGCGGCGGCCGCAATCGCGTCGTCGCCAAGGCGGCTTAGCACCGAACACCAATTGCCGGGTCAACGCGACAAGGTTACGAATTTACCTTAATCCAAGCGATTTGCGAGGCTTGGTTAAGAAACGGTTGATTTCCATAAGTTGTTGCGCAAATGTGCAGCCCTTAGACGTAACCGGCACGAGGCTAGATCGCCGGTTCGACCCGAAGAATACCCCATGATGCTCAGGTCCGCCGCATCTCCTGGGTCCGTGGGGTCGGCCGGCCGGCGCTGGCACATAGTGGCCTCCTCGTACCGCTGCCAAACGCCGGCCGGCCCCCAATTTTCAAAACACATCAGGATTCTACGCCAAGACCCGGAAAATGTTTGGTTTTTATTGCGGCAGCGACAGCGCCCTTTGAAATAGCCGGCTTGGGCAGGGCGTATGCGCCCGCAGTCGATTGACAGGCCCTGTCTTCTATGCAGAAATTGGTTGGACCATTGAGCCATTTGGTGACCCGTTGGCATGACCGAATTCGGCCTTTCCCCCATACAGGCAACTGCTCGTGACGACGCGGTGCTCAAGGCGCTGGCCGGCTTTGTGATGCGGGAAGCTCTCGGGCCCGGCCAGAGACTGCCGACCGAACGAATCCTTGCCGAGCGCCTCAAGGTGAGCCGCAACACCGTGCGCGAGGCGTTGACGCGGTGGGAAGGGCTCGGCCTGGTCGAACGGCGCCAAGGCAGCGGCACCTATCTCAAGGGAGTGGTCTCGCTGGACATGCTGCACATGCCGCTGACGCTGGCCGGCGGCAATGATTTCACCAGCCTGATGCAGACGCTGGAAATCCGCCGGGCACTGGAAGCGGAAGCCGCCGCCCTGTGCGCCGTCCGCGCGGGCCAGGCAGATCTCGTCGAGATCGGGCGCAAGCTCGACATTATGGAGCAGGCCTTCCACACCCGCGCCGGGATGTCGGCGGAGGAGGACTGGGAATTCCACCAGTCGATCTACCGCAGTTCCGGCAATCCGCTGTTCGAGCAGATCATCGCCGCCATGCACGAACTGTTCCATCGTTTCTGGGAGCATCCGCTCGGCGTTCGTGATTTCGGCCACGCCAGCTTTCCTTACCACCGCACCATCTACGAACGCATTGCCGCGCACGATCCGGAGGGGGCTCGGGCCGAGGCGCTCAAGCTGATCGCCACCGTCGAGGACGATCTGAAGCGCGGCGCGGCCAAACTCTAACTTTCAGGCCAGAAATGAGCGATCATCCCGCCGGTTTCGAAAACGACTATCTCGCCGAGGCAGCGACGCTTCTCGCCCATGACGAGCCTTTCCCCGGCGGCGCGGTGGTCCCGCCGATCTACCAGACTTCGCTCTTCACCTTCGCCAACTATTCCGAGATGGCCGACACATTCGCCGGCAGGCGACATCAGCCGATCTATTCGCGCGGCGACAACCCGACGGTCATGGAGTTCGAGGCGCGTGTCGCCGCTCTCGAAGGCGCGGAGGCCGCACGCGGCTTTTCCAGCGGCATGGCGGCGATCAGCGCCACGGTGCTTGCTTTCGTCGGTGCCGGTGAGCGCATGGTTGTCGTGCGCAATTGCTACGGCGATGCCTACCGGCTGTTCGAACGGCTTTTGCCACGGCTCAACATCAAGGTCGACTACGTCGACGGTTCCGATCCGGACGCGGTCGCGGCAGCACTTCCCGGCGCCAAGCTGCTCTACCTGGAAAGCCCGACGTCGATGATGTTCGAGCTCCAGGACATAACCCAGCTCGCGCGGCTGGCCAAAGAGCAGGGCATCATCACCTCGATCGACAATTCCTGGGCTACGCCGGTGTTCCAGAAGCCGATTTCGCACGGTGTCGACCTGGTGTTGCATTCGGCCTCGAAATATCTCGGCGGCCACAGCGACACCGTCGCCGGTGTGGTGGCCGGTTCGGCCGCCCATATCCGACATATCAACGAGCAGACCTATTCCTATCTCGGCGGCAAACTTTCGCCTTTCGAGGCCTGGCTGTTGCTGCGTGGCCTGCGCACATTGCCGCTGCGGTTGCCGCACCATATGAAGAGCGGGCTGACCATCGCCGAACGGCTGAAAGCGCATGACCATGTCGAGCGGGTCAACCACCCGGCCTATTCCAACCATCCAGGCAAGGCGACGCTTGCCGGCTATGCCGGGCTGTTCTCGTTCGAAGTGACGGAAGACGTCGACATCCCGACTTTCGTCGATGCGCTGAAACTCTTTCGCATCGGCGTCAGCTGGGGCGGCCATGAGAGCCTGGTCGTTCCGGCAAAGGCCTCGCTCGAGCAGACGCCGGGCCTGAATTCGATGGCGCGCTTCGGCGTCAGCCCACGAACCATCCGCTTCAGTGTCGGATTGGAAAGTGTCGAAGACCTGTGGGCGGATGTTGCCCGGGCCTTCGACAGAGCAAAAAGATAAAGGAGCCGTTCAAAATGGGAGTGCTGAACATGAAAAAACTGAGCATCCTTCTTGGTGCCGTCGCGGGTCTGGCGATTTCCGCCGGCAGCGTGCTGGCCGATTCCACGGTCAAGATGGTCGAGGTCATCACCAGCCCGCCGCGTACCGAATTCCTCAAGAAGCAGATCGCCGAATTCGAGGCGGCCAATCCGGGTGTCAAGGTCGAGCTGGTATCACTGCCCTGGGGACAGGCGTTCGAGAAGTTCCTCACCATGGTGCAGGCCGGCGACACGCCCGACATCGTCGAGATGCCAGAACGCTGGATGGGCCTCTATGCGACCAACGGCCAGCTCGAGGATCTCGGGCCATACATGGCCAAATGGGACGATGCCAAAACGCTGGGCGAGCGTGCCAAGCAGTTCGGCTCGACGGTCGATAACAAGCAGTACATGATCCCTTACGGCTATTACCTGAACGCGCTGTTCTGGAACAAGAAGCTGTTCAAGGAGGCCGGTCTGGACGGTCCGCCGGCGACGCTCGATGAATTCGTCGAGGACTCCAAAAAAATCTCGGCGATACCGGGCAAATACGGCTACTGCCTGCGCGGCGGCCCGGGCGCCTTCAACGGCATGCATATGTTCATGAACATCGCCGCCGGCAAGGGCGGCTATTTCAACGAGGACGGCACCTCGACCATCAACGAGGAAGGCTCGGTCAAGGGCCTGCAGATGCTCGCCGACATGTACAAGAACGGCCTGGCGCCGAAAGATGCGGTGAGCTGGGGTTTCAACGAGACCGTCACCGGCTTCTATTCCGGCACTTGCGCCATGCTGAACCAGGATCCCGACGCGCTGCTCGGCATCGCCGACAAGATGAGCGCCGACGATTTCGCCGTGGCGCCGATGCCGGTCGGACCGAGCGGCAAATCCTATCCGACGCTCGGTTATGCCGGCTGGGCGATGTTCGCCAATTCCCAGCACAAGGACGATGCCTGGAAGCTGATGGCGACGCTGTTGTCGCCCAAGGACAATCTGGAATGGGCAAAGGAAGTCGGCGTCATTCCAATCCACAACGGCGCCGACCAGGACGCCCACTTCAGGACCGAGCAGTTCAAGGGCTGGTTCGAGGAACTGAACAACGGCGACAAATACGAGATGGTGACACCTCCGACGCATTTGGAAAATCTGGGCAATTTCGTCGACCAGGTGGCGATCAAGAATTTTCAGGAAGTGCTGCTTGGCCAGAAAGCGGCCAAGGACGTGGCCGACGAATGGGCCAAGTTCCTGACCAAAGAACAGCAGGACTGGCTGGCCAAGAACAAGAAATAGCTCTTCTTCCTTCTCCCGTTCACGGGGAGAAGGTGTCACGAAGTGACGGATGAGGGCGGCGCCAACCCGTCGTGGCTCGTGTTGCCTCTCATCTGCCTGCCCGTCCTCCGCAGCAGCTGCGCTGCAGCTGCGGAGGGTGGACCGGCATCTCCCCGTAAACGGGGAAGGCGCTGTCGCCAGCCCGTGCTTACCCAGGAGACGATCCAGTACCAATGACCTATGCCGTGTCCGAAATCCGATCCGCCGGCAGGCCGCGAAAGAAGCGGCTATCCCATGCCGTGATCGAGCCTTGGCTCTATCTCAGCCCGGCGATCGCGCTGCTGGTCGTCGTGCTCCTGGTGCCGCTGGTTATCGGTGTCGGCTACTCGTTCCGCAAATTCTCCGCTTTCAAATCCGAATATGTCTGGCTTGGGCAGTATCAGGCGATGCTGTCGGATCCTGTGCTCGGGCAGGCGCTCGTCAACACGCTATGGTGGACGGCAGCCAGCCTGTTCTTCCAATTTTTCCTTGGACTTGGCCTGGCGCTGCTGCTCGATACGCCGTTCCGGGGCAGAAAGATCGTGCAGGCCGTGGTGTTCCTGCCTTGGGCGGTACCGTCCTTCCTCTCGGGCCTGACCTGGGCCTGGCTGTTCAACCCGATCATCGGGCCGCTGCCGCATTGGCTCTACGCCTTGGGGCTGAAAGCCGAGCCAACCAACGTGCTCTCCGATCCCTCGACAGCCATGTGGGGGCCGATCGTCGCCAATGTCTGGTTCGGCATTCCCTTTTTTGCCATCACCCTTTTGGCGGCGTTGAAGTCGATCCCGTCAGAACTGCATGAGGCGGCGGCGATCGACGGCGCCTCGCCGTGGCAGCGCTTCACCAAGGTGACGCTGCCGTTCCTGGCGCCGACCATCGTCATTACCGTCATGCTGCGCACGATATGGATCGCCACATTCGCCGACCTGATCTTCGTCATGACCGAAGGCGGGCCTGCCGGTTCGACCGCCACAGTGCCGGTCTATATCTATGTCAGCGCGTTCAAGTCGCTGGACAAAGGCTATGCCTCCGCAGTGGCGGTCCTGCTGCTTGTGCTGCTCATCGTCTACGCGGTTGCGCTTATCGGCATCCGCCGTTCGCTGGTGAGGCACGTCTGATGATTGCCGGACGCTCCGCTTCCTCGCGCGTCCTCGGCGGTATCGGCCTTTACGGCGCCATCGCCGCCTATATGGCCTTCGCGTTGTTCCCGATCTTCTGGACGTTGAAGATCTCGGTTACGCCGGAGCGGCTGCTCTATTCCGAAGGCATCACTTTCTGGCCGTCGCAAGCGACGCTGCAGAACTTCGTCACCGTGCTCGAAGCCACCGATTTCCCGCGCTACTTCCTGAACAGCGTTATCGTTTCGGTGTCGACGGCAGCCTTCGTAACGGTCATTGCCACGCTGGCCGGCTACGCCATGTCGCGATTTTCCTTCCGCGGCAAGGCGACCCTGGCCATCCTGCTTTTGCTCACCCAGACTTTTCCGCTGGTGATGGTCATTCCGCCGATCTACCGCATCATGGGGCAGATCGGCCTCATCAACAGCCTGACCGGCCTCGTCATCATCTACACCGCGTTCAATACGGCCTTTGCGACCTTCCTGATGCAATCTTTCTTCGACGGCATCCCGCGAGACCTGGAAGAGGCAGCGATGATCGACGGCTGCACGCGCCTGCAGGCGATGCGCAAGGTGATCGTGCCGCTGACGCTGCCCGGCATGGGCGCGACGCTCGGCTTCGTCTTTACCGCCGCCTGGAGCGAGTTGCTGTTTGCGCTGATGCTGATTTCCAGCGACGACCAGAAGACCTTCGCGGTCGGCCTGCTCACCTATATCGGCAAATTCGCGGTCGACTGGGGACAGATGATGGCGGCTTCCATCCTGGCGCTGATCCCGGTCTGCGTCTTCTTTGCCTTCCTGCAACGCTACCTCGTCACCGGCCTTACCGCCGGCGCCGTCAAGGGATAGATCGATGGCCTCCGTTACACTCGACAAAGTCCGCAAAGACTATGGAGCGGTGCGCGTTCTGCACGCAGTCGATCTCGAAATCGCCGACGGCGAGTTCGTCGTTCTGGTCGGTCCGTCCGGCTGCGGGAAGTCGACACTGCTGCGTATGATCGCCGGGCTGGAGGAGGTCTCCGACGGCGAAATCCATATTGGTGAGCGCCTGGTCAACGATATTGCGCCAAAGGACCGCGACATTGCCATGGTATTCCAGTCCTACGCGCTCTATCCGCACATGGACGTGTCGAAGAACATGGGCTTCAGCCTGATGCTGAGAAAGGCCGGGAAGCCGGCGATCGATGCAAGGGTGGACAGTGCCGCCAAGCGGCTCGGGCTCGATGCGCTTCTGCAGCGCCTGCCTCGGCAATTGTCCGGCGGCCAGCGTCAGCGCGTCGCCATGGGCCGTGCCATCGTACGCGACCCGAAGGTCTTTCTCTTCGACGAGCCGCTTTCGAACCTCGATGCCAAGCTGCGCGTTCACATGCGTGCCGAGATCAAGGCGCTGCACCAGCAATTGAAGACCACTTCAGTCTATGTCACCCACGACCAGACCGAAGCGATGACAATGGCCGACCGCATCGTCGTCATGCATGACGGCCTCGTCCAGCAGGTCGGTGTGCCGCTCGATCTGTACGACCGGCCGGTCAACATGTTCGTCGCCGGGTTCATCGGCTCGCCCGGCATGAATTTTCTGTCTGCCGTGGTTGAAAAGGGCGCCAAGCCGGATGCCATCCTGGCCGACGGCCAGAAGCTGAGGCTGCCGGACGGCCTGCCGCTCAGGGATGGCGATGCGATCACCGTCGGCTTGCGGCCCGAGCATATCCGGCTCGCCGACAATGGCGCGCTGAAGGGCGAGGTGGGTGTCGTGGAGCCGCTCGGCCTGTCCACCCAGTTCTATGCCAGGCTTGCCGGCCAGCAGGTCTGCGTGTTTGCCATGGGCCGGGCCAGCGTGAAGCCGGGTGAGGCCGTGCGCCTGTCGGCTGATCCGGCATCGCTCCATCTGTTCGATCCGGCAAGCGGCGATCGCATCGGCTAGCCCTGTATCCCCGAAATGAAAAACGCCGCCCGGAAGGCGGCGTTTCGGTACTGCGAGAGAAAACCCGATTACTTGATCTTGGTTTCCTTGAATTCGACGTGCTTCTTGGCGACCGGGTCGTATTTGCGGAACGACAGCTTGTCCGTCTTGGTGCGGCTGTTTTTGCTGGTCACGTAGAAGAAACCGGTGTCGGCGGTCGACAGAAGCTTGATTTTGATGTTTGCGGCTTTGGCCATGATGTTCGTCCGTTGAATGTTCGTGGAGTTTTGGCCGCTGGAGCACGGGAAACACCCGGACGCGGGAAACTTGCCGCGACACATAAAGAACGCGCCCGGAAAGTCAACCCTTGTCCAGGTTCTGTGTCGTAAGCAGATGAGTTGTCCGGATTAGGTAGCACATGAGTTGTCCGGGTTTATGCCAGCCGATGGAGGCTGGGGACGAAGCGGACATTGAGTGCTACCAAAACCCGACAAGTTGATTGGGTGCCGACAGCCGCGGGAGGCTCCTGTGTGCCTCCGGCCGTCCTCTGGGTGGCGTCTCAGTTTGAATGCTGGCTATGAATATCGAGCGATGGACGGCTGATCGATCACCCAAAGCCAGTTCCCGTCACCTTGCCGGCGAGCGATTTCCGCAGTAACGGTGCCGTCGGCAAGGCGCGTGGAAGTGAGCGCCAAATCCCTGTTGATGATAGCCGGACGCTGATCTCCGAGATCAAACTTTCGTCCCGCTGCCACCAACTTGGCGTAAAATCGGCGGATGGCATCTCTGCCGCAGGCCAACTGTCCGTTGCCGGTATCGAGGATGGCACCGGGTTCGTAAAGAGCAGCCACTCCTTCCGCGTCTCCCGCTTGCTCGCGAGAAACCAATAGCCGCGCCAGGTCCTGGGGATCGCTTGCCGGTTTGCGGTTTGCTTCATCATTCATCGGCAGGCTTCCTGACAGCCAGATTCAAACCGAGATACGACCAGGTTCCGGTCACTCCGCCGCGACGGTTTCCGGTTGTAACGCCTTCTTCCAGTCTCCCGTCGTGTTCCACCAGCGGTTCGGGTTGGTGCGGTCGTCGAGACCCTTGGAGCGGCTGGCAAGCAGTGGCTGAATGCGGATCACCGGTTCCTGATAGCTGTGAACCTGATAAATCGCCTCGACGACGCGTGCGGCGAGCTTCTGGTCATCAGGCAGTTCGAACGACACCTCGACAGTCCCCGACCGCCTGCGCAATTCCGTCTCGGCGCCGGCGGCGGCACCTTCAAGCGGCCGGTAACGTTCGATGCCGTCCGCCGACTGAAAGGCATTGCTGTCATATTTGCCCATTTCGAGCGGCGCGATCGCGACCACCGCCTCCATGATGCGGTCGACATCGGCTGCCGGTGCCTGAAAGGTCACCAGCAGCAGCAATTCCATCCGCAGCGATTTCGTTTCAAAGCCACTATCGATCATCCGAGGTCTCCCTGCTTATGCACTTTGGGGGAGCATATACTCGAGCCCTCCTGACATGGTTGTGTCAGGAGTTGGTCAGCAGTGGGAGCGATGTCGGCAGCTGGGCCGAGTCAGAGGATTTTGTGGAGCAGCCTGGTGCCGACCAGCACGATATAGCAGGCGAAGAACAGGCCGAGCGCCCAACCGAAGCCCGACGGCCCGAAAGCGTCCATGCCGATGCCGATCGCCTGCGGGCCAAGCACCATGCCGACGCCGTAGCAGAGCACGAAGGCGGCGTTGGCGGAGGCCAATTCGTGGCCGGAAAGCTGCGAGCCGAGATGCGCCAGGCCGATTGTGTACATGGCAGCGACCACACCGCCCCAGACGAACAGAAGCGCTGCCATCAAATGCCAGTTCTGCGCGAAGTACGGCATGAAGACCGTGCCGGCAAGCCCGACGGTGGCACAGGCCATCAGCAGATAGCGACGGTCGCTTACGCGGTCGCTGATCATGCCGATCGGGATCTGCAACAGCACGTTGCCAAGCCCGATCATGGTGAGCAAAAGGGCGGCGTCCGCCTCTGAGTAGCCGATGCGGCTACCGTAGACCGGGAACAGTGCAAAGCCGCCGGTCTCGACCGCGCCGAACACCAGCACGGCCGCGGTCGCCGTCGGCACCAGCCAGATGTAACGCAGGAAATTGCTGGTTTCGCCGTCCGAGACGATCGTCGGGCTCTCGTTGCGTGCCGCCAGGACCGGTATGGCAGCGAGCGTAACCAAGGCGATGGTAACGCCGAAGGGCAGGAAGCCACTGCTGCCGAGATGGGCGAACAGCCAAGGCCCGGCGGCAAAGCCGAGAGACAGCACGGTGGCATAGATGCCGAGGACCAGTCCGCGCCGGTGTGGCGGCGCCGAGGTGCTGATCCAGAATTCCGACAGGATGAACAGCACCGTCAGCGCGATATGCAGCAGCACGCGCAGCGGAAACCACATCCAGAAAGCTGGCGCGAAATGGAAACCGACAAAGGCCAGCGCCCCGGCGGCGATCATAGCAAGCATCGTCCAGGCGACCCCGAACCGCATGGCAAGCGGGGTGGCGAGCGGCGCGCCGGCGATAGAGGCGAGGCCGGCGACCGCGGTGTTGAGACCGATCATCGACGCGGAATGGCCACGCGTTTCCAGGATCACGCTGAGCAGCGGCATGCCAAGGCCGATGGCAATGCCGACGACGCTGATCGACGAGATCGCCGCGACCATCGGCAGCCAGTGTACGCGTTCCTTGCCCTGCGGCTGGGTATCGACTGTCATGGAATGCCTGGCTGCTCTAGAGAATTTCGCGGACGAAGCGATTGCGGACAAGCCGGTAGAACGGCACGGGACTGCCGGGGCTCAGCAACGGATCCCAGGCGAGCCGCATTTCCAGTTCCTCCAGGACCGTGCGCGTGATGTCTGGAATATCGGCTTGCCTGGCCTTGGCCAGCGGCAGCCAAACGACGTCCTCCAACTCGTTGGTCGGACCGCCACCCGGCAGTTCAACGGCGACATCGTCGCGCCATGCGGCGAGAAAGCGCGTATCGAAGCGGCGCACCCGGTTGGGCGGGGTGATGGCGCGTGCGACGAAGCGCAGCGCTTGCAGTGATGGGATGACCCCGTGTTCGACAAAGCCCTGCCAGTCGCGCCTGGCGGTTGCGAACACGCCTTTTTGACCGATCAGCAGGCCGGCCTCCTCATAGGTTTCGCGGATTGCCGACAGGGCAATCGCGCGGGCGCGAGCCGGGCTGGTGCGACCGATACCAGCGGTCAATCTCGCTTCTTCCTCGGGATGAAGTGCGGTGGCTATTGAGATGCGGCTGTCGGCCGGATCTGTGCGGCCGCCAGGAAACACGAATTTTCCCGGCATGAAGGCATGACCGGCGTGGCGCCGGCCCATCAGCACCAGGAATTCGTCGCCTTTGCGGTCGAGCAGGATCAGCGTCGCGGCGTCGCGTGGGCGTATGGGCTTGGCCTCGAGCGCGATCCGCTCAACCTTGTCGACTTCCGCCTTGGTCATAACGTCCATGCGGTCGACCTAGCGGAATCTTCTCCGATGCGAAAGTGGCGTCCAGCCATGCCGATTGCGCCAGCCTCGGTTTCAAGCCTCGGGATGCGACTCGATCAGATCTTCTTCACCGCCAAAGCCGTGCATATAAAACGCCCATTGCAGGCCGATGACAGCGCCCTTGACCGGCTGCAGCAGGACGACGGCCAGAATGATGGTCAATGGCACCCAGATGGCGATGTGCTGCCAGGTAGACAGCGTCGAGGTCGCCTCGACACCCATGAAGGCCCCGAGCACGATGTGGCCGACAATGACGACCACGAGATAGGCCGGCAGGTCGTCGGCGCGATGGTGGTGGAGCTCCTCGCCGCAATGATCGCATTTGTCGACGGTCTTGACGAAGGCGCGAAACAGCTTGCCCTCGCCGCAATGCGGGCAGCGGCCGAGCATGCCGCGCTTCATTGCCGTCCATAGCGGCCGGGCGGTCCGGCCCGAGTGATGTTCGCCACCGAAAATCCGTTCTTCCACCTGCAGTTCTGTTGGCATTACCGTCTCCTGCCGCGCGAGCCTGGACGCGATTGCGACGCCCGGGCGCGGCCTTTGGCCTTGTGGAACGACCGTTTGGAGCCGGGCAGCGGCTTTGGCTCGGTCAGCATCTCGAAACGCATCGCGCCGGCCATCGGCGCCACCTCGATCAGGCGAACCTCGACGCGATCAGCAAGCTGATAGCCCTTGCCGGTGCGTTCTCCGAAAAGCGATCGAGCAGTTTCGTCGTATATATAGTAGTCGCCGCCCAGGGTTGAAACCGGAATGAAGCCATCCGCGCCGTACTGCGGCAATTGGACAAACAGGCCCGATTTGGTGACGCCCGAGATGCGGGCGTCGAAACGGTCGTCGATGCGCTCGGCGAGATAGGCGGCGATCAGCCGGTCGACCGTGTCGCGCTCGGCGGCCATCGCGCGCCGCTCGGTCGCCGAAATCAGCGCCGAGACCTCTTCTAGCCGCTCCGCCTCGTCCTGCGTCAGGCCCCCCGGACCAAGGCCGAGTGCGGCAATCAGCCCACGATGCACGATCAGGTCGGCATAGCGACGGATCGGCGAGGTGAAATGCGCGTAGCGCTTCAGGTTGAGGCCGAAATGGCCTATATTGGCGGGCGAATATTCGGCCTGGCTCTGCGAGCGCAGCACCACTTCGTTGACCAGCCCCTCATTATCGGCGCCGCGCACGCGAGCGAGGATGCCGTTGAACTGGTTCGGCAGCATTTGCGCGCCGCGCGCCAGCGACAGGCCGAGCGTCTGCAGGAATTCACGCAGCGATTCCTGCTTGGCGAGCGAGGGCGCATCGTGGATGCGGTAGACCAGCGCCTGGCGCTTCGCCTCGAGTGTCTCGGCGGCGGCGACATTGGCCTGGATCATGAACTCTTCGATCAGTTTGTGCGCGTCGAGCCGCTCCGGCACGACGACCTTGTCGACGGTGCCGTCCTGCTTGAGCAGGATCTTGCGCTCGGGCAGATCGAGTTCGAGCGGCTGGCGGGTGTCGCGGCCGCGCTTCAGGATCGCGTAGGCGTCCCATAGCGGCTTCAGCACCGTATCGAGGATCGGGCCAGTCGTGTCGTCCGGTGCGCCGTCGATCGCCGCTTGCGCCTGCTGATAGGCGAGTTTCGCCGCCGACTTCATCATGACGCGATGGAAGGAATGTCTGAGTTTGTGGCCATCGGCCGAGAAAGTCATACGCACCGCTATCGCCGGACGATCCTGGCCCTCGCGCAGTGAACAGAGGTCGTTCGAGATGCGCTCCGGCAGCATCGGTACGACTCGGTCGGGAAAATAGACCGAATTGCCGCGCTTCAGCGCTTCGCGATCGAGCGCCGTGCCATAGCGCACGTATGCAGCGACATCGGCAATGGCGACGGTGACAATCACGCCGCCGGCGTTCTTCTCGTCGGTGTCAGGCATGGCGAACACCGCGTCGTCATGATCCTTGGCATCGGCCGGATCGATGGTGAGCAGCGGCAGCTCGCGCCAATCCTCGCGGCCGGCAAGCGTCGCCGGCTTGACCGCCTCCGCTTGGGCGATGACGTCGGCGGGGAAAATATGCGGAATGTCGTGTGCGTGGATGGCGATCATCGAGACCGCCTTTTCGCTGGTCAGCGACCCCAACACCGCCAGAACCTTGGCTCGCGGCAGCCCGTAGCGCGAGGCCCGTGCCGGCTCGACCTCGACCAGGTCGCCGTTCTTGGCGCCGTTCTGGAATTCCTTGTCGACGACCAGCTCCGGCTGACGCCTTTCCACCGGTTCGATGCGGAACGTGCCGTCCTTCAGCACACGGAAAACGCCGAGAACCGCATCGGTGCGCTTCTCGAATATCTTCATCACCCGGCCCGTATAGGCCGGACCCGCCGGATCGTCGGTCGGAAAGGTCTTGGCCAGCACGCGGTCGCCGATGCCCGGCGTCGGGCCATTGCCGCCGCGCGACACGCGGATCGCTATGACCGGAGGTTCGCCATTGCCAATCGCTTCGGTCGGGTGCGCCAGCAGCACACCGTCGGCGTCACGGCCGAAGATGTCGAGCACCGCGACGTGGGGCAGGGCGCCGACACGGGCAAGCCGCTTGCGCTCCTTGGTCAGCAGGCCTTCATCCTGCAGGTCGCGCAAGACGTCCTTCAGCCAGATACGGTCTTCGCCGCGCAGCGCAAACGCCTTGGCGATGTCGCGTTTTCCGGCGCGGTCCGGATTTTCGGCGATGTAACGCAGTATCTCGTCGCGTGAAGGCCGGTAATTGTCCCTGACCTTGGCACGGGTATCGGCGGTGCGCAGATCGCCGTGGCTTCTTCCGGAGACTTTGCGCGCCAACCCGTCCTATCCCTTTTTCCTGGCCGCCGGTTTTTTGGCCGCAGCCGGTTTCTTCGCAGGCGCGGCCGCTTTGCGGAAGGGCTTCCTGGCACCGTTGCCGCCCTTGGCTTCCTTTTCCGCAATGAGCGCCACCGCATCCTCGATCGTCACCGATTGCGGATCCTTGCCCTTCGGCAGCGTCGCATTGACCTTGCCGAAATTCACATAAGGCCCGTATTTGCCGTCGCGCACGACTATGTTGCCGCCGCCGGCAGGATGCTCGCCTAGTTCCTTGAGCGCAGCGGCTGTGCCGCCATTGCGGCCGCCTTTGCCCTTCAATTGCTTCTCGGCGATCACCGAGACGGCGCGATTGAGGCCGATCGAGAACACGTCCTCGATGCTGTCGAGATTGGCGTAGGTGCCGTCATGCAGCACGAACGGCCCGTAGCGCCCCAGCCCGGCCGAAATCATCTTGCCGGATTCCGGATGCTTGCCGACGTCGCGCGGCAGCGACAACAAGGCGAGCGCCTTTTCGTGATCGATCGAATCGACCGTCCAGCCCTTGGGCAGGCTGGAGCGCTTGGCATCCTTGCCGTCGCCGCGCTGGATATAGGGGCCGAACCGGCCATTGCGCAGCGTGATCTCCTCGGCGGTATAGGGGTCCTTGCCGAGCACTTTGGTGCCGTCTTCACCACCGCCGTTCTCGCCATTGGGATTGGCGGCGTCGCCGAGCTGGCGGGTGAAGGAGCATTCGGGATAGTTCGAACAGCCGACGAAGGCGCCGAACTTGCCGAGCTTCAGCGACAGGTTGCCGGTGCCGCATTTCGGACAGATGCGCGGGTTCGAACCGTCTTCCCGCGCGGGAAAGACCAGCGGCGCCAGTTCCTCGTTCAATGCATCGAGGACGTCGGTGACGCGCAACTCCTTGATGTCGGCGACGGCGCCGGAAAAATCCTTCCAGAAATCGCGCAGCACGTCCTTCCATGCGAGCTTGCCGTCGGAAATCTCATCGAGCTTTTCCTCCAGCGAAGCGGTGAAGTCGTACTCGACATAACGCTCGAAGAAGCTTTCGAGGAAGGCCGACAATAGCCGGCCCTTGGCCTGCGGCACCAGCTTGCGCTTGTCGATGGTGACATAGTCACGATCCTCGAGCGTCTTCAGGATCGCCGTATAAGTCGACGGCCGGCCGATGCCCAACTCTTCCAGCTTCTTGATCAGCGAAGCTTCCGAATAACGCGGCGGCGGCTCGGTGGTGTGCTGGGTGGCGTTGATCGCCTCGCGTGTGAGCTGCTCGCCGGCACGGATCTCGGGCAGGCGGCGGCTTTCCTCGTCTTCCGAATCTTCTTCCTTCTGCTCGATGTAAGCGGCAAGGAAGCCGTCGAAGCGAACAACCGAGCCTACAGCGCGAAGCTCGGCGGTGCGCGGGCCGTTGACTGCCTCGATCTCGACCGTGGTGCGCTCTATCTCGGCCGGCTGCATCTGGCTGGCGATGGCGCGTTTCCAGATCATCTCGTAAAGCCGCGCCTGGTCAGCGTCGAGATACTGCCTGACGGAAGCCGGCGTGCGCATGAAATCGGTCGGACGGATCGCTTCGTGCGCCTCCTGGGCATTCTTGGCCTTGGCGGAATAGTAGCGCGGCTTTTCAGGCAGGTATTTAGGGCCGAATTCCTTGGCAATCGCATCGCGCGCGGCAGAGATCGCCTCCGGCGCCATCTGCACGCCGTCGGTTCGCATGTAGGTGATCAGGCCGGTGGTCTCACCGCCGATCTCCATGCCCTCATAGAGCCGCTGAGCCACCTGCATGGTGCGGTTGGCCGAAAAGCCGAGGCCCGATGAGGCTGCCTGCTGCAGCGTCGAGGTGGTGAAGGGCGGCCCGGGATTGCGCTTGGTCGGCTTGGCTTCGACCGACGCCGCCTTGAAGCTGGCGCCTTCGAGCATCGCTTTGATGTCGTCGGCCTGCGCCTTGTTGGAAATGTCGAGCTTTTGCAGCTTCTTGTGCTCGAAGGCGGTCAGCCGCGCCTCGAAATTATCCTTGCGCGGCGTACCGAGAATGGCGGCGACCTGCCAGTATTCCTCGCGGATGAAGCGCTCAATCTCGGATTCGCGGTCGCAGACCAGACGCAGCGCCACCGACTGGACGCGGCCGGCGGAGCGGGCGCCGGGCAGCTTGCGCCACAGCACGGGCGACAGCGTGAAGCCGACCAGATAGTCGAGCGCACGGCGAGCGAGATAGGCATCGACCAGCGGCGCGTCGATCTGGCGCGGATTGGCCATCGCCTCCAGCACGGACGCCTTGGTGATGGCGTTGAAGACGACGCGGCTGACCGGCTTGTCCTTCAACGCGCGCTTTTGCTTCAGCACTTCCAGGACATGCCAGGAGATCGCTTCGCCCTCGCGGTCCGGATCGGTGGCGAGGATCAGCCCGTCGGCGTCCTTGACCGCCTTGGCGATATCGGCGAGACGCTTTCCAGACGCGGTGTCGACGGCCCAGGACATGGCAAAGTCCTCATCCGGACGCACCGAGCCATCCTTGGCCGGCAGATCGCGGACATGGCCGAAGGAGGCCAGAACCTTGTAGTTCTTGCCGAGGTACTTGTTGATTGTCTTCGCCTTGGCCGGCGATTCGACGACGACGACGTCCATACGGTCTCATATCAGTTGTGATGCGGCAGAAGAATTCCGCTGCGCGCGACGAAATCTCGTTCAATGTGTCGCTCACATGGCCGCGCTTTTGCATCCGGTCAAGGCCAAGCAGTCAAAATGCGGCCCTGTACCGAATGCGCAACCCAACGGCGCGCCATGCGATTTCCGCAATCCTGGACAAGGGAAATGAGCAGCCTATCGCTGGACAAACCCGGCAATTGATCCTGGAGAACGGGACAAACTCTCCGCGGATATAAGAGAAACATCGAGCACGCGCCAGCCCTGCTTGAACAGATGCTGTGAAGCGCGCAATCGGTAGCCCGGCATTTTGCTCGGACAGTCGCAAGGAAGTACCGTGCTGAAAAGCTGGCCGCCGGGGCGGTTGGGTCGAGTTCCCAGCGACCAGCCGTGTTACTGCCTGTTACAGCCGATTAGAAGCTCAAGGCCTAGTCGGCCTTGGCGATATGCCAGACGCCGCCGACACCCTCGCCGGTCACGTCGCCGGCCTTCTTGTCCTTGGTGAACGTGTAGAGCGGCTTACCTTCGTAGGCCCACATCCTGGTGCCGTCGGTGCGGTCGACGATCGTCCACTCGCCCTCGGCCTTGGCGTTGGCGTCAGCCTTCAGCGGCGGCCAATTGGCGGCGCATTTGTCGTAGCAGTTCGACTTGCCCGCCTCGTCCTTGTCGTAGGTGTAGAGCGTCATGCCGCTGGCGTCGGTGTAGATCTTGGTGCCGCCGACCTCCGCTTCCTTCCACGCCTCGGCAGCGAAGGATGCGGCAGTGCCGAGCAAAAGCGCGGCCATGCCAATTGCGATCGTTTTCATGGACTTCTCCCTGGGTCATTTCGAAAAGCGTGCGGAACAACGCAGTTTCGTTTGATCAACGCTGCCTGGCTGCCCTTTCTTCCCGGGCGGACGCCGACTTGCTACCCAATGTGATGGGGCCACGCGATGGTGATTGGCGGACGGCTGTTGTCGCGGCTATATGGCTGCGCAGTCATCGGGAGACGGAAATGGCATTGGACGTCGGCTATGTCAGTGCGATCGGGGCGGGAGCAATTTCCTTCCTGTCCCCCTGCGTGCTGCCGCTGGTGCCGCCTTACCTGTGCTATATGGCCGGCGTGTCGGTCGACGATTTCCGCGGCGAGGCCGGCATTACGGCAAAGGCCGGCGCGCGAGGCGCGCTGATTAATTCCTCAATCGCCTTCGTGCTCGGCTTCTCGACCGTCTTCGTCGCGCTCGGCGCCGGCGCCTCGACCATCGGCCATTTGCTGCGAGTCTGGCAGGAGCCGCTGGCAATGGCGGCAGGCGTGCTGATCATCCTGATGGGGCTGAATTTCCTCGGCGTACTGCGCATCCCTTTGCTTTCACGCGAGGCGCGCTTCCAGTCACAAGGCAAGCCGGCCAGCCTGATCGCCGCTTACGTCATGGGCCTGGCCTTCGCCTTTGGCTGGACGCCCTGTATCGGCCCGGTGCTGGGGCCGATCCTGACGCTTGCCGGCGGCCGCGAGACGGTGGGCGAGGGCGCGCTGCTGCTCGCCGCCTATTCGCTCGGCCTCGGTATTCCCTTCCTCGTTGCGGCGCTGTTTTCAGGCGCCTTCATGCGCTTTCTCGGGAAATTCCGCGTCCATCTCGGCCGCGTCGAAAAGGCCATCGGCGCGTTGCTGGTGGTCGCCGGCGTGTTTTTCCTGACCGGCGGCGTGCAGGCGGTGTCCTATTGGTTGCTCGAGAATTTTCCGGTGCTGGGGCAATTGGGATAGGTTTGCCGCCCGACATGGGTCTGTTCAGCCTTCGAAATAGCCCGGCTGGTCGATATCAGCGATCAGCCCGGGTCCGCTCGGCTGCCACCCCAGCAGCGCCTGGGTCCGTTCGCTCGAGGTCGGGACATCCATCGCCGCGAACATAGCGAACCAGCCAAAATGATCGGCGGCTTCTTCCGCGGACTTGGCGACGACCGGCACGTTCAGGCGCCGGCCGATCACGCCGGCGACGTCCTTGAACCGAACGCCTTCTTCGGCGATCGCGTGATATCGCCCGCCACCGGCTCCATGCTCGAGCGCAAGCCGGTAGACGCGGGCGGCATCGAACCGATGCACGGCAGGCCAGCGATTGAGCCCTTCGCCGATATAGGCCGACACGCCCTTCTTGCGAGCGAGGTCGATGAGAATAGGAACAAAAGCGTGGTCGCCTTGGCCATGGACCGACGGAGGAAGGCGCACAACCGACGCGCGCACGCCGCGTGCCGCCAGCGCGGCGGCTGTCGCTTCGGAGGCGCGGGGATACGAAGCGGAAGATGGGACAGGCGCATCTTCCTCGGTCGCGATACGGCCCCGCGCCTGGAGCGCGGTCCCGGAGGTGACGAGCAGGGGCCGCTCGGAGCCTTCGAGTGCACCGCCCAAGGCCTCGATGGCGCGCCGGTCCATCTCGCAATTTTGCGCGAATTTCGAGAAGTCGTGGTTGAAGCCGGTATGGATCACTCCATCAGCTGCCGCTGCGCCCCTGCTGAGGCTTTCGAGGTCTTCGAGGTCACCTCGATGCACCTCGGCTCCGGTGGCTGCAAGCGACTTGGCCGACGCCGCCGAGCGGGCGAGGCCGAGCACCTGATGGCCGGCGCCGACGAGTTCTTGAACGACGGCAGAACCGACGAATCCGGTCGCTCCGGTAACGAAAACACGCATCACGACTTCTCCTGTCCGTTTCTGGCCACGACCATTTTCGCGGCTCAGTTGTGTCGTGATAGGCGCTTGAGAAAATACGATCTATGCGGTAAAGTCCGTATTATCTTCGCAATCGTCCGGAATGACCTGTGGATCCCCTTTCAGATGTGCTCTCGCTGCTGAAGCCGCGAAACTATATGTCGGCCGGTTTCGATGCTGGTGGTGAATGGTCGATCCAGTTCCCCGACCAGCAGCAAAGCATCAAGACCGGAGCGGTGGTCTCCGGCCGGTGCTGGCTGTCTGTGGAGGGTGTTGCTGACGCAGTGCGCCTTGAGACGGGAGACAGCTTCTTGCTGCCGAGTGGACGGCCTTTCCGCCTTGCAAGCGACATGAGCTTGACGCCTGTTGAAGCCGTCAAGATTTTTCCGCCTGCGCGAGCCGGCGGTGTTGTGACCCACAATGACGGTGGTGATTTCTTTCTGGTCAGCAGCCGCTTCGCGCTTGGCGGCAATCATGCCGGCATGCTGTTGCGGATGCTGCCAGCCATTGTGCATATCCGCAAAGAGTCGGACCAGTCGGCGCTGCGCTGGTCTGTGGAGCGGATGATGCAGGAGCTGCGCGAGCCGCAGCCGGGCGGCTTTCTGATGATCCAGCACCTCGCCCACATGATGCTGGTTCAGGCGCTGCGGCTGCATCTTTCGGAAGGATTGAAAGGTGGCATCGGCTGGCTCTTTGCCCTCGCGGACAAACAGATCGGCGCGGCGATCAGCGCCATGCATGACGATCCGGCGCATGGCTGGACGCTACAGGAACTGGCGGAACGGGCCGGCATGTCGCGATCGACCTTTGCGCTCAGATTCAAGGAGACGGTTGGCGCGTCGCCGATGGACTATTTGACGCGCTGGCGAATGCTGCTGGCTGGCGACCGGCTGACGAATTCCAGCGATCCCGTCGCGGTCATAGCGCTTTCGCTCGGCTACGAATCCGAAAGCGCCTTCAGCACAGCCTTCAAGCGGGTCATGTACTGCTCGCCACGGCAATACGGCCGTGGCCGAGCACCCCGCTTCGCATCACGCAACGAGGCGGAAGCCGCCTGAGCCGATCGGCTTGAGCGTGTCGCGGGTTGGAGGTTCCACCGTCTCACCGGAATTTAACCGCATTGGTGCAGCATGGCGCCGGTGCTACTAACGCTTCGATTCCAGACCCCTTTCAACGGTTGCTGTCCCCATGAGCCAGAGATCCTGCCTGTCCATCATCCTCGCCGCCGGTGAAGGCACGCGCATGAAGAGTGCAGTGCCGAAAGTGCTGCACACAATCGCGGGCCTGCCGATGGTTGCCCATGTCGTCAAGGCGGCCGAAGCCGCCGGCAGCGGCGAATTGGCGCTGGTGATCGGCCATGGCGCCGATGAGATGCGCAAGGCTGCACTCAAGTTTGCGCCGAGGGCCGAGGCTTTCGTTCAGGAAAAACGTCTCGGCACCGCGCACGCCGTGCTTGCCGCACGTGCAGCAATATCAAAAGGTTATGACGATATCTTGGTGATGTTTGGCGACACGCCGTTGATCGATCCGGAAGCGCTCGCGGCGGCGAGGCTGAAGCTGGCGGAAGGTGCGGCCGTCGTCGTGGTCGGCTTCCGTACGGAAAATCCTTCGGGCTACGGCCGGCTTATCGAAAAGGCCGGCAAGCTCGTGGCCATCCAGGAGGAGAAGGACTGCTCGGACGAGGAGAAAAAGATCACCTTCTGCAATGGCGGGCTGATGGCGGTCGCCGGCAGGCACGCGCTGAAGCTGCTCGATCAAGTCGGCAGCAAGAACGCCAAGGGCGAGTATTATCTCACCGACATCGTCGAGATCGCCGCTGCCCAGGGACTTGATGTCGTCGCCACCGAAGCCAGTTTCGAGAACGCGCTCGGCATCAACAACCGTGCCGAGCTTGCCCAGGCGGAAGGTATCTGGCAGCAGCGCCGGCGGCGCGAGGCGATGCTTTCTGGCGTTACGCTGATCGCGCCCGAAACTGTGTTCTTCTCGCACGACACCGAGATCGGCGCCGATACGGTCGTCGAACCCAATGTCTGGTTCGGGCCGGGCGTGAAAATCGCGACGGGGGCCAAGATCCATGCCTTCAGCCATATCGAAGGCGCCACCATCGCGTCGAATTGCGATGTCGGGCCGTTCGCGCGGCTGCGGCCCGGGGCCGATCTGAGAACCAAGGCCAAGGTCGGCAATTTCTGCGAGGTCAAGCAGGCGATCGTCGAGGAGGGCGCGAAGGTCAACCATCTGACCTATATCGGCGATGCCCGCATCGGTGCCGGCGCCAATATCGGCGCCGGCACCATCACCTGCAATTATGACGGCTATTCGAAATTCTTCACCGATATCGGCGAGGGCGCCTTCATAGGCTCGAACTCCTCGCTGGTGGCGCCGGTGTCCATCGGCAAGGGCGGCTACATCGCCTCGGGCAGCGTCATTACCGAAAGCGTACCCGACGATGCGCTGGCTTTCGGCCGCGCCCGCCAGCGGACTCTACCCGGCAAGGGCAAGGAGTTGCGAGAGCGTTTTTCTCAGGCCGCGGCGGCCCGCAAAAAAGGGTAGACTAGCGGAACTCGGCGACAAGCTGGATTTCGCCAACAATTGCATCGTTGAAGGCCGACAGGTCATCGGCCGGGATCCAGTATTCCAGATGCGCCCGGCTGCCGGCATGCTGGACGCTGTAACGATCCAGAAAGCTGCGACGCACCTCGAAACGCGTCACGAAACCTGATCCGCTCGCGGGCACGTTCCAGTCTCGGGCGATCTGGGTGGCATAGGCCTCGCTGGTAACCGGATAGAAGATCGGCTGATCGGCAAGTCGAGGAGGAAAGGCGCGCATCCCTGACCTCTGGATCAACTCCAGTTCGCGGGGACCAACCGGACGCCAAAGCGTCACCGTGTCAATTCGTTCGTTTATAGCCGCATCATGTCTTTGACTGATTTCTGGAGCCGTTGAGCCGAGATAGGATACATAAGCGGAGAAACTGAGCAATTGCAGTAACCGGATTGCAAGTGCGCCCTGTCATGGTGCATCTGTGCAGGATAGTCCGGCTGATACCGGACGAAATGGAATGTGATTTTTCGCGACAGCCCGGCAGTCTCTAAATAGCGCCGGGTTTGAGGTCGGAATCGGGGGCAAGCGCCATGTGCGGTATCGTTGGAATTGTCGGTGACTCGCCGGTCGCGCCGCTTATCGTCGATGCGCTGAAAAGGCTCGAATATCGCGGCTATGACTCGGCCGGCGTCGCCACGATCGAGCACGGCAGGCTTGACCGCCGCCGCGCCGAGGGCAAGCTGGTCAATCTCGAGCGCCTGCTGAAGGACGAACCGCTCGACGGCATGATCGGCATCGGCCACACGCGCTGGGCCACGCATGGCGTTCCGAACGAGAGCAATGCGCATCCGCATTTTTCCGACGGCGTCGCCATCGTCCATAACGGCATCATCGAAAATTTCGCCGAATTGCGCGACGAGCTGATGCGCGACGGCTACAGCTTCGCCTCGCAGACCGATACCGAAGTCGTCGCTCATCTGGTGGCGCGCGAACTGGCCAGGGGGCTGAAGCCGGTTGAGGCGGCGCACAAGGCGCTGAAGCGGCTGGAAGGCGCCTTTGCGCTCGCCATCATGTTCAAGGGCGACGAGGATCTGATCGTCGGCGCGCGCAATGGCCCGCCGCTCGCGGTCGGTCATGGCGACGGCCAGATGTTCCTTGGCTCCGACGCCATTGCGCTTGCCCCTTTCACCAATTCGATCACCTATCTGGAAGACGGCGACTGGGCGGTGGTGCGCCGCAACGAGGTCGATATCTTCGACATGGGCGGCAACAAGGTCGACCGCAAACGCCAACAGTCGCTCAGCACGAGCTTCATGGTCGACAAAGGCAACCGCCGCCATTTCATGGAAAAGGAAATCCATGAGCAGCCGGAAGTGATCTCGCACACGCTGGCGCATTATGTTGATTTCATCAGCGGCGTCTCGAAGCCGCTCGACCTGCCGTTCGATTTCGCCAAGATCGACCGGCTGGCGATCTCAGCCTGCGGCACCGCCTATCTCGCCGGGCTGATCAGCAAATACTGGTTCGAGCGCTATGCGCGGCTGCCGGTCGACATCGATGTCGCTTCGGAGTTCCGCTATCGCGAGATGCCGCTGTCGAAGAACGATGCCGCTTTCTTCATCTCGCAATCGGGTGAGACCGCCGACACGCTGGCGTCGCTGCGCTACTGCCGCAAGGCCGGCATGAAGATCGGCGCGGTCGTCAATGTGCGCGAATCGACCATGGCGCGCGAATCCGACGTCATCCTGCCGACATTGGCCGGCCCGGAGATCGGCGTCGCCTCGACCAAGGCGTTCACCTGCCAGCTTTCCGTGCTGGCCTCGCTGGCGGTGCGGGCCGGCGTGGCGCGCGGAACGATTTCGCAGGAGCACGAGAAAACGCTGATACGCGAGCTGTCGGAAGCGCCGCGTTATGCCAACCAGGTGCTAAAGCTCGACGGGCAGATCGAAAAGATCGCGCGCGACCTCTCGCACTACAAGAATGTGCTTTATCTCGGCCGTGACACCAATTTTCCGCTGGCCATGGAAGGTGCGCTGAAGCTCAAGGAGATCTCTTACATCCATGCCGAAGGCTATGCTGCCGGCGAGTTGAAACACGGCCCGATCGCGCTGATCGACGAGAACATGCCCGTCATCGTCATCGCCCCGCATGACCGCATCTTCGAAAAGACCGTGTCGAACATGCAGGAGGTGGCGGCGCGCGGCGGCAAGATCATCCTGATCACCGACAGCAAGGGCGCCGCGCACGCCACGGTGAAGACGATGGAGACGATCGTTTTGCCGGATGTGCCGGAAATCATCTCGCCGATCATCTACGCACTGCCGATCCAGATGCTCGCCTATTTCACCGCCGTGTTCATGGGCACGGATGTCGACCAGCCGCGCAATCTGGCGAAATCGGTAACGGTGGAATAGGTCTCGTTTAAAAACTTCGCCATTCCAAAGCGCCTTGGGGTTCAGTAGTGTCGCGCTGCAAACACACGCTGCGGTGAACCATGTCGGATGCTCTCAAGACCTCAGGCATGACCCGGCTGAGAAACTATTTCCTGACCGGCTTCGTCGTTTGCGCGCCGCTGGCGATTACCGCCTACATTGCCTGGTCGCTGATCGGCTGGGTCGATTCCTGGGTGAAACCCTACATTCCGGTACACTACAATCCGGACACGTACCTGCCGTTTCCAGTGCCGGGTTTTGGGCTGATCGTTGCCCTGATCCTCATCACCTTCATCGGCTTTATGACCGCCAATATCGTTGGCCGCGCCATCGTCAACTTCGGCGAGCGCCTGCTTGGCCGCATGCCGCTGGTGCGCGGCATCTACCGTTCGCTGAAGCAGATTTTCGAGACCGTGCTGTCGAACAAGGGCGACATGTTCCGCCAGGTCGGGTTGGTCGAATATCCGCGCAAAGGGGTCTGGTCGCTGGTCTTCGTCGCCAGCGAGAAGGAAACCGAGATCAACCAGAAGCTCGACCGGGAAGGCGATCCGCTGATTGCCGTATTCATGCCATGTACGCCCAACCCGACGACGGGCTTTCTGATGTATGTGCCGAAATCCGACATTGTGCTGCTCGACATGACAATCGAGGACGGAGCCAAGCTGATCGTGTCGGCCGGCTTGGTGGCGCCGGCGGTCAAAATGGTGACGGTGAATGGCGAGCAGATCCACGGCGCGCTTGCCAATCCGCCGCTCGACACGATGCCTCAGCCGGCACGCAGGAGCCGCACGGCCTCGTCGCGGCCGAACAGATAGAGCAACAGGCGCAGCGCCGTGCCGCGTTCGGACTGCAATTCCGGATCGCGCGACAGGATCAGCCGCGCATCGTCGCGAGCGGCCTCGAGCAGGTCGGCATGCGCCTCGATGCGCGCCACCTGGAAGCCCGGCGTGCCGGACTGGCGGGTGCCGAGCAACTCGCCTTCGCCGCGCAGCTTCAGATCCTCTTCGGCGATACGGAAGCCGTCCTCGGTCTCGCGCATCACCGACAAACGGCGTTTTGCCGTCTCGCCGAGCGGGTCCTTGTAGAGCAGCACACAGGATGAAGGCTTGTCGCCACGCCCGACCCGGCCACGCAATTGGTGCAACTGGGCGAGGCCAAAACGCTCGGCATGCTCGATGACCATGATCGTCGCATCAGGCACATCGACGCCGACCTCGATGACGGTGGTGGCGATCAGGATACGGGTGTCGCCCTGCTTGAAGGCGCGCATCGCCTCGTCCTTGTCGGCGCCTTTCATGCGACCATGCACCAGGCCGACGCGGTGGCCGAACAGCGGCTTCAGCGAGGCAAAACGGTCCTCGGCCGACATCAGCTTGATCTCCTCGGATTCCTCGACCAGCGGACAGATCCAGTAGATTTTCTGGCCATCGGCGACGGCGTCGAGCATGCGTCCGATCAGTTCGTCGAGCCGTCCAAGCGGCAAGGTGACGGTGCGGATCGGCTGGCGGCCGGCCGGCTTTTCCGTCAGCTTCGACACATCCATGTCGCCGAATGCAGTCAGCACCAGCGTCCGCGGTATCGGCGTTGCTGTCATCACCAGCATGTCGGGCGCATCGCCCTTGGCGGTAATAGCAAGGCGCTGATGGACGCCGAAACGGTGCTGCTCGTCGACGACGGCGAACACGAGGTCACGGAACGTCACCGTTTCCTGGAACAGCGCATGGGTGCCAACGACGATGTCGATGTCACCATTGGCCAGCCCGGTCAGCGTGTCGGCACGCTCGCGGCCCTTTTCGCGACTTGTGAGGACGGCGACACGCAGGCCGGCCCGTTCCGCCAACGGCGCAATTGTTGCCAGATGCTGGCGCGCCAGGATTTCGGTCGGCGCCATCAATGCCGCCTGGCCGCCGGCCTCGACGGCACGCGCCATGGCAAGCAGCGCGACCACCGTCTTGCCGGAGCCGACATCGCCCTGCAAAAGGCGTAGCATGCGTTCGGGGTCACCGAGATCGGCGTTGATTTCGGCAAGCGCCATTTCCTGCGACATGGTCAGCGAATAGGGGAGTGCCACGCGCAGTTGTTCGACTATGCGGCCGTCGCCGACCAATGGCCGGCCAGATAATCGGCGGACCTTGGCCCGCACCAGCGCCAGCGATACCTGGCCGGCCAAGAACTCGTCATAGGCAAGGCGCCGCCACGCTGCGCCGTCGACAGAGACGTCGATCGGGTCGGCAGGATTGTGGATGCGGTTGAGCGCATCGCTGAAAGCAGGAAAGGCATGGCGGCGCCGGAACTCACCGTCCTGCCATTCGGGTAGCACCGGCAGGCGGGCCAGCGCCTGGCCGATGGCCCGGCGCAGCACCTTGCCCGAGAGCCCGGCGGTCAGCGGATAGACCGGCTCGACCAGCGGCAGGTTTTCCGCGTCACCGGCAAGTGCGATATGGTCGGGGTGAACCATGGTCGGGCGGCCGTTGAACCATTCCATGCGGCCGGAGACGACGACATGCTCGCCTACGGGCATTGCTTTTTCGAGATAGGCGGCATGGGCATGGAAGAAGGTCAGCGCGATCTCGCCGGTGTCGTCATGGGCGTAGACCCGGTACGGGACCGACCTGTTGCCGCGTGGCGGCGGCTGGTGGCGGTCGATGCGGACGTCGAGCGTAACGATGGCGCCTTCCGCCGAGCCGGCGATGCCAGGCCGGTTGCGGCGGTCGATGACAGTATGCGGCAGCACGAACAAGAGATCCCCGGCGCGCGCGGCCCGGTCGCCGAGGTCGGCTGCTACGACTTTTTCGATCAGGGCGCCAACTTTTGGCCCGACCCCGGCAAGCGAGGTGATCGGGACAAACAGCGGATCGAGGAGGGAGGGACGCATGATGTCAGCTTATGTTGCGGCGACTGTCGCGCAAGGCTGACACCGCCTTCTATCCACGCTATATGCGCCGCCTGGGCAAGGATATTGCAAGATGACCGGAACGAAACGATCAAGCGAGGGCCTCGATGCCCGCCGCCGCAAGCTTCTGTTTCGTTCGTGGCACCGCGGCATGCGCGAGATGGACCTTATACTCGGCAGCTTCGCCGATGCCGAGATCGGCGCCTTGACCGGCGACGAAATCGACCAATATGAGAGGCTCCTCGACATTCCCGACACCGAATTCCTGCCTCTCGTCACTGGCGAACGCCCGGTTCCGGCGGATATCGACTGTACCGTCCTGCAAAAAATCCTGGCTTCGCGCCGGGAGATGACCTTCTGAACAACGTGTAGCCATGAGCCTTATCCCTACGATCGGTCTGCCGAAAGGCCGCGCCGGCCAGTTCATCGTCGATGGCGTCGCCGACGGCTACGAAGCCTTTGCGCTGGTGCAGGCTGCGCACGAGATCGCCCCTGACAAGCCGGTGCTGTTCGTGGCGCGCGACGGCCAGCGCCTGCCGGCGATCGTCGAGGCGCTTGCCTTTGCCGCGCCGGGCCTGCCGGTGCTGGAACTGCCGGCCTGGGACTGCCTGCCTTACGACCGCGTCTCGCCCGGCGCCGACGCCGCCGCAAGGCGGCTCGATGCGCTGGCAGCGATGATCGCGCTGGCGAAGAAGCCGCACCGCGCCGTCATTCTCACCACCGCGAATGCCTTGCTTCAACGCATTCCGCCGGCGGAACTCGTCGAGGCGCAGACCTTTCACGCCAAGCCCGGCAACCAGATCGACATGAACGCGCTGGTGTCACGGCTGGAGACTTCCGGCTTCGAGCGGGTGCCGACGGTGCGCGGCATCGGCGAATTTGCGGTGCGCGGCGGCATTCTCGATCTCTTCGCGCCCGGCTGGACGGAGGCACTGCGCCTCGATTTCTTCGGCGATACGCTGGAATCGATCCGCGTCTTCGACACCGCAACCCAGCGCACCATCGGCCAACGCAAATCGATGGCGCTGCAGGCGATGAGCGAGGTGGCGCTGACGCCGGAAACCATCAGCCGCTTCCGCCGCGCCTACATCGAAGCCTTTGGCGCGCCCTCCCGCGACGATGGGCTCTATGCGGCGGTCAGCGAGGGCAGGCGGTTTGCCGGCATGGAGCACTGGCTGCCGTTCTTCTATGAGCGGCTGGAAACCGTGTTCGATTACCTGCCGGATGCGCCCGTGGTGTTTGATCATCTGGCGCATGAGGCACTGGCCGAGCGCCACACTCTGATCCTCGATCATTACGAGGCGCGAAAAAAACAGGCCGACGGCGCCTTGAAGGATGCCGTGCCCTACAAGCCGGTGTCGCCGGATCAGCTTTATCTGTCGCCCGAGAACCTGATTGCCTCGCTTGGTCCGCGCGAAGCGATCGACTTCACCTCCTTCGACGCGCCCGATGCCGGTGCGAAAAAGGTGTTCCATGCCGGCTCGCGCCATGGCCGCAGCTTCGTCGAGGAACGCGCCGACCCTAACGCCAACGTCTTCGACGTCGTCGTCAAACACATTTCCGACGAGCGCGCTACACGCCGCCGTGTCGTCGTCGCCGGCTGGACTGAAGGTTCGCTCGACCGGCTCGGCCAGATCCTGGTCGAGCATCACCTTGGCAATCTGGAGCCGGTGGCGACGCTTGCCGAAGCCGAAAGGCTTGAGCCAGGGCAGGCGGCCCTGGCCGTGCTGCCGCTCGAATCCGGCTTCGAGACCGAGAAACTGGTCGTCGTCGCAGAGCAGGACATTCTCGGCGACCGGCTGATCCGGCGCTCGAAGCGCAAGAAGCGCGCGTCCGACGTCATCGCCGAGGCTTCGGCATTGTCTTCAGGCGATATCGTCGTGCATGCCGACCATGGCATTGGCCGCTTCATCGGGCTGCGCACCATCGAGGCGGTCGGTGCGCCGCACGATTGCCTTGAAATCCACTATGCCGGCGACGATCGGCTGTTCTTGCCGGTGGAAAACATCGAGCTGCTGTCGCGCTATGGCTCGGATTCGGCCGAGGCGACGCTCGACAAGCTTGGCGGCGGTGCCTGGCAATCGCGCAAGGCACGGCTGAAGAAACGTCTGCTCGACATGGCCGGGGAGCTGATCCGCATCGCCGCCGAGCGACAAATGCGGGCCGCACCGGCGCTGGTGCCGGCGGAAGGCCTCTATGGCGAGTTTGCGGCGCGTTTCCCCTATGAAGAAACCGACGACCAGCAAACGGCAATCGATTCGGTCATGGGTGATCTGGGCGCTGGAAAGCCGATGGATCGGCTGATCTGCGGCGATGTCGGCTTCGGCAAGACCGAAGTCGCGCTTCGTGCCGCCTTCATCGCGGCGATGGAAGGCTTTCAGGTCGCGGTGGTGGTGCCGACGACATTGTTGTCGCGCCAGCATTTCAAGACCTTCTCGCAGCGCTTCTCCGGCCTGCCGATCCGCGTCGCCCAGGCCTCGCGGCTGGTCGGCGCCAAGGAACTGGCCGAGACCAAGAAGGGCGTCGCCGAAGGCCAAGTCGACATTGTCATCGGCACGCACGCACTGCTCGGCTCCTCGATCTCGTTCAAGAATCTCGGCCTGCTGATCATCGACGAGGAGCAGCATTTCGGCGTCAAGCACAAGGAGCGGCTGAAGGATCTCAAGACCGACGTCCACGTTCTGACGCTGTCGGCGACGCCGATCCCGCGAACGCTTCAGCTTGCCTTGACCGGGGTGCGTGAGCTGTCGCTGATCGCCACGCCGCCGGTCGATCGCATGGCCGTGCGTACCTTCATCTCCCCTTTCGATCCGCTGGTCATCCGCGAGACGCTGCTGCGCGAGCGCTACCGTGGCGGCCATTCCTTCTACGTCGTACCGCGTATCAGCGATCTCACGGAAATCCATGATTTCCTGCGCGAATCCGTGCCTGAGCTGAAAGTGGCGGTGGCCCACGGCCAGATGCCGCCCGGCGAGCTCGACGATATCATGAATGCCTTTTATGACGGCCAGTACGATGTGCTTTTGTCGACCACCATCGTCGAATCCGGCCTCGATATACCGACCGCCAATACGCTGATCGTACACCGCGCCGACATGTTCGGCCTGTCTCAGCTCTATCAGTTGCGTGGCCGCGTCGGCCGTTCGAAGGTGCGCGCCTATGCGCTGTTCACTCTGCCCGCCAACCGCAAGCTAACCGATACAGCCGAGCGTCGGCTGAAAGTGCTGCAATCGCTCGATACGCTAGGCGCCGGTTTCCAGCTGGCCAGCCACGACCTCGACATCCGCGGCGCCGGCAATCTGCTTGGCGAAGAGCAGTCGGGCCACATCAAGGAGGTCGGCTTCGAGCTCTACCAGCAGATGCTGGAGGAGGCGGTGGCCGAAGTGAAGGATTCCGGCGAGGTGCAGGACGGCGGCTGGTCGCCGCAGATCGCCGTCGGCACGGCGGTGATGATCCCGGAAAGCTACGTCCCGGATCTGCAGCTCAGGCTGGCGCTCTATCGCCGTCTTGGCGATCTCGAAAATACGGAAGAGATCGATGCTTTCGGCGCCGAGCTGATCGACCGGTTCGGACCGTTGCCGGAAGAGGTAAAGCATCTGTTGAAGATCGTCTTCATCAAGGCGCTTTGCCGCAAGGCCAACGTGGAGAAGCTCGACGCCGGGCCGAAAGGTGTCGTCGTCCATTTCCGCAAGCGGGAATTCCCCAATCCGGTCGGGCTGGTCAAGCTCATCGGCGAACAGGGCTCGCTGGCCAAGATCCGACCCGACCAGAGCGTCGTCTTCAGCCGTGACTGGGCGACGCCCGAGAAGCGGCTGGCTGGCTCAGCGGTTGTCATGACGCAGCTGGCGCGGCTGGTGGAGAAGGCGGCGTAGCAGCGCGTGGCTGGTGCTCTGGGCACAGCCGCATCGGCACTTTCGCAGTGCCGTGCTCATTCGCCACGCGACCACTTCCGGTCTAGAATAGGAAATCGGCTTCGTGTATGGAGCCGCGACCCCATATGGGGCGGATTGGCGGGCGATGGCGTCCGTGTGAAAGAGCGTTAGGTGCTTCGATGACGAAATGGTCGCCGAATTCGTGGAGAGCCAAGCCGATCCAGCAGGTTCCTGCCTATCCGGATCTTGCCGCGCTGAGGAACACGGAAGCCCAGCTTGCCACGTTTCCGCCGTTGGTTTTTGCAGGTGAGGCACGCAAGCTGAAGAAGCAGCTTGCAGCCGTCGCTGCCGGTGACGCATTCCTTCTGCAGGGCGGCGATTGCGCCGAGAGCTTCGCCGAGCATGGCGCCGACAATATCCGCGACTTCTTCCGGGTCTTCCTGCAGATGTCGGTGGTGCTGACCTTCGCCGGCGCCCAGCCGGTGGTGAAGGTCGGCCGTGTCGCCGGCCAGTTCGCCAAGCCGCGCTCGTCCGACAATGAGACCAAGGGCGGTGTGACGCTGCCGAGCTATCGCGGCGACATCATCAATGGCATCGAGTTCGACGCCAAGTCGCGCATTCCAGATCCGGCAAGACAGGAGATGGCGTACCGCCAGTCGGCGGCGACGCTCAACCTGTTGCGTGCCTTCGCCCAGGGCGGCTACGCCAGCCTGGAGAACGTGCATCAATGGATGCTCGGCTTCGTGTCCGACAGCCCGCAGGGCGAGAAATACGAGTCGCTCGCCAACCGCATCACCGAGACGATGGACTTCATGAAGGCCGTCGGCATCACCTCGGAGACCAATTACGCGCTGCGCGAGACGGATTTCTACACCAGCCACGAAGCGTTGCTGCTCGGCTACGAGGAGGCGCTGACCCGCGTCGATTCGACCTCCGGCGACTGGTACGCCACCTCTGGCCACATGATCTGGATCGGTGATCGCACGCGCCAACCCGACCATGCGCATGTCGAATATTGCCGCGGCATCAAGAACCCGCTCGGGCTGAAATGCGGTCCGTCGCTGACGCCGGATGGCCTGTTGCAGCTCATCGACCTGCTCAATCCGGAGAACGAGCCCGGCCGGCTGACGCTGATCGCCCGCTTCGGCTCCGACAAGGTTGCCGACCATCTGCCCAAACTGGTGCGCGCGGTGCAGAAGGAAGGCCGCAGCGTGGTGTGGTCGTCCGACCCAATGCACGGCAATACGATCGAGGCCGCCGGCTACAAGACACGGCCGTTCGACCGCATCCTGAAGGAAGTGCAGACCTTCTTCGAGGTGCACCGCGCCGAAGGCACGCATCCGGGCGGCATCCACATCGAGATGACCGGCAAAAACGTCACCGAGTGCACCGGTGGTGCCCGCGCCATCACCGCCGAAGAACTGCAGGACCGCTACCACACCCATTGCGATCCGCGCCTCAATGCCGATCAGGCGATCGAGCTGGCGTTCCTGGTGTCCGATCTGCTCAAGAAGAGCCATCCGGTCCAGCACAAGCAGGCCGTTAACGGCTGATATGATCTGAACTTTGATGTCGTTGAAGAAGCGCCGGGCGAAAACCGGCGCTTTTTGTATTCAATCCCGCCGGTGTCGCATTTGCTCGTGCCTAACGCGCGCAAAACTGGAATCCTGCCAGGCGATGGCAATTGCATCGGGAGGCCGACATGGCTGACAGTCACACCGGATCATGCTTGTGCGGGGCAGTGCGGTTCAAGACACGAGGACCGCTACGCGGTGTCATCTACTGCCATTGCTCGCAGTGCCGGAAGCAGAGCGGGCATTTTTATGCGGCGACCAACGTTGCCGACCGCGACATTACAATCGCCGGCGCGGAGAGCATCACCTGGTACGAGGCCTCTTCGTTCGCCAGGCGCGGCTTCTGCAAGACATGCGGCTCTCTATTGTTCTGGAAGCCGAGCGATGACGGCTATGTTTCGGTGATGGCAGGGCTGTTCGACGCGCCAACCAGGCTCCAAGGCGAATGTCATATCTTCGTCGGCGACAAGGGCGATTATTACGCCATCGATGACGGGCTGCCGCAGTTCGAGAAGTCGACGCCGTCGATCAAGGTGGCAGACGGCTGATTCTTTGCAGAGGCCGCCTTATTCCCTTGGTCCAGCCATTGCGCTATCCCCTGCCGGTGATTCCGAAGGGTTTTGGCATGCAGCGACTGATCGACGCTTTTTACAATTCGGTGCGGGCGTTTCGCAAACTGGCCGCCGGCGAGGAGGCCTTCCAGCTGGAGCTGACGCTGCTCGTGCTTGCCTTGCCGCTCGGCTGGTTCCTTTCGGAATCGTGGCGCGGCTATGCGTTGCTGATCGGCGCGGTGCTGCTCATGATCATGATCGAGGTGCTGAACACCGGCATCGAGGCGGCATGCGACGCGTTCAGCCGCGAATTCAACGTCGATATCCAACTGGCCAAGGATTGCGGTTCGCTGGCGGTGCTGATTTCGGTGGTGATCGCTGCCGGGGTATGGGGCGTCGCCGTCATCGAGCGGATCCTCGGGGTACCGATCTGACGTTTCAGACACTACATGCCGGTCAACTGAGGGGCCCGACATGGCCGATACCACCGGATTTCTGTTGCTTGAACGTGACGGCCTGCCGGACGATCTGCACTGGCTGGTCGAAAAATATCCGCGCGAGGACTGGCAGGCGCATGCCAATATCCACGGCATAGCCAATATGTGGCTGCAGCGGCACGACATGTTCCGCGAGCTTGGCGGCATGCTCACCAATGGTATCGGCGATTATCGAGAAAGTAGGCTGAACGCGCCGGAATTCGCGCGCTGGTTCGCGCCGCGCCTCAACCATTTCCTCGGCAATCTCGACGGCCATCACAATGTCGAGGACCATCATTATTTCCCGGTCTTCGCCAGGGCCGAGACCCGTCTGAAGCGCGGCTTCGAGATTCTCGATGCCGATCACCACACAATCCATGAGGGACTGGAGCGCAATGCCGAGGCGGCAAATGCCTTCATCCGCACGCTTCAGGAGAGCGAAGACAAACAGCGTTTCGCCGCCGATGCCTATGCCGACGAGAACGGCCGGTTGATCGCCATGTTGACCCGGCATCTTGCCGACGAGGAAGACCTGATCATTCCGCTGATCCTCGAGAAGGGTGATCGTGCGCTCGGCATTGATTGACGATCAGCTTCCCTTGTGGAGTTCCTTCTTGGCGACGATATGGGCCGCGAGCCAGCCGAGGATGGCCACAACGAGGCCGATTGCCAGAGCGATCAGTAATCGCTCGTGACGAGCCAGCGCTTGGCCGACGATGTGCTCCGCGCCCAGCCCGAAGACATAACCGACAGTGCAGAACAGTGCCGCCCAGACCACCGATGAGATGGCGTTGAGGATGACGAAGCGCGCCGCCGCAATGCCCGACAGCCCGGCGGCGATGCCGCCGACCAGGCGGAGGCCATAGATGTAGCGGTTCGACAGCACGAAAATGTTGGGATGAGAGGTGACAAGGCGGTAGGCGTGGCTGAAGCCCGGCCGGGCTCGGAGCCTGATCACGAATTTATGGTCGGCGAAGCTCCGTCCCAAGATGAAGAAGAACGTGTCGCCACCGAAGGCGCCGAGCGCGGCTGCGAGAAACGCCTGCCACGGGATGAAGACATGCTGATGCGCAAAAAAACCGCCAAGAATTGCGGCGCTTTCGCCCTCTGCGACGCAGCCCAGAAAAACCGCGACCAATCCATATTGCTCAATGAGACGATGGATGACTTCCGTCATGAAGACGTTCGCTGCTTCGACAGAATGTCGTCGATGCGCTTCACCTGCTCGGCCAGCCGGGCGATCTCGTCTCGCATGCCGATGATCTGGCTGTGGCGCAGTTCGTCGAGCTTTTCGTGTAACGCCATGATCTCGATCTCGGCCTTGAGATTAACCTCATAGTCGTGGGCGGCGTCGATTCGATCGCGCTCCGTCTGGCGGTTTTGCGCCATCATGATCACTGGCGCCTGCAGGGCGGCAACCATGGAAAGCACGAGATTGAGGAAGATGAAGGGATAGGGATCGAAGGCGGCGCGCGACAAGAGCCAGACATTGCCTGCCGTCCACAGGATCAGGAAGCCAATGAATGCCAGGATGAAGGACCAAGAGCCGCCGATCCGGGCGATGGTGTCGGCCAGGCGATCTCCAAACGTCTGGTGAAAGGCGACGGCCTTGTTGGTGTCCTTGGAGATCGTGGTGCGCTCGAGCGTAGATTGCAGTACCCGGCTTTCGAGCGCGCTGAGGCCGTCCGGCTTTCGCTTCAGCCAGCGGCTTGCCAGGTCCTCGATCGTTTTGTTCATCGTCGCCTCCGTCGTCCGCGATGAGGTAGACGCTGCCGGTTCCTACGGGAAGTGGTAGATTGACGCGATGGGGTCAGGAAACAATGGTGGATTTTCAGAAAATTCGCGCCCGTGCAGCGAAGCGCAAAGGCGGTGAGGCAGCGCTGACGTCGCTGCTGGGTCCTATGCCCGACAATGCCGAGGTGGCAAAGATTACGGACGACCGGATCCTGTCGACCATGGCCGAGCGGGTTTTTGCCGCCGGCTTTGTCTGGCGCGTCATCGAGCAGAAATGGCCGGGTTTCGAGGAAGCATTTCTTGGCTTCGAGCCGAAGCGGCTGCTGTTCCAGCCTGACGATTTCTGGCACGATCTCACATTCGACAAGCGCATCGTCCGCAATCCGCAGAAGATCAAATCCGTACGCGACAACGCAGCCTTCGTCGAGCGCGTGTCGAAGGAGCATGGCAGCTTCGGCAAGTTCCTGGCCAATTGGCCGGCGGATGACCAGGTCGGATTGATGGCCTATCTCGGCAAGCATGGCAGCCGGCTCGGCGGCAATACCGGCCAGTATTTTCTGCGCTGGCTGGAGTGGGACGCCTTCATCGTCTCGGCCGACATGGCGGCAGCGCTGCGCGACGCCGGGCTCGACATCGCGCAGAGCCCGACATCGAAGAAGGACCTGGACAAGATCCAAGTACAGATAAACGCCTGGGCGGCGGAAACCGGGCTGCCGCGCCGGCACATTTCGCGCATTCTGGCAATGTCGATCGGCGAGAACCATCCGCCGGAAGCCTTGCGCGAATATATGGGCGAATAGGATCGACTGTTTGGTCCAAACGAACGCCATTGCTCGACGAATTTTGCCGCGCTAAACCCACGGGCATGACAGACAAGACCGCTCCAGACATATTGCGCATCGCCGTCGCCCAGCTCAATCCGACGGTCGGCGACGTCGCCGGCAATCTTGCCAAGGCACGCGAGGCGAGGGCGGATGCCGCCCGCCAAGGCGCCGACCTCGTGCTGTTTACCGAGCTTTTCCTTGCCGGCTATCCGCCTGAGGATCTGGTGCTGAAGCCCGCCTTCCTGAAGGCCTGCGAGCGGGCGGCGGAGGATTTCGCCGGCGATACCGCCGACGGCGGCCCGGGTTTCGTCATCGGCACGCCGTTGAAGCGCAAGACCGGCACGCACAATTCGATCATCTTTGCCGATGGCGGCAAGATCCTTGCCGAACGCTACAAGCTCGATCTGCCGAATTACGGTGAGTTCGACGAGAAGCGCGTCTTCCAGGCCGGCCCCGAGATCCAGGGGCCGGTCAATTTCCGCGGCGTGCGCGTGGGAGTGCCGATCTGCGAAGATATCTGGGGCGAGGTTGCCGTCTGCGAGACGCTGGCCGAAAGCGGCGCGGAAATCCTGCTGGTCCCGAACGGCTCGCCTTATTACCGCGGCAAGGTCGACGTCCGCCACCAGATCGTTATCCGCCAGGTCATCGAATGCGGACTGCCGATTATCTATGCCAACCAGCTTGGCGGCCAGGACGAGCTGGTTTTCGATGGCGCATCGTTTGCCATAGGTTCTGACAAGACGCTGGCCTTCCAGATGAGCCAGTTCGAGGAGACGGTCAACGTCACCACCTGGAAGCGAAAGAATGACATCTGGGTCTGCTCTGACGGACCGATGTCGAAAATCCCGGAGAAGGAGGAGGCCGACTACCGCGCCTGCATGTTGGGCCTGCGCGATTACGTCAACAAGAACGGCTTCAAGAATGTCGTGCTCGGCCTCTCCGGCGGCATCGATTCGGCGATCTGCGCGGCACTTGCCGTTGATGCGCTCGGCGAGGAACGGCTGCGCGCCGTGATGATGCCTTACCGCTACACTTCGAAGGACTCGCTGAAGGATGCCGAGGACTGCGCCCGCGCACTCGGCTGCCGCTACGATATCGTGCCGATCTTCGAGCCGGTCGAAGGTTTCCTGCACGCGCTGACGCAGCTTTTCGAGGGTACCAAGGAAGGTATTACCGAGGAGAACCTGCAGAGCCGTGCACGCGGCACTATCCTGATGGCGATTTCCAACAAGTTCGGCTCGATGGTGGTCACTACCGGCAACAAGAGCGAGATGTCGGTAGGCTATGCCACGCTTTATGGCGACATGAACGGCGGCTTCAATCCGATCAAGGATCTTTACAAGATGCAGGTCTATGCGTTGTCGAGTTGGCGCAACGCGCACGTGCCGCCGGGTGCGCTCGGTCCGTCCGGCGAGGTGATCCCGACCAACATCATCGACAAGGCGCCCTCGGCGGAACTGCGAGAGAACCAGACCGACCAGGATTCGCTGCCGCCCTATCCAGTGCTCGATGACATATTGGAGTGTCTGGTCGAGAACGAGATGGGCGTCGACGAGATCGTTGCGCGCGGCCATGACCGGGCGACGGTGGCGCGTGTCGAGCACCTGCTTTACGTCGCAGAATACAAGCGCCGGCAGGCGGCGCCCGGCGTGAAGATCACCAGGAAGAACTTTGGCCGCGATCGCCGTTATCCCATCACCAACCGGTTCAGGGATCGCGGGTAGGCCATTGGCCTGCGTAACGGTTTAGCCATGGCCAACCTTGAAATCAGCTTTGACCTGTCGCGGATCGACTTCCGGGCGACATCCGACATTTTGAAGGCGAGCTATTGGGGCAGCGGCCGCAGCGATGAACTGCACCGCCGCGCTTTTGCCAACTCACTGTGCGTCGGCGCCTATGTCGGCGGCAATCAGGTCGGCTTCGGCCGGGCGATCACCGACCGTACGGTATTTGCCTATCTCGCCGACATAATTGTCTGGCCCGGGTATCGCGGACAAGGCATCGGAACCCGGCTTGTCCAGGCGCTTATCGACCACTCGGACGTCAAGACGGTCACGCGTTGGAGCCTGTCGACCAACGACGCCCATGCGGTTTACGAGAAGCTCGGCTTCAGGCCTTCCACCGATGGCCGCTATATGCGCCTCGACCGTATCCCGGCAACCTGAACAGAGGCAGCGCACAACCCGCGATTGTTGCAAAATCGTCTCACTGCTTGGACCAGATGCGCTTTTGGCTATCTACTGACTTGGCGCGGCGTTGAGGCGTCTCTATAAACACCTCTCCGCGATTCCCCTTCAGGAGGAACCGAATGCCAGGATTTGACATCGTTATGCGAGGCTGCGAAGCCTAGGTCTTGGTCAGTGCGCCGCGAGATAGCCTCGCGGCAAGGCTGAACCGAGGCAGGTATTTCGCCGCTGCCGGTCGCCGCCCCTCTACAGGGCCGCCAAATACGCCAAACCTCCGCATCTCCGGGCGCCAAACGGCGCCGACGCGGTTTTTCAATTTCTACTTTCGTGGGATCGGGCTCGTTTGCGCCCGAATGACATCATGACTCGTTTTCGAATAGATTTGCGCGCGGGCGCCTTTCGCAGCGTTCTTGGCTTCACGCTCAGCCATTGGCGGTGTCAGCCGTGGCGGCTTGCCGGCATTATGGGCACATTCCTGCTGTCGACCTTGGCCGACGTGCTGACGCCGCTCTATTCCGGCCGGCTGGTGGATGCCGTCGCCAGCAGTGCTGCGGCCGACGATGTTGCGTGGAACGCGGCGACAGCGGCCTTTTCGATGCTGGTGGCCCTGGCGCTCACCGGTGTCGTGCTGCGCAATCTCGCCTTCATGGCCATTGTCGAGCTGACGTTGAAGATGATGGCGGATATCGCCGCCGACGCCTTCCACCGCGTCCAGCGCTTCTCCACCGACTGGCACGCCAACAGCTTCGCCGGATCGACGGTGCGCAAGATAACGCGCGGCATGTGGGCGCTCGACCTGCTCAACGACACGATCCTGATCGCGCTGCTGCCATCGGTCGTCATGCTCGTCGGCTCGACGCTGCTGCTTGGCTGGTTCTGGCCGCTGATGGGTGCTGTCGTCGCCACCGGTTCGGTTCTGTTCATCGCGGTGACGACGATGCTGTCGCTTGGCTATGTCGCGCCCGCGGCAAGGCTTGCCAATGCGTGGGATACACGGCTCGGCGGCTCGCTGGCCGACGCGGTAAGCTGCAACGCCGTGGTCAAGGGTTTTGGCGCCGAGGAACGCGAGGAGACGCGGCTCGCCGAGGTCGTCGCCAAATGGCGCGGTCGCACGCGCCGCACCTGGATGCGCGGCACCGTCAACGGCACCACGCAAGGGACGATGCTGCTGCTTTTGAGGGCAGCGGTCATCGGGTTCTCCCTGCTGTTGTGGTCGTGGGGGCAGGCGAGCGCCGGCGATGTCGCCTTCGTGCTGACCTCATTCTTCGTGCTGCAAGGCTATCTGCGCGACATCGGCACACATATCCGCAATCTGCAGCGCTCGATCAACGACATGGAGGAACTGGTCGACTTCCAGTCCGAACCACTCGGCATCGAGGATCGGCCCGGAGCCAAACCGATCCGGATCACCGATGGCCGTATCACCTTCGACAATGTCACGTTCCACTATGGCAGCCACCGCCTGCCGCTCTATCGCGACTTTTCGGTGGACATCGCGCCGGGCGAACGGGTTGGGCTGGTTGGCCATTCGGGCTCCGGCAAGACGACATTCGTCAAGCTGATCCAGCGCCTCTACGACGTGACTGCGGGCAATATCCTGATCGACGGCCAGGATATTGCGAATGTGGCGCAGGCGTCGCTGCGCGCACAGATCGCAATCGTCCAGCAGGAGCCGATCCTGTTTCACCGGTCGCTGGCCGAAAACATCGCCTATGCTCGGCCGGCCGCCACGCAGGCCGAGATCGAGCACGCGGCGCGATTGGCCAGCGCGCATGACTTCATTGCCAATTTGCCGAAAGGCTATGGCACGCTGGTCGGCGAGCGTGGCGTAAAGCTATCGGGTGGTGAGCGTCAGCGCGTTGCAATCGCACGCGCCTTTCTTGCCGATGCGCGCATTCTCATCCTGGATGAGGCAACGTCGAGCCTCGATTCGGAATCGGAGGTGCTGATCCAGCAGGCGATGGAGCGGTTGATGGTCGGCCGCACGACGCTGGTCATTGCCCACCGGCTGTCGACGGTGCGGGCGCTGGACAGGCTTTTGGTGTTCGATCGCGGCCGCATCGTCGAAGAGGGCTCGCATGACCAACTGATCCGGCTGCAAGGCGGCATCTACCGCCGGCTGTTCGAACGCCAGGCGCTTGAACTGACCAAAGGCCTGGTGATCTGACGGTTGCGGTGCCGCGCGTCTTGATAGACGTGCGGCGCTGCAGTCTTTTCTTCGCCTTTGTCATGTTCTATGTCTGCCGCCGAGCGCGGGGGCGCGTCTTGTCAACAGCAAAACCATCCGGTACGCCCTGCTCATGACAGTTACCGTCCGTTTCGCCCCGTCACCGACCGGCCGCATCCATATCGGCAATGCGCGCACCGCTTTGTTCAATTGGCTGTTCGCCATCAAGAACAAAGGCCGCTTCATCCAGCGCTTCGACGACACCGACGTCGCCCGTTCGACGCAGGAGTTTTCCGACGCTATCCTATATGACCTGCATTGGCTGGGCATCTTCCCCGATGCCACGGAGTACCAGTCGCGGCGGGTCGAAATCTACGATGCCGCACTGGAGAGGCTGAAGGAGGCGCGCCTCGTTTATGCTTGCTATGAGACGCCTGAAGAGCTCGACCTGAGGCGCAAGGTGCGCCGCACGCGTGGCCTGCCGCCAGTCTATGGCCGCGAGGCGCTGACGCTGGCACCCGAGCAGGTGGCGGAATATGAGGCCGATGGCCGGCGGCCGCACTGGCGCTTTCTGCTGCCCAACTTCAGCAGCGATCCGCTACAGCCGGAGCGCACCGAAATCCACTGGAACGACCTGGTGCGCGGCGAAGAGACCGTCGACCTCGCCTCGCTTTCAGACCCGGTTCTGCGGCGTGAGGACGGCACCTACCTCTACACATTGCCTTCGGTTGTCGACGACATCGACATGGGCGTCAGCCATGTCATTCGCGGCGACGACCACGTCACCAATACCGGCGTCCAGATAGCCCTGTTCCGAGCACTTGGCGCGGAGCCGCCGGTGTTCGGCCACCACAATCTCCTGACAACGGCATCAGGCGAGGGACTTTCGAAGCGCACCGGCGCGCTGTCCATCCAGAGCCTGCGTGAGAGCGGCATCGAGCCGATGGCGATCGCTTCGCTGGCGGTGCTCGTCGGCACCTCGGAAAACGTCGTGGCGGTGCCAACGATGGCCGAGCTAGTCGAGCGCTTCGATCCGGCTGCAACATCGAAATCCGCCGCCAAATTCGATCCGGACGAACTCTTCGTGCTCAACCGCACGCTGCTGCATCACATGCCGTTTTCCGAGGCGCGCGACCGGCTGATCGTGCTCGGCATCTCCGGCGAACAGGCCGAGTCTTTCTGGCTGGCCGTGCGCGGCAATCTCGACAGGCTGGCCGATGCGGCGATCTGGTGGCGTACGCTTCGAGACGGTCCAGAGGAGCCGGCGGAGTTTTCCGACGAGGACCGCGACTTTCTTCGCCAGGCATTCGAGTTGCTGCCGGAAGAGCCTTGGAACGGCACCGTCTGGAAGGACTGGACGGGCAAGATCCGAGCGGCGAGCGGCCGTAAGGGCAAGGCGCTGTTCATGCCGCTCAGGCTGGCGCTTACGGGACAGCCTTCGGGTCCGGAGCTTGCAGATCTGTTGCCGCTGCTGGGTCGGGAAGGAACGTTGGCCCGACGACCCTGACCTTGCGCTGCTCCGGCGGCGGCAGCGATGTCGGCGAGGGCACAGGTTTGACAGCAAGGCGTCTGATCGCCCCACGGTCGAGGCCGTCTTGCGCATTGGCCAAGGACTCCGGGTCGGCGCCCGGATCAGGCCTGGCAACCGGCAGCGGAATGAACGGGGTACTCTCTACATTCGCCTCGGATTGTTCCCGGGTTGGCGGGTTGCCGGCGATGATCTCGAAATTCTGCGCGGCGTTGCAGCCGCAGGTCGGCGGCCGCGGCATGTCGGATTGCTTGTAGAGGTAGGCCGTCGGCAGTTCGATATAAGGCCTGCCCGTCACCGAAGACGTCATCGACGCCGAATCGCTGTTCACGCCGCGCGTGTAGAAAACCTGCATCTCGGTGCCGGGGCAGCTCGATTCGCAATTCTTCTGATCGCGCTCGAAATCGCCCAGCGAGGCAGCATTCGACATCGGGAAGAAATAGCCGTCGCAGGTCCGCACACACATGGTGCGGAATTCGCCTTGGGGCTGGCCCATGTCGGCGCTGTTGAGCACGGTGCGGATGTTGCCCGGCTGGCTCAGTTCTTCAGCCTGGTCGGCCTCTTCGGGCTGACTGCCCAAAAGCTGGTCGAGCAGGTTTCGCTTGCCGTTTTCACGGTTGGCTTCGCGGACCGGCGCGGGCGTCCGCGCCGCCGCATCATCGCGGCAGCCATTGGCGTCAAGCAACGTCAATATGCGCGCACGATCACGTCGCGAACCACCGCCGGCAAGGTCGCCGCGCTTGGCCTGCAGGGCGTCGAGATTGGCTGCCATGCGATCGATGGTGGCGTCGAGTGCTGCGCATGCGTTGGCGTTGCGGCGAGACAGCGAAAAGCCGCAGCCGGCGCTGCTGGCCTGGCTGACGGCCTTTGAAATCTGCTGGCGCTGCCGGACGATTGCGTCGTCATATTTCCTGAGCAAAGCCGGTTTGCCGCCGCCACCACGAGAAGCGGCGGCAAGATCGGCTTCAAGCTGGCGGCAGAGGCGCGGAGCGGCCCGCGCCTGAGTGACGGCAATGTCGCACATTAGCAGGGCACCGAGCAGCGCGGCGGCACGCGTCAGCTTCCAACATGCGCCCGTCATCCCTCCGAAACTCCGCCTGCCTGTCGTTCAGAAAGCTACCGCGCTTGCGGTTAATCGTTTGTTTAGCATACCGCCGATTCCAGCTTCAGCCCAAATCGGCGATGGCTTGCGCCAGTGCGCGGCTTCGATCACGACCGGTGCTGTCATATCGACCACGCCACACGACATATTCGGACAGAACCAGAACCGCGACATCCTGGCGTTGCACGAAAAAAGGCGTATTCGCCTAGAAGAATGCCTGGATTCAGTAACGCCCGGAGGCTTGGCATGACCGCGATTACCCGTCGAGCCGCACTGCAATTTGGTCTTTTGTGCCTGGCGATGCCGGTTGCCTTGGCGCAGGAAAAGCCCATCACGCCGGATTGGGGTACCAAATTGGTCGAAGCTGCCCGTGAGCAGATCGGCGTCACCACACTCTACGATCCGACCTATACACGCCTGGCCTATCCGGGCGGGGACGTTGAGCCCGAGCGGGGTGTGTGCACGGATGTCGTGATCCGTGCCTATCGCCGCGCCTTCGATCTCGACCTGCAAAAATTGGTGCATGAGGATATGCGGGCCAATTTTGCCGCCTATCCGAAGGCTTGGGGCTTGAAAGCGCCGGACCGCAACATCGACCACCGCCGTGTGCCCAATCTTGCGGTCTATTTCGAGCGGCGCGGTGCCGCCTTGCCCGTCAGCCAAGACCCCGCCGATTATCGGCCTGGGGATCTCGTCGCCCAGATGCTGCCCGGCAATCTGCCGCATATTGCCATCGTGTCGTCCAATCGCTCCACATTGGTACCGACAAGAAGACTGGTCATTCACAATATCGGCGGCGGCGCCAGGGAAGAGGACACTTTGTCTGCCTTCAGGCAGACAGGGCATTTCCGGTTCAAGCCAATCTGAGAAGGCCCATGGCTAGCCCAGCTCGACGATGGCTTGCGCCTTATGCGCGGCTTCGACCACTGCCAGTGCGGTCATGTTGACGACACCGCGCGACGTCACCGACGGCGTCAATATGTGCGCCGGGCTGTCGGTGCCGAGCAGGATCGGGCCGACATGCAGCGCGTCCATCATCGTGCGCAGCGCGGTCAGCGTGATGTTCGCCGAATCGAGATTGGGGAACACCAGCAGATTGGCTTCGCCCTTCAGCCGCGAATGCGGATAGACGCGCTGGCGCAGCTGCTCCGACAGTGCCGAGTCGGCATGCATCTCGCCGTCGCATTGCAGGTCGGGCGCGATGCGCGCCAGGATCGCCGCCGCCTGCCGCATCTTCATGGCGCTTGGCGAATCGCGGGAGCCGAAATCCGAATGCGAAAGCAGGGCTGCCTTGGGCTCGATGCCAAAACGCTGAATCTCCTCGGCCGCCAGAACGGTCATCTCCGCAATCTCCTCGGCGGTCGGATCGACGGAGACATGGGTATCGGTGAGGAAAATAATGCCGCGCTGCGAAATCAGCATGGAAAGCGTCGACAGGTCGCGATCCCTAATGCCGGCGCGTGGCCCGATGATCAGCGTGACGTTGCGCAAATGGCGCTCGAAACGGCCCTCAAGGCCACAGACCATGGCGTCGGCGTCGCCGCGCTTCAGGGCAAGGGCGGCGATCACCGTATTGTCGGTGCGCACCATGGTGCGTGCCGCTTCCGTAGTCACCCCACGGCGGCCGGCAAGCTCGATCAAAAGGTCGACATAGTGGCGGTAACGCGGATCATCTTCCGGGTTGATCAGGCCGAAATCGACGCCCGGCTTGATGCGCAGCCCATAGCGTTTCAACCGCACCTCGATGACGTGCGGGCGGCCGATCAGGATCGGTTCGGCTATGCCTTCCTCGAGCACGACCTGCGCGGCGCGAAGCACGCGCTCGTCCTCGCCGTCGGCATAGATGACGCGCTTGGCGCTTGACGTCTTGGCCATCGAGAACACGGGCTTCATGACCAGGCCGGAGCGGAAGACGAAGCGGTTCAGCTTGTCGATATAGGCGGCGAAATCGGTGATCGGCCGGGTCGCGACGCCGGTCTCGCAGGCTGCCTTGGCAACGGCGGGGGCAATGCGCAGGATCAGCCGCGGATCGAAAGGCGAGGGGATCAGGAACTCCGGGCCGAAGATCGGCGTCTCGCCGGAATAGGCGCGCGCGGCAACGTCGGACGGCTCTTCGCGGGCAAGCGCTGCGATCGCCCGAACGGCGGCCATTTTCATCTCTTCGTTGATGGCACTTGCGCCGCAATCCAGCGCGCCACGGAAGATGTAAGGAAAACAGAGTACGTTATTGACTTGATTGGGGAAATCGGAGCGGCCGGTGCAGATCATCGCATCGGGTCGCGCCGCCCGTGCCGCTTCCGGCATGATCTCGGGATTGGGGTTGGCCAGCGCCAGGATCAACGGCTTGGGCGCCATGTGGTGCAGCAATTCCGTCTTCAGCACGCCGGCGGCAGACAGGCCGAGAAACACGTCGGCGCCGGGCAGAACGTCGGCCAGCGCGCGCGCCTCGGTGTCCTTCACATAAGGGTCTTTCCAGCGGTCCATCTCCTCGACGCGGCCCTTATGGGCGACGCCGAACCGGTCGGTGACCCAGATGTTTTCGACCCGCGCGCCGAGCGAGACCAGAAGGTTGAGGCAGGCGAGCGCCGCAGCACCTGCGCCCGACGTGACGATCTTGATGTCCGAGATCGACTTGCCGGCGAATTCCAGCCCGTTGAGCACGGCGGCAGCGACGATGATGGCGGTGCCGTGCTGGTCGTCATGGAAGACCGGTATGCCCATGCGCGCTTTCAACTGCTCCTCGACCTCGAAGCATTCAGGCGCCTTGATGTCTTCCAGGTTGATGCCGCCGAAGGTCGGCTCCAGTGCCGAGATCGTCTCGACCATGCGCTCGATGCCCGGTGCATCGATCTCGATGTCGAAAACGTCGATGCCGGCGAATTTCTTGAACAGCACCGCCTTGCCTTCCATCACCGGCTTGGAGGCGAGCGGACCGATATTGCCGAGGCCCAGCACCGCCGAACCGTTGGTGACAACGCCGACCAGATTGGCGCGGGCTGTATAGTCGGCAGCGGTTGCCGGGTCGTCGCGGATTTCAAGGCAGGGGGCAGCTACACCCGGCGAATAGGCAAGCGCCAGGTCGCGCTGATTGCCCAGTGGCTTCGTCGCCTGGATTTCCAGCTTTCCGGGACGGGGGTGCTTATGGAAATAGAGCGCTGCTTCGTCGAGGTCGGATCGAGCCGCCTTCTTGCTTTCGCCTGTCATGACGGCCGCCTCCTCAGTTCAGTCCGTTTGATGTTTTGAGTCTCTTAGCATGCAGCCGAGGCTTTTCGAGAGGTGATATGTCGCAAGCGCGACGCTCATGGCTTCGCATTACCCTAACTTTGCGATCTGCTGTGGAAGATGTTTGCGACGAAGTAGTGCTGCGGCGAGCTATGTCGGCGCCGGTTCGAATGATCATTGTGTGTGGAGGGCGGTCGCTTAGTTCTCGACGATAAAGGTGCCGTCCGTGTCTTGGTAGACGAACAACTCGACGGCGTCGTGCTTTTGACGGTCGGTCGAGATCGCGACGAAGTCATCCCCTTCCAAGTGAAAGGTAATCTCTTGATCGGTAGATGTGACGCGTTCGATGTGCGAACCGCTTGCTGCGTCACTCATGCGCAGCGACACCTCTGAATAGACGGTAAGGCCGGTGCCGTCGGAGAAAAGAACAGTAATCCAGTACCCTTCTTCACTTCTTCCAACGGACCGTATCGACTTGCCGATCATTCTTTCTGCGAAGGTTTTCACAGTACTCCTCCCGATCCGTCGTTAGGAGAAACAGGATCAGTCGGTGGCAGGCGAACCTTGGCTTTGGCAATCATCCATTCGACTACTTCAACGGAAACCTCGGGCTGACCTAAGGCAATCGTCATCTTTCCATCAATGTCCGAGAAAAAAATCTCGCCCACTATGTGATTGTCCTGGTCGACGAGCTCCAGGTACATGCCATCCCGTTGAACATCACTGCCAATCGTTGCTTCATAATTCCGCCCGGCCAGTTCAACCATGCCGTCAGTATCTGCGAAAGACGCAAGGCCCGCAATGGATGGAAAGCGGACGCTACAGTCCCGTCGAAAGGCGGCTCTGCAGCGCTTGCACCTCTTCTCGCGAAAGGGGCGCGCTCTCGTCTGACAGGAAGAACAGAACCTCCAAGACGCCCTCGTCCGCAAAGTTGAAGTCGTCGCTCATGATCAGCGCATCGGCAACATAGGCGGCGGCTTGGACCGGGAGCGTGCCGTCCGCCAGCCCGTTAACCAGCACGTCCACATGCCGACGGTCAATGATCGTATTTGGCCCCTCAGTGATGATGACATGCCCCACCGAGCGAGGCTTGGATGCGGCGGTCACGCATTCGGTCACTTCGGCTTCAATCTCCTGCCAAAGCTCGTCCGGTAGTTTGTCGCCGTTGAGGAAGGATACGAGGGACGAGTGTTGCATTGGCGGAGCTTATGCTGATGGCTACAACGTCCGCAATGGGTCGTTTCCCGCCGTTCCCAGCGGATACCAAAGCGTCAGATACCCACTAAAACGCACTGACATAGAGGCCGCCGTCGACCGGTATGTTCTGACCGGTCAGGTAACCGGCATGGACCGAGCAGAGGAAGGCGCAGATCTGGCCGAATTCCTCCGGTGTACCGAGCCGTTTGGCCGGAACGTTGGCTGCTGCTTGCGCTTTGCGCGCGGCGGCCGCTGCCGGATCTTCGGGCGTGCCGGCCTCCTTCGGATCACGCAGCCGGTCGGTGTCGAGCTTGCCTGGCAGCATGTTGTTGATCGTCACGTTGCGGTCGGCCACCGTGCGCGCGACGCCGGCGAGGAACGAGGTAAGGCCGGCGCGGGCGCCGGACGACAGGTCGAGGCCGGGGATAGGCACATAGACCGACAGCGAGGTGATGTTGACGATGCGGCCGAAGCCGCGCGCCGCCATGCCGTCGATCACGGCCTGAACCAGCTCGACAGGGGTCACCATGTTGTGGGTGACGCCCTCGAGGATCTTTTCGCGGTCGAGCGCGCGGAAATCGCGAAACGGCGGACCGCCATTGTTGTTGACGAGGATGTCGGGATCGGGGCAGGCGGCAAGCAGCGCCTTCTGGACATCGGGCTTGGATACGTCGCCGACGATTTCGGTCACCTTGACGCCGAATTTCTCGCGCAGTTCAGCGGCGGTTTTGGCCAGCACGTCGGCGTTGCGGCCATTGATCACCAGATCGCAACCTGCCTCTGCCAGTGCCATGGCGCAGCCGCGTCCCAAGCCTTTGCTCGAAGCGCAGACGATGGCCTTCTTGCCGCGAATGCCGAGATCCATGGTGATTTTCTCCTCTGATTGCCGCGGCAACCTATCCGGATGGCTGGACCAATCGCAACCGTCATACGGTTGTTGCATGAATCGGGGCATAGGCTCAGGCGAAAGCAACGGTGACAAATGATGTCCGGCGCAGAGCCTCGCACTTTCCGCAGCATGTTCATCTCCGACGTCCATCTCGGATCGAAGGCGGCGAAGGCCGAATTCCTGATCGATTTCCTGCGCCATCACGATGCCGATATCATCTATCTCGTCGGCGACATCGTCGACGGCTGGCGCCTGAGACGAAGCTGGCATTGGCCGCAGAGCCATAACGACGTGATCCAGAAATTGCTGCGCAAGGCGCGCAAGGGCGCCAGCATCACCTACATCGCCGGCAACCATGACGAGTTCGCGCGACAGTTCCAGGGCGTTCATTTCGGCGGCATTGTCGTCGCCGACCGCGCCATCCACGAGACCGCCGACGGCAAACGCCTTCTTGTCATCCATGGCGACCAGTTCGACACCGTCGTCCATAATGCGCGCTGGCTGGCCTATCTCGGCGACTATGCCTACGACGCGGCGATGCTGCTCAACCGCATCATCACACGTCTGCGCCAGGTGCTCGGCCTGCCTTACTGGTCGTTCTCGTCCTGGGCCAAGGTCAAGGTCAAGAAGGCGGTGAATTTCATCGGCTCGTTCCAGACCGTGCTGACCGAGGAGGCGCGCCGCTCGCATGTCGACGGCGTGATCTGCGGGCACATCCACCATGCCGCGATCGAAAGCTATGAGGACGTGCAATACATCAACACGGGCGACTGGGTGGAGAGCTGCACGACGGTGGTCGAGCATTTTGACGGCAGGATGGAGATCCTGCACTGGGCGCATGTCCTGCCGGAGACTCCGGTCGGCAGCGAGGTGCTCGTGCCGATCGACATCAAGGGCAGGGCAGTCCAGGCGGCTTGACCAAATCCGGCCGCATCTCGCTTCAATCGGTTAGTCCAGCGGTTTCGTCGACTTTTTCGCCGTGTTAAGCAGCGGCAGGTGTGGCGGGCCGACCCGGCTGAATGCCGTGCCGACGGATCGCCTGTCAATGTCCTCGCTGCCGCCGCTTTCGCCCGAACAGCTCGTCAAGCCACGCCATTTCGAACTGCGCATGAGCTTGATCTTCTTTACGCTCTTCGTTCCGCTCGGGACGCATGTGCCGTATTTCCCGCTGTGGCTGCAGGCGAAGGGGTTCCATGCCGAACAGATAGCCGTGATCCTCGCCGCGCCGATGTTCCTGCGCGTGGCGACGACGCCTTTTCTTACTGCGCTGGCAGACAAAGCGAGCGACCGCGCCAATGTCTATGTTGCGCTGGTCGCCGCATCGCTGATCCTGTCCGCCGGCTACCTCCTGCCGCCGACCTACGCAACGGTACTTGCCGTGTCGCTGGCCCTGACGGTCGTCTGGACGCCGCATTCGCCGATTGCCGATTCGCTCGCCCTTTCAGGTGTTCGCCGCTTCGGCTCGAATTACGCAAGCATGCGCAAATGGGGCTCGATCTCCTATCTCTGTGCCAATCTCGCCGGCGGTTTCATCCTGTCGGCGAGCGGTGCCCAGGCTGTCCCGGTGATCATCTTCGCGGCGCTGTGTGCCGCGCTAGCCGCCGGACTGATTGCGCCGCGCCTTGGCCGTCCACGCCGCGCCTCGCCGCTTTCGGCCGCCGATATCCAGCAATCGGCACCGAAACTCCTCAACCGGTACTTCCTCTATTTTTCGACAGGCGTCGGCGTCATCACCGCCAGCCACGCATTTCTCTACGGTTTCGTGTCGATCTACTGGAAGTCGATCGGCATCAGCGATTCGGTTGTCGGGCTTCTGTGGGGGTGGGGCGTCGTCGCCGAGATATGCATGTTCGTCGTTTTCACCCGCGCTTTCGCCTCCTTCTCGGTCGTCTCGATCATGCTGATTGCCGGGATCGGCGCGATCGTGCGCTGGTTCGCCTTTCCGCTGATCTGGCGGCTTGGGCTTGGCGTTGGCGGGTTTTTCGCGATCCAGACGCTGCACGCGGTTTCGGTGGCGCTGGTGCTGATCGGCCTGCAAAAGATGATCGGTGAGACGGTCGCGGAAGAACGCACCGGGGCGGCGCAAGGCATCGCCTACTTCTCCAATGGCTTCTTCATGGCGGCGGCGACGCTGATTTCCGGTCCTCTTTACGACCGCTTCGGCGCGAATGGCTTCTTTGCGATGATCCCGATCGCCCTGACGGGCCTGGCTCTGATCGGGCTTGCCGCGCGTTCAGCCCCACAGCGCCCGCTCGGGCGGTGACACCAGCGAACCTTGGTAGACGAGACCGGGAACGCGGTCGCGGGCCAGCAGCAGCGGACCGTCGAGATCGACGAAATCGGCATCCTGCGCCAACAGCACGGCCGGCGCCATCGCAAGCGATGTGCCGACCATACAGCCGACCATGACACCAAGAGCCAGTTCGCGGGCGCGGTCGCGAAGCACGAGTGCAGCGGTCAGGCCACCCGATTTGTCGAGCTTGATGTTGACGGCGTCGTAAAGGCCGACAAGTGCTTCAAGGTCCTTCGCCTCGTGCACGCTTTCGTCGGCACAGATCGGTACCGGATGCGCGATGTGGCGAAGAATACTGTCATGTCCCGCCGGCAGCGGCTGTTCGATCAAGGCGATACCGTGCTCGGCGGCAAAGGCGAGGTTTGCGACGATGTTGTCGTTATTCCAGCCCTCGTTGGCGTCGAGAATGATTCGGCTGTCGGGTGCTGCCGCCGTCACTGCACGGATGCGCGCGATGTCGTTGTCGCCGCCGATCTTGACCTTGAGTAGCGGGCGCTGGGCGTTGGCGCGGGCCTGCGCCGCCATCGCCTCCGGCTCGGCGAGCGACAATGTATACGCAGTCTCGAGCGGTCGTAACGGAACGGTTCGTATCGTATGCGCCACCGGTGTTCCGCTGATCTTCGCTTCCAGGTCCCAGAGCGCGCAATCGATGGCGTTGCGTGCCGCGCCGGCAGGCATGGCATCGAGCAGGGCGATGCGGCTGATGCCGTGCGCGATCTCGCTGCGCATAGCCTCGATCGCGTCGCGCACACCCTCCATGGTCTCGCCATAGCGCTTGTAAGGGACGCATTCGCCGCGTCCTGTACGGCCGTTTTCGGTGATGGCGCAGGAAATCACCTCCGCTTCGGTCTTCGAGCCGCGCGAAATGGTAAAGGTCCCGGCTATCGGAAAGCGCTCGGCCTCGACCGAAATGACACGCGCCATATTTTTCTGCTCCGGCTGTGCAACAAGGAGGATGTCGGCAAATCGACAGGTCGGCCCCGTCAGGCTAAACAGGACGCCATGTTGACCATCCGCAAACGCGACGCAAGCGGCCCTGCCAAGGAGCCCGACCACCAGCCGCGCATCGCGATCGGCGAGGAGGGCGACGTTCTCGGCTGCGCTTTCTCGGGAACCTGGACGACACGTACCGTGGCGCTGGTCGATGCCGAGATGCGCAAGATCGAGAAGCGCGGCGGCTTCAAGACGCTGGCGCTCGACCTTTCACAAATCGAGAAGATGGACACTGCCGGGGCGTGGCTGATCGACCGCCTGGTCAGCAGCTTCGAAAAAAAGGGCGTCGAGATCACGATGCAGGGGCAGAGCGAGATCGCCTCGATCCTGCTTGGCGCCGTCGGGGACGCCGTTCGTCGCGAGCCCGAATCAGGTCCAGCAAAGCCGCCCAACTTCATGATTCGCGGGCTCGAGGCGGTTGGCCGGCGCGTTTATGAGATGCGCGACGATTTCCTGGCCGCAATGAATATCCTCGGCGCCACGATACGCGGCTCTCAGATGAAGCTTGGCCGCGGCCATGCCGTCAACATGGCGGCGATCTTCAACCAGATCGATCGCATGGGTGTCGGCGCCATACCGGTAGTCGTGCTGATGTCGGCCATCGTCGGTGCGATCGTCGCCCAGCAAGGCGCTTATCAGCTCAGCTATTTCGGCGCCGACATCTTCGTCGTCGACCTGGTCGGGGTGCTGATCCTGCGCGAGCTCGGCGTGCTGATGACGGCGATCATGATCGCCGGCCGCTCCGGCAGTGCGATCACCGCCGAGATCGGCTCGATGAAGATGCGCGAGGAGGTCGATGCGCTGAAGGTGATCGGTCTTAATCCAATCGGCGTGCTGGTGTTTCCGCGGCTGGTCGCGCTGGTCGTCGCGCTGCCTTGCCTGACGATCATCGCCAACTTTGCCGCGCTGGGCGGCGGCATTTTGGCTGCATGGCTCTACTCCGATATTGCACCGGCAGCGTTCATCGACCGGCTGCGTGTCGCAATCGACCTCAGCACCATCTTTGCCGGCCTGATCAAGGCGCCGTTCATGGCCATGATCATCGGCATAATTGCCTCGGTCGAGGGCATGAAGGTTGGCGGCAGCGCCGAATCGCTTGGCCAGCATGTGACCGCCTCCGTGGTGAAGTCGATCTTCGTGGTCATTATCCTCGACGGGCTTTTCGCCATGTTCTATGCAGCGATCGAGTTCTGAGATGGCGCTGCCGGGCACAAACACGACCAAGGTGGCGGCGAAAGCCAAAGAAGACGAGATCGTGCTGTCGGCGCACGACGTCACGGTGTCGTTCGCCGATCAGGTCGTTCTCGACAAACTGTCGCTCGATATCTGGCGCGGGGAGATTCTCGGCTTCGTCGGTGCCTCGGGTGCCGGCAAATCTGTTCTCTTGCGCACCATCCTTGGCTTGACGCGCAAGCAATCGGGAACAATCAAACTGTTCGGCGTTGACGTCGAGAAGGCAACCGAAAGGGAGCGCCTTCGCATCGACATGCGGCTTGGCGTGCTGTTCCAGCATGGCGCCCTTTTTTCGGCGCTGACGGTCCTCGAAAACGTTCAGGTGCCTATGCGCGAATATCTCGATTTGCCGAAGAAGCTGATGGACGAACTTGCCATGCTCAAGGTCGAGCTGGTCGGACTGCCTCCGGATGCGGCGCAGAAATTCCCCTCCGAGCTCTCCGGCGGCATGATCAAGCGTGCTGCGCTGGCGCGCGCCCTGGCACTCGACCCGGACATCGTTTTTCTCGACGAACCGACGTCCGGGCTCGATCCGATCAGCGCGGCTGAGTTCGACGAATTGGTCGTCAAGCTGCGCGATACGATGGATTTGACCGTGTATATGGTCACGCACGATCTCGACACGCTGTTTACGGCGTGCGACCGCGTGGCGGTGCTTGGCAAAAAGAAAGTGCTGGTCGAGGGCACGATCGACGACATGCTCAGGAGCGAGGAACCCTGGGTAAAATCCTATTTCCGCGGAAAACGCGCCCGGCAACTTGATCTTGCGGCGCGCGCATAGCCATAAGTGAGCAATGGAAACCAGGGCCAACTACGTCATTGTCGGCATTTTCACGCTGGCCGCGATCCTCGCGGCTTTCGCTTTCGTCTATTGGACGGCGGCAATCGGCGAAAAGGGTGAGACGACGGTGCTGCGCGTGCGCATTCCAGGCTCCGCTTCGGGGCTCGGCCGTGGCAGTTTCGTGCTGTTCAATGGCGTCAAAGTCGGCGACGTGCGCCGTGTCTATATCGACGTCGACAATCCGACCGCTGCTATCGCCGACACCGAAATAGACCGGAATACACCTATCACCAAGTCGACGCAGGCCGATATCGGGCTTGCCGGCCTCACCGGCCAGGCCAACATCGAGCTCAAGGGCGCCGACCCCAAGGAGCCAAAACTTCTCGACGAGGCGGAAAAGGAAGGCCGTGTCGCCGAGATCGTCGCCAATCCGTCGGCGGTCACCAACCTGCTGCAGACGGCGCAGAACATCTTCACCCGCGCCGACAAGGTTCTTTCGGAGCTCGAAGGCTTCACCAAGGATGTTCGCGGGCCGCTGACGCAGACCGTCAACAATGTCCAGACCTTCTCCGATGCACTGGCCAGGAATGCGGACGGCGTCGACAAGTTCCTGGCTAGCGTCAGCTCGCTGGCGGACGAACTGAAGGGTGTTTCGGGCAAGCTCGACGGCACCCTGAAGGCGGCGGAAGGGCTACTCAACGCCGTCGACAAGGACCAGATCAAGAGCATCGTCGCCAATGTCGACACAGTCACTTCCAACCTGAAGGAAACCAGCAAGCAGTTCGACACGGTCATCAAGAACGTGGACACCGCGGTCGGCTCGATCAACGACTTCGCCCAGAAGACGCAAGGCACGCTGGCCAAGGTCGACGGCGTTCTCGACGGCATCGATCCGGCTGAGGTTCGCACCGCGCTGGCCAATATCCAGAAGGCCAGCGAAAACGCCAACGAGGCTGCTGCCGACATCGCCAAGGTGACCAACAGGTTCGCAAACCGAGCCGACGACATCGATGAAACCATCAAAGACGCGCACCAGCTTGCAGGACGCCTCAACGATGCCTCGGTGCGAGTCGACGGTATCCTTGCCAAGGTCGACAAACTGCTCGGCTCCGGCCAGGCCGACGGCGTCATGGCCGATGCCAGGGCGACGCTCAAATCGTTCAAGCAGGTCGCCGACACGCTGAACGCCCGTCTCGGTACCATTACCGACAATCTGGCGCGGTTCTCGGGACAGGGGCTGCAAAACGTCGAAGCGCTGGTCCAGGACAGCCGCCGTTCGATCAACCGCATCGAAGAGGCGGTAACCGATCTCAGCCGCAACCCACAACGGATTTTGTCCGGCGGCGAGGGCGAGGTCCGGCAGTTCGACGGCAGGGTGCGCCGTTGACTTCGATCCCCGACCACCGCAAGAACAAAGCTTGCAGATGCGCGTTGTTTCCACGATCCGGGGGGGATCGCGTTTGAAGTCGATCAGTTCAGGCAGCATCACATCGGGTGGGTCTAAGGTTGGGGCGGTGTTGCTGGCGCTTTCGCTAGCAAGCTGCGCGGCTTTGCCAGGCGGCCGACCGGCGCCGCTGGATACGTTCGAGCTTTCGGCGCCGTCGCTGGAAGCGCGTGCCCACAGCCGCCGCCAGATCCTCATCGCCCAGCCATCGGCGCTCAAGGCGCTGGACAGCCAGAACATCGTCATCAAGCCATCGCCGCGATCGATCCAGTATCTCAAGGGCGCGCAATGGGCCGACCGGCTGCCGATGATCGTACAGGCGCGGCTGGCAGAGACGTTCCAGCGCTCGGGCAGCTTCACCGGCGTCGGCAAGCCAGGCGAGGGGCTGGCGATCGACTATCAGGTGATCGTTGAGATCCGCTCGTTTGAGGTGCGTGTCGATGGCGGCGAACATGCCGAGGTCGAGCTGTTCGTGCGCCTATTGAATGACCGCAACGGTGAAGTGCGCGCTTCGAAGACGTTTAGCGCCATCGCGCCCGTTTCGGGCAATGGCAACCAGGCCTATGTCGGCGCGCTCGATGCCGCGTTCGGCGATGCGGCCGGGCAAATCGTCCGCTGGACGGACACCGTGATCTGACACAGTCGGAACTGCCGGCACGGCACTCTACAGCGCCAATGGAATTCAGTACGGCATGAAAAAGGCGGGAAATCCCGCCTTTTCGTTTGTTCTCTGTCGCCCGCTTAGTGCAGGCGGCCGCTGGCGTGGGCCAGCATGGTGTAGACCTTGCCGGTGTCCGACGTCAGGTAGGTCTGCGCCATGATGTTGTCGCGGTCGTTGCGCGACACGTCCTTGAGCAGCTTTTCGAAATCGTCGCAGTAACGATCGACAGCAGCGCGGAACTCCGCCTCCGACTGATATTTGCGGCGGATCTCGTCGAACGTCTGCTGGCCCTTCAGCGTGTAAAGTCGGCGCGTGAAGACGTCGCGCTCGCCGCGGCGGTAGCGGTTCCACAGCTCGATCGAGGCATCGTGATCGATGGCGCGTGCAATATCGACCGAGAGCGAGTTCAGCGATTCCACGACATGAAGCGGCGAACGCGCAGCGGGAGCCGGGCGCGGCGCTTCGGCAGGCGCTGCCGGCTTGGCGTCGTCTTCGCGCGATGCACCGGTCAGGAGATCACGCACCCAACCGCCCTGCGGCGTACGGCCGTTGGGATCGCGCTGGCGCGGCGCTTGGTCTGCGGGACGTTCGAGGTCGAGTGTGCCGCGCAGCGCCGTCTCGCCCGAAGGCGCCTGCGGTGCACGGCGCTGTTCGGGAGCCGGAGCCGGGCGACGTGGCGGTTCGGCGGGGCGTGCGGCAGGCGCTTGCGGCGCCGGACGCAGGTTGCGCTGTTCCGAACTGTCGGCGCTGCGGCCAGATTTCGCAACGATTTCAGAAAGTTCCTTCAGCGCGTTGATCTGCTCGGAAACGGCACGGCGGATAGCCGTGGTTGATTCCTTTGCCTCTTCCGGCATCTCGATGACGCCTTTCTTAAGCTCGGCCCGGGTGAGGTCGAGCTCGCTCTTGATCGAGCCGGCGGTACGCCGCATCTCCTCGGTCGCATCGGCAAAGCGCTTGGTTGCCGAATCGACCACTTCGGAAATCGCGGTACGGATCTTGTCGGCGGATTCCAGCGTCTTGCCTTCGGCGTTCTGCAGCGTCTGGCCGACCAGATTCTCGAACGAGCGCATGACCCTTTCGAGATCTTCCGACTTCTTGACAAGGCCGACGGCAAGGTCCTCCAGCGACGATTGCCTTTCGAGCGTGTGCTCGAGATTGCTCTGGGCCGAGCTCAACAGGTCCGAGGCACTGGAAAGCAACCGGCTGTGCTCGTCGAACTTGGTGGCGATTGAAGCAACCTCGCGCAAGGTCGACGACGACAGCTCGGTGAGCCGCGTCGTGTTCGAATCGACCAGACGCGCCGAACTGGCGAAGGTCTGCGCGGTCTTTTCCGTGGTCGCCGCGAAGCTTTGCGTGCTCCCGGTCAGGCGTTCGTCGACCTGGCCGAGATTGGTCGCCGCCTGCTCGATCAATTGACCGAGCTGCGAGCTGGAGGTGGTCATGCGGCCGATGAGGTCGGCAACGCTGTCGGCAAGCGTCGAGCGCGCGCCTTCGACGGCCGACAGGGTTTCGGCCGTGCGGCTGGCGATGGCGTCGACGAGGGCGGCGTTTTGATTGCGCAGCTTCTCGGTCGCACGTTCGGTGACCTCTTCCATGCTCTTTTGCAGCTCGGAGCCGCCCTGGGCGAAGCGCTCGACCAGAGGCCGCGCCGTCTCGTCCAGGATTTTCGATATTTCTGCCGAACGGGCCGCAAGCATCGTACTGAGCTCGCGAGTATTGGCACCGATGGTCTTTGCAGCGTCATTGGTGCTCTGACCGATATGCTGGCCGACCGCGGTGAAGGTTTCGGCGATGGTGTTGGCACGCGAGACCAGTTGCGCTTCGGCACCCGAGACTTGTTCGTTGAGCTTTTGGCCCATTGTCTCGGCGGAGTAAGCGAGGCGGTTCTCGACGCTGGCGACCTGCTCCTCGACGCGGGCCGCAGTGGCGGCAGCACTCGATGCCAGGCGTTCGTCGGCACCGGCAAGCAGTTGCTCGATTTCACGGGCATGGACTGCGAGTTCCTGGCCAGTCTGCCTGGCGCGTTCGGCAACCCGCTGCTCGGTGCTGGTGAAGGCACCGACAATGGTGTCGGCATGTTCGCCGATTGCGGTGCTGCTGTCAGCGATACGGGACACCAGGCGATGATCGGCCTCCTCGAAGATGCGGCCGATCTCGGACGCACGGGCCGAAAGTGCTTCGGAGCCCTCGGCAATGCGCGAAATAAGTTGCTGGTCGGCGGCATCGAAAATGCGGCCGAGATCCGACGCGCGTGCCGCGAGCGCTTCGGCGGATTCGCCGATGCGCACGCCCAGCCGCTCGTCGGCTGTTTCGAAATTGCGCAGGATGTCGCCGGCACGCGCAGCCAGCGACTGGGCCGTTTCGATGGCGCGAGAGACCAGCCTGTGGTCCGCCGCGTCGAAGGTGCCGGCAATCTCACTTGCTCTGGCTGCCAGCTGATCGGCCGTTTCCTGGGCACGCGCGAGCAAGCTGTTCGACGTGTCGTCGACGCGGGCAATCAGTGCGCTCGACGTATCCTCGGCGCGGGCGGCGAGGCGACGATCCGCCTCTTCAAAGGTGCGGGCGATGTCCTCCGCCCTGGCGAGCAGGGCGGCCGAGGTCTGCTCGGCGCGCTCGGCGATCTTGCGGTCGGCATCGCTGAATGCCGCGCCCGCCTGCTCATGCAGCGCGCTGGTAACTTCCATGACCTTCTCGCGCAGCGCGCCGGCGACGAAGACCGCGCTTCTTTCGAGCACACTGCGCACGTTGTCGACACCCGTCGACAGCGCCCGCTCCATTGTGCTGGCGCGCTCTTCAATGATGCCTGTCTGCCGGCTGAACGCCTGCTCGATCTTTTCTACGTCCGCAGCGATCGCATCGGAGATGTCGGTGCTCCTGGCGGCGATCTGGTCGATATGGCCGGACAGCGAACGGTCGACATCCTTGCGCGTTTCGGCGAGCCTGGAGAGATCGTCCTGCAATGCGCGGGTCAGCATGTCGCGGCCCTCGCTCAGCTTGCCGACATGACCGGCGACAATCTCGTCGACCTCGCTGCGGCTCATTGCAAGCCTCTCCAGGTCGGCTTCCAACGCGCGCCTGAGGATGTCGCGGCCTTCCGCCAGTTTCTCGACCTGGCCGGCGACCAGCCCATCGATGCTCGAGCGGCTTTCGGCCAGCTTGGCGAGATCGTCCTCGAGCGCCTTCGACAGGGTCGAGCGGTCCTGGACGAGCTTCTCTGCGTGGGTTGCGACAAGGCTGTTGACGTTGCCGAGATCGGCTTCCAGCGCACGCGAAAACTGCGCGCGATTATCGGTCAATAGCTGCGACTGATCGGCGATGGCGCCCCTGATCGTGTTGAGATCGGCCTCCAAGGCGCGCTTGAGGATATCGCGGCCTTCGGCCAGTTTCTCGACCTGGCCGGAAACCAGTCCGTCGATGCTCGAGCGGCTTTCGGCCAGCTTGGCAAGATCGTCTTCCAAGGCGCGCTTGAGGATGTCGCGACCCTCAGCCAGCTTCTCGACCTGGCCGGCGACCAGCCCGTCGATGCTCGAACGGCTCTCTGCCAGCCTGGCAAGATCGTCCTCGAGCGCTTTCGACAGGGCCGAACGGTCTTCGGCAAGCTTGTTCATATGTTCGGAGACGACGCCCCGCACAGTCTCGAGATCGGTCTCCAGTGCCCGCGACAGCTGACCACGGTCTTCCGCCAGCTTTTCGGACTGGCTGGCGATGACGCCCTTGACGGTGCTCAGATCGGCTTCGAGCGCACGCTTGAGGATGTCGCGGCCCTCTGCCAGCTTTTCGACCTGGCCGGCAACCATCACATCGATGCTCGAGCGGCTTTCGGCCAACTTGGCGAGATCGTCTTCGAGCGCCTTCGAAAGGGTCGAACGGTCTTCGGCGAGCTTGTTCATGTGATCGGAGACAACGCCCCGCACGGCCTGCAGGTCGCTCTCCAGTGCCCGCGACAACTGGCCACGGTCTTCCGCCAGCTTTTCGGACTGGCCGGCGATGACGCCCTTGATAGCGTTCAGGTCCGATTCCAGCGCGCGCTTGAGGATGTCGCGGCCTTCGGCCAGCTTCTCGACCTGGCCGGCAACCAGCCCGTCGATGCTCGACCGACTTTCGGCCAGCTTGGCAAGATCGTCTTCAAGCGTCTTCGAAAGCAGGCTGCGATCATCGGCGAGCCTGCCCGAATGATCGGCGATCAGGCTCCTGATGTCGGACAGGTCGTTATCGAGTGACTGGGAAAGCCCGCTGCGGTCTCGCGCCAATTTCGCCGAATGGGCCTCGATGAGGCCATTGATGCCGGCAATGTCGGCTTCCAGCGCACTGGCGAGTATGGCGCGGCCCTCGGCGATCTTTTCGACCTGACCGGCGACGAGGCCGTCGATGCTGGCGCGACTCTCTGCCAGTTTGCCGAGGTCGGCCTCGAGCGCGCGCGAAAGGATGCTGCGGCCTTCGGCGAGCTTGCCGACATGCCCGGCAACCATTTCATCAATTATCGTGCGGGCTTGCACGAGTTTTCCAGAGTCTTCGTTCAAGGCCTGGGCAAGCCTGTTGCGACCCTCTTCAAGGCTTTCGAGATGGCTGCCCAGCGAAGCGTCGATCGCTGCGCGCGATTCATTGACCTTGCGCAGATCCTCTTCAAGGGCGCGCGAGATCAGGCCGCGGCCTTCGGCTAGCTTCTGCACCTGGTTAGCCACCGCTGCGTCGATTTCGGCGCGACCTTCGGCGAACTTCGCCAGATCGGCCTGCATTGCCGCCGCCATCCGGTCGCGGCTTTCGGAAAGCTTGCGGCTGTGGTTCTCGACGGCTTCCTCGATGCCGGCGCGAGCATCGGCAAGCCGCTCGATGTCCGTATCGAACGAACGCGATACGACATGGCGCGCCGCTTCCATGCGCCCGGCGAAATCGCCGGCGCGGGCTTCAAGCATGGTCGAGGTCGATGAAATGATGTCGGCCATGTCGGCGCCGATCTGGGTCTTGCCCTGATCGATCATCGCCGACAGCGTCTCCTTGCTATCCTGGAAGGTGTGGGCGATTTCGCGGGCGCGCTCGACCAGCGTCTCGTTGATCTGGCGTGCGCGAGCCTCCAGCGCGGCGTTGAGCTTCTGCGTGCCGGTGTCGAGCGCCTCGGCGCGGGTCTGGAACTCGCTGATCAGCGCCTGGCCACGTTCGGCAAGCGTCCGCTCGATGCCGTTGAGGCTGGCTTCGAATTCCGAATTGAGTGTGCGGGCGGCACCGCCGAGCAGCGACACCATGCCGCTCGTGCGGTCGTCGAGCAGGTCGGTCAGTGACCGCGTCAGGCCATCGGTGGTGTCCGTCAGCTTGGCGATCCGGGTGTCGAGCAGGCTGGCGAAGGCCTCGCCCGACGTCGACAGGCGATCGGTGATCGATTCGAGCCGGCCTTCCACCGAATCGAAGATCGACATCGAGCTTCCGTTGATCCTGTCGATCAGCGTGTCGCCGGATTCGTTGATCGTCATCGACAGCTTGGTCGAGGCGTTGAGAATGCTGTCGCGAATGATATCGCTGGCGGCGTTGATCTCGTCTTTCAGTGTCTCGTGGGCGCCGGTGATCGAGGCGCGCACGCGCTCGGCATGGGTGACGACCGCTTCGCGCTCGCTGCCCAGCCCGTCGACCAGCGAGCGGATGCGGGACTCGTTCTCTGAATAGGAGCGCTCGATCTGGTTCACCTCGCTGTGGACCAGCGTTTCGAGCTCGACGGCACGCGCAAGCGTGCGTTCGATGCCTTCGCCCATGGCTGCCACCTCGCGGCGAACCGCTTGGCCGATCATCATGACGCGATCCTGGGCAAGATTTTCCGGCTCGGCCAGACGGAAGGCCACCTCGGTCATCGACTGCGCGGCAAGGCGCATCTCCTGAGCGCGGCGAATCATCACTGCGAATGCCCAGAACAGGATGACGGGCACGATTGCCGCGACCGCCAGGCCGATCAGCTCCGGACGGGCGAAAAACTGATCGAAGGTGCGGATGTTCCAGATGCCAGGTCCGAACAACAGGTTCGCAAGGCCGCCAGCGCCGGCGATCCAGGCCAGCGAAACGAAAGCCACGACCCAGTAGATCGTGTTCGAGGCGCGCCGATTGAGGGTGTGCAGGAGCGTCTTATAGTCTTTTTGACGATCGTCGTTGGCCGGCGAGAAAGCTGCCGGCTGCGAGCCATTGCGCGTTGCGACAGGACGCAACTCAGCCGGCTTGGCCTTTGGCGCGGGATTTGCGATCTGGCTTTGATTGGCGGCAGGTGCCGCGTTCTGGGTCTGGTCCGGGGCAGGCGCTTCGTTCTGGCTGCGACCTTCGCGCGCCAGCTCGTCGGCGGCTTCCGATATTTGCGCTTCGAGATCTTCCATGGATGCAGCCATGTCGAAGTCGCCGCCGGCATCGCCGCTCAGATCGATATCAAGTGCCTTTTCAAGTTCCCTGGCTACGTCGCTGTCGAGCGTTCTTGTCGTCGTTGGTTTCTTCGCCATGCCTTCGCTACCCTGTACAAGCTGCCGCGGGACTTATGGTTCTGCTTATTGATTCTGCCTAGCGTGTCCCGCGCAGGAGGCTGAAAATGGACCTGTCGTATCGTAATGACACAGCCGGGTAAAGAAAACATGCATTCCGCCCGATACGTAAAACTTTAAATATAAGGTTAACACAGCCGTGATTCCGGCGCCGTTATCGCGACATTTTTCCGGGCCAATCATTAACCCGTTGTCCACCGGATACGCCTAGTTTTTGCGGCGGGCGAAGAACGGAGTCTCAAAGTGATACGTGGCGAAAACGGCATTGCCTTCTCGATGCCCGGCGGCGACGTGTCGGGGACAGCCGGGGCGCGGCCGATCGACCTGGCGCATCTTGCGCGCCAGACGATGGGCGATCGGAGCCTCGAGCAGGAGGTGCTGGCTCTGTTCGTGCAGCAGGCGCTGTCGGTGCGCGACAAGATCGTCGATGCGGATGTCAGGCAGCGGCTGCTATTGGCACACGGGCTCAAAGGCTCGGCGCGCGGGGTCGGCGCCTTCGCCATTGCCGATTGCGCCAGCGCGATCGAATGCCGGCCCGAAGACGCCAGCACGCTGAAGCGGCTTGGCTCGCTGATCGAAGAAGTGCGCGACTTCGTCGCCGCCATCAGCCGGTAGCGCTTATTCCCAAAACGCCACACAGCGGCGCTTTGGCGCCGCAGTTGACTTGTCCGGCAGAGTGATTATGTCGGCTCAGACTCCCTTCAGGTGACAAATGACCAAGCTGACCTTCATCGCCCATGACGGCACGCATTTTGACGTGGATGCCGAAAACGGCTCGACCGTCATGGAAAATGCGATCCGCAATGCGGTGCCGGGAATAGAAGCGGAATGCGGCGGCGCCTGCGCCTGCGCGACCTGCCATGTTTATGTCGACGAAGCCTGGACGGCGGAGGTCGGCGAGCCGGAAGCCATGGAAGAGGACATGCTGGATTTCGCCTACGAGGTCCAGCCGAACTCGCGGCTGTCATGCCAGATCAAGGTGCGCGACGCCCTCGACGGGCTGGTCGTGCGTGTGCCGGCCCGCCAGGGCTGAAGCCGATTTTTGCGGCTGCCGCTTGGCAGCGGACCAATGGTCATGCAGTGTCGCGCCGTTTTCCCATAAAGGCGCATGCTTCATGACCGCTATCACCAAGACGGACGTACTCATTGTCGGGGCAGGGCCTGTCGGCCTGTTTGCCGTATTCGAGCTCGGCCTCTTCGACATGAAGTGCCATCTGATCGACATACTCGACCGGCCCGGCGGGCAATGCGCCGAACTCTACCCGGAAAAGCCGATCTACGACATTCCGGCTTGGCCCTCGATCTCGGCGCAAGGCCTGGTCGACAAGCTGCTTGAGCAGATCGCGCCGTTCAAGCCCGAATTCACCTATAGCCGCATGGTTTCGAGCCTGGAAAGGCTGGACGACGGCAGCTTCCGCGTCATTACCGACGAAAACGAGGTGTTCGAAACCAAAATTGTGGTGATTGCCGCCGGCGGCGGTTCGTTCCAGCCGAAGCGGCCGCCGATTCCAGGCATCGAACCCTATGAAGGCAAGAGCGTGTTCTACTCGGTGCGCCGGATGGAGGACTTTCGCGGCCATGACCTCGTCATCGTCGGCGGCGGCGATTCGGCGCTCGATTGGACGCTGAACCTGCAGCCGGTCGCCAAGAGCGTGACGCTGGTGCACCGGCGGCCCGAATTCCGCGCAGCGCCCGACAGTGTCAACAAGATGTATGCCATGCAGGAGATGAAGCAGCTGGAATTCCAGGTTGGACAGGTGACTGGCCTGACCGGCAGCGACGGCCAGCTAGTCTCGGCCACGATCAAGGGGCCGGAGGGCGATGTCGAAGTGCCGTGCACGCGGATGCTGCCGTTCTTCGGCCTGACGATGAAGCTCGGCCCAATCGCCGAATGGGGGCTCAACCTCCACGAGAACCTGATCCCGGTCGACACCGAAAAATTCCAGACGTCGGTTCCCGGCATCTTCGCCGTCGGCGACATCAACTGGTACCCCGGCAAGCTGAAGCTGATCCTGTCGGGCTTCCACGAGGTCGCCTTGATGGCGCAGGCAGCCAAGCGCATCATCAGCCCCGGCGAGCGCATCGTATTCCAGTATACGACCTCGTCGACCAGCCTGCACAAGAAGCTCGGCGTGGTCGACTGAAGCTCGCCGGATTTCGCCGGACAGGTCTATTCGGCCAGGGTTGGGGCCACAGCCTCGGCATGGCCGCGAAGCGTTTTCTCCGGCATCAGCCAGAGCGTGATGAGCGACAACAGCAAGATCGCGGCCGCGGCAAGAAAGATCATCACGAACGGCATGGCCGAGGCGATATGGCCGGCCGGCTGCGTGCCTTCGCTGGCCAGCGGCAGCCCGTAACCAAGGGCGACGGCACCGAGCATAGCGACGCCAAGCGCGCTGCCCAGCGAGCGCAGGAAGGTGAGAACGCCGGTCGCCACGCCAAGGTGCATACGATCGACGGCGTTCTGGACCGAGACGGTGGCAACCGGAAAGGTCGTGCCTGTGCCCAGGCCTACGCAGGTCGTCAACACCTCGACGAGCAACAGTGAGGCATGCCCGGCGACCAGGCTGAGCACGCCGAGGCACAGGATCGAGAAAACAGTTCCGATCATGGCAATGCGTTTATAGTGAAAAAAGCGCGGGATCATTCGCGCGCTGAAGGTCGCACCGGCCACCGTGCCGAGCATCAGCCCAAGCAATGCGGTGCCCGATTGACTGACCGACAGGCCGACGACCGACTGCAGGTAGACCGGCAGATAGACCGACAAGCCGACATTGGCGGCCTGCAGCAGGAACATCGACAATGTGCCGGCGAGAACGATCGGATTGCCGAGCACTTCGAGCGAGATCAGCGGTTCGGCCGCGCGCATGAGCCGCAGCGCGAACGCGCTCCAGAACACCGCCGAGCAGGCGAGCAGTCCAAGGATTTCAGGCGACAGCCACGGATACTCGCTGCCGCCCCAGTTCAAGGCAAGCAGCAGCAGCGAGGTGGCCGCGACCAGAAGCAGCGCGCCGAGGCCGTCGATGCGGTGATGTTTTGCGGCGATCGGCAGCTTCTTGAGCGGGTTGTTGATGATCGCCATGGCCAGCAGGCCCAGCGGAATGTTGATCCAGAAGATCAGCGACCAATGCAGATGTTCGGCGAAGGTGCCGCCGAGCAGCGGCCCGGCGATGCTGGCGACGGCCCATGTGCCCGAGATCCAGGCGGCGTATCGGGCCCGCTCGCGCGGCGGCACGAGGTCGCCGATCACGGTCTGCGTCAGGGCGAACAGACCGCCGCCGCCGGCGCCCTGGATCGCCCGGCCGACAACCAGGACCAGCATGTTAGGGGCCGTGGCGCTGACCAGCGAGCCGGCGAGAAAGATCAGGATTGCAGCATAGACGGTCGGCCGGCGACCATAAATATCGGAGATCTTGCCGTAGAGCGGCGCCACGGCGGTCGCGGTCAGAAGATAGCCGGTCACGATCCATGGCAGATATTCGGCATGCCCGAGCAGACGTGCCATCGTCGGCATCGCCGGCGCGACGATGGTCTGGTCGAGCGCCGCCAGCAGCATCGACAAAAGCACGCCGCCGATGATGGCGTTTTTCTCGGTTTCGTTCAGCGGCGCGTTGGTTTCCACCATCGTTTGCTTGTCGACAGCCTGGTCCATATCCGTTCATCCATTATGCCTGCGTACACGTCCGCGACGGGCTGGGAAGCATCTAGTACGCCGATTGGCGTTTGCCGGAGGCTGATCCCTGCGAACCTGGCATATGTCGTTCGCTATAGGCCGATTTCGACAGCGGCTCGAAAGTTTTCCGAAGCTGGCACTATGTTTCGGCAAAATTGGCTTTGTCCGACGACGCGGAGTTCAGCCGGGAGCGAGCCGGCCGTTCTCAATGCGCTCGATGCGATAGTGCAAAAGCCGCAGGATGCGGCTTTGGAAATTGGCGCTTTCGACGCGATCGAAGCGCATCTGGTCCTGGTCGTGTTTGGCAAGCATGGCCGCAGTGATTTTTGCGGCCTTGGCCTTTGCCAGTTCGCAGGTCTTTTCCGGGTAGCTCGCCTTCAAGGCGTCTTCTAGTTCGCGGCCGTGGTTCTTGGCAATCTCGACGTGGCGTTCCTCATGGCGCTTGATGTCGGCGGACAACGTATCCCAGAACAGCCTGACGCCGGCATCGGCTTTGCGCGGGCGGCGCCACTCAGGAAGGATGACCTTGACCTTGACGGTGACGACAGCATCGGCAATCCAGCACGAGCCCGGCTTTTGCGCATAGCTGACGCGGGTGGTGAACGCCATCTGGGTAGCTCCCGGATGCCGCGACCCGGTGCTTTTCACCTGAGGGCCGAGTTTCGACAGCTGGGTCTCGATGTCGTCGAGCGTCCTGCCGCCGATCGGGAAATAACTATATGTCTTGACGAGAGTTGCAGCGCCGGCCGGGAATGCGGTCAGAGCGAGCATCAGGGCGCAAAGGAGGGATCGTTTCATCGTGTTGCCTCTTTCCCCACCTTGCTTTACCGCCGTCCTCGGCGCAACGGAATTGATCCCCCGCCACGCCGCGGGATCGAACATGGTTGATGGGCAATGATGACAGGGCGATGGCAGTTGGCGCACGGACGCCATCTCGACCTTGGCGGCAAGGCCGTGGTCGTCGGCATCCTCAACATCACGCCGGACAGTTTTTCCGACGGCGGCCTGTTCGATGCGCCGGAAAAAGCAGTGGCCCAGGCGCGCCGCATGGTCGAGGAGGGGGCCTCTGTCATCGACATCGGCGGAGAATCGACACGTCCCGGGGCGTCTGCGGTCTCCGCAAAGGAGGAACAAACCCGCATACTGCCCGTCATCGAGGCGCTGGTGAAGGCCGGCGGAACGCTGATCTCGGTCGATACCTATCGCGAGGATACGGCCCGGCTTGCCGTCCAAGCCGGCGCGCATATCGTCAATGACGTCTGGGGCCTGCAGCGCGAGCCGGGCATTGCCCGCGTCGCGGCCGAAACCGGCGCTGGCCTTGTCGTCATGCACACGGGACGGGACCGGCAGAAACTGCCGGACGTGATTGCCGATCAGCTCTTCTTCCTCAGGAAGTCGCTGGAAATCGCGCGGCGGAGCGGTGTTGCCGACGATCATATCGTGCTCGATCCGGGCTTCGGCTTTGCCAAGGAGACGGCAGCGGAAAATCTTGACCTGATGGCACGGTTTTCCGAGCTTCATGCGCTGGGTTTTCCACTGATGGCCGGCACATCGCGAAAGCGCTTTATCGGCACCGTCACCGGCCGCGACGCAGCCGCAAGAGGCGCCGGGACCGCGGCCACCAGCGTCATCCTGAGGCTCAAAGGCGCGCATCTCTTTCGCGTCCACGATGTCGCAATCAACGTGGATGCGCTGGCCATCGCCGATGCTATGCTGGCACGTGAGATCGGGGAAAGCTGAGCCATGTATGTCATCCGCATGAAGAACTGCGCCTTCTTTGCCCGGCACGGTGTGCTGGACGAAGAAGAGACGCTCGGCCAGCGCTTTTATGTCGATGCGGCACTCATGGTGGATCCCGGGCGGGCGCTGGTCGAGGATTCCATTGAGGACACCGTCAATTACGGCATCGCCTTTGCGGTCATCGAGAAGATCATTACCGGCGAACGGCGCTTTCTGATCGAAGCGCTGGCGCTCGAAGTGGCGAGGGCGCTGACGGCGCGGTTTCCGCAGATCAAGAAGGCCGAGATCACCGTGCGCAAGCCGAACGCCCCGGTGCCGGGTGTGCTCGATCATGTCGAGGTGACCGTTGTCTGGCCAGAATAGTAACAACAACAACACCGTCTATCTCAGCCTTGGCGGCAATCTCGGTGATCCGGCGAAGTCGATGGCTGCGGCACTGGGCATTCTGGATGCCAACGAGAGAACACGCGTCGTTGCCGTTTCGTCGCTCTACCGCACGCCGCCCTGGGGCAAGCTCGATCAGCCGGATTTCCTCAACGCGGCGGCCGAAATCTCGACCGCGCTCGCGCCGCGGGCTTTGCTCGACCTTTGCCTCGACGCCGAGCGAAAACTGAAGCGGGTGCGCGAGGAGCGCTGGGGTCCACGCCTGATCGATATCGACATTCTGGTGTTCGGCGACCGCATCATCCACGAGACCGGACTGGAGGTGCCGCATCCGCGCATGCTGGAGCGCGCCTTCGTGCTGGCGCCGCTGGCAGAAATTGCGCCGGAGCTTGTGGTCGACGGCAAGAGCGTATCGGAGCGGCTGGCCGCCGTCGACACATCGGGCATTGAACGGCTGGCGTCAGGCCGGGATTGGTGGAAAACCTGATGCTGTCGCCATCGGTGCCTGAAATCAGCCGGAGAACCCACCTCCGTCGAGGAACATTTGTTCGTCCGGTGTCGTCTCGCGGCCAAGCATCCTGTTTCGATGCGGAAAGCGGCCGAAGCGCTGGATGATGTCCCGATGCTCGATCGCATATTTCAGATAGATCGGGGCTTTGGCGGCGGTAAGCTCTACCGATTTGAGCTGATCGGCGAGGTCCTCCGAATGCTCATAGGGCAGATAGAGAAAAACGCGGAGCTCTTCGTCGAGTGCCAGGTCATGGCCGGCAGCGATCGCTTTCCCGGCGAAATGCCGCGCCAGAGGGTCCGTGGCGTACATGTGGCCGGTGGCGCGAAAGCAGTTTCGCGGAAACTGGTCGAGCAGGATCATCAGTGCCAGCGACCCTTCGGCGTGTTCGGACCAGCCGTCGCATTCGCGGCGGGCGGCGGCAAAGTGCAAATCGAGAAACCGGGTGCGGAAGTCGGCATCAAAGGCGTCGTTCTTCTCGAACCACGCGTCCTCCCCGGCGTCGCGCCAGAATCTGGTGATGGAGACAGCGCGCTCGTCCAGTTCGTTCATCATTCGCGTCTTTCCAACGTTTAATCGGCCGGCTCGGATTTCTGCAGCACGCCGGCGGTCTCCTCGTTGAGCGCCTGGCCCACGCGCCGTGGCGTGCTGAGCGGCGTCGGGATGGGGGTGCCGATATTGCCTTTGAGGAAGCGCCGCCCGGCGCGGATGCCTTCTGCCTGTTGAAGTTCGAAACGGGCAGCATCGCGGCGGCGGACGTCCTCGACTACCTCGGCGACCTCTTCCGGATCGACGCCGAGAGCTTCCAGTGTCGAGCCGCCGAAGACAAGCGCCGATTCGAACGTCTCGCGGAGCTGATAGTCGACGCCGGCACGAATGAGCTGCAATGCCGTGCCGCGGTCGAAAGCCCGCGCCAGCACCGTCAGCAATGGAAACTCCGCCTTGATGAGCTCGGCGATGCGCACGGCGGCATCGGGCTTGTCAACGCAGATCAGGACGGCGCGTGCGCGCCCGGCTCCCGCGGCACGCAGAATGTCCAGCCGCGTGCCGTCGCCGTAATAGACCTTGAAGCCGAAATCGGCCGCCGCCTGGATCATCTCGACCTCATTGTCGATGATCGACACATCAATCCCGCGCAACAAAAGCGGCTGGCTGGCGATCTGGCCGAACCGGCCAAAGCCGATGATCAGCACGCTGCCGGTCAGGCCTTCGGCGACATCGACGCCTTCAAGCGACTGCTCGTCGCGTGGCGTCAGATACCGCAATGCTATGATCGCTAAGGGCGTCAGCACCATGGAAATGATGACGATGGCGGTCAGCATCGCATTGGCCTGGCTATCGATGATACCGACAGCCGCCGCTGCGGAATAGAGGACGAAGGCGAATTCGCCGCCTTGCGCCATGAAGACCGCGCGCTCGAGCGCTTCCCGGTGGCCGGTTTTGAGAATGCGGGCGACGATATAGATGCCGATCGCCTTCATCATCATGTAGGCGACGACATAGATGGCAATGAGCTGCCAGTTGACGACGACCACATGCAGGTCGAGCGACATGCCGACGGCGAGGAAGAACAGTCCGAGCAGAATGCCACGGAACGGTTCGATGTCCGCCTCCAGCTGATGGCGGAAGGTCGATTCCGACAAAAGCACGCCGGCCAGGAAGGCGCCCATCGCCATGGACAGGCCGGAAAGCTGCATGGCGAGCGCCGACCCGAGCACGACCAGAAGGGCGGCTGCGGTCATCACCTCACGGGCGCGCGCATCCGCCAGGATACGGAAGAACGGATTGAGCAGATAGCGTCCTGCAAGCACCAGCCCGACGATCGCGGCAAGGCCGATGCCGACCTCCGTCAACCGATCCGACAGGCTCATGTCGGCGCCGCCCGGCGCGAGGAAGGCGATCAGCGCCAGCAGCGGCACGATGGCCAGGTCTTCCAAAAGCAGGACCGAGACGATGCGCTGGCCCTTGGGCGTGGCCAGGTCGCCGCGTTCTTCCAGCAATTGCATGACGATTGCCGTCGAGGTGAGTACGAAACCGGCGCCGGCGACGAAGGATTGCGCGATCGGGAAACCTCCCGCCAGGCCGACGCCGGTCAGCAGGACCGCGCAGACGCCGACCTGCAGCGCGCCAAGCCCGAAAATCTCGCGGCGCATGCCCCATAGCCGTGACGGCTGCATCTCCAGCCCGATAATGAACAGGAACATGACGACGCCGAGTTCGGCGACATGAAGAATGGCTTCCGATTCGGAAAAAATGCGCAGCCCGAACGGACCGATCACGACGCCGGCCGTCAAATAGCCGAGGATGGAGCCAAGTCCGATACGCCTGAAGATCGGCACCGCAACGACGCCGGCGGCAAGCAGCGCCACCACCTGGATCAGATCGCCGTTCGATGCCTCTGCCGCCATGCCTGCCGTTCCGCTCTCTTGCAACAAGCGGCCAAGATAGGGGCTTCGGGGCGGATCGAACAGTGCGAATCCGGCGCGTTGTGAAGGCGATATTGCAGGCGCACCGAACAGGATAATGGGCTCCCGCGCGTTGCTTGTTCCAGCAGTCCGGCGCTAAGGACGCCCGGCTTCGGCCAGTGAAGGGCGAGCGTCGATCAAGTCGCGGCCCTTTCAGGCGGTGACAACCAAGTATCAGGGCGGCACGACAGCAGCCGAGGCCTGCAAGGCCTATGACGAGGTGATTGCCGCGATCAAGGGCTGAGCACTTATTTGCAAATCAAAAGATGGCGGCGCCGTTTGGCCGCCGCCTTTTTCACGCCGAAAGCTCAGTTCGGAGTTACAGAGCCGACCTCGACTGCATCGATCCGCTTCAACTTCATGCCGATGACCGGGACCAGCAGCTGGTCGACGCGCACGGCAACGGTCACCGTCATTGAATTGTCGTCGGGGACAAGCGCCTGCATAACGCCGCGCAACTGATTGCGATTGATGGTGAAAACCACCTTGTGCGCATCGACGACATTGCCGCCGATAATGTCGAGGCCGGAGCCGGCGGCCCCGCCCATAAAGCTGCCCTTGTAGCCCTGCCGGCCCTTGTGTTCGATCGTTGCCGACATCTGCTGGGTGAACATGCCTACCCGACAGCCGCCGTCGAGCGACATGCCGACCTTGCCGTCAGGCGTCGAGCCGATGAAGCTGCAGGTGAATTTCGTGCCCTTGTATTTGCCGGCAACGATTTCCCCGGGGCCGACCCATTTGCCTTCGACCGACCGAAAGAACTGCTTGTCCGGTTCCGCCGCCGAGGTCTTTCCGGCAATGCCGACGGTTGCGACAAGCGCGAGCGCCACGGGCAGCCCGCTGGACAGAATAACGCTTTTCATCGACGACACCCGGCAACAAAGAGACTGGTTTGGACGCTTCCGACCATGGACAAGATTGGTTAATGCTTTGTCACCCCAAGGCAATAGTCACGTTCCGGAAGCGGATGTTTCTTTTTCTTTCTTTGCTGCAAAGGAGGTCAGCGCGGAGAGGAAATCGCCCAATCCGGGCCGCCTGACCGCGTAAAAGGGCAGGGGCCTTGCGGTTTCCATCGCTGCAATGCCGATGCGCGCAGTCATCATGCCGTTGACGACGCCTTCGCCGAGCTTGGCCGAGAGCCGGGCGGCAAGGCCGTGGCCGACGATCTGCTGGACGAAACTGTCGCCGACGGCGATCGACCCGGTGACCGCGAGATGGGCCAGAACGCTGCGCGCCAGGCGAAAAAAGCCAAGCGTGCCGGGGCGGCCGCCATAAAGCTCCGACAGCCGGCGAATCAACCGGCCGGCTTCGAACACGACATAAGCGACGTCGACCAGCGCGCGGGGGCTGACCGCGGTCACCAGGGAGACGCGCTTCGCCGCTTCGAGGATCATCACCCTGGCACGGGCGTCGAGCGGGCCGAGTATCTCGGTCTCGGCCAGCCGCACCAGATTGCCGCCGTCAATGATCTCGCCGCGCAATTCGGCCAGCGAGCGCCTGCCGGCCGCGGTTTCAGGTTTGGCCGAGACAAAGACCGACAACTCGTCGGCCACGGCGCGGGCGGCCTTCGGATCGTCACGGGCAATCGCATCGAGCGCCCGCTTCTGCAACTTTTCGACCTCGGCAAGGCGGGCAATCGCCATGAATTCGCGCACGAGGATGATCAGAAGCGCCAGGATGGCGATCGCGGCCATAGCGGCAGCCAGCCAGCCCAGCCACTCGGCGCGCTCGAACAGGTCGCGAATCAGCTGGTCGGTCCAGAGGCCGACGGCGAGCGAAACCAGAACGCCCAGCGCGCCGAAGAACAGGCTGCCAAGCAGCGAACGTTTTCGCGGCGCAATCGCCGGCGGCGGTTCGGCGGCGACGATATCAGGCTCGTCGAAGACGTCGATCTCCGCCGGTGTGACCACGGCAAGATCCGCCGTCACGGTACGCGGCTTTCGCGCCGGCGCGGCCCCGGACGCAGCATGGTGAGCCGTCGAATCTTCCTTCTGCTGGGGCTCCGGCTCGATGCGAAAGGCCGCCGGTCTGCGGGGCGCACTCATGCGAGATGATCTCCGATCAGGAACTGCAGCGCGCGGTCGAGCCTGATATGCGGCAGCGACAGCGTGACGCCCTCGGCGGTGCGCTCGAGTTTCGGCGGGCGAAAGCGCACGAAGCGGATCGCGGGGTCGTCATTGTTCTGCCGGCGGGTCGATTCGGAAACGTCGAACACCGCATCAACTTTCTCCGGCAAATCACCGGTAAATATGGCTGTTTCGGTCTTTCCGTCAAAGGTTTCGCCATCGATTTTTTCGCCGCGCAATGGCGTGCCGATAATGACCGGCAAAGTCTCGCGGCCCTGCTTGACCGTGCCTTCCCGGGTCGCGCGCATGGCAGCCATAGCGACGACGTTGACGTCGGCGCCGGTGAAATTCGCCCGCGCCACGGCTCGGTCGGCTAGCCGCCGCACGATCGCCTGCAGCCGGTCGTGGCTTTCGTGGTGCAGATGGTCGGCCTTGGTCGCGGCCAGCAATATACGGTCGATACGCCTCGAAAACAGGTCGCTCAGGAAATTGCCCCGGCCGGGCCGGAAACAGGACAGAATTTCGGTGACCGCGCGCTCCAGATCGGCCATCGCACCGGGGCCGGCATTCAATGCCTGCAATGCGTCGATGAGCACGATCTGGCGGTCGAGACGCGTGATGTGTTCGCGAAAGAACGGTTTGACGACATGCGTCTTGTAAGCCTCGTAGCGCCGCTCCATCATAGCCTGCAGCGATCCCGAGCGGGCGCGCCGGCCGCCCAGATTCGGCAGCGGCGCGAAGGTGAGAGCGGGCGAGCCTTCAAGATCGCCGGGCATCAGGAAGCGGCCGGGCGGCAAGGTCGAAAGCGCCCGCTCGTCGAGTTTACAGGCCTTGAGATAGGCCGCGAAGCTCTCAGCGAGACGGCGCGCCGTCATCTCGTCGGCCTCGGCGTTGGGGTCGACCGGATCGGAGAGCGCCCGCCATTCCCGCGAAAGGTCGACACGCACCGCCAACACGGCCATCTCGAAGGCCTCACGCGAAAAATCGGCGTAGGACTTGCCGAGCAGCGGCAGGTCGAGCAGCCATTCGCCGGGATAATCGACGATGTCGACCGACAATTTGCCGGCGGAAAACATGCGGCTCCAGCCAGAGGCCGATTCGTATTCGATGGTGAGCCTCAGTTCGGAAATCGCACGCGTCGAATCCGGCCAGACGCGATCGTCGACAAGAGCTGCGATGTGATCCTCGTACTGGAAGCGTGGGACCGCGTCGTCCGGCTGCTCTTCGAGAAAAGCCCGGGCGATGCGCCCCGATTTTTGTGCCTCAAACAGCGGCAAGCGTCCGCCATGGACGAGATTGTGCACAAGGGCCGAGATGAACACCGTCTTGCCGGCGCGGGACAGCCCGGTCACGCCAAGACGCAGTGACGGAGCGAAAAGCCCGGCAGCGCGGCCTGACAACGTATCCAAGGCAATCTTCGCCTCGTCGGTAAAAGTCGTCAGCGCTGATGGCAAATCTCTTCTCGCGGGCCGGTCAGGATCCGATATAGGCTTTGATGCGCGGCTTTGAAATGGCCTCAGATATCGGCAGGCGTCAGGAAGGCTTCGAGATAGCCGGTGCCTGGCGCAGCCTCGGCAAGTCTGCCGTTGAACCGGACCACCGCAAGTGCGGAGGTCGGGAAGCCGTGGTTCAGCATGGCCCGCGCGGTCTCGTCGCCGTCGCCCGAGAGCGCCATGGCGAGATCCTCAATCATCGGATTGTGGCCGATGACGAGCAAGGCATCCAGCCCGCCATTCTGCCGGATGGCAGTGAGGTACGCGGCGGCATCGTCGCTGTAGAGGGTGTCACAGAACAGCACCCGGCCCGTGTCCGTGTGGCCAGCCAGGCTTTCCAGCGTCTGACGGGCGCGCTTGGCGCTTGAGCAAAGGGTGAGGGCCGGTGCGTATTTGCGGGAACGCATCAGGACGCCCATCGCTTCGGCATCGGCGAAGCCGGATGGATCGAGCGGGCGGTCGAAGTCAGCCACGCCAGGCAGCGCCCAGCCGGCCTTCGCATGCCTCAGCAGGTACAGTCTGGTCACCGGATCCCCGTTGTGCCGGGCACCGAACCCGTCAGCACGCCGCAGGATTTGCCATCAGAAGAGCTCCGTGCGCAATGGCAAGCGCCCCTCAAGCATAGCGAATCATGTACGGATTCGGTCGTATTCTTCGCAAAAAGGGCATCGCCGATGCCGTTTTGTCCGAGACTAACAATTGCGTGAAACTGTCGTCGATTGACCTTGTGCAGCTTTCGGTCCGCGAATATATAGGCGCCAAATTTGGGGTTTGTTGGGTGAGTCGAATGAACGACATCGTTACCGCCGATTACGTACCCTCCGAAGACGAGCCGTTCATGAACGAGCGGCAGAAATCCTACTTTCGCATGAAGCTCGTCACCTGGAAGAACGACATCTTGCGCGAAGCGCGCGAAACTCTCGAAATCCTGCAGCAGGAAAACGCCAACCACCCCGACCTCGCCGATCGCGCCTCCTCAGAAACCGACCGCGCCATCGAACTTCGCGCCCGCGATCGCCAGCGAAAACTCATCTCCAAGATCGATTCGGCCCTCCAGCGCCTTGACGAAGGCACTTACGGTTATTGCGAGGAGACGGGCGAGCCGATCGCGCTGAAGCGGCTCGACGCGCGCCCGATCGCCACCTTGTCGATCGAGGCACAGGAGCGCCATGAGCGGCGCGAGAAGGTCTACCGCGACGACTGAATCGCCGGGAAAAACAGCGGCATCGGTAAAGCGTTCACAATGGCCGGTTTTCCGGCCATTTTCATTGGCCGTTCGCTATCGGCCTATCTTTTCTGATTGGACAACTCGCCGAGGAGCTTCGTCATCTCGTCGTCGAGAGAGGGTGATGCCTTCGCCACCGGCTTGCTCGGCGTTTGGCTGAAGCGTGGCTCGTCGAGGGAAACCTCCAGCTCCTTCATCAGCGCATCGTCAATCGACTCGTGCTGTGCCGGCGGCTCGTATCTTGCCGGGGAGTCCTGTCTTGCCGGCGGCTGCGCATGCCGCGAGGCACTGGCGTTGACGGATCCATAACTTGGCAACGGCGTGACGTTCGATGCCGATTTCGGCGCCGGCGCCGGCATTGTTGCCGGCATCGTCGCCGTCTGGCGGGCTCGGACAGGGGTCGCGGTTACGCTTGCCGGCTGCGGTGGCGCTTGCCTCACCGGCGCGGCTGTGGTCGAAGCAGACCTTGCTGCCGGCTGGTGGCCGTTGTCTCCGGTCAATGCCGGGCGCCGCAACGCCGAGAGCCTGATGTCGCGCTCGACGACGACGTCGGTCGGACCACCGATCAAGAGCAGGTGCTCGATATCGTCACGGCGCACCAGCACCAGCCGCCGGTGACTGTCGACCGCTGTGGCATCCATGACAGCCAGCCGCGTCTTGCGGTTCCTGCCGCCGGCGACGAATGTCCCGAACGTCAGGCTGCGGATCAGCCTGATGATAAGAAGAATGATGAGCAGAAGGACAAGTACTGCAAACGTCCATAGGATTGCTGCGGCATAACCAGGACCCGCCACGCCATCCAGCCATTGCAGCATTGGTTCCCCCAAAATCAGCTTTCGAAGAGAAGCGACACTAGACTGTTGCGGCAGGCCACCGCAAGTTGCCTTTCACGCTTCGTGAACAGCTTGAAACGCCGGGAGCCGAACGGCGTCATTTTTAGCGGACATCTGCAGCCGGGCCTTTTCCCAACCCTGAGAATATGATTCAACCGACACCGGAATTCACGAGCAGGGGGCACATGGCCAAGGAAGCGCGCGGCGATTTCTATCCGGTACCTATCGTCGACCAGAACACGCGACCGGGAGCGGTCACCCGGCTCATCGTCTTCATCGTCGTCCTGACTGGGGCAGCGATCGTCTTCGGCCTTTTCCGCGAGCGCCTTGGCGATCCATTCCTGCTTGGCATGCTTGGCGTGCTGGCGATGATCGGCGTCGGCTTTCTATTCGCCACTGCGATCGGCTTCGTGCACATCACGCCGCGCTCGACAAGCGACGAACTGTCGAAAGCTTTCGTCGATTCGATGTCGCAAGGTCTCCTGGTCACCGACACCAAAGGCCGTATCATCTACGCCAACCGGACCTATGCCGATATGACGGGTGCCGAGTCGGCCGCCGACCTCAAGACCGTCGAAGGTTTGCTTTCAGACGTTCCCGAGGCCTCGGTGACCATATACCGGCTGGCGTCAGGCCTGCGGGACGGCCAGCCGGGCGACGGCGAGTTTCGGCTCGCGCAGTCCATTCGGCCAGGCGCCGAACCGGGCGCGCGCTGGTACCGCGTTCGGGCCCGCGCCTTCAGCGTTCCCGGCCAGCGGCTGCCCATGCTTGCCTGGCAGCTTGCCGATATCTCGCGGGAACGGGCCGAGCAGGAGCGGTTCTTTCTCGACCTCCAAAAGGCGATCGATCACCTCGACCATGCGCCGGCTGGTTTCTTTTCGGCCGACCAGGAAGGCCGCGTGACCTATATCAACGCGACTCTTGCGGAGTGGCTGGGCATCGACCTGGCCAGCTTCACTCCCGGCGCCATCACGCTGCCGGAGATCGTCGCCGGGGACGGCATGGCGCTGGTCCGTTCGGTCAAGGCCGACGCTGGTACCACGCGCAATGCCGTTATCGACCTCGATCTGACGACGATGACCGGCGAGGCGCTGCCGGTGCGCTTCATGCATCGTGTCTCGGCCAGCCGAGAGGGTCTCAACGGCCCGACTCGCACCATCGTGCTCAACCGGACGCAAGGCGAGGACGCTTCGGCCGACCTCCGCGCATCGGAAATACGCTTCACGCGGTTCTTCAACTCGACGCCGATGGCGATAGCCGGCGTCGACCATGCCGGCCGCATCCTGCGCACCAATGCGCCATTCCTGTCGCTGTTTTCCTCGGTCGTCGACCGCGACGCGGTCGATCGGCGTGTGCGGCTGGATACGGTGATCCACGAGCGCGACCGGCCGGCTTTCGCCGCGGCCTTTGAAAAGGCACGCCAGCAACAGGCTGACATCGAGCCGATCGATACGGTGCTGCCCGGCAATGAGGAGCGCCACATACGCTTCTACGTCAACGCGGTCGCAGACGGTACCGGTGGCGAGGGCGCCGAGGAATCGGCCATCGTCTATGCCGTGGAGACTACTGAGCAAAAGGCCCTCGAGGGCCAGATGGCGCAGAGCCAGAAGATGCAGGCGGTCGGCCAACTCGCCGGCGGCATCGCGCATGATTTCAACAATGTGCTGACCGCCATCATCATGGCCTCGGACCTGCTGTTGACCAACCACCGGCCGTCCGATCCGTCATTCCCGGACATCATGAACATCAAGCAGAATGCCAACCGGGCGGCCTCGCTGGTGCGGCAGTTGCTGGCCTTCTCGCGCAAGCAGACGCTGCGGCCGGAGGTGCTCAACCTGACCGACGTGCTCGCCGATCTCAGGATGCTGCTTGCCCGGCTGGTCGGCAACGACATCAAGCTCAAGATCGACCATGGCCGCGACCTGTGGCCGGTCAGGGTCGATATCGGGCAGTTCGAGCAAGTGGTGGTCAATCTGGCGGTCAATGCGCGCGATGCGATGCCGGCCGGCGGCGACCTCACGGTGCGCACCCGCAACGTCAGCGCCGGGGAATGCAAGACCTTTTCCTACCGCGAACTCACTCCGGCCGACTATGTGCTGGTCGAGGTCGAGGACAGCGGCAGCGGCATCGCGCCTGATGTGCTGAAAAAGATCTTCGAGCCCTTCTTCACGACAAAGGAGGTTGGCAAGGGAACCGGCCTCGGCCTGTCCATGGTCTATGGCATCATCAAGCAAACAGGCGGCTTTATCTTCTGCGATTCCGAAGTCGGCAAGGGATCCGTGTTCCGCATCTTCCTGCCGCGGCACATTGCGGAGGCAAGGACGGCGGGCGAGGCTGGAGAAGTGCCGGCCGCCCCTGCCAAGATCGCCGACTCAGCCAAGGATCTGTCGGGCTCGGCCACGGTGCTGCTGGTCGAGGACGAGGACGCCGTGCGCATGGGCGGCATGCGGGCGCTGAAATCGCGCGGCTACACCGTCCACGAGGCGTCGTCGGGCGTCGAGGCGCTTGAAGTCTACGAAGCGCTCGGCGGCAAGGTCGACGTCGTGGTGTCGGACGTGGTGATGCCGGAAATGGATGGCCCGACGCTGCTTGGCGAATTGCGCAAACGGCAACCCGACATCAAGTTTATCTTCGTGTCCGGCTATGCCGAAGACGCGTTCGCCAAGAACTTGCCGGCCGACGCGCATTTCGGCTTCTTGCCGAAGCCGTTTTCGCTCAAGCAATTGGCCACGATCGTAAAGGACATGCTGGAATCCTGACCCTTCCAACGCTCCGCTTGCGCAATGTCGTGAGACTGCCATGATTGCAGGCGAAACGGGCGACGGGTTTTGGAAAGCATGCCGTGACGCCACACAACGAGGCTAGCAAAGGCGACTACGCAAGCACGGTGCTGCTGCCGGGCGACCCGCAGCGCGCTGAATGGATGGCGGAGACCTTTCTGGAAGCGCCGCGCTGCGTCAACCGCCGCCGCGGCGCGCTCGGCTTTACCGGGTTGTTTCGCGGCAAGCCTGTCAGCGTCCAGTCCACCGGCATTGGCGTCCCGTCATTCCTGGTCTACGTGCACGAGCTGCTGGATTTCTACGGTGCGAAAACGTTGATCCGCACCGGCACCTGCGGTGGCCTGACCGCCGAGACGGCGCTGCGCAGCCTGGTGATCGCACAATCGGTGCGTGGCGAAAATGCCGAGAGCGGCCAGGTTTTTGGGCTCTATCGTGCCGATGCCGGCCCCGATCCGGCATTGTTGGCCCAGGCGTTGGCCCGGGCTGCGGAACTCGGCATCGACCATCGGGCCGGGCTGACGATCTGCAGCGACATTTTTTATCATCCGCTGGGGCGCGAACGCTTTGCCGAAGCACAGGCACAGGGGGCGCTCGCCGTGGATATGGAAACCAGCGCACTCTACCGCATTGCGGCCGATTTCGGCGCCCGGGCGCTGTCCATCCTGACCGTCGTCGACAATGTGGCAACCGGCGAGCAGACCGACTATTCCGAACGCCAGGGGCTTTTCACCGATATGACCCGGCTGGCGCTCGACATGGCGGCGGAGAGCTAGGCGGCTTCTACTTCGGAGTAGGGAAGCTCGCCAGGTTCCGTACTTTTCAACGCTTCGTGCAGGTCGAGGCGGTAAAGGCGCCGTCTGGCTGCTTCATGATGATGTCGAAGGACGGGGTGGTTCCGCTTTCCAGCGTCGCTTGCGTAAGCGAGATCGAGTTGCCACCGCTGGTGTAGCCGCCCAGCGGACCCAGCCAGGTAATCACCCCGTCTGCATCCATCTGGTAGTTATAACTCTGCGGCGCGGTGCCGAAGCTAACCGGACCGCTATAGACGTTTCCCTTGATGGTAATGTCGCCGAGGCTGAGGAACATGCCCAGCAGATAGACTTCGCAATGATAGGAGCCGTCCGGCAGCTTGCCGTCGCTGAAGCCGGCGCGCGCTACGGTCGTCGTCGCCAACAGAAGCATGGTGATGAAAATGCAAGACGTTCGGAAGGCCATGGCGTCGCTCGTTTAAGGGTTCGAACTTGCCCCATTTCGCTGCGGCGCTGCAATCCTCGCCAGCGCTCATATGATGCTGCTCAAAATTCGGGCATTGGCCTGTATATGAGTAAAACTTAGGCTGATACGAGTGATCTTTTCTCATTTCAAACCTGGCAGGCGAGGTTCATCTCCTGCGGCTAATACATTAACCGACTGACAGAGCTTGGAAATCTCAAACGTTCCGATCTTTCGCCGGTGATTGGCACAGCCGTTGCATGGTCTGTTCCGATGCAGTTAACCAGCTTGGGAGTTTAAAAGTATGAGGGGCAGTTTCTCGACAATAACAAAAATGTTTTCGGCCGGCGTGGTCACCGCCGGCTTGCTGATGAGCGTTCCCGCCAAGGCGGCCGACGACACCATCAAGGTCGGCATCCTCCATTCGCTGTCGGGAACCATGGCGATCTCGGAGACGACGCTGAAGGACGCCATGCTGATGCTCATCGAAGAGCAGAATGCCAAGGGTGGCCTGCTCGGCAAGAAGCTCGAGGCGGTGGTCGTCGATCCGGCTTCCAACTGGCCGCTGTTCGCCGAAAAGGCGCGCGAGCTGATCTCCAAGGACAAGGTCGCGGCGGTGTTCGGCTGCTGGACCTCGGTGTCGCGCAAATCGGTGCTGCCGGTGTTCAGCGAACTCGACAACATCCTTTTCTATCCCGTCCAGTATGAGGGCGAGGAGAGCGAACGCAACGTGTTCTACACCGGTGCGGCGCCGAACCAGCAAGCCATTCCCGCGGTCGACTATCTGATGAGCGAGGACGGCGGTTCGGTGAAGCGCTGGGTTCTCGAAGGCACCGACTACGTCTACCCGCGCACCACCAACAAAATCCTCGAGGCCTATCTGAAGGCCAAGGGCGTCGCTGCGGAAGACATCATGGTCAACTACACGCCGTTCGGCTTCTCCGACTGGCAGACCGAAGTTTCGGCGATCAAGAAGTTCGGCTCGGCCGGCAAGAAGACCGCCGTGGTCTCGACCGTCAATGGCGACGCCAACGTGCCGTTCTACAAGGAGCTCGGCAACCAGGGCATCAAGGCCGAGGACATCCCGGTCATGGCCTTCTCGGTCGGCGAGGAAGAGCTTGCCGGTCTGGACACTGCGCCGCTGGTCGGCCATCTCGCCGCCTGGAACTATTTCGAGAGCGTCGACACGCCCGAGAACGCGAAGTTCATCGCCGACTGGCACAAATTCATCAAGAACGACAAGCGCACCACCAACGACCCGATGGAAGCCCATTATATCGGCTTCAACATGTGGGTGAAGGCGGTCGAGAAGGCCGGCACCACCGATCCGGACAAGGTCATCGACGCCATGGTCGGCGTCTCGGTGCCGAACCTGACCGGCGGTTATTCGACGATGATGCCGAACCATCACATCACCAAGCCGGTGCTGATCGGCGAAATCCAGGCCGACGGCCAGTTCGAAACCGTCTCGCAGACGCCCGGCCTGGTGATGGGCGACGAGTGGTCCGACTATCTGCCTGACTCCAAGGACCTGATCTCCGATTGGCGCGCGCCTCTGTCCTGCGGCAACTTCAACGTTGCCACCGGCAAATGCGGCGGCAAGGGAACCAACTGATCCTCCCGGTCTGTCCTCCCAGACCCGCAAGCCTCCGGGCAGGCTCCTCCTCCAGCCTGCCCGGAGGCGACATTCAATCTTCAAGAGCCACCAGAAACCAATGATCCTGATCCGCGCGATTGGCCTGATGCTGCTCCTTCTCCTGGGGATGCTGCTGCCGTCGAACGCCAGCGAAGCAGATCTGCGCGTGGTCATCGCCAAATTCGCTACCGCCGCCAATTTTCCGGCGATAGAAGCCGTGGTGCGGGAGCTTGCGGCTTCCGGCGATCCGGCCGTAGAACGGCCGCTTGCCGCGCTTGCGGAGGGCAGCCTTTACGTGCGCAAGGCCGATTCACTGGTCTTTGTCGGCAAGGAGAGCGGCGACGGCATCGAGCTGCTCGATGCGCTTACCGGCGAAAGATCGGGCGAAGCTGCCAAGGCCGACATCACCAAGATCAAGGTCAACAACACGCTGCGCCGCGTTATCCGCGACGCGCTGGGCACACTGACGCTTGGCTCCAAGGATCCGGCCGTGCGCATTGCCGCCGCCGACACAATGTTCAAGACGCCGGACGCGGCAAACATCGAGCCGCTCGACACCGCGATCGCAAATGAGAGCGTGGCAAGCGTCAAGGCGCTGCTAGAACAGGCCCGCGCCGCGTCGATTCTCGTTTCCGACAGGCCGGAGACCGACAAACTGGGCGCGATCGCGCTCATCGGTGCGCGCGGCGACCGCGATGCGGTGTCGCTGCTCACGTCGGTAGAGGCCAGTTCCGAAGGTGCGGTGAAGGACGCGGCGACGGCTGCGATCGCCAACATCAATTCGACGCTGGCGCTGTGGGATGCCGGCCAGAATATCTGGTATGGCATATCGCTTGGATCGGTGCTGCTGCTGGCGGCGATTGGCCTTGCCATCACTTTCGGCGTCATGGGCGTCATCAACATGGCGCATGGCGAGATGGTCATGCTCGGCGCCTACACGACCTTCGTCGTGCAGGAGGTTATCCGCAATTCCTTTCCCGGCCTGTTCGACTGGTCGCTGGTCATCGCCCTGCCGCTGGCCTTCCTGGTGGCGGCGCTCGTCGGCCTTGTCATCGAGCGCGGGCTGATCCGCTACCTCTACGGTCGGCCGCTGGAAACCCTGCTGGCGACATGGGGTGTGTCGCTGATCCTGCAGCAGGCCGTACGCACCATGTTCGGACCGACCAACCAGGAGGTAGGCAACCCGTCCTGGATGTCCGGCTCGTTCAATATCGGCCAGCTTGCCGTGACCTGGAACCGACTCTGGATCCTGGTATTCGCGCTCGGCGTGTTCGCGGTGCTGCTCTACGTGATGAAACGCACGCCCTGGGGGCTGCAGATGCGTGCCGTCACCGCCAATCGCCGCATGGCTGCCTCGATGGGCATCAGGACGCCGTGGGTGGACGCCCTGACGTTTGCACTCGGCTCCGGCATTGCCGGCATCGCCGGTGTCGCGCTCAGCCAGATCGACAACGTCTCGCCCAATCTCGGCCGCGGCTACATCATCGACAGCTTCATGGTCGTCGTTTTCGGCGGTGTCGGCAATCTTTGGGGCACGCTGGTCGGCGCTTTCTCGCTCGGCATCGTCAACAAGTTCCTCGAACCTTATGCCGGAGCAGTGCTCGGCAAGATCGTCGTCCTGGTGCTGATCATCCTGTTCATCCAGAAACGGCCGCGCGGTCTGTTCGCGCTAAAGGGCCGGTCGGTGGAAGCATGATCACGGGACGCTTCTTTGCCGCCGGCGCCGACCGCCGCGTCGCCATCACCATCTTCATCCTGCTGGCGGTTGCAATCGTCGTGCCGCTGCTCAATCTTGCGGTCTCGCCGACAAGTGCGTTTTACGTGCCGTCCTATATCGTCGCGCTCACCGGCAAATACCTCTGCTACGCACTGCTCGCCTTGGCGCTCGATCTCGTCTGGGGCTATTGCGGCATCCTCTCGCTCGGCCACGGCGCCTTCTTCGCACTCGGCGGCTATGCGATGGGCATGTATCTGATGCGCCAGATCGGCTCGCGCGGCGTCTACGGCAATCCGCTGCTGCCGGATTTCATGGTGTTCCTTAACTACAAGGAATTGCCATGGTTCTGGTATGGTTTCGACCATTTCTGGTTTGCCGCGATCATGGTGCTTGCGGTGCCCGGCCTGCTCGCCTTCGTCTTCGGCTGGTTTGCCTTCCGCAGCCGCGTCACCGGCGTCTACCTGTCGATCATCACCCAGGCGATGACCTATGCGCTGCTGCTTGCGTTTTTCCGCAACGACATGGGTTTCGGCGGCAACAACGGCCTGACTGATTTCAAGGACATTCTAGGGTTCAACGTGCAGGCCGACATGACGCGGTCGGCGCTGTTCGCGGCCAGCGCCGTCATGCTGGCGTTTGCCGTCTTCGTCACCTGGGCAATCGTCGGTTCCAAGTACGGCAAGCTTTTAATGGCGGTGCGCGATGCCGAGAGCCGCACGCGCTTTCTCGGCTGGCGGGCGGAGAACGTCAAACTGTTCGCCTTCACCGTGTCGGCGGTGATGGCCGGCATCGCCGGTGCGCTTTACGTGCCGCAGGTCGGCATCATCAACCCTGGCGAATTCGAGCCGTCCAATTCGATCGAGGTGGTGGTGTGGGCGGCCGTCGGCGGGCGCGGCACCATCGTCGGGCCGATCATCGGCGCGCTTCTGGTCAATGCCGGTAAATCCTGGTTCACCGGCGTGCTGCCGGAATTCTGGCTGTTTGCGCTGGGCGGACTGTTTGTCGCCGTCACGCTGTTCCTGCCCAAGGGCATCATCGGCATGTGGGATTCCTGGCGCGGCAACGCCAAGGCGCTGCGGGCGGCCTCGGTTGCCGAGGAAGTCGGCATCGATCCCGATGCGCCGGTGCCGCCGAAAACCGACCGCTCGGCGGCGAGAAGGCCGGGCGACTGGTCGGCCTCCGGCGCCGAACCGCAGCCGGCGGAGTGATGGCCTGATGTCGAAGAGCAACACCATCCTCTATCTCGACGGCGTGTCGGTTTCCTTCGACGGGTTTCGCGCTATCAACAACCTTTCGCTGGTGCTCGACAAGGGCGAGATGCGGGCGATCATCGGCCCCAACGGCGCCGGAAAGACGACGATGATGGACATCGTCACCGGCAAGACGCGGCCCGACGCGGGTGAAGTTTTCTTCAACGGTGAGGTCGACCTAACCAAACACGACGAGGCCGAAATCGCCATGATGGGCATCGGCCGTAAATTCCAGAAGCCAACGGTCTTCGAAAGCCACACGATCGAGGACAATCTGATGCTGGCGCTGAAAGGCCCGCGCTCGATCTTCCCGGCACTGTTCCACCGTCGCTCGGCCGCGGACGTGCGGCAGATCGACGACATCCTCGGCATCATTCGGCTTGGCGACAAGCGTGACGAACTCGCCGCCAATCTGAGCCACGGCCAAAAGCAATGGCTCGAGATCGGCATGCTTCTGGCGCAGGATCCGAAGCTGCTGCTGGTCGACGAACCGGTTGCCGGCATGACCGACGCCGAGACCGAGGAAACCGCGCGGCTGCTCAGGGACATCGCGCGCGACCATTCTGTCATCGTCGTCGAGCACGACATGCATTTCGTGCGCGAGCTCGGCGTCAAGGTCACCTGCCTGCACGAAGGCTCGGTGCTTTCCGAGGGCAGTCTCGACTTCGTTTCGGCCGACGAGCGCGTCGTCGAAGTCTATCTGGGGAGATGAACATGGTCTGGCGCGTTCCGTTCTATCATTTCGATCTTTCGTTCTTCACGCGTTGGAGAAAGCGCTGACCATGCTCGAAGTCTCCAATGCCGCGCTGCACTACGGCGCTGCCCAGGCGCTGCGCGGCGTCTCGCTGAAGGCCGGCGCCGGCAAGATCACCTGCGTGCTCGGCCGCAACGGCGTCGGCAAGACCAGTTTGATGAGATCGATCGTCGGCCATCACCGGCTGACGAGCGGAAGCGTTGCCTTCGAGGGGAAGGCGCTCGACCGGAGCGCGGCGTATGATCGCGCCCGGTCGGGCATCGCATTCGTGCCGCAGGGCAGGGAGATATTTCCGCTGCTTACGGTGCGGGAAAACCTCGAATCGGGTTTTGCGCCGTTGAAGCGCGCCGATCGCAACATTCCCGGTCACGTCTTCGAATTGTTTCCGGTGCTGAAGCAGATGCTCGCGCGCCGCGGCGGCGATCTTTCCGGCGGCCAGCAGCAGCAGCTTGCCATCGGCAGGGCGCTGGTGATGCGGCCGAAGCTGCTGGTGCTCGACGAGCCGACCGAAGGCATCCAGCCGTCGATCATCAAGGACATCGGCCGCGCCATCCGGTATCTGCGCGACCAGGCCGGTATCGCCGTGCTTCTGGTCGAACAATATCTCGACTTCTGCCGGGAATTGGCCGACGAGGTCAACATCATGGACCGCGGTCAGATCGTCCATACCGGCCCCGCCGAGGATCTCGACCGGGCGGACGTCCGCAAATTCCTGACTGTCTGAATTCTTATTGATTCCATTACTTTGCAACTCTGGCGCGCTGCAGATTGCGTGCTAGATTTTGCTTGGCCTTGGTGAGTCGGCCGCTTTCCGTACCAGTTTCAACTTGGCAGATCAGGGGAAGGCGCGGCTGCGTCCGCACGCTTGCGCGCAAGCCCTTCCAGCGATCTGTTGTCGTCCAACATTTCGGGTGCTTGGGAGCCAGGGCCAGTCAATGGAGCGCTATGTCGAGGACTACCAGAAACGACGGCTCACGGAGCGCGTCGACATCCTGACAGCCATCAACATTCTGAAATCGCAGGGGTATGACCACGACGAACTCATCGCGGAGATCACCAAGGTCTTCTATGTCGATCTCGATGCCTTTAACGAGATGGTCAGGGTTGATCGGCGTCCGGACGAACGCGCCGCATAGCCGGTAGTTTAGGACCAAGCCAGGCGGACCACCGACAGCGGGGCGTCAGCCTGCGACCCGCTTCATCAGCGCGATGGCGCCGAATGGAGCGCGGACCTTGCCCTCGGTGATGAAGTAGACGAACACATCGCGTGGCTTGACCGGCGCGTCGGTTGAAGGATCGGCGCGCGACAGGTCGGCCGGCACCTTGCCTTCCGCCCAGGTTTTTGCGCGCGCCGCCCATTCGTCGAGCGCCTTTGGCGTATAGCAATCGGGATTGTCGTCGCTGCCGGTCTGCAGCCGGGCATAGATGAAATCGCCGGTGACGTCGGCAATCCCCGGATATTTGGCGTGGTCGGCATAGACGATGGCGGCCTTGTGCTTTCGCGCCAAGGCGGCGAACTCCGGCACGACGAAGCTGTCGTTGCGCACCTCGACCGCGTGGCGCAGCGCAACGCCGTCCTGCTTTTCCGGCAACAGCTTGAGGAAGGCCTCGAAATCGTCCGGGTCGAATTTCTTGGTCGGCGCGAACTGCCACAAGATCGGCCCGAGCTTGTCGCCAAGTGCCGCGACGCCCGACCCGAGGAAGCGCATGATCGATTCCCCGGCCTCGCCGAGCACGCGGCGGTTGGTGACGAAGCGGTTGCCCTTCAGCGAATAGACGAAACCATCCGGCGCCTCGTTGGCCCATTTGACGAAGGTCGGCTCCTTGAAGCTCGAATAATAGGTGCCGTTGACCTCGACAGTGGGCACCTGCCGGCTGGCATAATGCAGTTGCTTGGCCTTCGACAATTTGTCCGGGTAGAAGGACGTGTCCCACGGCTCGAAGGTCCAGCCGCCCATGCCGGCGCGGATTGTTCCTGATTGAGTCATGGTCGTCCTCCCGGTTTGCAGAAAAGGATCACGCGATGGCGGTCGTCTCGACGGCTTTCGCCATGTCGACGACCGTCCATCCTGGCCGATATGGATTGGGCCGGCGACCCGTTTCGCGAAAGCCGTAGGCCTTATACAACGAAACGTTCCGTTCCATTCTGGCATTGGTGTAGAGTCGGATTTCAGGCAAGCTCCACAGGCGCGTCTGTTGCTCGGCCCAGTCGAGCAGCCCGATGCCGAAACCCTTGCCCTGAAAGGCGGGCGCAACGGCGACGCTGAAGATCATTGTATGGTCCGCATGTCGTTCGAGAACGATCAAGCCGGCCGGGTGTCCGTCCTGCTCCGAAAGCCAGACCTCGCCGCGTTCTATGCGCGGCGCGTAGTCCTCGGTGACAGGGATCGGCGGTGCGCCGAGCAGGGCAGTGTAGGGCGCGTAGGCGTCGGTGGTGAGCGAGATCACCGTGGGGAGATCATCGGCCCGAGCGGCTCTCATGATCAAAACTGGCCCGCGCCGGCAGCGGCCGCAATCACCTTGTCCATACCGGCCGCTATCGCGGCGACGGCATTGCGACTGGCGTCGCCCAAGCCGTGGCGCTCAGCGAGCCAGTGCGCGTCATTGTAGGAGAGCCAGACCTTGCCTTGCTCGTCCTCCCAAGCTAGTGCCTTGACCGGCAGATCGATGCCGGCAAGCTGCCGGTCCTGCATCAGCGGCGTGCCGCCTTTCGGGTTGCCAAAAATCAGAAGCTGGGTCGGACGCAGGGAAGCTTCGACAATGCGCGCACCGGCGGCGTGGTCAATGCGGGCGAAGACCAGCAATCCTGCACGTTCCACAGTCCCGACCAGGCGATCGATCGTTTCGGCCACGCCGAAGCGGCTTTGGACCGTGATGAGACCGTTCTTTGCCATCACTCCGCCGCTTCGCGCTTGCCTCCGGGGCGCCGCTCCAGCAAGTCCCTCAGGAACTGCCCGGTATAGCTGCGTTTTTCGCGGACGATGTCCTCCGGCGTGCCGGACGCCACCAGCTCACCGCCGCCGTCACCACCTTCGGGGCCAAGATCGAGTACCCAGTCAGCCGTCTTGATCACCTCGAGATTGTGCTCGATGACGACGACCGTGTTGCCCTGGTCGACCAGCTCGTGCAGCACTTCGAGCAGCTTGGCTACGTCGTGGAAATGCAGGCCGGTGGTTGGCTCGTCGAGGATGTAGAGCGTCTTGCCGGTCGCCTTGCGTGATAGTTCCTTGGCGAGCTTGATGCGCTGCGCCTCGCCGCCCGACAAAGTCGTTGCCTGCTGGCCAACATGGATGTAGCCGAGGCCGACCCGTTTCAGCGTCTCCAGCTTGTCGCGCACGCCGGGCACGGCGGCGAAGAAATCGACGCCTTCTTCGACCGTCATGTCGAGAACGTCGGCGATCGATTTGCCCTTGAACAGGACGTCGAGCGTCTCGCGATTGTAACGCTTGCCGTGGCAAACGTCGCAGGTGACGTAGACATCGGGCAGGAAGTGCATCTCGATCTTGATGACGCCATCGCCCTGGCAGGCTTCGCAGCGGCCGCCCTTGACGTTGAACGAGAAGCGGCCCGGCTGGTAGCCGCGCGCCTTGGCCTCCGGCAGGCCGGCGAACCAGTCGCGGATCGGCGTGAAGGCGCCGGTATAGGTGGCGGGGTTGGAGCGCGGGGTGCGCCCGATCGGCGACTGGTCGATGTCGATGACCTTGTCGAGGAATTCCAACCCCTCGATGCGGTCGTGCTCGGCCGGATGCTCGCGCGAGCCCATGATGCGGCGCGACGCCGCCTTGAACAGGGTCTCGATCAGGAAGGTCGACTTGCCGCCGCCGGATACGCCGGTGACGGCGGTAAACGTGCCGAGCGGGATTTCGGCGGTGACGTTCTTCAGGTTGTTGCCGCGCGCGCCGACGACCTTCAGCCGGCGGTTCTTCTTGGCCTCACGCCGCGCTGCCGGCGTCGCCACTTCGAGCTCGCCCGACAGGTATTTGCCGGTGATCGAAGCGGGCGTCGCCATGATCTGCTGCGGCGTGCCCTGGGCGATGATGTGGCCGCCATGGATGCCGGCCGCCGGGCCGATATCGACGACGTAGTCGGCATGCAGGATGGCGTCCTCGTCATGCTCGACGACGATGACCGTGTTGCCGATGTCGCGCAGATGCTTCAGCGTGTCGAGCAGGCGGGCGTTGTCGCGCTGGTGCAGACCGATCGACGGCTCATCCAGCACGTAAAGTACGCCGGTCAGGCCGGAGCCGATCTGCGACGCCAGACGGATGCGCTGGCTCTCACCGCCTGAAAGCGTGCCGGAGTTGCGCGACAGCGTCAAATAGTCGAGACCGACATCGTTGAGGAAGCGCAGCCGCTCCCGGATTTCCTTGAGCACGCGCACCGCAATCTCGTTCTGCTTGTCGTTGAGCGAAGCGGGCAGATCGGTGAACCACTGGTCGGCCTTGCGGATGGACAGCTCGGTGACCTCGCCAATGTGCTTGCCGGCGATCTTGACCGCGAGCGCCTCGGGCTTCAGCCGATAGCCGCGGCAGGCCGGGCAGGGCGTGGCCGACATGAAGCGCTCGATCTCCTCGCGCATCCAGGCGGATTCGGTTTCCTTCCAGCGGCGCTCGAGATTGGGGATGACGCCCTCGAAGGTTTTCGTCGTTTTGTAGGAGCGCAGACCGTCATCATAATGGAAGGTGATTTCGCGCTCGCCGGTGCCGTGCAGGACGGCTTGCCTTGCCTCCTCGCTCAAATCCTTGAACTTGTCGCCGAGCTTGAAGCCATAGGCAATGCCCAGCGCTTCCAGCGTCTGCGCATAATAGGGCGAGGTCGACTTCGCCCACGGGCTGACGGCGCCGGCGCGCAGCGAGACATTCTCGTCGGGCACGACCAGGCTGGCGTCGATGGCGCGTTGGCTGCCGAGCCCGTCGCAGGTCGGGCAGGCGCCGAACGGATTGTTGAAGGAGAACAGCCTGGGCTCGATCTCGGGAATGGTGAAGCCGGACACCGGGCAGGCGAACTTTTCCGAGAACAGCATGCGTTCATGCGTCTCGTTCTTCGATTTGTTGACCGAATCCTCGCCGGTCTGGCTGGCGTCGAGCGGCTTGTCGGCAAATTCCGCCACCGCCAGCCCGTCGGCCAGCTTCAGCGCGGTCTCGATAGAATCGGCGAGCCGCGTCGCCAGATCGCCGCGCACGACGATGCGGTCGACGACGACGTCGATGTCGTGCTTGTACTTCTTGTCCAGCGCCGGCACGTCGGCGATCTCATAGAAGACGCCATCGACTTTGACGCGCTGAAAACCCTTCTTCTGCAGCTCCAGCAGTTCCTTGCGGTACTCGCCTTTGCGGCCGCGCACCATCGGCGCCAGAATGAACAGCCGGGTGCCTTCCTCGACCGCAAGCACCCGGTCGACCATCTGCGAGACCGTCTGGCTCTCGATCGGCAGGCCGGTGGCCGGCGAATAGGGTACACCGACGCGGGCGAACAAAAGCCGCATATAATCGTAGATCTCGGTGACGGTGCCGACCGTCGAACGAGGGTTCTTCGAGGTGGTCTTCTGCTCGATGGAGATGGCCGGCGACAGGCCGTCGATCTGGTCGACGTCCGGCTTCTGCATCATTTCGAGGAATTGCCGTGCATAGGCCGAAAGGCTCTCGACATAGCGGCGCTGGCCCTCGGCGTAGATGGTGTCGAAGGCAAGCGACGACTTGCCCGACCCCGACAGGCCGGTCATGACGATCAGGCTGTCACGCGGCAGGTCGAGATCGACATTCTTCAGATTGTGTTCGCGTGCCCCGCGAATGGAGAGATATTTATGGTCGGCCATCGCCGGTCGCCGCCTCAGAATCTGGAATTCGTGGGATGGGCGGGTTTTCCCGACCACCCCCTATGTAGGTAATTTCGCCGCCTTTTCGAGAGACGCCACAACTCCCGACCAAAGCGTTTAACCGCCTTTCGCGCGAACGGGCAAGCGGAAAGAACAAAGGCCGAACACGCTCCTGACAAAAGCTGCCCGCGCAGCCGGCTTCACAAAGCGTCTCGCGATCACATTTTTCGGCAACCCGGCTATTCAAGGTTGACGTCCCCGCGTCATGGGGGCAGAATCCAATTGTCAACGAAGCCGGCCGTCTTTCGATGGCCTCGCGGCCTGGGGCTAGCCTGCGAGACGCCGCGGGTTATGCGATGAGCGCTTCGACGACAGTCGCAACGAACAGAAGGAGAGCAGAGGCATGACTCCACCGGATTGTTCCTTGAGGCTCCACGTGTCGCTGGAGCCGCGGCAGGTATAAGTAGCCAGGTCAGGCGTTTAGCGCTACCTGCCCACATTGACCTGCCGATCCCCACAACAATCAGAGACTGCTAGTCGGATCGTCGGCTGAACGCCGCGAAGCATCCGAAATAAAAAGCCGGCAGTACACTCCCGGCAATTTGGATTTCAGATCCAAGAAAGCCCCGTCAGTTGCAAAGCAATGGCGGGGCTGTTCGTTTGAAGCGCAATATTTGTGGTTCACACCAGGCGAACTTAGCGGCTGGAGGGCCTGACCCCGCCGGTAGCGACATCAATGGTGATGCTACCGGAAATCCGAACGTCGGTATCGCCAATCTTGAAGGTGCCGTTGCCGCTGCCTAGAGCCATATCGTCAGGCTCAGGCCGCGGCGCTGGCTCGGCGATGCGATAATCGCTGGTCACACCGGGCAGGGTGCCCTTTTGCGAAGACGTCGAATTATCTTGGGCAAGTGCCATACCCACCAGCATGTTCGTGCCGGCAACGGTAGCGATGGCAAGGCATAACAGGCTGGATGAGCAGCTGGCGGTCATCGCCGGACTATAGTGCCGCGATAGCGGCAAGACCAGACCGATGGCGCTGAAATTGCGGGCGCTCAATCGCCTCAGTTCCGTCCGCTGGTCACCACGCCGCCCGGCGAGTTGATGTAGAGCGAGACCTCCTTGTCGGGATTGTCGGATTCCAACGACAGAAGCTGGGCGCAGACCAGCGCTGAGGTGCCGTCATCGATCGGGCCGTTGATGAAGACGATGCGCTCGCGCAGCAGCCGCGAAAATATGTCGAAGGCACGTTCGCCGCGGCTCGACTGCTCGATCACCATCGGCACCAGATTGGCAAGGCCGCTCATCGGTTGTCTCCGTTGACTGTTGTCGTTCAGGCCGCGCGCAGGAAGAGGCGCGGGGTGTTTGCGGCGATCTGCTTGTGCCTGGGAGTGTGCGCGTCAAAGGAAAGCCGGCAACCGGCGCCTGCCATCGCGATCTCCGGCACTGCTGCCCGAGCAAAACCATCATGGACGATGCGCAGATGCGTGCCGCCGGAAACGGTGCGGTCGAGCGTAAAGGTGACGATGCTGTCCACTGGGCTGTCGTTCATTGCGCTGTCCAGGGGATTGCCGGGCGGCACCTGCGTATCGCCGGGCGTCGGCCGCTCCCGCCAGGAATAGCGCAGCAGCCGTCCGGGATCCGCGTCGAGGATTTCGCACTCGATCGGCGCATTCGGCGCTTTAAAGGCAAAGCGGTTGCCGATTTCGGGCTTGATGTCGTTCGGCATCATCCAGGCCGCGAGCAGGTCCGGCACCGTCAGCGCCCGCCACACCTGTTCCGGCGGTTCGGGCAGCTCGCACTCGAACTCGATCTTGTCTGCGGCCATTTCGGCGCGTTCTTTGCCTCGGTTGGTCATTGGTCCATGTCCTTCAAAACCGTCTTGAGCCTTTCGATGCGCTCTGGCCAGAACGCACGGTAGCGTTCGATCCAGCCGAGCAGTGGCGCAAGCCCCTTCGGATCGACGCGGTAATAGGCGTTGCGACCGGCCCGGCGCTCGACCACGAGGCCGGCGCCGCGCAGCACTGCGAGATGTTGCGATACCGCCGGCTGCGATACCGGTATGCCAGTGCGCAGTTCCGACACCGTCATCTCGCCGTCGGCGAGCCGCTCATAGACGGCGCGACGCGTTGGATCCGCTAGTGCCCGAAAAATGTCTGCTTCGATCATGCCGAAAGCATAAGTCAATACTTATCGGTTTGGCAAGCCGTGTTTTTTAAGACAGGCGGTATTTTTTAAGACAGGCGAGGTTTTACAAACTCGCTGGAAGCCAGCGTCTCACCATGTCGGGGGATCCGTTGAACGTCGCCTCGAAAACTGGTGACGCGAGCACAACATGAATATGAAGCAATTCGGAGCCGACGTTTCGGAAGCCATGTTGCCTGTACGCGGCGACAACAAGCGACTGTCCGGCAGTCAAGACGAGATGCTCTTCGTCGATCCACATCTCGGCCCTGCCAGCGATGACGGTAAGTACTTCCTCGACCGGGTGCCAATGTGTCGGGGCGCCAACGGTGGGTTCGACCCATTGTTCAAACATGCAAAGTTGAGTTGCGCCGTTGCGGGCAGAGACATGCATGCGGGTCTTTACTCCCGTCCGCCACTCTTCTTGCGGCTGATCGTTATGCGCAACCATCTTCATGCGTTCGCCTCGATCCCATGGTCTGTGGAAATTCGACGCCAAGACACTACTTCTTACTGACAACTATTGACAGTGCAGGGCCTCTCCTATAGAACGAAAAGAGAACAAAAACCTTGTGGGAAAAGGCAGCGACGGCAGGCAGGGATTGTCCATAGCCTGTAAGGTGCGGCGACAAAAATTCGGTTTCGGATGAGCGCGGAGAAGTATCATGGCGGGTAGCGTCAACAAGGTCATTCTGGTGGGCAACCTCGGGGCGGACCCTGAAATCCGCCGCCTGAATTCGGGTGACCCGGTCGTCAACATCCGCATCGCGACGTCGGAAAGCTGGCGCGACAAGACGTCCGGAGAGCGCAAGGAAAAGACCGAGTGGCACAATGTCGTGATCTTCAACGACCAGATCGCCAAGGTGGCCGAGCAGTATCTGAAGAAGGGCATGAAGGTCTATGTCGAGGGCCAGCTGCAGACGCGCAAATGGCAGGACCAGACCGGCAATGACCGCTATACGACCGAAATCGTGTTGCAGAAATTCCGCGGCGAGCTGCAGATGCTCGATGCGCGGGGCGAGGGCGGCGGCCAGGTCGGCAACTATGCCGGTGGTGGTGCGAGCCGCGGTTCCGATTTCGGCCAGTCCGGCCCGGGCGAAAGTTTCAATCGCGGTGGCGCCAACAAGGGCGGCGGCGGTGGTTCGTCGCGCGAGCTGGACGACGAAATCCCGTTCTGATTTCTCGGAGCGGACTGCCCTTGCGGCGAAAAGCGCCGGCACCTTGGCCACGAAATGGCGTCCCGAAAATCTGTCTTGGATTTTTGGGACGTTGTGCGTTTGAGCGGTGAAAGGACGTATCAGGTGAAGGCAAGGGTCAAATGGGTCGAGGAGCGCACTTTCGTTGGCGAGTCCGCCAATGGGCACAAGCTGGTGCTAGGCACTGCGTTCGGGCCGGAGGGCAAGACGCCGGGGCCGAGCCCAATGGAACTGGTGCTGATCGGCACTGGCGGCTGCTCGGCCTATGACGTGGTCCATATCCTCGAAAAGGGGCGCGAGGCGGTCGAAGATTGCGTGGTCGAACTCGATGCCGACCGTGCAGAAGCCGATCCCAGGGTGTTCACCCGCATTCACATGCATTTTGTCGTCAAGGGGCGGGCGCTATCACACGACAAGGTGAAGCGGGCGATCGGGCTTTCGATCGAGAAATACTGCTCGGCCTCGGCAATGATGGCCAAGACTGCCGAGATTACCCACGACTTCGAAGTCATTGAAACGACAGCGAAGTAGGGCTGTTCCTACGTCGCCATCAGCGCCTTGATGCCGTCGGCGACGAACTGTACGGCGAGCGCCGCCAGGATGACGCCGAGCAGCCTTGTCAGGATCGAACGGCCGGTTTGGCCGAGGATACGGTCGATGCGCTCTGACAGCACGAACACCAGGTAGGTGATGACGAGGCAGATGGCGATGATGCCGACAAGGGCTGTCTGCGCGCCCAAACCCTGAAACGAGCTTGAGAGCAGGACGGTCGCCGAAATCGCGCCGGGACCGGCAATAAGCGGGATCGCCAGCGGAAAGGCGGCGATGTTGTGGATCATGTCCCTGGTGATGGCGACGTCGCCGATCTTCTCCTTGCGGTCCTGCCGGCGCTCGAACACCATTTCGAAGGCGATGAAGAACAGCAGAAAGCCGCCGGCGACGCGGAAGGCCGGCAGAGTGATGCCGAAGACTGACAGGATCGACGCGCCGGCGATTGCGAACAACGCCATTACCAGGAAGGCGATGACCGAGGCGCGCACGGAGACCTGGTTGCGCTCCTCGCGGTTCATGCCGCGGGTCACGGCGAGGAAGAGCGGCGCCAGGCCGGGCGGATCGATCGTCACCAGTATGGTGACGAAGGCGTTGAACAGGCTGTCGAAGCTCGGCATGCTGACCCTCCCCCGCCGGCAAAGCCGGATAACGGGATTGGTAGAGCAAAGCGGAGGCAGTGGAAACCGTGCGGATCAGGGGCTGACGGCCCGGCGCGCCAGAAACTCGACTTCGAGACGCCAGGTGGCGCCGTCGTCCTGTGAGCGTTCGCCCAGCCAGCGGAACGAATTTTCGGTGATGCGCGAAAAGCTCCAGCGCACAGCAGATCCGGTGCCGTCTGCGCCTTGCTGGATGATGGTGTCGCCCTCGGCACGGCCGAGCTGGCGGCTGTAGTACTGATTGCGCGGATCGCTCCAGAAGATGTGCCAGGCGTCAACGCCGGGATCATAGACACGCAACGTCGTGCCATAGAAGGTCCATTTGCCGAGCGAGGGCGAGGGGCCGGCGTCACGGGCAGGCAGGATCCATACGTCCTGGATCGCGCGGCCTTCGAGCACCCAGCCGAAATGCACTTCGCCGCGCCCGGTCAGCACCTGACCGTCCTCGAGATGGCGCGTGGCGTCGAACGTCCAGGCGCCGACGAAGCGGCCATAAAGATTCAGTTTCTCGGCAAGGGCCGGTACGGGCCCATCGCTGTGCAGCACCGTGGTAAAGGAATTGGACATGGCTTCGCTCTCATCTTGTCAGGAGACCGGCAAGCATAGAGGCCGACAGGGGTTCTGCGCTTGGGAAAAGTTGCTATGTTTCGGCGATGACGACGAGCGCGCACGGGCTGGCGTCGGGCCGAGGCTGGCAGGTGTCGGATGTCATCTGCACCGCTAGCGCCGCCGACAGGCCATTCGAGGAGGAGCATCGGGATTTCTGCGTTGCCGCCGTAACCAACGGCACCTTCCGCTATCGTGCGCGCGAGGGCACGGCGATGCTGGCGCCAGGCGCGCTCCTGCTCGGCAATCCCGGCACATGCTACGAATGCGGGCACGAGCATGGCGCCGGCGACCGTTGCCTCTCCTTCCATTTCGGACCGGCCTATATGGAGCGGATCGTCGCCGACGTGCCGGGCGCCAAGACGCTCGATTTCGGCACGCCGCGCCTGCCGCCCTTGCCGGCGCTGGTGTCGCTGCTTGCCGAAGCGGAGGCGGCGCGCGAGATGGCCGACACCGGCGCGTTCGAGGAACTCGCCCTGCGCATTGCCGGTGCCGCGGTAACAGCGGCTTGCAGCGCTACGGATCGGGGGCGGACGCCGAGCCGCCGTGACCAGAAGCGTGTCGCCGAAGCGGTGCGGCGCATCGAAGTCGATGCCGACCGGCCGATCTCGCTTGCCGAACTCGCCGACGAGACCGCCACCAGCCCTTACCATTTCCTGCGCACCTTCCGGCACGTTGCCGGTATGACGCCCTACCAATTCCTGCTGAGAGCGCGGCTGCACAGGGCAGCCGTGCGTCTGCGGACGTCGGATCGGACGATTTCGGCGATTGCCTTTTCGGCGGGATTCAACGATCTATCAACCTTCAATCGCCGTTTCCGGCGGCTGATGGGCGAGGCGCCGGGTACTTATCGCGCCCGCCGGCGAGGCCCGTGAAAATGGTGCCACGGCCATATCGTCGCAATTGGTTTATCCTTTTGAATTTGCCGCTAAAAACCACACTGGAAAACTGCCGCGATTGTTGGAGTTTCAGGCTGGCTTCCTATATAAGCACCAAGTGATTCCTGATTAGATTGTGATCCGATTTGACCGACCAAAAGACACCGCGCGGCGCCGACGGCGGCCCCACCGGCATCGAGCCGATATCCATCATCGAGGAGATGCAGCGCTCCTATCTCGACTACGCCATGAGCGTGATCGTCAGCCGCGCATTGCCGGACGTGCGCGATGGCCTCAAGCCGGTGCATCGCCGCATCCTCTACGCTGCCTATGAGAGCGGCTATCACTGGAACCGCAAATATGTGAAATCGGCACGCCCGGTCGCCGACGTGATGGGTAAATACCATCCGCATGGCGACGCCTCTATCTACGACGCTTTGGTGCGCATGGCGCAGGATTGGTCGCTGCGCGTGCCGCTGATCGACGGGCAGGGCAATTTCGGCTCGATCGACGGCGATCCGCCGGCGGCGATGCGCTACACGGAATCGCGGCTGACCAAGGTCGCGCATGAGTTGCTGGAAGACATCGACAAGGACACCGTCGATTTCCAGGACACTTACGATGCGTCGGGCAGCGAACCGAAAGTCCTGCCGGCGCGCTTTCCGAACCTGTTGGTCAACGGCTCCGGCGGTATCGCCGTCGGCATGGCCACCAACATCCCGCCGCACAATCTGGGCGAGGTCTGCAACGGCGCCATTGCCCTCATCGATAATCCGGCGATCGACCTTCCGGCGCTGATGGAGATTATTCCGGGACCGGATTTCCCGACCGGCGGCATCGTGCTTGGCCGCTCCGGCATCTACAGCGCCTATTCGACCGGCCGCGGCTCCATCGTCATGCGCGGCCGCGTCAACGTCGAGGCGCGCGGCAACGATCGTGAATCGATCGTCATCACCGAGGTTCCCTATCAGGTGAACAAGGCGTCGATGATCGAGAAGATGGCCGAGCTGGTGCGCGACAAGCGCATCGAAGGCATTTCCGACATTCGCGACGAGAGCGACCGCCAGGGCTACCGCGTCGTCATCGAACTGAAGCGCGATGCCGTCGCCGATGTCATTCTCAACCAGCTTTACCGCTTCACCCCGCTGCAGACGTCCTTCGGCGCCAACATGGTGGCACTGAACGGCGGCAAGCCGGAATTGCTGACTCTGACCGACATGCTGAAGGCGTTCGTCGCCTTCCGTGAGGAGGTGATCAGCCGGCGCACGAAATTCCTGCTGCGCAAGGCGCGCGACCGCGCCCATGTGCTGGTCGGCCTTGCCATCGCTGTTGCCAACATCGATGAAGTCATCAAGCTGATCCGCAGCGCTCCGGACCCGCAGACGGCGCGCGAGCAGTTGATGGAGCGGCGCTGGCCTTCGGGCGACGTGGAATCGCTGATTCTTCTGATCGACGATCCGCGCCATCGCATCAACGAGGATGGCACCTACAATCTCTCCGAGGAGCAGGCGCGCGCCATCCTCGAACTGCGCCTGCAGCGCCTGACCGCGCTCGGCCGCGACGAGATCGCCGACGAGCTGAACACGATCGGCGACGAGATCAAGGACTACCTGGACATCCTCTCGTCCCGCGCCCGCGTCCAGCAGATCGTCAAGGACGAGCTCATCGCCGTTCGCGACGAGTTCGGCACGCCGCGCCGTACCGAGCTCGCCGAGGGCGGGGCGGACATGGAAGACGAGGACCTGATCCAGCGCGAGGACATGGTCGTCACGGTCAGCCATTCCGGCTACATCAAGCGCGTGCCGCTGTCGCTCTACCGGGCGCAGCGCCGCGGCGGCAAGGGCCGCTCCGGCATGTCGACCAAAGAAGAGGATTTCGTCACCCGGCTGTTCGTCGCCAACACGCACACGCCGGTGCTGTTCTTCTCCTCGCGCGGTATCGTCTACAAGGAAAAGGTCTGGCGCCTGCCGATCGGCAACCCACAATCGCGCGGCAAGGCGCTGATCAATATGCTGCCGCTCGAACAGGGCGAGCGCATCACCACGATCATGCCGCTGCCGGAGGATGAGACGAGTTGGGGCGAGCTCGACGTCATGTTTGCCACCACGCGCGGTACCGTGCGTCGCAACAAGTTGTCGGACTTCGTCCAGGTCAACCGCAACGGCAAGATCGCCATGAAGCTGGACGAGGAAGGCGACGAGATCCTCGGCGTCGAGACCTGCACCGACAATGACGACGTGCTTTTGACGGCAAGTTCCGGCCAGTGCATCCGCTTTCCGGTCAGCGACGTACGCGTCTTCCAGAGCCGCAATTCGGTCGGCGTGCGCGGCATTGCGATGGCCGATGGCGACCGGGTGATCTCGATGGCGGTGATCGAGCATGTCGATGCGCCGCCGGCGGAACGTGCCGCCTACCTCAAGCGGGTGGTGGCCGAACGCCGGCTCGCTGCTGACATCGCGGCCGGCGAGGAGGAAGAAATCCAGCTCACCAATGAAGAGGTCGGCGAAGAGGCGGAGCTTTCCGACGACCGCTATGAGTTCCTCAAGGCGCACGAGCAGTTCGTGTTGACGGTGACGGAATATGGCTACGGCAAGCGTTCATCGTCCTACGATTTCCGCCTGACCGGCCGTGGCGGCAAGGGTATTCGCGCCACCGACGTCTCGAAAACGGCCGAAATCGGCCGCCTGGTGGCGACCTTCCCGGTCGGCAATGACGATCAGATCATGCTGGTTTCGGATGGCGGCACCGTTATCCGTGTTCCAGTGAACGGCATTCGTTTCGCCAGCCGCGCCACCAAGGGCGTTACCATCTTCAATACCGCAGAGGGCGAGAAGGTCGTTTCGGTGGAGCGAATTTCAGAACCGCAAGCGGATGAAGAGATCGAAGAGAATGCTGAAAGCGGCGCTGTTGCCGATGCCGATGGTAGGGAGCCCGATACTTCCGTCGAGTGAGTTTGGCACGACGACGCCAGCCCTGTGGGCCGGCGTGTGAAGACACCCGCAATCTAGAAGCGGCGATAAGGCCTGCGGTTGCCGAAGCCTTCGAACCGCTTGGTATTGGCCTTGGCGCGGACGCGCTGTGCTTCCTGATGCAACCCGAATACGGTGGCGATCAGCATGGCGACGGTCATTGCGGTGGCGAGCATGTAGATCAGCATGTGCGTGTTCTCCTGCGCCTAACAACGACTAGATGGGTGTTTGGTTTCATCTCCTGCAGCTGCAACTTAGTGAACACTGCGTGAAGCTGTTGTGAGCGGCACATTCATCTGTCGTTCACGTCGGCCAAAAGGTTCACGGCGCGGGCTGGCGATCGGATTTGCCTTTAGGAGAGAGGCTCGCTAGAAGCACCTGCCATGACCGAACGCATCGCCCTTTATGCCGGCTCTTTCGACCCGCTGACCAACGGCCATCTCGACGTGCTGAAGGCGTCGCTGGCCGTGGCGGATACAATCTATGCGGCGATCGGCATCCATCCCGGCAAGAAGCCGTTGTTTTCCTTCGAGGAACGGGTTGGCCTGATCGAAACGGCCGCGAAGGCAGAATTCGGCAGCGACGGTGCGCGTATCAAAGTAGTCGCCTTCGACGGGTTGGTAATCGACGCGGCCAGGAAGCATGGCGCCTCGATCATGATCCGCGGCCTGCGCGACGGCACCGACCTTGACTATGAGATGCAGATGGCCGGCATGAACGAGACCATGGCGCCGGAGCTGCAGACGGTGTTCCTGCCCGCCAGCCCTTCAGTGCGCACCATTACCGCCACACTTGTGCGCCAGATAGCTTCGATGGGAGGCGACATCCGCCCCTTCGTGCCGGCGGCCGTGGCCGGCGCGCTCACCGCCAAATTCGCGAAATAAAATGCATGTCACCCAAAGTGGAACCCGGCTTTGGGTAACGACATGCATGAACGAAGATATTCGGAGAAAGATCCCATGCAGCTGAAAAAGCTTGCCTTCTTGCTTGCCGTGCTTGCCGGTCTTGTGACCGCATCCGTGTCGGCCTTTGCCGCCGATCCGGAAAACACCATGATCGTAACGCTGAAGGACGGCGACGTGACCATCGCGCTGAGGCCCGACCTTGCGCCGAAGCACGTCGCGCAGATCAAAAAGCTGGTGCGCCAGGGCGCCTACGACAACGTCGCCTTTCACCGCGTCATTGACGGCTTCATGGCGCAGACCGGCGACGTCAAGTTCGGCAACATGAAGAGCGGCTTCAATGCCGACGCTGTCGGCACCGGCGGCTCCGATCTTCCTGACCTGCCGGCCGAATTCTCCAGCACGGAGCACTACCAGCGCGGCGTGGTCGGCATGGCCCGCTCCGACGATCCGAATTCCGCCAATTCGCAATTCTTCATCATGTTCGCGCCGGCACCGCCGCTCGATGGCCAGTACACCATCGTTGGCAATGTCGTCAGCGGCATGGAGTTGGTGGACCACATCAAGAAAGGCGACGAGGCGCAGAACGGCACGGTGACCGACCCCGATCGCATGATCAAGGTGCGCATCGCCGCGGACGGCAAGTAACCCCAATTGTTCAAAAGGATATTTCTGACATGGCCGAAATCAAGGACCGCGAGAACGCGCTTATCATGGACACGACCAAGGGCAAGGTCGTCATCGAATTGTTTCCAGATCTGGCGCCCGGCCATGTCGACCGTATCAAGGAGCTGGCGCGCGAAGGCGCCTATGACGGCGTGGTCTTCCACCGCGTCATCGACGGCTTCATGGCGCAGACCGGTGACGTGAAGTTCGGCAATTCCAACAAGCCGTCTTTCGCGCCATCGCGCGCCGGCACTGGCGGTTCCGACAAACCCGATCTGAAGGCCGAGTTCTCCAACGCCAACCACGGCCGCGGCACCTGCTCGATGGCGCGCTCGCAGAACCCGAACTCGGCCAATTCGCAGTTCTTCATCTGCTTCGACGATGCCGCCTTCCTCAACCGCCAGTACACGGTATGGGGCCAGGTCATCGAAGGCATGGACAACGTCGACAAGATCAAGCGCGGCGAACCGGTGCAGGATCCTGACAAGATCGTGTCGCTCAAGGTCGCGGCCGACGTGAAATGACCGGCCGGGCTGTCGCGGCAATCGCATTTGTGCTCGTCGCGGCGGCCACTCCGGCGCTGGCAACGGAATCGATCGTCTGCAGCGCCGACGGCGGCGCGGCATCGATCGACGTTTTGATGGGACACACGGCCGTCATTGCGGTCGCGCGTGTGTGGCTGGATGCCGGCGGCAAGACATGGACCACGGATGGACAGCCAGGCTCAACGAAAGTCATCGTTGGACAGGCATTCGAAGACGACGAGCGCATGCTGATCGACCTCACCGACGAAGGCATCAGCTCGATCGTCGCCAAATTGCGGCTGGTCAAGGCCAGCGAGCAGTCCAGCTTCGCGATGGGCGGCACATTGAGCATAGACGGTGTCGGCGCCTGGGCGGTGACCTGCCCGGAACCTTGAGGCGGGGATCTCTTGCGCGTCGACCTTTTCGACTTCGATCTGCCGGAGGAGCGCATCGCGCTTCGCCCAGCCGAGCCGCGCGACAGTGCCAGGATGCTGGTGGTCAGGCCGGGTGAGGGGCTCGAAGACCGGACGGTGCGCGACCTGCCGGCCCTGCTCAAGGCCGGTGATGTGCTGGTCTTCAACGACACCAAGGTCATTCCGGCACAGCTGAAAGGCATCAGGCGGCGCGGCGAGGCGGCGGCGCAGGTCGAAGCCACGCTGCATATGCGGATGGCGCCCGACCGCTGGCTGGCCTTCATGCGTCCGGGCAAGCGCATCGCCGCCGGCGATCGTATCCATTTCGGTCATGACGCCAATTCCTGCCTTCTCGGCCAGCTCGACGCGACCGTGATCGAGAAGGGAGAAGGCGGCGAGGTGCTGCTCGGCTTCGACCTGTCAGGTCCGTTCCTTGACGAGGCGCTGCATGCAGTCGGCCACATCCCGCTGCCGCCCTACATCGCCTCCAAGCGTGACGACGACGAACGCGACCGCAGCGACTATCAGACCATTTATGCGAGGGAGGAGGGCGCGGTCGCCGCGCCGACGGCAGGGCTGCATTTCACGCCGGAGCTGTTTGCGACGCTCGACGCCAAGGGCATAGAGCGCCGTTTCGTCACGCTGCATGTCGGCGCCGGCACGTTCCTGCCGGTGAAGGCGGACGACACCGCCGACCACAAGATGCACGCCGAAACCGGTTCGGTCAGCCCGGAAACCGCCGAGGCGCTGAATGCGGCGAAAGCAAAAGGAGGGCGCATTATCGCCGTCGGCACGACATCGCTGCGCTTATTGGAGAGCGCGGCTGGCGAGGACGGCAGGCTGGCCGCATGGTCAGGCCCGACAGACATCTTCATCACGCCCGGCTATCGTTTCAAGACCGCTGACTTGCTGATGACCAATTTCCATCTGCCGCGTTCGACGCTGTTCATGCTGGTTTCGGCCTTCTGCGGTTTGCAGACGATGCGGGCGGCCTATGCGCATGCCATCGAGAATCGCTACAGGTTTTATTCCTATGGAGACGCAAGTCTTCTGTTCAGGGAGGATACCGATGGACGATGACCTGGAAACCTTCGACCGGGAAGCCTTGATCGCCGAGGTCAGGAAACTGCGCGCCGGCATCCGCCAACACCGCGACGCCACCGGCCATGATCTGTGCTGGCACCATCCCGACCTCTGGTCACTTTTGCCCGAAAAGACCGACCCGGCGATTGCCGTGCCGCCGTGGCCGAAATTCATGCGCGGCTGCATCCGCTACCTGCAATCACTCGACAAGCAGGCCCCGGACGCGCCGGTATTCGACAAGGAGTTCGATGGCTAGGGAATTCAATGACTGACGCATTCACCTTCAAGGTGCTGGCGACCGACGGCAGGGCGCGGCGTGGTGCAATCACCATGCCGCGCGGGGAAATCCGCACGCCTGCCTTCATGCCGGTCGGTACCGGCGGCACGGTGAAGGCCATGTATATGGATCAGGTGCGCGGCGTCGGCTCGGACATTATCCTCGGCAACACCTACCACCTGATGCTAAGACCCGGCGCCGAGCGCGTGGCGCGGCTCGGCGGCCTGCATGAATTCGCCCGCTGGCCGCATCCAATCCTGACCGACAGCGGCGGCTTCCAGGTGATGTCGCTGTCGAAGCTGCGGAAACTGACCGAGAACGGCGTTACCTTCCGTTCGCATATCGACGGCGGCGCCTACGAGATGTCGCCAGAGCGTTCGATAGAGATCCAGGGGCTGCTCGATTCCGACATCCAGATGCAGCTCGACGAATGCACGGCTCTGCCGGCCAAGCAGAACGAGATCGAGCGTGCCATGGAGTTGTCGTTGCGCTGGGCCGAGCGTTGCAAGACGGCATTCGGCGAGCAGCCCGGCAAGGCGATGTTCGGCATTGTGCAAGGCGGCGACGTGCCGGATCTGCGGCTGCGCTCGGCGCAGGCGCTGAAGGCAATGGAGCTGAAGGGCTACGCGATCGGCGGGCTGGCTGTCGGCGAGCCGCAAGCGGTGATGCTGGAGATGCTCGACATCACTTGCCCGGAGCTGCCGGCTGACCGGCCGCGCTACCTGATGGGCGTCGGCACCCCGGACGACATTTTGAAGTCGGTGGCGCGCGGCATCGACATGTTCGACTGCGTGATGCCGACGCGGGCAGGGCGCCACGGCCTAGCCTACACACGGCGCGGCAAGGTCAATCTGCGCAACGCCCGCCATGCCGACGATCCGCGTCCGCTCGATGAGGCAAGCGACTGCCCGGCCGCACGCGACTATTCGCGGGCCTATTTGCATCATCTGGTGCGCTCGCAAGAGGCGCTTGGGGCGATGCTCCTGACCTGGAACAATCTGTCCTATTACCAGCAGCTGATGCGCGACATTCGTGAAGCGATCGAGGCTGGCAGGTTCGCCGAAGAAGCCGAGATCATCACGCAGCAATGGGCAAACGGTGACCTCGCCGTCCGGTAGGCATGCTCGCCAGGAATCCGGCTCCAGGGAGGAGTTGTCCCTGCCATGAACTGTTTTGAAACGACTGCCCAATAAGCATTGCCGGACGACATCGGGCGAGGATCAAGAACCTGTTCGTTTCGCGGCAAGTTTCAGTTCCTGGCACGACGGTGCGGACGAACGGCATCGCCGAGCCTTCGCCTTCGACCCCCATCGCGGTTCAGCGATGGACGGCTGGGTCGTTGCTTGCGATTCTGGCGATCGCAGTGACCGGCCTGGTCTTGCGCTTGCTTGGCGCGCGCGGCGACCTTTGGCTGGACGAGATCTGGAGCTTTGCGCTGATCGAGCCGCTGACCTCGATCGACCAGATATTCTGGCGCGTCAATCACGACAACAATCATTTCCTCAACTCGGTCTATCTCTATCTCATTGGCCCCGATGCTTCGCCGCTGATCCAGCGAGGTCTGTCGATAGCATTAGGTGTTGCCACGATCGGTGCGGCGGCAGCGAGCGCCGCATCGCGCGGACGACAGGCGATGATTGCCACAAGCCTGTTGTTTGCCGTGAGCTACCCAATGGTCCATTACGGCTCGGAGGCGCGCGGCTATGCCGGCCTTGTGCTGTTCACGCTGCTCTCGGTGGTTTTTCTGGAGCGCCGGCTCGACAATAGACGGTGGTCTGGCGCGGCCTTGGCAGCGGCGATCCTTTTCGGCTTCCTGTGCCATCTCACAATGATCGGAATGGTGGCGGTCCTCGCAATCTGGACCGCCTGGCTCGCCTGGCAGCGTACGGCGAAGGTCGGCCGCGTCGTTGCGGACCTGGCGTCGATCTTCCTGCCGGGCTTGCTTGCCGTGCTGCCGCTGGCTGTCGGCGTGTTTGTCGGCTGCAGGCTGTTCGGCTTCAGTGTCGGTGGTGTTTCGCCATTCTCGATTGCCGCCTTCGCGCAGGGCTATGGCGGGATGATCCGCTCTCTGTTCGGCCTGCCACCCTGGTTTGGCGACGGGCCCTATATCGTTGCCGCCTGCGGTCTTGTCGGCCTCTCCGCCGGTGTCTGGCGCGGTCGTCGAGCCAGCCTTTATGCCATCGGGATTATCGGACTGCCTTTGCTCATGGCGGCGGCGCATCTGCCCAACCTTGAGTTCCCGCGCTATTTCATCATCAGCGGAACATTGCTGCTGCTCTGGGCCGGCGAGATGATTGGCCGCGGCCTGGATGCTCGCGGAACTGCCAGGCTGCTTGCGATGGGAGCGCTGGCGATCGTGGTGAGTGGAAGCATTTCGTCGCTGCTTCAGTTCTATCAATATGGACGCGGCTCCTACGCCGCTATCGTTGATGAAATGACCAGGAACGGCGCAACCACCTATGCCAGCGACGGTAATTTCCGCACCCCCATTGTCGTCAACTATTTTGCGGCGCGAATGGATCGTCGGGCATTGCTGGTCACAGACGACGGGATGTGCACCGAACGGCCCGCCTGGCTGGTCCTCGAAGGGGACGTGGACAAACAAGCCGAACATGTCCAACCTACGGCCGCATGCGCTCTGGCGTATGAACGGGCCGATGCGTCGAGGCATTGGGGGTTTTCAGGCCTGAGCTGGACGCTCTACCGGCGACAGGATTGAAACACCCCTTTAGGTGCTGAGCGACGTGGACGCACGCAGGCTGCAGCCGGTGATCCGAAAGCTGCCGTCAGGCTGTAGTTCGAGCGTGTAGACCGCCTCGTAGTCCTTGCCATCCGGGCCGACGATCAGCACTTGCTGGATGATCGAGGTCGGGCTCGTCTCGCGAACTTTGCCGAAGGAGTAGGTCTGCGGTTGGCGCACCGGCGGATAGCCTTTTGTCACCATGTTCATGAAGGTATCGACGGTCGGAAAGATGCGTTTCACATTCGGTGCAGCAAAGCTGTAGGCCGTCATTCCGTCATTGGCGATGAACGCCCTCAACTGCCCATCGATGACTGTCTGCGCCGCTTTGACTTCGGCGTCGCCAGCAAAGGCCTGGGATGCGAAAATGAATGGAACGACTGCGAATGCGAAAAACGCGCGGCGCATGGCCTGTCTCCGTTGTCCCTGAGAAATCGCTGCCTGAAGGTACATGATACCATACGCTTTGCAGTGCTTCAGGGTTTCAGCCGAGCGCAAACATTCGGCGTGGCAGTCCGTGTCCGAGCCGAGAAAGCATTGTCGAGGCGAGAACAGCCTGAGCGATTGCCGATGCTTGAAAGCCGGGCGGCAGTCTGCCACAAGGGCCGCTCGATTAGAGCGTGCGATGTGAGCAGGACCAGGCAATGAAGGCATTTTTCGTGCAGATAAAATGCGATCTGGGCAAGGCCTACGACGTTGCCAGCGCCCTGGCCGATGCCGAGATCGCTTCGGAAATCTACTCGACAGCCGGAAACTACGACCTGCTCGCCAAATTCTATGTCGACGACGAGGAAGACATCGGCCACTTCGTCAACGAGAAAGTGCAGATTCTTCCCGGCATCAAGGACACGTTCACGGTCGTCACCTTTCGCGCGTTTTGATCCGCATCCGGCATGTGCCCGGACACCAGGCAAAGCCTGATCAAGGCCCTATTGGTGCTGCCTTAATTTTAGGCAAGTGCGATATACTGATCGCCGGCGCCCAACAAATCACCGATTGCGCTTGATTTTCTCCAGCCAGGCCAGTGAAATGGCGCCACAGGGGAGTATGCGATTGGCAGCGTTCGATGAAATGCTTCCGGAAGTTTCCGGGCTGAGAAAACCGTATTCGGCTTACGATCGCTGGCTGAAGGAACAGGACCCGGCCAGACTTACCGAGAAGATGCAGGACGCCGAACGCGTCTTTCGCAAGACAGGCATCACTTTCGCCGTCTACGGCGAGCAGGAAGCATCGGAGCGGCTGATACCCTTCGATATCGTTCCGCGCATCATTTCGGGCAACGAATGGCGACGGCTGACGCAAGGCATCGAGCAGCGCGTCCAGGCGCTGAACGCCTTTCTCGACGACATCTACCATCGCCAGGAGATCTTACGCGCCGGCCGGGTGCCGAAGGAGTTGATCGCCAAGAACGAGGCGTTCCTGCCCGAGATGATCGGGGTGCGGCCGCCGGCCGGCGTCTATACCCACATCATCGGCGTCGACATCGTACGCATCAGCGAGAACGAGTTCTACGTGCTGGAGGACAACGCGCGCACGCCGTCCGGCGTCTCCTACATGCTGGAGAACCGCGAGACGATGATGCAGCTCTTTCCCGAGCTGTTCCAGCAGATCAAGGTGCGGCCGGTTGAGAATTACCCGCAGCTCTTGCGCCAGTCGCTGGCGGCAGTGCGGCCGCAAAGCACCAAGGGCGCGCCGACCATTGCCGTGCTGACGCCGGGCAGCTTCAACTCGGCCTATTTCGAACATGCTTTCCTTGCCGACCAGATGGGCGTGCAGCTTGTCGAGGGGCAGGATCTGCGCGTCGTCGATGGCCATGTCGCGATGCGCACCACCGAGGGCTACAAGCAGATCGACGTGCTTTACCGTCGTGTCGACGACTCGTTCCTCGATCCGCTGACCTTCCGCCCCGACTCGGCACTTGGCGTGCCGGGCATTATGGACGTCTACCGCGCCGGCAACATCACGATCGCCAATGCGCCGGGAACCGGCATCGCCGACGACAAGGCGATCTATTCCTACATGCCCGAGATCGTCGAATTCTACACCGGCCGCAAGGCGATCCTCGGCAACATCCCGACCTGGCGCTGCTCGGAGCCGGACAGCCTGAAATACGTGCTCGAGCATATCGATGAATTGGTGATCAAGGAAGTCCACGGCTCCGGCGGTTACGGCATGCTGGTCGGCCCGGCGGCGACCAAGAAGGAACGCGAAGAGTTTTCCAAAAAGGTCGCGGCAAAACCGTCGAACTACATCGCCCAGCCGACGCTTGCGCTGTCGACCTGTCCGATCCTGACGGACAAGGGGCTGGCGCCGCGCCATGTCGATCTGCGCCCCTATGTGCTGGTTTCCGACCGTATCCAGATCGTGCCCGGCGGGCTGACCCGAGTAGCGCTCAAGGAAGGCTCGCTGGTCGTCAATTCCTCGCAAGGCGGGGGCACGAAGGATACGTGGGTGTTGGATGATTAGAGTGGAAGTAGTGAATAGTGAATAGTGAATAGTGAATAGTGAATAGGTAAGGATATGGGTCGTTGATGTTGGTGAAATGCCCGAAAGTGAAGCGCGCGGAATCGTGCCCTGGAATCCGGATAGTCACCATTCACCATTCACTATTCACTATTCACCACAGGACCGCCTGACATGCTTCTCGGCCGCACCGCCAACGGGCTTTACTGGATGAACCGCTACATCGAGCGGGCGGAAAACATGGCGCGGCTGGTGGATGCCGGCTTGCGCATGGCGCTGACTCGTACTCAGAACGCTTCGGAGGAGTGGAATTCGGTGCTGCTCAGCGCCGGTTCGGACGCCAGCTTCACGCAGAAATATTCCGACTACACCGCCGCCAATGTCGCCGACTATCTGCTGCGCGACACGTCGAACCCGTCGAGCACGATGTCGTCTATCGAAACGGCCCGTAACAATGCCCGCATGGTGCGTACCGCACTGACGCGTGAAACCTGGGAAAGCATCAACGAAGCCTGGATGTCGCTGAAGCGGATGCTGGCCAAGCCGATCGACGAGCGCGACCTGCCCAACGCGCTCGACGCAATTAAGCGCGAGACGGCGCTGATCCGCGGCTCGTTCTACGGCACGATGCTGCGCAACGAGATTTTCGATTTCTCGCAGCTCGGCACTTATGTCGAACGCGCCGACAACACCGCGCGTATCCTGGATGTGAAATACTACGTGCTGTTGCCGTCGATCTCCTGGGTCGGCTCGACGCTCGACAACTACCAATGGGAATCGATCCTGCGCTCGGTGTCGGCGCACCGTTCCTATCGCTGGGTCTATGATGCCGACTACAAGCCGAGCAACATCGCCGATTATCTGATCCTCAACGTCCGCATGCCGCGCTCGCTGACCTTTTGCTACCGCTTCCTGACGGAGCATCTCAAATTCCTGGGTGACGACTATGGGGAGCGCCACGCCTGCCATGCGACGGCTGCCAAGACCCAGGCCATGCTGACGGCCGGGTCAATCAAGGATATTTTCGACGCCGGCCTGCACGAATTCCTGGCCAATTTCATCCGCGACAACACCAGGCTCGGCGACGAGATCGCGCAGGATTACAGGTTCTATTGAGCCTGACCCCAAAAAGCGGAGACCGGTTTTCGGAAAAGCTCATGCTCCAGGGACGAGTGCGATGCGGCTGAAGATCACCCACCTGACGGAATACCGCTACGATGCGCCGGTGCATTATCTGTTGCAGCGTTTGCGGCTGCTCCCGGTGAACGGGCGCACCCAGACGGTGCTGTCCTGGGCGCTGAGGATCGAAGGCGCACGCGAGGAAGTGCGCTTCACCGACCATTTCGGCAATGATACCCGGCTGTTGAGCGTCGAGGGCGAGCGCGACTTCATCACCGTCGAAGCAGCCGGCGAAGTGGTGACGCGCGACACCGCTGGCGTCTGCGGACCGCACCAGGGTTTCGCGCCGCTCTGGCTGTTCGGCCAGGAAACGCCGCTGACGACGATCGGAAGCGGCATTCGCGAGCTTGCTGCCTCGATCGGCAAGGGTACCGACATCGAAAGGCTGCACCGGTTGATGGCGGTGATCGGCGAGCGCGTCGCTTATACGCCGGACACCACCAACGTGACGACGCCGGCCGAAGAGGCCCTGGCGCTCAAGACCGGCGTTTGCCAGGACCACAGCCACATCTTCGTTGCCGCGGCGCGTGCCATGGATTTTCCGGCCCGCTATATCAGCGGCTACCTGATGATGGATGCGGCCATCGAGCAGGCGGCAAGCCACGCCTGGGCCGAGGCGCATGTCTCGGGCCTCGGCTGGGTCGCCTTCGATGTCGCCAACGGCATTTCTCCGGACGAGCGTTATGTGAAGGTGGCGACCGGCCGCGATTATCGCGACGCCACGCCGGTATCTGGAATTCGGCTGGGACAGGCGGAAGAACAGCTTGCGGTCACCGTCACCGTGGAGCAGTAATCCCCGGCAAGATTGTTGCCAAAGTGATTCGATGACCTATTGCGTCGGCCTGAAGATCGATCGCGGGCTCGTGTTCATGTCGGACACGCGCACCAACGCCGGCATGGATTCGATCTCGACCTTCAGGAAGATGCATGTCTGGGAAGAGCCGGGCGAGCGCGTCATCGTTTTGATGTCGGCCGGCAATCTGGCGACGACGCAGGCCGTGGTCAGCCTGCTCGACGAACGCACCAAGGCAGTGGCGGAGCGCCGTGCCACACTGCTCGAAACGCCCTCCATGTACCAGACAGTCCGGTTGGTCGGAGACACCGTCAAGGAGGTCATCGCCAGTTCGTCGCCGGCGGGCGAAAAGGCGGATTCCTACTTCAACGCCTCCTTCATCCTCGGCGGTCAGATCAAGGGCAGCGCGCCGCGCCTGTTCATGATCTATCCGGAAGGCAATTTCATCGAATCCACCGACGACACGCCGTTCTTCCAGATCGGTGAGACCAAATACGGCAAGCCGATCATTATCCGTGCGTATGAAAGGACCATGAGTTTCGCCGAGACGGTGAAGTTGCTGCTGGTGTCGTTCGACTCGACGCTGAAGTCGAACCTGTCGGTCGGCCTGCCGCTCGACCTGCTGTTCTATGAAAAGGACACTTTCAAGGTCGGCCTCAAAAAGCGAATAACCCAGGACGATCAATATTATCGTACGATCTCGGATAGCTGGTCGAACGCGCTGAAGACCGCCTTTGCCAGTCTGCCTGATTTTCCCGAATGAAAACCTTCGTTTTTCGTGCTCTTTGATCGCGGCTCGATGAGGCGCTACGGAGGCGAAGATGAATAGCAACGAATTCCGCGAATGGTCGCTGCGAGCGGCTGAATGGGGCGCCGACTACAGAAACAGCCTTCGCGAAAAACCGGTGCGGCCGCTTGTCGAGCCGGGCGAAATCTTCAAAAGCATCGATGCCGCGCCGCCGGAAGACGGCGAAACGATGCAGGCAATCTTCGCCGATTTCGAACAAAAGATCTTGCCGGGCATGACGCACTGGCAGCATCCGCGTTTCTTCGCCTATTTCCCGGCTAACGCGGCACCGGTCTCCGTCGTGGCCGAGTATCTGGTTTCCGCGATGGCCGCGCAATGCATGCTCTGGCAGACCTCGCCGGCGGCAACCGAGCTCGAGACGCGTGTCGTCGACTGGATGCGGCAGGCGCTTGGTTTGCCGGAGGGATTTTCCGGCGTCATGCAGGATTCGGCTTCATCGGCGACGCTTGCCGCCGTGCTGACAATGCGCGAGCGCGCGCTCGACTGGCAAGGCAACAAGAACGGCTTGCAAGGGCAGCCGGTCGTGCGGATCTATTCTTCCGACCAGGTCCATACTTCTATCGACCGGGCGATCTGGGTGTCGGGCATCGGCGAGGCGAACCTCGTGCGCATTCCGGTCGCCGGACGCTTCCGCGCCATGCAGACGGCGGCTCTGGAAGCCGCGATCGTTACCGACCGCGAAAACGGCATGCTGCCGGCGGGCATCATCGCCAGCGTCGGCGGCACAAGTACCGGCGGCACCGACAATGTGGCGGCTGTTGCCGAGGTGGCGAAGCGGCACGGGCTCTACCTGCATGTCGATGCCGCATGGGCCGGCTCCGCCATGATCTGCCACGAGTTCCGGCATTTCTGGACCGGCGCCGAAAATGCCGATTCCATCGTCTTCAACCCGCATAAATGGTTGGGGGCACAGTTCGATTGCTCGATGCAGTTCATCCGCCAGCCGGAAGAGCTGGTCCGCACGCTGGCGATCAAGCCCGAATTCCTGAAAACGCATGGCCGCGACGGGGTCATCAACTACTCCGAATGGTCGGTGCCGCTCGGACGGAGGTTCCGCGCTCTGAAACTTTGGTTCCTGCTGCGTGCGTATGGCTTGGAAAATCTGCGGAACATGATCCGCAACCATGTTGCCTGGAGCGAGAGCCTCGCCGCGCGGCTGGCTCGGGAACCGGATTTCGAGATCGTCACGGAACCCATGCTGTCGCTATTCTCATTCCGCCATCTCGCGGTTGCGGCCATCGACTCTGACGAGCACAATTTGCGGTTGGTCAGCGCGATCAACGATGACGGCCGCATTTACCTGACGCAGACCCGGGTGGACGGGCAGGTGGCGATCCGCTTTCAGGTCGGGCAGTTCGAAACGACTGCGGCGGACGTCGATACTGCTTTCTCGGTCATCACTGAGATCGCGCGGGGGCTGAGTTGATAGCCTCGTCGAGATTGCACCGGAGCTTTTCTCGCTGCAGTCGCCCGATTTTCATTAGTCGGCCCATACCTGTTCATGGCTTTCGTTTTCAGCTATAAACGAGAAAAACGAAAATGAGAGGTTGCTAGATGTATCTGTCGCCGCGTCATTCCGAAATCATCCAGATGGCCAAGGACCATGGCCGCGTACTGGTCGAGGAGCTGGCGACGCATTTCAACGTGACGCCGCAGACGATCCGCAAGGATCTCAACGATCTCTGCGACCAGCGGCTCTTGTCCCGCATCCATGGCGGGGCATTGTTCCCCTCCGGCATCGAGAACATGGAATATGAGGCTCGGCGCAAGATCGCCGCCGAGGAGAAGGAGGCGATCGGCCGCGCAGCAGCCCGGCTGATCCCCGACAACGCGTCTCTGTTCATCAATATTGGGACAACGACGGAAGCTGTCAGCAAGTCGCTGCTCGATCACAGCGGCCTGATGGTCATCACCAATAACATCAATGTTGCCAACAGGATGCGTATATATCCTTCGATCGAGGTGGTGATCGCCGGCGGTGTCGTGCGCGGTTCCGACGGCGGTGTGGTCGGCGAGGCCGCGGTCGATTTCATCAGGCAGTTCAAGGTCGATTTTGCGGTGATCGGCGCCTCGGCCATCGACCATGACGGCGCACTGCTCGACTTCGATTTTCGCGAGGTGAAGGTGGCTCAGGCGATCATCGCCAACGCCCGACATGTGATCCTGGTGTCGGACCAGACCAAATTCGAGCGCACCGCGCCCGTCCGCATCGGCCATCTGTCGCAGGTCAACACCTTTATCACCGATCGTTGCGACATCCCGTCGGTGCGTAAGATCTGCCAGGAGGCAGAAGTTCAGCTGATCGAAACGTCGCTCTCCTAGAGATGCCGTAGCGGCATCTTCCGCCCATCATATTTCGTTTGACATTCGTTATCATTTCGAAATAATTCCGCTACGGTTTCGCAAGAACCCAAAAATGCTGCAATGCGAAGTCGAGGGAGGATTCTTTGAGCGCATCACCGATTCATGACATTTTCGTCATCGGTGGCGGCATCAATGGCTGCGGCATCGCCCGCGATGCCGTTGGACGTGGCTTTTCGGTTTTTCTTGCCGAGATGAACGATCTGGCCAGCGGGACCTCTTCCGGCTCGACCAAACTGATCCACGGCGGCTTGCGCTATCTCGAATTCTACGAATTCCGTCTGGTGCGCGAAGCGCTGATGGAACGCGAGGTCCTGTGGAGGAACGCGCCGCACATCATCTGGCCGATGCGCTTCGTGCTGCCATACGCCAAGGGACTGCGTCCGGCCTGGCTGATCCGGCTCGGGCTTTTCCTCTACGACCATATTGGCGGGCGCAAATTGCTGCCGCCGACGAAAACGCTGGACATGGCCAAGGATCCGGCCGGCAAGCCGCTGAAGCCGCTGTTTCGAAAGGCGTTCGAATATTCGGACGGTTGGGTCAACGATGCCCGGCTGGTTGTGTTGAACGCCCGCGACGCTGCCGAGCGCGGCGCAACCATTCGAACCCGAACAAAAGTCGTCAGCGCACGCCGCGAAGGCAATCTCTGGACGGTCAGGCTTGAAAATGTGCGGACCGGCGATACCGAGGAGGTCAAGGCGCGGCTGCTGGTCAATGCCGCCGGCCCGTGGGTCGATCAGGTGCTGTCGGCCACCGTCGGCTTGAACGACGTGCACAATGTCCGCCTCGTACAAGGCAGCCACATCGTCGTGGGCACGAAATTCGACGACCCACGCGCCTATTTCTTTCAGAACAAGGACGGGCGCATCATTTTCGCCATCCCTTACGAGGACGAGTTCACGCTCATCGGCACCACCGACCGTGACTATCCCGGCGATCCGCACAACGTCAGGATCAATGACGCCGAGATCGACTATCTCTGCGCTGCGGCAAGCGAATATTTCGCGCAGCCGGTCAAGCCGTCGGATATCGTCTGGACCTATTCCGCGGTGCGACCGCTCTACGACGATGGCGCCTCAAAGGCGCAGGAAGCCACCCGAGACTATGTGCTGAAGGCCGATGGAGGCGAGGGTGCCGCCCCGATCGTCAACGCCTTTGGCGGCAAGATCACGACCTACCGCCGATTGTCGGAATCGATGCTCGAGAAGATCGAGGGTTTTCTCGGCAAGCGCGGCAAACCATGGACGGCAAACGCGCCGCTGCCTGGCGGTGACTTTCCCGTCACCGGCTTCGATGCCGAGGTGGCGAAACTGAAAACGGCGTACCCGTTCCTCGACGCCCGGCTGGCCCGCCGGTTGACCCGGCTCTACGGCACCCGCGCAAGGAAGCTGCTGGGCCTCGCCAAGTCGAACGTCGATCTTGGCCGCAACTTCGGCGCCGATCTCTACGAAGCCGAGGTGCGCTACCTCGTCGAAAACGAATGGGCGATGACTGCCGAGGATGTATTGTGGCGCCGGACCAAGCGCGGCCTGCGTCTCAGCCGTGAGCAGGCGGCAGTGCTCGACGAGTTCATGCGCGGAATAAGCCGGCAGCACGTAGCGGCTGCCGAATAGGAACGGCCGACTGATGCAGAAAGCCTGGGAGGAGGCATCATGCTTGAACTGAGAAACGTGACGAAGACGGTGGGTGCGGCGGAACATATCCGCGACGTCTCGCTGACGCTTCAGCACGGCTCGCTCAACGTCCTGCTCGGGCCGACGCTCTCCGGCAAGACCAGCCTGATGCGGCTGATGGCGGGCCTCGACGTGCCGACCTCGGGCTCGGTCTGGTTCGATGGCAAGGATGTCACCGGCATGCCGGTGCAAAAGCGCAACGTCGCCATGGTCTACCAGCAATTCATCAATTATCCGGCGATGACGGTCTACGAAAACATCGCCTCACCGCTGCGGGTGGCCGGCACGGATCAGGCAACGATCGACAGGGAGGTGCGCAATGCCGCCGCCCTTCTCAAACTAACGCCCTATCTCGACCGGACGCCTCTCAGTCTGTCGGGCGGCCAGCAGCAGCGCACCGCGCTGGCCCGCGCGATCGTCAAGAATGCCAGCCTCGTGCTGCTCGACGAGCCGCTCGCCAATCTCGACTACAAGCTGCGCGAAGAATTACGCGCGGAACTGCCGAAAGTCTTCGCGGCCGCCGGTACAATCTTTGTGTATGCCACGACCGAGCCGCACGAAGCCTTGCTGCTCGGCGGCAACACGGCGACGCTTTCCGAAGGCAGCATCACCCAGTTCGGGCCGACCATCGAAGTGTTCCGCAAACCGGTTGATCTGGTGACGGCGAGAACCTTCGCCGATCCGCCGCTCAACACCATCGTGCTTGCCAAGAAGGGTCTGGATTTCCTGCTCGAGGGCGGCGTGAAATTGCCGGTGCCGGCGGAACTCTTCGGCATTGCCGATGCGATCTATACGATCGGGTTCCAGCCGCATCATCTGTCCCTCGATCGGCCCAACGCCGCCGCAGTGCCGGTGCGCGCAAAGGTGACGATCACCGAGATCACCGGATCGGAAAGCTTCGTCCATCTCGATTTTGCCGATGCGCGCTGGGTCATGCTGACCCATGGCATTCGCGACTTCGAGCCGGACGAGGAGGTCGAGGTGTTCATCGACCCGCGCCACATCATGGTCTTTGACGAGCACGGCCGTGCCGTGGCCGCGCCGAAGCTGGCGGCCTAGGAGGAAGCGATGGCGCGCATCGATGTCAATCATATCCGCCACTCCTATCTGCAGAACCCGCGCACGGATGCCGATTTCGCGCTGAAGGAAGTGCACCACACGTTCGAGGATGGCGGCGCTTATGCGCTGCTCGGCCCATCCGGCTGCGGCAAGACCACGCTGCTCAACATCATTTCGGGATTGCTGCATCCCTCGCATGGCCAGCTGCTGTTCAACGGCAGGGACGTGACCAATCTGTCGACCCAAGAGCGCAACATCGCCCAGGTCTTCCAGTTCCCGGTGATCTACGACACGATGACCGTCTACGACAATCTGGCGTTCCCGCTGCGCAATCGCGGCGTGCCGGAGCCCGACGTCGACCGCAAGGTGCGCGAGACGCTGGAGATGACCGGGCTGGCCGATATGGCCAAACGAAAGGCGCGCGGACTGACCGCCGACCAGAAGCAGAAGATCTCGCTCGGGCGCGGGCTGGTGCGCTCCGACGTCAACGCCATCCTGTTCGACGAGCCTTTGACAGTCATCGACCCGCATATGAAATGGGTGCTGCGCTCGCAGTTGAAGCAGCTTCACCGCCGCTTCGGTTATACCATGGTCTATGTCACGCACGACCAGACCGAGGCGTTGACCTTCGCCGACAGGGTGGTCGTCATGTATGACGGCGAAATCGTGCAGATCGGCACACCGGCGGAGCTGTTCGAGCGCCCGCGCCACACCTTTGTCGGCTATTTCATCGGCTCGCCCGGCATGAATGTCATGCCGGTGGCGATCGACGGCAAGACAGCGAAGCTGGGCTCGCAGCAGATCGAACTGCCGGGCGTGCCCAAGGCGGGCGGCGGCGCCATCGAACTCGGCATCCGTCCCGAATATGTGCGCCTGGGCAGTAAGGGCATGGCCGTCCGGATCAGCAAGGTCGAGGACGTCGGCCGCCACAAGGTGGTCCGTGCCAATCTTGAAGGGCGCGAGATCGCCGCCGTCATCGGCGAGGACGAGACAGTTCCGGCTGATCCGAAGGTGCGGTTCGACCCGGCCGGCATCAACATCTATGCCAATTCCTGGCGCGTCGAGATGGGAGCCTGAAGTGGAAAAGACCTGGAACAACAGAGCCTGGTTCCTGGTGCTGCCGGTGCTGCTGCTGGTGGCGTTCTCGGCGGTCATACCGCTGATGACGGTCGTCAATTATTCGGTGCAGGACACTTTCGGCAATAACGTCTTCTTCTGGGCCGGCACGGAATGGTTCGAGGAACTGCTTTCCTCCAGCCGCTTCTGGCAGGCGATGATCCGCAACCTTGTCTTCTCCTTCATCATCCTGGCGATCGAAGTGCCGCTCGGCATCTTCATTGCGCTCAATATGCCGAAGAAGGGTTGGGGCGTGCCTGTTTGCCTTGTTTTGATGGCGTTGCCGCTGCTGATCCCGTGGAACGTCGTCGGCACCATCTGGCAGGTGTTCGGCCGCAACGACATTGGCCTGCTCGGCTATTACGTCAACGCGCTCGGCATCGACTATAATTATGTGCAAGACCCATACGACGCCTGGGTCACGGTCATCATCATGGACGTCTGGCATTGGACCAGCCTCGTCGTTCTGCTCTGCTATGCCGGCCTGGTCTCGATCCCGGATGCCTTTTATCAGGCGGCCAAGATCGACGGTGCCTCGCGCTGGGCGGTGTTCCGCTACATCCAGCTGCCGAAGATGAACCGCGTGCTGCTGATCGCCGTGCTGCTGCGCTTCATGGATAGCTTCATGATCTACACCGAACCGTTCGTGGTGACCGGCGGCGGACCCGGCAACTCGACGACCTTTCTTTCGATCGATCTCGTCAAGACGGCGCTCGGCCAGTTCGACCTCGGCCCGGCGGCGGCGATGTCGCTGGTCTACTTCCTTATCGTCCTGTTGTTGTCATGGGTGTTCTACACCGTGATGACCAATTACGACGCGGAGCGCTGAGATGAGCCGCACCGAAGAGAGAGCCGATAGGGTGAGCGAGACGACAGCTTCGGAAGGGCTCGCCAGCACGCTACGGCAGGACGAGATCGCACGGCTGATGCGCCGTCGCGGCGAGGAGTCGCGTTGGTGGTGGATCGTGCCGACGCTCTACATCATCGTTCTGCTTTTGCCGATCTACTGGCTCATCAATATGAGCTTCAAGACCAATGGCGAGATCGTCTCGTCGCTGACGCTCTACCCGCACGCACCGACATTGGCGAATTACCGCACCATCTTCACCGACGCGTCCTGGTATTCGGGCTACATCAACTCGATCACCTATGTGGTTATGAACATGGTGATTTCGGTGGCTGCGGCACTGCCTGCTGCCTATGCCTTTTCGCGCTATCGCTTCCTCGGCGACAAGCATCTGTTCTTCTGGCTGCTGACCAACCGCATGGCGCCGCCGGCGGTGTTCGCGCTGCCATTCTTCCAGCTTTATTCGGCCTTCGGCCTTATCGACACCCACATCGCCGTGGCTCTGGCGCATTGCCTGTTCAACGTGCCGCTGGCGGTGTGGATCCTCGAAGGCTTCATGTCGGGCGTACCCAAGGAGATCGACGAGACCGCCTATATCGACGGCTATTCGTTCCCGCGCTTCTTCATCAAGATCTTCATGCCGCTGATTGCGAGCGGCATCGGCGTGGCGTGCTTCTTCTGCTTCATGTTCTCGTGGGTGGAGCTCTTGATCGCCCGTACGCTGACGACAACCGATGCCAAGCCGATCGCCGCGACCATGACCCGCACCGTTTCGGCCGCCGGCATGGATTGGGGGCTGCTCGCCGCAGCCGGCGTGCTGACGCTGATTCCCGGCGCGCTCGTCATCTGGTTTGTGCGCAACTACATCGCCAAGGGCTTTGCCCTGGGGAGGGTATAATGGAGCAGGTCGACAGAAGCCCATGGTGGTGGGCCGTGCTGCTTCTCGCCCTGGTCGTCGTGGCCTGGGTGGCACTTCAAATCGATTTCGTGGCAATAACGGTAGGCTTCAGCGATCCGGCTAATATCCGCCTGTGGGGCTTTAACCTCTCGTCCAACCTCGATTTTTCGTGGATGGCCTGGACGTGGCCGACCGCGGCCTTCTTTGGAACCATCTTTCTGCTGCTTTGCGGCATGGCGTTGTGGGAATACGTCTCGCCGGGCGGCAATCCGCGCGTCGGCGTGCTGCGGTTCGAAACGACGCGCGGCGACCGCCTGTTCCTGTCGCTGCTTGGCAGCGCCTTTATCCATCTCGCTTGGCTGGGTCTAGTCGGACCCAATCTGTGGTGGGCTCTCGCTCTCTCCGTGGTCTACGCCGTCGGCGTGTTCCGCTACGTATAGAGGGGGAAACTGTTGGAACGGCGGCGTGCCGGCCGCCGATCCAGATCGCACTTTGAACTTTAACAGTGGAGGAAATACATGCGACGGCAATTCTTGACATCAACAACTGCGCTTGTCCTATTGCTCGGGGCAAGCAATGCCTATGCCGGAATGGACGAGGCCAAGGCCTTCCTCGATAAGGAAATCGGGCCCCTTTCGACGCTTTCGCGCGCCGACCAGGAAGCCGAGATGCAATGGTTCATCGATGCCGCGAAACCTTTCGCCGGCATGGATATCAAGGTGGTTTCCGAAACCATCGCCACGCATCAGTATGAATCGCAGGTGCTGGCGCCGGCCTTTACGGCCATCACCGGCATCAAGGTTACGCATGACGTCATCCAGGAAGGCGACGTCGTCGAGAAGATCCAGACCCAGATGCAGACCGGCCAGAACCTCTATGACGGCTGGGTCAACGATTCCGATCTGATCGGCACGCACTGGCGCTACCAGCAGGTGCGCAACCTGACCGACTGGATGGCAGGCGACGGCAAGGATGTCACCAACCCGAATCTCGACCTGAAGGATTTCATCGGCACTTCGTTCACCACCGCGCCCGACAAGAAACTCTACCAACTTCCAGACCAGCAGTTCGCTAACCTCTACTGGTTCCGTTACGACTGGTTCAACGACGAGAAGAACAAGGCGGACTTCAAGGCCAAATACGGCTACGACCTCGGCGTGCCGGTCAATTGGTCGGCCTATGAGGACATCGCCGAGTTCTTCACCGGGCGTGAGATCGATGGCAAGAAGGTCTACGGCCATATGGATTATGGCAAGAAGGACCCGTCGCTCGGCTGGCGGTTCACCGACGCCTGGCTGTCGATGGCCGGCAATGGCGACAAGGGCATTCCGAACGGTCTGCCCGTCGACGAATGGGGCATCAAGGTCGACGAGAATTCGCGTCCGGTCGGTTCCTGCACGGCGCGCGGCGGCGACACCAATGGTCCGGCTTCCGTCTATGCCATCCAGAAGTACCTCGATTGGCTGAAGGCCTATGCACCGGCGGAAGCCCAAGGCATGACCTTCTCCGAATCGGGGCCAGTTCCGGCGCAGGGCGCGGTTGCCCAGCAGATCTTCTGGTACACCGCCTTCACGGCCAGCATGGTCGACGCCAGCGCCAAGGCGGTGCTGAACGACGACGGCACGCCGAAGTGGCGCATGGCGCCGTCGCCGCATGGCGTCTACTGGAAGGACGGCATGAAGCTCGGCTATCAGGACGTCGGTTCCTGGACGCTGATGAAGTCGACGCCGACCGACCGCGCCAAGGCCGCCTGGCTCTACGCGCAGTTCGTCACCTCGAAGACGGTCGACGTGAAGAAGAGCCATGTCGGCCTGACCTTCATCCGCGAGAGCACGATCCACGACAAGAGCTTCACCGAACGTGCGCCAAAGCTCGGCGGCCTGATCGAGTTCTACCGCTCGCCAGCGCGCGTCCAGTGGTCGCCGACCGGCACCAACGTGCCGGACTATCCGAAGCTGGCACAGCTCTGGTGGCAGGCGATCGGCGATGCTTCGTCGGGTGCCAAGAGCGCGCAGGAAGCGATGGACTCGCTCTGCGCCGAGCAGGAAAAGGTGATGAGCCGCATCGAGAAGTCGGGCGTTCAGGGCGATATTGGCCCGAAGATGGCCGAAGAGCATGACCTCGCCTACTGGAATGCGGACGCGGTCAAGAAGGGCAATCTCGCTCCTCAGCTCAAGATCGAGAACGAGAAGGAAAAGCCGGTCACCATCAACTACGACGAGCTGGTGAAGAGCTGGCAGCAATAGGACCGTTTGATGCGGGCGTCCGCGCCCGCATCGCCATGCTCAGGGGAGGCGGCATGTTGCCGTCTCCCCTGTTTGCGTGAACGGCTCCGCGCCATCTGGCGTCGAGACATCGCAGCACCTTGAATTCGCTTCGACGGGAGAGAGAATGACCGGATATATCCTTGCAATCGACCAGGGGACGACATCGAGCCGGGCGATCCTGTTCGACGACAAGATGATGGTCGTCGGCAGCGGGCAAAAGGAATTCACCCAATATTATCCGGCCTCCGGCTGGGTCGAGCACGATCCCGAGGAGATATGGGCAAGCGTCGTGGAAACGGTGAAGGCCGCGCTGAAGACAGCCGGCCGCAACGCAGCGGAAGTCGCCGCGATCGGCATCACCAACCAGCGCGAAACGGTCGTCATCTGGGACAAACAGACCGGCAAGCCGATCCACAACGCGATTGTCTGGCAAGATCGTCGCACCGCGCCGCTATGCCAGAAACTGAAGAAGCTGGGGCTGGAGAAGAAATTCACGAGAAAGACCGGCCTGCTGCTCGATCCCTATTTCTCCGGCACCAAGATCGCCTGGATGCTGGACAAGGTGAAGGGCGCCAGAAAATGCGCCGAGAAGGGCGAACTGCTGGCCGGCACCATCGACAGTTTTTTGATCTGGCGGCTGACCGGCGGCAAGATCCACGCCACTGACGCCACCAACGCCTCGCGCACGCTGGTCTACAACATCGAACAAAACGCCTGGGACGACGAGCTGCTGGCCATTCTTGGCATACCGGCAAGAATGCTGCCACAGGTGAAAGATTGTGCCGATGATTTTGGAATAACCGACAAAAGCCTGTTTGGTGCAGAGATCAGAATCCTCGGTGTGGCCGGCGACCAGCATGCGGCGGCAATCGGCCAGGCCTGTTTCGAGCCAGGCATGATGAAGTCGACCTACGGCACCGGTTGCTTTGCGCTGCTCAACACCGGAAGCGATCTCGTGCGTTCTAAGAACCGGCTTTTGACCACCATTGCCTACAGGCTGAACGGCAAGACCACCTATGCGCTGGAGGGCTCGATCTTTATCGCCGGCGCCGCCGTGCAATGGCTGCGGGACGGCATCAAAGTGATCGGCAAGGCCGAGCAGAGCGGCAAATTGGCGGCGGAAGCCGATCCAACGCAGAACGTCTATCTGGTGCCGGCTTTCGTCGGGCTCGGCGCACCGCACTGGGATGCCGAGGCGCGCGGCGCCATCTTCGGGCTGACCCGCAATTCGGGGCCGGCGGAATTTGCCCGCGCGGCACTGGAATCCGTTGCGTTCCAAACGCGCGATCTGCTTGACGCCATGCGCCGGGACTGGAAAGGCGCCTCGGTCAAGACCGTGCTCAGGGTCGATGGCGGCATGGTGGCGTCGGACTGGACGATGCAGCGGCTGGCCGACATTCTCGATGCGCCGGTCGACCGGCCGACAATTCTCGAGACGACAGCACTCGGTGCGGCTTGGCTGGCCGGCTCGAAGGCGGGTGTCTGGCCGAAGGCCGCGGAATTCGCCAGGAGCTGGGCGCTCGAGCGCCGGTTCAAGCCGGACATGGATGCTTCGACACGTGCCGCCAAGCTGGCAGGTTGGCGCCACGCTGTGCGCAGGACGCTAAGTGCGCAATAGGCAGGGATGCCACCGGATTCGCACTAATGAAAAACCCGCGCCGTTGCGGGCGCGGGCTTGCAGCCTCTAATCTGGGACTCAGTAAGGCGACCGGCACTGCCGGCGCGGACCGTAGTTGGGCTGGTAAGTGTTGTCAGAAGCGCGATAGCTCCGATAATGATCATAGCACCACTGCACGTGGGCATCGCCACGATAGACACGATTCTGGTTGACAATCGCGCCGGTGATCAGCGCTCCGGTAGCAAACGCGGCCAGCGGGAACCAGAAGTCGCCGTGGCGGCGGTAGCCGGGACGGTAGTAGCGATAGCCGCGATGGCCACGCCAGTACATGCCGTCGTCACGCGAAAAATTGCGACGCGAGAAATCGCGATTGAAACCCCGGTGCCTCCGCCACGGCTCGTACTGGACGGTCTGGACATTCGAGGTGAGCCCCTGGGCAGGGGGCGCATAGCTGGGCTGAGCGTTGACTGGCACGATCTCCGCGGCAGCGAATGAGATCGAAAGGGTGGTCGCCAGCAGGCCCGACATGATCCTATTCATGATCTTCTCCTTGAAACGCGTGTCCCTTGTCGCGGAAAAACGGACAGGCTGCGCAAATTGTTCCGCCAAAAATCCCAAGTTGCTGATCTGCAAAGGTTCTCTCGATTCGCTGCTTGCGCTTGTCCCGCAAAGCGCGAGCTTCGGCCTTGCGCTAGAGGGAGGCAGTTCCGTCAACGCCGAAGCGCACCGCACGGCATGATGACGCCGCAGGAAAGTCCGGTTTGGGAGCCGTCTTTTTCCGGTTGACCGGCAGAGGCACTCTCCCTATGTTCCGCGCAATTTCGAGGGCGGCCTTTCTGAGCCCGCGGGAGCGCGTAGCTCAGCCGGTAGAGCAACTGACTTTTAATCAGTAGGTCATGGGTTCGAATCCCATCGCGCTCACCAAAACATCAGCATAATCAAAACATTAGATGAGCCAACTAATTCGGTGTTTCCCGGAAAGTCATCAGGGCAACACCGGGGCAGCACCACCAAGCCGCCCCAGCAAGGGCGACTCAACGGCTCCGCCAGCGCTCCAGCCTCTGCGGCTGCCGGCAGGTTCATCGTGGGCACCTCTCAGTAGCGGTTGTTTCGGTACTTCGCGGTCTCCTGACTAACCATTTGTGGTGTAAGGGGCGCGAAATTGAAAGCGTCATACAGCGGCTTAAGTAGCTGCAGCAGCACCTCGTTGAGGTTGTCCTCGATTGTCGAAGCACGCGCCTTGCCAACGAGATGCACCGTGTCGACGAAACATTGCCGTTCGAAACTGAGGTATCGGAAGTTGAACAGACTTTGCAGCGTGCGGTCTTTGAGCCCGTTGTATCTCACCCGAACAGCTATTTCCGGGTCTTCACCGAAAAGCCTAGCGAGCCGGGCAACATAGAGCAGCGTTTCGCCGATACGCCAAACGGGCATAGTCAGGTCCATCGTTGTGCCCGGCTTCGCCTTGTCAGTGACGTCCTCATCGAGAGCGCGTATCTGGTAAAGCATTCCGTCAGGGCGAGCGCGCCAGAAATCAGCGTGCCTGCCGTCGCGCATTTTCTCGCTTGGATGCCCTACCCATGCCTCAAGAACGTCTCCGACGGGCACTGGACCAATGGGTAGCCTCTCAAGCAGCACAAATGGTCCCCAGCCGGTCAGGCGCGTTTCGCTTGCCTTACGCATGAGCTCCAATAGCTCCCGCAGACCGGGTGCTGGCGGCACATCCACGATATGAAACGAATGCTCGTAACTCCCCAACAGAAACCGAGCAGGATCGTCTTTGGGGAGCTGCTCAATCCGGGATTGCCAGCTGTCTTTGGACTCATTCGTGAATTTCAGCAGCCGGTCGATTTGCTCTTTAGCGATCGGATCGAGGGGCTGGCCCTGCACGATGGCGCGAATCGCATCGAGCAAACTGTCGCGGTTGGCACGAACGCATCGATCGAGAAGCGTCCGCCACTCATCGGCGGTGAATGGTTCCTCGCTTTTGGGGCCGGGTTTTCGGATATATACCTTCTGGGCAAGAATCTCGCCGTCCGTACCCTTCGCGGCCATCACGGGTACGCTGTAGCCTCCAGGGACGACCACGAAGGCATGTTCGTGGCCTGTCTCAGGATGCCGGAGATGGACGACATCGCAATGAATTTGAGGATCGGCATACCGATTGACCGCTGCGTTCACGGAGTCGGAGGTATAGCGATCGATTTCTGGAGGGCGCGGATAGGACCCGATCGGCATATTTGCAGCCTCACGCATACCGACAACTATCGTACCGCCTCCGTGGTTTGCTAGTGCGATTGCCGCTTTCGCCAGAGGCGCTCGACCAGCAGCCGTGTTCAGGCCGAGCCACGACTTGAATTCCGTCGCAAGCGTTTCGCTTTGGAGCTGAAATAAGTGTTGAAGGTCTTCGATAGCCGCCACGACATCCCCATAGTCCGCATAAACTGCAAATCCGAAGCAAGTCAGATATAACTAGCACAACAGGGGAGGGCGTGGGTGCTATGGGAGGGAAGCTAACAGTTTCTCGCGATATCTTGGGATGCTACGTCGTCACCGCGGAAACGGTGCGCGAACTCTACAATCACATCGCAGAGTTTCGGGATGAGCCGCCGGAGGTGACATTCGAGTTTTCGGGCGGCCGAAAGGTCTCTGGCAAATCGCTCGACGACCTCCTGGCTGACAGCCTCGTCAAATCCAGGAATCTCGTCCGCATCCAGTTTTCCGCTCCGTTCATAAACCGACCAGCTGTTGACCTAATTTTGAAGGCGGACGGCACCGACGCGGGCAGTTATCGTATCCACGGCGAGAGAGACGAAGCGATCGGTCTGGCGGATACGATCAACAACGACTTGCTCGCAGCCAAGGCCCTTTACAGCAGGGTTAGCGTTCACGAATATAGCCCCCCCTCATATTCGGCTTCGGGGCTCTTCTTTTTAGTCGCCATAGGCTTGCTGATACTGGGCGGGTTGTGGGCTGGAGACCGGGTTGTTGGGCTAGTCTCCACTCGCGCTCTGTACGCGGGGGTTGCTGTGCTCTTACTCGCCATCCCGACCTATTTCTTCTTATTTCCCGCTATGACTTTCAACTTCGGGCATGGCGCGAAAGGCTTCGGGGCGCGAAAGTGGATCGTGGGAACGATTTTTGTCGCGGTAGTTATCGCCTTCATCGTGGCGATCGGTGCAAACTTCGCGACTGACGCTTTGAAAAACTAGCCCCTCCATAGTTTGGTCGGGCGTCCCTTGGGAAATTAGTGCTGGCGCCAACAAACCCCAATTGAATGGCCCGCTGCCAGGGCGGGGGGCAACGGGCCTTTTGACACAAGCCGGACAAAGATTTTGGGACAGGCATCCGGCCGGCATTTTAACGAGGTATGCGAAATTTTGTTCCCTTCCTTGTGGGGCGCGGGGCAATTTGGCTTTGGTGATCTAGTGGCAGTATAACGGTCCCATGATCCTCGACCGCGATCTTCAATTAAAGATGCTGAATCACATGGCTGCTTCCTATCCTCAGCGGGTTAAAGCCACGCCATTCGAAGGTGGCGATAGCTACATCTACTTCGCGAATCTCCAATACCTTTGCGAACATGATTTGGCCGAAGCGTTGTGGTCGAGCGAACTCTCTGGCCGGCTTTACGCTGCCAACGCGCGCATCACTGCGGCCGGGATGGATTTCCTCGCCGACGACGGAGGCCTTTCCGCAATTCTTGGAGTAGTGACGATCCGGTTTCACGAAGATACCGTGAAAGCGCTCCTGATCGATCGGGTCGAGAAATCGGATGTGCCGGCTACCGTGCGCTCGAAGCTCGTCGACCAAATCAAAGCGCTGCCAGCGGAGGCAACGAAGGCTTTAACGCTGGAAGCCATCAAGGCTGGCCTCGCTAATGTTCCTGAGTTCCTTACCTGGCTCCAAACGACTTTGCGCTTGTAGGCTCTCATCGTCCGTCTTTGGCCCTGCCGTAGGCGTTCGGACTGGTATCGGGCGTGTAGATCACGCCGACGCTCCTGCCGCCGCACTTGGCGCACTTCAACTTTGGAATGAGATCGTCCGCCATCGCCGAAGCATCCGGTCCGAAGCGATCGCGAAGCCTGGGGAGGTCGAGCACCTGGTTATGGTGGGCAAAAAGCGGAGTTGTGACAGTAAGCGGTCACCTATCTTGTCTTCGACCAGAGATTGAAACGTCCAGCCCTTGGTCAACCGCGAAACCTCTCGGTGTGCCAAACGATTTTGCCGCCGACCCTCATCGGCTTATGGATCATCAGCCGCTTTGGCAAGTGTTCGGGGTGCACCTCAAGCAGGGTGATTTTGATCACGGGCTTACACCGGCTGCAGTCGAATTTCAGCTTGAGCGGGTCGATGCCGCCGCCGTAAACCATCATGAGGTCAGCCGACCGGCAGTAGCGGACATTGCCGCAGCTGCACTCAACCTTCACAAGCATGTTGTGTCGGGTCGCCTTTGCGAGCGTATCGATGGGGTCGTGAGCCATGAGAACGAAATAAGAACATATTCCTGTCTCCGGTCAAGGCAGCAGTTCTTCATAAAGGTAGCTGACCTGATGCCAATTCATCCAAGCGTCAGAGAGTTTGTAGTCGTCGTCCCATCGCGCCTTGGGGTAAGGATTGTGTGTCCGGCCATCGTGGAGGCACATGAGCATGGTGGGGCCGTAGTCGTTTTCGTCCGATGAATCCTGTGGATCGTCCATAGACTCGTAGAGCGCGTAGTCAGGCCAGCGCGGATCGCTGTTGAGTATTAATCTTACCTCATGCACCTTGATACGCATCTTACACCAAACGCTGAACACGTAGCCGATTGGGTCATCAAGCTGGCTGACTTGCGTCGCCAAAGTTGAGTTGGATGCCAACGGCCGAATTTTCTTTGTACTACCCATGATTACAGTCTCATAACAGCGAGGCGGCAAATCGTCACTGGCGCAGGGGCGATTTCAGACTTATCTGACTCTTGAGGGGGACCCCATGAGCCAGCTTTCGAGCCTTTTGCATTTTATATATTCCAGTCCAAATTTTGTGCCAGGGATAGTCGGTGTCACGGCATCATTCGCTGGCGCATGGGGAGCACAGGTCTCCATTCTTCGGCGTGAACAAAAGCGAGAAAAGTTAGCCAGTGTCAGAGCGTTCAACGAGGCGCTGGCTCTGTCGTTCGCGATCGGCAATAACTTCATGTCGCTGAAAAGCCAGCATCTAATGGGAATGCTGGAACGGTTTCGTGAAACGGAAAAGAACGTACAAGCGCACCTGCAACGGATATTGGCATCCAAGCCGAGCGACAAATTCGAACCGATTGCATGCGCTATGGAACTGCATACTTTGCCCATCTCGAAAGTTCCGATAGAGCGCTTGGAAACCGTTGTGTTCGAAAAGATCACCGTTGATACGAAAACACTCAATCTGGTGATCGAGATTCATAAGGCGATAGATGCCCTCAATACGTCAATAAGAACCAGAAATGAATTGATTCAGAAATGGCTCGGTGAGGGTCCGACGGTCAACGATTCGGTCCGGACAATCCGTTACCTCGGGATACACACAGACAAAGGGGCTGACGAAACGTATAAGCAGACGCTGTTTGCCATCGAAAAATATTGCGATGACTGCATCTATTTCACGACGCGTCTTGACGTGGAGTTGAATAAACGCGGCAACAAGATGCGCAGATATCGCTTTCCGTTTTTCAATCCTCTGCCACAGATCGCGGAAGCTGACTTTTCGTCTGAAAGAGCACAGCGATTAATGCCCGATGCAAAAGAATATGAAGATTGGGAAAGTGGATTCGTGAAGCCGCCAACCTTCCGCGACAAACTGACTAAACTCGTCAGACGCAAAAACAAGAAGATCACTCCTCCGAAAAGTCCTGAAGCGTAGCGTGACGCAGTTTGGCTTCGCCGCGAAGGTGTTTGACCAGGAGGAACGGGTCCGAGTGTTTGGGGGGGCAATTAAGCCCGTTGTAATATTAGATCGAGAAGGCGCCCTTGTCGCTAAGCGATTGCCCATCGTCCGCGGTTGTGGACTTCCTGTGGGTAACTCACTGGGGCACGGCCTGCGCCAGACTCTGGACTCTCCCCTGCAACGGACGCAGCATTCTCTCTTCGGGGAGATAGGGGCGTGGGCAAAGTCCAGCGTGATCAAGGTGCCAATCAGGCCGAACACTCGCGCAAGCGCGCGAGGCGGCGGAGTTTTTGCGACCCCAATATTTGGCTCCGCTCGTGATGGTGCCGCTTGCCGCTTTTCTCACCGTGAGCCCGAGCAGTCTCGATACCGTCGCGAAGTTCATACCCACCGAATGGCTTGGCAGCATAAGCGTTCCGGACCCGTCGTCCCTGCTTGCCGGCGGCGACTGCAATATCAAGGGCAATATCTCGATCAACACCGGAGAGCACATTTACCACGTGCCCGGTCAAGAGCATTATTGGGAGACCAAGATCAGCCCCCAATATGGCGAGCCGTGGTTCTGCTCGGAGGACGAGGCCCGGGCCCCCGGATGGCGAAAAGCGAGGCGATAAAGCACCCGCTTGCGGGGGCGATCGCCGGCTAAGCACGATCCTCTTGACTGCAGAAATAGGTCAGATACCTTTGCAGCGTGCCTTGAGAGAAGCGGCCCTTGGCGCCTTTGAATAAGCCGCGTTACAACCGACGAACCTACGTCGAAGAGAAGAGAAGCAGCACGACTGCCCGACATAACTCCTAACAACAACAATCGGCTTTCCGCGCCTCTAGGGGCGTTACGGCCACTAAAAAGCAATGGAGAAAAGTCATGCCAAAATTGGTTGAGTATCAAGACGGTGATGTGGAGGTGACCTCACGCAAGCCGCTGAGAGGCACGCTTGAGTTAGTCACCGACGATGATGACACCGTCGACATGTTGCTCGATCGAGAAAATGCCGAATGGCTGATGAGCGCGCTTGTCGAATTCCTCATGCATGGCGAAGGCAACGACATGCCCAAGATATCAATTGGCCAGCAGTCGAGGGATGGGAACGCAGCGGCAAAGAAGGACCGCGCCGCGACGCTCACCGCCTTGTTTGAAGGCATTCTGTCGGCCTTCCATGCCACGGCACACGAAGGCAACGAACCCTTCGAAAACTGTCAGATATTCGCCGAAGTCGCTTTGGCTTCACTAGAATCTTCAGGCTTCAAAGTGGTTCGCGACAAAGGGCCTACGGCCCAAAGCTGATCGCTCCGCCAACGAAGGTCTTGGAAGCCGGCCTCCCTGCGAAAATGGTGCTGGCGCGAGAAAACTCCAATTGAAATATTTTTCGACGCAAGGAGGTGGCACCGGTCTAGAGCGACGCAGTAAAAGTGCAGACCCCCCCCCTTGATGCATCGGGTTGACTTCGAACCACTGATCAACAGTGCGCAGATAGACTTTGATAGCGGTGAGCAATGCCATGCGTTGCTTTGCTTTGCTGTTGACTGACGCTCGGATTTGGGATTATTGTCTAGAAAATCAGAGCGATAAGGGGAATTCAGATGATCGAGTGGGGCCTTCTGATCTTCACAGCCATCATTGCTATCGCGTTTGCGCTCAGCATGATTCCGGATGGACAGGACGACGCATTGACCAGGTTCCGGCATGAATGCCGCCAGCAGGGAATGAGCTTCGAAGAGATCCAAGCCGCTGTCAGCCTCAGAGTTGGCCTTGTCCAGCTTCGGCGCATCGCATCCGACCAGTGCGTTGCGAAGAGCGGCAACATGGATCGGAAGGCTATCAACGAGCTTGCCGGCAACATTGCGATAGGCATTGCCGCCGCGCATGGGACGCAAGCGGCGAAGAGCTTCGTCGCGTGGGTCGACTCCTGCGCTGATGAGGAGATCCTCTACGATGACGCGCGCGCGGCGCGCCATAGGATGCACGTTACCTCCTTGCGGGCCAAAGGCCTGTATCCGCTTCCGCGTGCGGCGATGTCTCATGACCTGAGAGACGCGTTCAAGATCGTCTAGCGCGATCATCAGGCGCCCCCGAGAAACATAAGCTTGCCATCGCCACGGCCGGTGATTTGCTCCAGCGTCAACGGTCCGGTCGATTCACCGACTGAGGCGCGGCCTACTGCCATTGCGGCGGCAACCGCTCCGTCAATCCGGTCCCGGCTTTTTCCTTTGTGCATCGACTTGTTGCCGGCCTTGTCGACTTCGACAGAGACATTCTCCATGCACCAGCGCAGCACCGGATTGCCGCCATGGCGGAACCGTCGGGCGATGATAGCGCGCTCGAGCTCCTTGATAGCTGGCGCCATTGTGACCCAGCCTTGGCGCATCGTGACTACGGGAAAGCCATCCTCAAGCAATGGCGACATCACTGCTTGGGCGTAGGCCGGATCGAATGCGATCTCCTGAACGTTGAACATTTCGCGCAACATCCGAAGGTGCGCTTCGATCGACCGATAATCCGTCACGTTGCCCGGCGTCGGGATGATGTGGCCTTGTTCGGCCCACTGGAGGTAAGGAACCTTGTCCTTTTCCGCCTTCTCGCGAAGGCCTTCCTCCGCACAGAAGAACATCGCGGCGACGTCGTAACCCTCGTCGTCATCCGGCCAGGCAACCACAACGGCAGCAAGATCATGAATTAGCCCGAGATCGACCGCGACCCAACAAGGCCGCTCCCGCTGCGCTTCAACGTTGATCGGCGCCGCGCCTTCGTCGTACACGCCCATGTCGACAAACGGCGACAGTGAACGGTCTAGCCAAAAGTTCATGTTGTACTGCTTGAAGTCATCCTGCTCCGTCGGCTTCTCCCGCGCCTCAAGTGCGGCCTGGCGAAGCTCCTCGATCACGGGGAAGCCTTCGGTCAGTCCCGGGTTGACGCGGTGCCACAGCGCCTCGTCCTGCCAGTCTGCGCCGTCCTCAGGCTCGAATATGATTGGCAGATAACCCGGGTTGACGATCTCTCCCAAAGCGATCCGGCGGGCGTAGGAATATTCCTCCCAAGCTAGGCCAGATTGACCACGCCCGGCCGTGGTCGTGATGCAGAGCAGCGCGCCCGGTGATTTCACCATGCCGGTTTTAAGTGCCCGCCAGAGCTTTCGGTTTTTGAGAATGTGCAGTTCATCGAGGAACACAGCTGCGGGCGTCGTGCCGTGGGCAAGATCGCCCTCACCAGACAGCACGCGAAGGTGAGACTTTGCGACCGGATGCTCCAAGTAGTCGCCGCGAACTTTCACAAGGTCATTGAGCGCCGGCGTTGCCCGGACCATTCCAGTTGCTTCGGCGAAGGCCAAGTCAGCTTGGTCTTGTGATCCGGCACCAAGAAACACCTGGCCCGACGGCACTTTCTCGTGACCCACCGAATGAAGCAGCCCGAGCCCGCCGCCGATTGTCGTAGTCTTGCGAGCGCCGCGGGGGATCATGCAAAAGACTGTACGCACGATGCGCCGACCGTCCGGATGCCGTGGGCCATAGATGCGCCTGATTATGCGTTCCCAGAACTTCGGAAGCACAAACCGGCGATCGGGCGCAGTCGACTGCGGATGACGCAAGGCGCTGAAGAAACGCACGACCCTGTCACCATAGCCAAGCGGATCATCGATCGGGGAGTCATCAAAGACCCAAGTCGGCAGCGTCGTTACCACGACTCTCCTCCTTGCCTGAAAGGCCTTTGCGGGAGCGTGACGACGGGGTTATGCCGAGCTCGATTGCGTACCGGCGTGCGATCTCCAGATATTGGGTTTGCATTCGGACGGCGGGATTAGACTTCGGTCCGGCCGGCGTGTCGATCAACAGCCCATGCTTTGCGATCGACTTGTCAGCTTCGCGCGCCTGAGCGCTTGCCATGCAGTAGTGCGCCAACGTCGTAAGGGCTGTATCGTTGAGGATTTGGCGCTTCACCAGGTCCGGCGCCACCCGGTTCCATTCTTCCGCCGCCGCTTCCGACAGATGGTCAGGTGCGCGGGGCACGCCGGACAAGCCGCCTTCGATCGGTCTCAGTTCTGGTTTTCTGCCCTTCACAGCGTGCAAGCCCTCGCAAGGGATGCCGACGCAACGGCCATCGGACCGGAGGCGTTCTCAGGCCGAACAAACGACGTTTGGTCATGCCTGATCGGGTCGGACGAGGTGTGACTGCAGCATGCCGCCACGGCCCGCCGTCCTATCTCCGCCGCTTCGTCCAGCGTCCGCCCCCAACACAACACATTGACCAGCGTTTCGCGACGCCCTTCGATAAAGCGAAGTTGCGGGCGCCCGATCGTGACGAAGGGCCAGCGTGCTGGATCGGGAATGTTTTCCTCAAACCAGATCCGAACGCCCGCCATCTCGCGAAGCGCGGGATTGTCTTCTAGGAGTGTGAGCATCAAATTCCGGGTGCTGTCGCCAAGGGAGGTCACGAGCCAAACCCCCAAAGCCGATAGGGCGCGATCAGATCGTCAAACCCGTAAGGCGTCACCTCGACAGAGAATGCGGTCCGCTCGTCGACGATCGTCGTCTCTCTGTTTTCAAACAGGTGACCGACATGAAGCAAGATCGCCGCGCGCAATGGCTCCGGCACGCTGTCTTCGTCATCGCCGTATCCGGCCGTGAAAGACACTGTGACGGCTTCGGGAAAATCCCTCGTGGCGAGCCACGACTTTCCGTAAGCCGGAACGATCCGGGCTCGCTTTGATCCTGCGATGCCGAGAATGGCGTATTTGTCCGTTGCCAGGGTTTGCTCAACGCCGGCGGCATCAAGGTAAGTGATCTCCTCCACCGACTGCAAAGGAGGCAGCGGAACAACGATCTCCGTCGGGAAGCAATCCAGTGTCAGCTTCCATTCTTGCGTGACCAGGGCTCGGCCAAGCATCCCGCTTTCGCCGTCGAGCTTCGCGGTTACGGCCGCTATCAGGCGGTTGATGAGCGTGTCATGCACGGTGGTGATTTTGATACCAAGTTGCGCCTTGGCCTCCGCAAGTGAAATCGGAAAGACGTCTGGCGGGGTGACAAGCGTCAGCATTTTTCCGCCCTCATTTCCCGGCGCTCTTCGGATTGGATCGTTGAATTGTGGTGGTGATCGCAGGCCGATTCCCAGTTCGACCGGGACCACATCAGGCGCTTGTCGCCCCTGTGGGGAATGCGGTGGTTGACGACTGTCGCCTTGACGCGTCGACCGCCCGCCAGGCAGCGCTCGCACAACGGATGCTTGCCGAGATGCTCCAGCCGTGCAGTCTGCCACTTGCCGCCGTAGCCGCGCTCGGCTGCGGTCGGTCGCCTCGCATCGTATTTGGCCTTTCGCTCTGCATCGGCCTTGAGCCGGCAAGCGCAGCGAACTCCCGACGGAATCGGACGCCCACATTGGCAGATCGATGGAGCACGCGTCGGCATCAGTCTTCCAGTGTCCAAGCAGTCGCCGTCGTGCCAGTGGCCATGACGCGCCGGACTTGAAAGGGAATGAGATAGCCTGCAGGAACATCGATGAATGGCACCGGTGTATCCAAGGCGTTTGCCACCGGAACGACACTGATGTTGCCCCTCACGGTCAAGACAAGGGCTTTCGCAACGACGGGAAGGTCTTCCGAGTCCGATGGAACGACGAGACGCGCGGACCGGCCTAGCGATTCAGGGCCTGGCTGGTTGTCTTCGTAGGGGTCATGCATGATCCAAAGCCTTTCTGAGATTGGCGGACAGCCACGCGCCGTGACCGTCCGCCTAAAGTTGCGAACTTGCTGACCTTGACCCCTACAATGCACGCACTAGGACTGGGGGACCCGGGGAGGTCGGCTGCCGTTTGCGGCCTGATCGCGGGGCCTCTAAGGAGTGGGCCCCTCGTCCTATTCCGTTGGCCGCTTGCTGGCGTGGCCGAGAATGGCGTCGATACCGATGAAGGCGCCGGTTGATGCCCCGGTGGTGGTGATCTTCGCGCGGATGTACTGCCTGTCGCCTATGTAGCCGATCAGAACATTCTCGTTCTCGTAGGTCGGGCCGTTTGGCGAATTTCCATCGTCGCCCACGGTCAAACCAAAGACTTGGGTTGCGCCGGCGATGCCCGCTGAAGCGCCGACAAGCTCGTCTTCAAGGACTCCATCGAAGTCCGAATTATCGTCGGAGTGTTCGAAATGGACGACGTGTTCGCCGTCAGTCCAGTCACCGACGTGAATAGCGAAGGTGAGAGATTCGAAGCCGGCTCGATCGATCGCCGTCCCCGTCGCCGTTACCGTGCGCAATGCCGGCGCCAGCGACTGCCGAGACGCGATGCTGTTTTTCAGTTCACGCATTTCTTTGTTCCTTGTTCCTTCGACGCCGCTTACGTGGTCGCCATCTTCAATTTGCGGAAGCGTGCGGCCTGCGTGACAGCACCGCCGACGCGGCGACGAGCGTGGAAGCGGACGAGGCCGCTCTTTGCCTGGGTGAACGGGTCGCGGAGCACGCTGAGACCGACGCGGTCATAGATCCGATAGCCGCCGGCAAAGTCGCCGTAGACGATGGGGAAGGCGCCGCTCGCTATGTCGGGCATGTCGACCGCTTCGACCACGGGGCGGCCAAGGATGGTTTCCGGCTCGCCTGCCTGAAATGAGGGTTGCCAGAGATAATTGTTCTGGCCGTCCTTCAGCTTGCGGATCGTCGCCAAGGTCGTGCCGTTCATCATCCAGGCGCCGCGCGCACGGTATGCTTTCGGCAGTGCGTAAAGCAGCGTAATCAGCGGGTCCGCTGCCAGGATCGTGGCATGGCCGTTTGCCGTGTAGGCGATGTCGGTATTCTGCATCACGCCTTCAGGCTGCTTCACTCCCGTGCCGTTGACGAAAGAGATGCCTTCCTTTTGGCCAAAGTCTTCGGCGAAGGCCATGTTGAGTTCGGACTCGATGTTGACCGCCGAATCCTCGAGCAACTTGTTGCTGACATCGGTGTAGGTCCGCATCTCGTGGACGAAGATTTCCTGTTGACCGAACGCCGGCTCAGACTCTTCCGAGTCCTCCGTTTCGCCTTCCCACAAGGCGGTTGTGATCGCCGTGCGCTTGGGGAAGATGACCGAGCCGCGGGCAGTTGTGCCGACGCGTGCCGCCTCGCGAATCGGCGAGTACTGAACTAGCTCGCGCTGCATTTCGGTCTGGAATTCCGGAGGGGCGAGGAAGCCGCCGGCCGTGTCGTCGCCGACGCGAAGTGCGCGGATCTCGTCGGCGCTCAGCGCCTCGCGGCCGCTGCGAATGTAGCCCACGAACGCGCGCCGTTCGACCGTCGGCTCTTCGGTCCGTTCCTGAGTGCCAGGCCGCGCAGCGCGTGTCTCGAGCTCGTCAAGACGTGCTGTCAGTTCGTCAAGGCCGGTGATGCGGGCATCGAAGGCCGTGCGCATTTCCGCGACTGCCTGCGTTGCCGCTTCAATCGGATCCGGATCGGCGCGCGTCTCCAGGCGCACGGCGGACCGGGTTTCAATTTTTGAGTGCTTCATTTTGATTTTCCTTCTCCGAAAGCGCGGGTAGCCGCATTGACTGCGGTGATGAATGCGGCCGCCGCGCTGTCTCGGCCGTGTCGGATGTCGGTGACCTTGGCGCCCGGCACTGCGGCGATGGCGACAAGTGAAATCTCATGAATGATGGCTTTGGTGATGTGGCGGACGCCGCCGGCGCGGGACTCGGAAGTGATGGTTTCAAAACCGATTGAGATCCCGTCGATGTCGCCTTGCGTCAGCATGGCCCGAACTTCACGGGCTCGCTCGACTTCCAGGTTGAGGCGGCCTTTTACGCGCAAGCCGTCGTCAGCAATCGTGATCGAGGACCATGAGCCGACGACTTGGGCGGGATCGTGCGACCAGAGCATCGGCAGGCGCTTTGCAACTGAGGCGAAGGCGCGCCGGTCGAATGTCGTCCGATAAGAGTCTAGCGTATCGAACTTGACCGCTATTCCTTCGACCGTTCCATCATCTGCCGGTGGGCTGAGTCTCAATTCAAGGATGTCGACGGTCTCACGCATTTGCGGGCTCCTCAGTTGTGGTTGCCGGAGCTGGCGCACCTTGGGGGAGATTAAGCTTGTTGCCACCGTCAGTTGCCGGCAGGTTTTCAGCGGCACGGGCTTCGTTCGGAAGCAAGAACGGGCCACCTACCGCGCGGGCATAAGCTTCGAAGCGGGCCTTCAGATCAGCCTTAACCAGCGCCTTTGTTTCGAATTCCACGTAATGGTCGCGGCGCTCGTCCTCGGTAAGCATTGACCTGGTAATTGCGCCCTTCCAGGCCGTAATCCACGGATTGAGAACGAAGGCGAGGAACTGACTCCCGAGCGTTTCCGAGTTGGTGAACGTCGCTCCCTCGAGCGCGCCAAGCATCGTTGGAGGCACGCCAAAGAACCGGCCAATCTCGGTTGACTGGTACTTTCTGTTTTCGAGATATTGGCTGTCAGTGCTGGTGAAATCGATTGGCGTGTACGTGACGTCGGAGCCAAGTGGGACAACGCCGCCACGCTTGCCGCCGTCGGTCGCCTCATGCCAGGCATCGGCGATCTCGTTTGCAACACCGGGACCGAGTGCAGTCTTAAAGCTCAAAATTCCGGACGGCCGGCCGCCGTTCTTAAAGAACCGGGCGCCGTGGCTTTCCAGAATGAGGGAAAGGGCGATGGCCTCTCGTGCCAGTTTCGCCGGCGCTTCGCCGCCAAGCGCGGCCACGTCGAGGACGTCGCGCCAAGATAGATCGTCAGTCCCGCCGCCCTTCTTTGGCGTCACATACTTCGGTTCGCCGGTGTACTCGTCGGCTTTGATGGTGACACCGCAGAGCGGCTGCAGTTCACGAATTTCCTTGCGGACGCGTATCACCTTCGCCAGGCCATGGCCCTCTAACAGGGCTGCAAGTGTCGTCTCGCGGCGGAATTGAGCGCCACTCGTCCAAGGATTTGCAAAATTATTGAGAAGCGTTTCGACTGGATGATCTCTGACACGGTCGCGGGAATCGTCTTTACCCCGCCGGAATATGTGGACGGGCAATTCGCCCGCGAGCTCGGAAATCAATCGGATGCTCGCGAAAGCGGGAGAGCACTTCAGCGGGGTGCGCGTTCCAACTTGGACACCTGCCGCCGTCGGCTGCGCGCCGAAGAGCGCAAGCAGTTCGTCGGATGGGTGGGAAAGTGACCGGACGCCTTCCGGACCGACGACGTAAACGTGCGTTTCGGGCTCAACCGCCCGAACTTCCGCCTTCGATTTTCCGAACCATCCAAACATGATCGGAATTTGTGAGGGCGCCGCTGATTTGGACAGCGGGCTAGAAGCGGCTCAAAAGGGCTGAAAGGTGCTATCGAGGGGCAGCGTCGGAAAGCCAGGCGACCAAATCCGACTTCAGGGCACAGATCCGGCCGGCCCTCCTTCGGACTGGCGCGGACTGATCTTCGCATAGCGTTTCGACAAAGTCGGGTGAACAATCCAGAAATCGGGCGATGCTCTTTGCTCCCCAAAGGACGTCACCTTTAAGGGTCTCCGGGATCACATTGACGGCGGGCAAAGTCGCGGCCCTCATTGGAAAAACGCCCGCGCAAAGGCGCGAACCGTCGCAAGGTCGATCGACCTTTCACTGACAATCGCCGTCATCCTCAGAGATTTCGGCTGTGTCGCTTCGATCGCGGCTAGGTCGCTGAGTTGATCACCGTCGTCATCGTAGTCGGGTGATCGAGCGAACCGACCCTCAAATGCCGCCCACTGCTTGCCGATCTTGTCGGATTGCCACCGGCTTGGCTTGAGGCCGATCTGAACCGTTGGCAACGGGACCGCAAGGCGGATCTCACAACTGCCGAGACCTTCGTCCTTGTCCGCCCTGCCGGCCATGAAGTCCGCCACCAGTGCGGAGATCCAGTCCAGCAAGGTGCCTGTGGTCATGGCACGGCATTCTGTCCAATGGGCGGGAACGCCGTCGATCTTTCCGGGCATGTCATGCACCGCGCTCAAGACCGCTACCGCTTCGTCAAGGTAGTCGGCCGACAGTCTGGCGAGGAGAAATGCCGCGATCTCCCGCGGCTCGAGTCTGTCGTATGATCGGCCAGGCCGCTTGCGAGCAACCAGTCCGATAGCGGCCAAGCGTGTGTAAAGCTTCTGGTCGAACTGCGCGACATTCGGGAACAGCCGAGCGGCTTCCTCTTTCAGGATTTTCATGCTCATCCGCGTCTGACCTATTTAAATCCGTCGAAGATTTATATAGGTCTCGCAGATTCGACCGTCAAGCGCAAACACACAAGGCGTAGCTATCGCTAGTCGCCAAGGACACAAGATCATGCGGCGCTGCCGCCCGGCCTCGAACTCGGCCGCTGCCTGGTGATCTCGGCCCGGACGGCGCTCCAGAACTCGACAGTCAGTTTGGCGCGTTCATCGGGGAGGATATTCAACAGGTCGAAATGACGCTGCAAATCACCGTCGATCTGTTCCGCATACTTCTTTGCCAACCCTGGCGTTCGCTGAGCGAGCCATTTTTCGGCGACGGTTCGAATCTTGCCGATACGCTTTCCGGGAGGGAATGGGATCATCGTGCACCTTGGTGGTTGCCAGGAAAAAAGGGGAAGATCAGAGTGGCTGTTCATGCGCACCCCCTCTTGCTCTCTTCGAAATCATCATCGTGGTTGAAAGTGTCGCTGCTACTAGCGAGGGTCCCGAGCGAAGCGAGGGAAGACCGAAGGTCCGCCGAAGGCGCCCCCGAGCCGGCGCTACGGTCTTGGATAGTTAGCTTGGGAAGTTCATTGTCTAAGTTAATTCCCGGATTTCCGTGACTGCCACTCCCGGATTTCCGTGACTGCCTCTCACGTTTTTCCGTTATTGGGGGCAGCAAAAAAATGAAGTCCAAAGAGCCATCAAACCGCCTCTCGGTCTTCAACAATCCCACCTCCTTTAACGCCGCGATTCCGTCGTAGACCGTCCTCACAAGAATGCTGCACTCGTCAGCCAGCGTCGACGCGCTTGGAAAACAGCGCCCATCAGAATTGTTCAAGAACTTGTCAACGAGCGCGAGGCCAACCTTGTAAGCACTGGCGGGGAGGTCCGCCCTTCGCAGTAGCGCGCGCCATCGCCACGGCTTCTTGGCCACCGCCAGGTGGTTGAACAACGTTGAGTTTTCATCGTCCATGTCGATCATGCGCGAGCCGCCGTGCGCTCGTGCGCGCGCAACAGCAGCGCCTCTGCAGCCTCTAGACGGTCGCGGGCCTTGTCGATCTCTGCGGGCCTTGGCGCCAACCCTCGGCCCTCTTGTGCGCCTTCGCGCTGGCGTAGCAGGTTGTCAAGTCGGGACCGGGCTTCCTCAGCTTGGATGAACAGCCGCGCGAGTTCGTCGGCGTGGGTCATGCGACAGTTCCCGGTTCTGTCACGCTCTTTTCGATGAACTCATCAAGATCGCATTGACGGTAGAAAATCCGGCCGCCGCGATTGATATACCTTGGGCCGCGACCCTTGGTCCTCCACCATTGCAAGGTGGTTGTCGGGACGGGATGACCCTCCGGCCCAAGAAAGATACCGGCATCTACGGGCAAGAGCAGTTTGTTGGTGTTCACGATTGGGTCTCCATCGTTAAGCATTAGCAACGATGGATGTGGACGCTTTCAGTTGGGAAACAACGGCTATGCCTAAAGGTTTCTGTTCATAGAATTTCTGGTACAGGCCGAAACCTCAACGGAGAGAAGGGCTTTCTCTGGTTTCAAACTTTTTTCGGAAACTGCAGGAGTTTGCCCCGTTTTGCGCCCGCCTTGATTGCAGCGGAACGCTTCTTTTCGGCAGACAGTGCGGCCTTCTGATGGGCTTCCCGGGCAACGTGGGCGTAACGCATGGCCGTGGCTACCGACCGATGTCCGACGATCGCCATTTGCAGCGGCAGGGGTATTGACGGGTCGGAATAGGTGGCTGTGGCAAACCAATGCCGTATCAGGTGGAGGGTAGCATTCTCGTTTGCCGGCACCTTTGCCGCCTTCATCACGCGCTCGAATGCAGCCTCCAGCGTTTCCACGCGCAATCGCTTCAGAGCAGGGGAGGGGCAAACCCAGTCGACTTCCTCTATGCGCTCAGCGCTCTCTAGCAGCCTTGCTGCCTCCCGAGTGATGACCTTGCGCAAGGAGCCGCCGCCGTCAGTCTTGTGCTCGCGCCATTCCAGCCATCTTTCTTCGAGATCGACGTTGGACCACTGAAGAGAGCAAATCTCCCCGGCTCTGCATCCTGTGGCGAATAGAAGCCGCAGGCCAAGCGCCACCGGCTTCGTCATCTTCTCGGCCTTCTCATGTGCGTCTATCGCCGCGAGTAGTCGAGAAACCTCCGTGTCGCTGAACAGCCGCTCCCGGCGCCGACTTCCCTTCAGTCGGATCCTGCACGGATTGGAACCGGCATCCCGCAAGCCCCACTCCTCAGCCATGCCCATGGCTGACGACAACACCCTTACGGCCAATGACGCCTGCGTCGGCTTTTCGCGGATCGAGTGATAGAGTTCTGACACGTCTTTCGAGGTCATCGCGGCGACCTTCAGCTTGCCCAAGTGCGGCTTCAGAATCTTCTCGCTGATCCTCTCGTACTCTTTCCACGTCTTTTCTTTCAGCGTGACTTTGGCGTGGTCTTTGATGAACCGGTCGAGCGCCTGAGCAACCGTCGGTGCGTTCCTCTGCGCCGTTGCCTCGAGTTTTTCGGCGCCGACATCTGCCGCCGGATTACCGCCGCCGTGGTATTGGCCCGCAAGAGCCTTTGCCTGTTCCCTGGCGGGATCGGCTTTCAGCTTCAGGGCGTTTCCTATGGTGACACGCTGGACACGCCCCGCGCGGCCGCCAGCGGTGCGATAGGTGAAGATATAGCTCTTGCCGCCGGTTGGCCTGACCCGCAGGCCAAAGCCCGATATGGCTGCGTCCCAGATGACATATTCCTTTGCCAAAGGCAGTGCATCGGCAACCGTTGTATTCGTGATCCTCGTCCGATTTTCCATCAGTAGGCACCCTCCCGGGGAACACGGGGGAAACACGTCCGCCCATGGACGCCAATGCGTCACAACGGAATCTATTGCCCGATGAGCCAAAAAGTCAATATTTATCAGTTATTTCGCCATTGGCTCCAATTATCGCCATCGACAGCCATAGATCAAAAACCCAAACTTTTAATCAGTAGGTCATGGGTTCGAATCCCATCGCGCTCACCAAAATCAAGATTGTCCAACCCGGAGACATAGGTAACAGATTGTACCTAAGACATGGGTGACAACCTCGTGCCGAACGCATGCAGTGGCTTTAGCCGCCCGCCCCATCGTCCATCATCGTGCCGGTGAGCGCCTCATACGCTCTGCTGCACAGCTGTGAATGCGGACAATCCTTCAAGATAAGCACTGGCACCACGGTGAGAACCGCTGCGGCAAGGATTTGCAGGCAAAGACCGACGGCGCTTACCTTCCTGCCGAACACACCGGCCAGGAAAAAGTAGAGACCCTGGGCCATGCAGGCTGCCGTCAGAATGCCCAAAAGCGTGCTGGTTGCTCTTGCGAAGGGCGTTATGTAGCCGTCGGGAAAACCCAGCATGCCGAGATCCATCGACCATTTCAGCGCCAGCATGACGCTCAACGCTGCCCAAACGAGGGCCGTCGTACGAGTGAACAGCGTCTGCTTTGGCTTCTCACCTAGATCGGTCATGGAATCACGTCGGAATTGCGTGCCGGGACATGCGCAAGCTCTCGGTCAAATCAGCGAGACATTACCGCCGGCATGGCGCTCGAGCCGTCCGGCTAGGTCGAGCTCCAGCAGCACCATGAACACTTGGGCGGGATGCAGGCCGGTGTGGCGGATGATCTCGTCTACCGCCACTGGCGTCGGGCCGAGCGCCTCGACGACGCGGTCGCGGTCGTCCTCGCGCGGCGGCGGCGTTGCCGAAAAGTCGGGCGGCTCCTCAAGCGGCGATGTCCTTGGGGCCCAGGCGCCGACCAGCGGGGCGATCGCACTGGTGATATCGGCGGCCTCGGTGACAAGGGTTGCGCCGTCCTTGAGCAGGCCATTGGCGCCGGCAGCGCGCGGATCGAGCGGCGAACCGGGAACGGCAAAGACCAGCCGGCCCATCTCGCCGGCGAGGCGGGCGCTGATCAGCGAGCCGGAGCGCTGTGCGGCCTCGACCACCACCAATCCCAATGCAGCACCGGCGACGAGCCGGTTGCGGCGCGGAAAATCCTGTGCGCGCGGCTGCCACCCAAACGGCATTTCGGAAATGATGGCGCCGCCGCGTTCGGCGATCTCGTCGCACAGGCCGGCATTTTCGGGCGGGTAGGGCAAATCGAGGCCGCCGGCGAGCACGCCGATTGTGCCAGTCGCAAGGCTGCCCTGGTGCGCGGCCGTATCGATGCCGCGCGCCAGGCCGGAGACGATGCCATAGCCGTCGCGGCCGAGATCCGCCGCCAGCATCCGCGCCATCTTGATGCCGGCCAGCGATGCGTTGCGAGCGCCGACGATGGCGACCGCTGGCAAGCGGAACACCGCGCTATTGCCCCTGACCGCGAGCAGCGGCGGCGGATGATCCATGCTTTTCATCAGCGGCGGATAATCCGCTTCGCCGATGCCGACGAAGCGGGCGCCAGCCCGCCGGGCGGTCTCCAGCTCCGCCTCGGCCTCGGCAATGGACGGGATGCGGACGATTTTTTTGGCGCCACCCGAAATCATCAGCTCGGGCAGCATCGATAGCGCTGCTTCGGCCGAACCGAACCGGTTGATCAGGTCGCGAAAGGAAGCCGGGCCGACATTCGGCGTGCGGATCAGACGAAGCCAGCTCAGCCGCTGCCGGTCGCTGAGGCGCGGCCCGGCGTCGGGCTCGCTCACTCCTTGGCCCCGATCTTACCCTCGGTGCCGGCAAGCAGCCGCGCAATGTTGGCGCGGTGCTTTACGATGACGATTAGGCTCATCGCCGCGAAAAGCCCGGCAATCTGCGGCGTGCTCAGGAAATACAGCGCCATGGGCACCACGACTGCTGCCGTCAGTGCCGCAAGCGAGGAGAAGCGGAACAGGAAGGCCACCGCCAGCCAGACGACGGCGAAGATCAGCGCCGCCTGCCAGGCAAGGCCGATCAGCACGCCAAGGTAAGTGGCGACACCCTTGCCCCCCTTGAAGCCGAGCCAGACCGGAAAGAGATGACCTAAAAACGCGCCGAAGCCGGCCCAAAGTCCGAGCTCGGGCGCAAAGCGGCCTGCGATCAGCACCGCCGCGGTGCCTTTAAGGGCGTCGAGCAGAAGCGTGGCCGCGGCCAAGCTCTTGTTGCCGGTGCGCAGCACATTGGTGGCGCCGATGTTGCCGGAGCCGATGTTGCGCACGTCGCCGAGGCCGGCGGCACGGGTGATCAGCAGGCCAAACGGGATCGAGCCGAGAAGATAGCCGAACACCAATGCCAAGACGGGACTGTAAGCCATTGTTCCCCCGAACTTTCCTTGGCTGAGCGGATTTTAAGCCGTGACGCCTGTTTTCGTCCTAGGCCGAAAACACTGTGCGGCCCGCCACCATCGTTTGCAAGACCTTGCCTTGCAGTCGTGCGCCTTCGAAACAGGTGTTTTTCGAGCGTGAGCGGATGCCGCTCTCGCTGACGACCCATGGCTCGTCCAGATCGACGAGCGCAAGGTCGGCCAATGCCCCCGGTTTCAGCGTGCCGCCGGGCAGGCCGAACAATCTTGCCGGCGCGGTCGACAGTGTCTCGACCAGCCGGAGCAGCGTCACGTCGCCATTGTGATAGAGCCGCAGCGCTGCGCCTAGCAGCGTTTCCAGCCCGATGGCGCCGGCCGCGGCATCGGCAAAGGGCAGGCGCTTGGTGTCGACGTCCTGCGGGTCGTGGGAGGAGACGATGAGGTCGATGGTGCCGTCCTTGATCGCTTCGATCATCGCCAGCCGGTCTTCCTCGGCGCGCAGCGGCGGCGTCAGCCGGAAGAAGGTGCGGTACTCGCCGACATCATTCTCGTTGAGCGACAGATTGTGGATCGACACGCCTGATGTGACATTGGCGCCATCGGCTTTCGCGCGTGCTACCGCGCTTGCCGCCATAGCCGTCGAAATCTTGGCAGCGTGATAGGCGCCGCCGGTCAGGCGAGCCAACGCGAGATCGCGCTCCAAGGGGATCGATTCGGCTTCGCGCGGAATGCCGGCAAGGCCAAGCCAGCTTGCGTAAAGGCCTTCGTTCATCACGCCGGCCGAAGCGAGGTCGGCGTCTTGGGTTTCATGCGCGATGACGCCACCGAAATCGCGCGCATAGGTCAGCGCGCGGCGCATCACCAGCGCGCTGGCAATAGAATGCCGGCCATCGGTGAAGGCGACCGCGCCGGCCTCGCGCAGCAGGCCGAATTCGGTCATCTCGCGGCCTTCCAGCCCCTTGGTGATCGCTGCTGCCGGCAAGATGTTGACGATGGCGGTGTCCTTGGCGGTGCGCAGCACGAACTCGACCAGTGCGACATTGTCGATCACCGGGTCGGTATCGGGCATCATGACGATTGAGGTGACGCCGCCGGCCGCCGCAGCGATGCTCGCCGAAGCAATGGTCTCCCGGTGTTCGCCGCCGGGTTCGCCGATGAAGACGCGCGCGTCGATCAATCCGGGGATGATAGTCTTGCCGGCGCAGTCGATGATGGTGGCGCCGTCGGGCGCGCCCTGGTTCAAGGCCGCCTTGCCGGCGGCAACGATTTTGCGGCCTTCAACGATGACGGTGCCGACCTCATCGATGCCGCGCGACGGGTCGACGATGTGGGCCCGGCGGAAGACCGTAATGCTCATTAGGCGCGGCCCTCGTGATTTCGACGGGGGTCGAGCAGCGCTTCCATAACCGCCATGCGCACGGCGACGCCCATCTCAACCTGTTCCTGGATAACGCTTTGCGGGCCGTCGGCGATCTCGGAGGCGATCTCGACGCCGCGGTTCATCGGGCCGGGATGCATGACCAGCGCACCGTCCTTGGCCGCCTTCAGCTTCTCCGCGTCGAGGCCGAAATAGCGGAAATATTCGCGCACCGACGGTACGAAAGCGCCTTCCATGCGTTCGCGCTGCAGGCGCAGCATCATTACCACGTCGGCGTCCTTCAGACCCTCGGCCATGGAACGTGTGACGATGACGCCCATCTTCTCGATGCCGGCGGGCAAAAGCGTCGAAGGGGCGACGACCCTGACCTGGGCACCAAGCGCGTTGAGCAGGATGATGTTGGAGCGGGCCACGCGCGAATGCAGGATGTCGCCGCAGATCGCCACGATCAGCTTCGAGAGCGGACCCTTGACACGGCGGATGGTCAGTGCGTCGAGCAGCGCCTGGGTAGGGTGCTCATGGGCGCCGTCGCCGGCATTGACCACCGAACAGCCGACTTTTTGGGCAAGAAGTGCTGCCGCGCCGGCCGATTGATGGCGGATGATCAATATGTCGGGACGCATGGCATTCAGCGTCATCGCCGTATCGATCAGCGTCTCGCCCTTTTTCACCGACGAACTCGCTACGGACATGTTCATGACGTCGGCGCCGAGCCGTTTGCCGGCCAGCTCGAATGACGATTGGGTACGGGTCGAGGCTTCGTAGAAGAGATTGATTTGAGTGCGGCCGCGCAGCGTCGATGTCTTCTTGTCCGACTGCCGCGAGATGGCAACGGCCCTGTCCGCCCGGTCGAGCAGAAGCTCGATGTCGGCAGGGGAAAGGTCGCGGATGCCCAGAAGATGGCGGTGGGGATAAAGTGGCAGGGACGATGCGTCGGTCATCTCAAGTCGCTGCTATAGGGGGGAGGCTCCGCGGCTGCAAGCACTGGCTTGGGATTGGATTGGTTCTCCCCGGTATTTTCGTCGCGCGCCGCCGGCCATAGGCTATAAACCGCGATGACTTTGGATTCGCAGACTTCAGGTGATAAGGACGAAGCGTGACCGACGACGTGACCAACCAGCCGCCGCCGCTGGCCGGCGGCAACGCCTGGCGGGGCGATCCGTTGCTGATCCAGCTAGCCGAGCGCTTTTCCGATCCGGTGCGCAAGGACCTCGACGGGCTTGGCCGTTTCGTTCTGACCCATGAGGCGCAGGAACTGGCCCGTCTTGCCAATGTCGAGACGCCGAAGCTCAGGACCCACGACCGCCAGGGTCGGCGCATCGACCAGGTCGAGTTTCACCCCGCCTATCACGCACTGATGCGCCGCTCAGTCGCCAACGGGCTGCATTCGTCGGTCTGGGAGAATGGCGATGCCGAGATAGGCCGCCGCCATCAGGTGCGCGCCGCGCGCTTTTACCTCACGGCTGAGCTCGAGACCGGGCATCTCTGCCCGATCACCATGACCAGCGCTTCGCTGGCGGCGCTGATGGCCAGCCCGAAGCTGTTTCGCGAATGGGCGCCCCGGGTGACGACGCGCAAATACGATCAAAGCCAAAAGCCGCCGGTCGAAAAAGCCGGGCTGACACTCGGCATGGGCATGACCGAGAAGCAAGGCGGCACCGATGTCCGTGCCAACGTCACCAGGGCCGAGCGCGCCGGCAGCGGGTTTTATCGCCTGACCGGCCACAAATGGTTCATGTCGGCGCCGATGTCGGATGCCTTCCTGGTGCTCGGACAGGTGCCGGAGGGACTGTCGTGCTTTCTCGTTCCCCGCCTGCTCGGCGACGGATCCGGCAACGGCTTCCGTTTTCAACGGCTGAAGGACAAGCTCGGCAACCGATCCAATGCCTCGTCGGAGGTGGAATTCGTCAATGCCATCGGCGAGATGGTCGGCGAGCCCGGCGCGGGCGTGAAGACGATCATGGACATGGTGACCCTGACGCGGCTCGACTGTGCCGTCGCCTCATCGGCGATCATGCGGGCCGGACTGGCCGAGGCCGTCCACCACACGCGCCACCGCAAGGTGTTCGGAACCAATCTGGTCGAGCAGCCGCTGATGCAGCGGGTGCTGGCCGATATGGCGCTCGACGTTGCCGCCGCTACTGCGCTGTCGTTCCGGCTGGCGCGCTCCTTCGACGAGGCGGCCGGCGACCGCGGCGAGGCGGCCTTCGCGCGCGCCATGACGCCGGTCGTCAAATACTGGGTCTGCAAGATTGCGCCGCCGCTGCTCTATGAAGCGATGGAGTGCCTCGGCGGCAATGGCTATGTCGAGGAGGGGCCGCTCGCCCGCTACTATCGCGAAGCTCCGGTCAACGCGATATGGGAGGGATCCGGCAACGTCATGGCGCTCGACGTGCTACGTGTGCTGGGGCGTGCACCCGGCCTGTTCGATGACGTGCTGGCCGGCATCGACCGCGATCTCGGCGCCGGCGGACGCGGCACCGTCGGCGTGCTCAAAGCGGCAATGCAGGTCGCTGCAACCGACGAGGGCTCGGCGCGGCTCTTGACCGAGCAATTGGCATTGTCGGCGGCGGCGGCAGAGCTTCGCAGGTTGGGGGCAGGGCGGATCGCCGACGCCTTCGTCGAAACGCGCCTCGCCGGCCAGTGGCGCAATACCTATGGCATGATCGATTCCCGCCATGATGCGCGCATGATCATCGATACGCTCTACCCGCCGATCAACTAAGGGCCGTCGCCCAATTCGCTGCCGCTCTCGCGAGCCTGTGGATGGCCGTTAACCTTAACGAATGGTTTCCATTGCGGCGGCCGGTGGCAAAGCCCAGTGTTATGGTTAAGGCAAGGATTGTTCAGCTTGAGCGGCTTTGCCCTGCGAAGCAGGAGCGTCATGCGGCATATTCTGAGCTCTTTTCTGGCATTGCATTGGGCGGCCGTTTTCGCCCTGCTGGCGTTCATTTGCATCGACGGGAATCGAGGCGTGGCGACGGCCCTTGGCGTACTGGGCGTTCCCGTCCAGAACACTCGATTTGCCGATCTCGAAAACGCCGTCGTCGTGGCGCCGCTCGCCGTGGCACTGCTTGTCGTCGCGGTGCTGTTCTGCTGGGCCTTTGTTGAAGCACTGACCAGCGACACGACCAACCCGGATCCCGCCGACAGCGTCATGCGAATCGCCTTCATTTCCGCCTTAGGCGTGCTGTCGCTGATCGTCATCGGCGGCGCCGCGCAAGGCATCAATGGGCTGTTCATGATTGTCGCGGTGCAATTGGCGGCACTTCTGGCGTCCTATGTCGCGGTGCTCGCGGAGCGGCGGTCGACCGTTGCCGCGGCAGCTCCAGGGACCGGCGAAATCCGAGCGGCCGCGCATGTCATGGCCAAGGCAGCGGCGCATAATTCCTCGCTTGCCCGCATTTCCGGCCGGCTGGATTCGAGGGATGACCGCTGATGCGCACCTTGTTCGCGCTGTGGGCGGCTCCGCTCCTCTTGTTTTGGGGCTGGTTCTTTCTGTCGCTCAACGACATCAATTTCGGGTATGTCATGCTGAGCCGCCAATTACACGATCTCGTCTTCCAGCTCTATGGACAGATGCTGGGCGTCGATCCGGCGCTCATTCCGGGCATGGTGGCGAAAGCTTGCGTATTCGACGGCGTGCTGCTGGTGGCGTTCTGGGCATTTCGCCGCCGCAAGACGATTGGTGGCTGGATCACGGCGATGCGCAACCGCTATTTCGACCAGGCATCGACGCCGAGCGCCTGAAGCCGGTCGAGAACGCCCTGGAGGATGAAAGCGGCCGCCGCTGAATCGATCTTGCCGGCGCGTTTCTTGCGGGAAAAATCCATCTCGATCAGTGTTCGCTCGGCCGCCACCGTCGACAGCCTTTCGTCCCAAAAGACGAACGGCAGATCGGTCAATCCAGCCATGTTGCGGACGAAAGCGCGGGATTTTTGGGCGCGCGGGCCTTCCGAGCCGTCCATGTTGATGGGGAGGCCGATTGCCACGGCGCCGGCATTCTCCTTCTGCAACAGGGCGAGCAGCACTGCGGCATCGAGCGAGAATTTCCTGCGCATGATGACGGGGCGCGGGTGCGCGAACGACAAGCCGCGGTCCGAAACCGCCACGCCGATCGTTTTGTCGCCAAGGTCGAGACCGGCCAGGGTCTTGCCGCCGCCCAGCCGGGCCGGCAACTCCTCGATGGTGATGATGCCCAACGGCTTTTCCTTTGACCGCGACGCCGCACGTCCTATACGCGCAAAGCGTGCGCGGCACTTTAATTTCGCCGTCGGCGTTCTATCCTCTACCGAAGCAAAAATCGAGGAAAGCATTGATGAAACTGACCTGGTACGGACATTCGGCATTCAGAATCGAAATCGAAGGCGCGAAAATCCTCATCGACCCCTATCTGGTCGGCAATCCGTCATGGGCGGGCGGCTGGGAAGGGCCGGCCGAAGGGATCACGCACGTGTTGCTCACCCATGGCCACAGTGACCACATCAGCGGCGCCGTCGAAGCGCTCAAGAAGAGCGGCGCGATGCTGGTCGCCAATTTCGAGATTTGCATGTACCTGGTCGGCAAGGGTGTCGGTGACAAGCAGATCAATCCCGGCAATATCGGCGGCACCGTCGATTGCGGCGGCTTCACCACCACCTTCGTTCAGGCTCTGCATTCATCGTCCTTTCCGGGCGAGGGTGGCCAGAATACCTATCTCGGCAATCCGGGCGGGCTCGTCCTGCACTTCCCCGAGGACAAGACGCTTTATCATATGGGCGACACCGACATTTTTTCCGACATGGCGCTGATCAACGAGTTGCACGAACCGAAGATCGGCATCGTGCCGATCGGCGACCGCTTCACCATGGGTGGCGCGGTAGCAGCCCTTGCCTGCCAGCGTTTCTTCAAGTTCGAGACGGTCGTTCCCGCTCACTTCGGCACATTTCCGATGATCGATCAGACCGCCGACAAATTCGTGGCCGGGCTGGATGGATCGGGTGTGAAAGTTGCGTTGCCGAAGATCGGCGAGACGATTACGCTGTAAAGAAAGCCGGTCCGGAACGATACGATGCGCTTGAGAAATTCTCTTTGCATTTCAATGCTGGTTGCCGCGTCGCCGACGCTGGCCGCGGAAAATTTCATCGATGGCGTCTATCTGCAATCGGAGGACCTCTGCGCGCAGGCCAAAAAGGATACGCTGCAGACGGTGATCGAGGGCGGCAATATCGTGCTGTCGGCAAATGGCCTGGAAAGCATCGAATATAATTGTGAATTCCTGCAGATCACCAAGGCGACACGCTCACCGAGCTGGGCGGTGACCGCTATATGCCAGGAGCCGGGCTACGTCTTTCCCGATGTTCTCTCACTGACACAGATGAGCCCGAAGCAGATCGACCTGGTATCGGTTCGGCCTGCCGCCGACGAAGGCGAGCAGAGCGGCAACGGCGGCAGTTATTTCCTCTGCGACGGCGTGGCGATGCCATAGGGCAGTTGAAGGCACGATGCATGTTGCGTGGCACGCGCCGCGCCGCTATAGCGCTGGTTTTCCCGAGGCACAAACATGTCCGTTGATATAAAAACTGTGAAGCGCGTCGCGCATCTTGCCCGTATTGCGGTGAGCGAGGAGGATGCAGAGCGCATGACCGGCGAATTGAACGCCATTTTGGGCTTTGTCGAGCAGTTGAACGAGGTCGATGTTTCCGGCGTCGAGCCGATGACCTCGGTCACGCCGATGGCAATGAAAAAGCGCCAGGACGTCGTCACCGACGGCGGCAAGGCAGCCGACATCGTCGCCAATGCACCGGCGACCGAAGAAAATTTCTTCCTTGTGCCGAAGGTCGTGGAGTAGCAGGCCGATGGCAATCGACATCGCGGCTGAGACGCCGCTGCAGGACGATGTGCGTGGGCTGGTCGAGGAGCTCAACGCCACATTGCTGGAGCTGACGCCGCCGGAGCATTGCTACCATTTGACGGTCGAGCAGATGGCGGACCGCGACACGACCGTCTTCATCGCCCGCGACAACGGCCTTGCCATCGGTTGCGGCGCACTGAAGCGCCACGATGCTGTCGTCGGCGAGGTCAAGCGCATGTATACGCGACCGTCGCATCGCGGCCACAAGATCGGCGCGAAGATTGTCGAGCGTATCGAGGCGCTGGCGCGCCAAGAAGGGCTTAAGCGTCTGGTGCTGGAGACGGGCGACCGTCATCCCGCCGCCTGGACCGTCTACGAACGCGCCGGTTTTTCGCGCTGCGGCCCGGTGCTGGATTATCCCGATTCCGAGTGGTCGGTGTTTTACGAAAAGAGCCTTGCCTGATGAGCGACCTTACCCAGCTGACGATTTCGCAGGCCCGCGCCAAATTGCGCTCCAGGGAGATCACAGCCACCGAAATCACAGAGGCTTATCTATCGGCGGTCGAGCGAGCCAATCCGGCGCTCAATGCCTACGTCGTGGTCACCGACGACAAGGCGCGCGACATGGCCAAGACCTCCGACGCGAAACTGGCCAAGGGCGAGGGCGGGTCGCTCGAGGGTATCCCGCTCGGCATCAAGGATTTGTTCGGCACCGAAGGCGTCCACACCCAGGCCTGCAGCCATGTGCTGGACGGCTTCAAGCCGCGCTACGAATCGACGGTCACCGCCAATCTGTGGGCGGATGGTGCCGTCATGCTCGGCAAGCTCAACATGGACGAGTTCGCCATGGGCTCGTCCAACGAGACCTCGCATTACGGGCCGGTCATCAACCCGTGGCGGCGTTCGCGCCTCGACACGGTGGTGATGCCGACGACACATCAGGGCGAGGGCGGCTTCGTTTCGGCGGGCGGCACCAGGACCGCGCGCACGTTGGACAATGCCCAACTGGTGCCGGGCGGTTCGTCCGGAGGCTCGGCATCAGCGGTCTCGGCCTTCCTGTGCGCCGGCGCTACCGCCACCGACACCGGCGGCTCGATCCGCCAGCCCGCCGCCTTCACCGGCACGGTCGGCATCAAGCCGACCTACGGCCGCTGCTCGCGCTGGGGGATCGTAGCTTTCGCCTCGTCGCTCGACCAGGCCGGGCCGATCGCGCGCGACGTCCGCGATGCCGCGATCCTGTTGAAGTCGATGGCTTCGGTCGACCCGAAGGACACGACGTCCGTCGACCTGCCGGTGCCGGACTACGAGGCGGCGATCGGCCGCCCGATCAAAGGCATGAAGGTCGGCATCCCAAAGGAATATCGTGTCGACGACATGCCCGCGGAGATCGAGGCGCTGTGGCAGAAAGGCATTGCCTGGCTGCGGGATGCCGGCGCCGAGATCGTCGATATCTCGCTACCGCACACAAAATACGCGCTGCCGGCCTATTACATCGTGGCGCCGGCCGAAGCCTCGTCCAACCTCGCCCGTTACGACGGCGTCCGCTATGGCTTGCGCGTGCCCGGCAAGGACATTGTCGACATGTATGAAAAGACCCGCGCCGCCGGCTTCGGGCGGGAGGTCAAGCGCCGCATCATGATAGGCACCTATGTGCTTTCCGCCGGCTATTACGATGCCTACTATCTGCAGGCGCAGAAGGTTCGAACCCTGATCAAGCGTGACTTCGAAAATGTATTTGCAGCAGGCGTCGACGTCATCCTGACGCCGGCAACGCCTTCCGCTGCCTTCGGCATCGCCGACGAGGACATGGCCGCCGACCCGGTCAAGATGTATCTCAATGACATTTTTACGGTGACGGTGAACATGGCCGGCTTGCCCGGCATAGCGGTTCCAGCCGGGCTCGACGCCAAGGGACTGCCGCTCGGCCTGCAGCTGATCGGCCGGCCTTTCGACGAGGAAACGCTGTTCCAGACCGCCCACGTCATCGAACAGGCGGCCGGCACATTTCAGCCGGAAAAATGGTGGTAGGATCGTTTCTCATCTGAGGGGTGAGGGATGTTCTTCTATGTCTCCAAGGCTCTGTGGCTCTTCGTCCAGCCGCTTAATCTCGCGATCATCCTGCTGCTGGCTGGATTGCTTGCGGCATTGGTCGGGCGCAAGAGGCTGTTTGCCACCGGCAGCGTGCTGGCATTCCTTGTCCTTGCACTCTCGGCGTGGACCTCGCTCGGCGCAGTGATGCTTAATCCGCTCGAGGAGCGTTTCCCCAAGCCACCGCTGCCGGAACGAGTTGACGGAATCGTTGTGCTCGGCGGCGGTATGGAGAGCGCCATCAACTTCGTCCGCGGTGGCTATGAACTCAACGCCAGTGGCGACCGATTGGTCGAGGCAGCCGTGCTGGCACGGCGTTTTCCGACAGCGAGGGTCGTCATTTCAGGTGGCCCCATTGCAATGGTCCGCGAAGACGAGGGCGATGCGGCGACAGCTCCACGCCTGTTCACTGCGCTCGGCGTGACGGCCGATCGGCTGGTCCTTGAGGGCAAATCACGCAACACCTACGAGAATGCGGTCTTCACCAAGCAACTGATCACGCCAAAACCGGGCGAGACCTGGCTGCTGGTGACCTCGGCCTTCCACATGCCACGCGCCAAGGCGCTGTTCGACAAAGCCGGTTTTGCGACGGTTCCGTGGCCGGTCGACTACCGCACCTCCGGCAGGGAAGGCATCGGCCTGTTCCGCACGGATGCCAACGAAGCACTGCAGACCACAACCATCGCGACCCGTGAATGGATCGGGCTGATTGCCTACTGGCTGTCGGGCCGGATAGACCGGCCTTTTCCGGCGCCGGATGTTGGGCCGGGCGGCTGACCGAGCACCGCCTGCCGCGCCGCCGAGAAAAACTGGCGGCGCACCAGCACCGCCAGGAGCAGCAGCGTCGACAGGACGAACACCGCGGGATCGACGAACCAGCCAAGATAGCCAATCGAGAAGAACACGCCGCGCAGGCCCGAATTGAAATGCTTTCCGGCCAACATGTTCATGCGCGCGGCACGCCACACCGCCGTTTCGGTGACCGGATTGCGCGACGCCTCGCCATGCGGAATCGGCACGGCGCCGATCAGGATCGAGCAATAGTTGAACAGCCGGTAAGCCCAGCCGAATTTGAAGAAGGAAAAGGCCAGGATCAGCACCAGCCCGAGCACCTTCGTCTGGAAGGCTGCGCGTGAGGACGTGGCGCCAAACGGCAGGTCGCTCAGCACGGTCAGAACCTGATCGGAGGCGCCGAGCAGGGCAAAACAGCCGCCGATCGCAATCAGCGAACTGGAGGCAAAGAAGGCGGTCCCCTGTTGCAGCCCGCTCATGATGGCGGTGTCGACGATGCGGATCTCGCGTTCGGCCATGGTCCGCATCCAGGCCTCGCGCTGCGTGTTCATAGCCCTCGTCAGCGACATGCGGCTGACCAGCATTCCGTCGGCGGCGAGCGTATGCAGCACCCACGCGGTAAGGAAGAACCCCAGCGCCGCAAGGTCGGCCGTCGATAGGTGAAAGGAATCGCTCATGCGTTGCTTTTACCACAGGCGGCAGTAACGCTTCGATGGCCGAAGCTGGAATGTCGCTGCCGGAGCAAACAAGGTCGGCAGGCGCAGCGCCGCAATCTTCAAAACAGCGGAAAACATGATGGGAATTCCTATATGTAGACCTCAACAGGGTCCCAGGAGAAAACGCCCACGTGTTCCTTTCGGTTTTCGACTTGTTCAAGATCGGCATCGGCCCATCGAGTTCGCACACGATGGGGCCGATGACGGCCGCGCGGCGGTTTCTCGACGAGATTGCGGGAGACGACTGGCCGCGCCCGGCCGGCGCCAAGGTCGACCGGATCGCTGCCAGCCTGCATGGCTCGCTCGCCTATACCGGCATCGGCCATGGCTCCGACCGAGCCGTGGTGCTCGGCCTCGCGGGCCAGACGCCGCAGACGGTGGATCCCGACCTAGCAGACGGCATCGTCGCTGGCATCGCCGCCGAGAAACGGATTTCGCCGCCCGGCCATCCGTCCTACCGTTTCGACCCGGCAACGGATCTTGTGCTGGATCGCAAGACGCCGCTGCCGGGTCACGCCAACGGCATGGCCTTCTCTGCCCATGATGCCGGCGACCGGTTGCTGCTGAGGCGCGTCTATTATTCGATCGGCGGCGGCTTCGTAGTGTCCGAGGAAGAACTGCAGCGGATGAAGGCGAGGGGCTCGGCGACAACCGAAGGCAAGAAGGTTCCGTATCCGTTCAAGAACGCCGTCGAAATGCTCTCAATGGCAGCGAAAAGTGGCCTTTCCATCGCCGAGATGAAGCGCGTCAACGAGGAAACGCAGATGTCGCGCGAGGAGCTCGACGCCGGCCTCGACGACATCTGGAGCGCCATGAAGGGGTGCATCGAGCGCGGCCTGTCGCAAGACGGCGTCATGCCGGGCGGACTGAAGGTGCGCCGTCGTGCGCGGATGCTGCACGACAAGCTGCAGGAGCAATGGCAGCAGAACCGGCCCAACCCGCTGCTCGCCAATGACTGGCTGTCGATCTATGCAATGGCGGTCAACGAGGAGAACGCCGCCGGCGGCCGTGTCGTCACCGCGCCAACCAATGGGGCGGCCGGCACTCTGCCCGCAGTGCTGCGCTACTGGTTGCATTTCCATCCCGAAGCCGACCAGCCCAGCATTCGCGATTTCCTGCTGACGGCGGCGGCCGTCGGCGGCATCATCAAAACCAATGCTTCGATCTCGGGGGCGGAAGTCGGCTGCCAAGGCGAGGTCGGTTCGGCTTCGGCAATGGCTGCGGCGGGATTGTGCGCCGTCATGGGCGGCACGCCCGAGCAGGTCGAGAATGCTGCCGAGATCGCGCTGGAACATCATCTCGGCATGACCTGCGATCCGGTCGGCGGCCTGGTGCAGGTGCCGTGTATCGAGCGCAACGCGCTTGGTGCCGTCAAGGCGGTGACCGCCGCTTCGCTGGCCATCAAGGGCGACGGCGTTCATTTCGTGCCGCTCGATGCCGCGATCGAGACGATGCGCCAGACCGGCCTCGACATGAACGAAAAGTACAAAGAAACCAGCCTTGGCGGATTGGCCGTCAATGTCGTGGAGTGCTGAGCGCCAATCTGGCGGCATGGACCACCACTGTGGAGAAGTCGATCAGGCCGTTGACGCGTTCGCGTGCTGGACTAAACCTTAAACGATGTCTCTCAATCTCATAAAGCTTTGCGTCGGCTGTGACAGCGTCGAGGATCTGGAAGAGTGGATTGCCTTCCGTCTCGACGAGCGGCGCCGCGCCGGCGAACCGGCCGAGCACTACCACACCACCCGCATGGTGCCGACGCGTGGCGCCGAGATTACCGACGGCGGCTCGCTCTACTGGGTGATCAAGGGCAATGTCCAATGCCGCCAGCTGATCACCGAAATCCGGCCCTTCACCGATGACGAGGGCATCGGCCGTTGCCATCTGATCCTCGATCCCGAGGTCGTGCGCACTGACTGGCAACCGCGCCGTGCATTCCAGGGGTGGCGCTACCTGAAGCCGGCGGACGCGCCGGCCGATCTCGGCAAGGGCAAAGCCGGGCTGATCGAGATGCCGCCGAAGCTCAGGCGTGAGCTTGCCGATCTCGGCCTGCTCTGACGCCGAGAAACGCAAACGCCAAGACCACCAGCCGAAGCGCTGTCCGCAGGTGCCATCATCACAGGTCCTCCAGGTCGCCCCATCTGGGCTTGCAAGCCGGGGAACAACGCCACATCTTGAATGTCATGAGCGACAAGAAGCAGCCCGTGCCTGCAAGGGCCAATCCTGCGCCGGTCGAGTCTCAATCGAGCACCGGCGACATCGACGCGTTTCTCCGTCAGGCAAGGACGCTCGCTGCATCCGCCACCGGTTCAGGCAGGCTGATCCTGTCCCTCGACGCGACAATGAGCCGCCAGCCGACCTGGGATCTCGCCTGTGCGCTGCAGGCCGAGATGTTCGACGCCGTCGGCAAGGCCGGGGCGCTCAAGGTTCAACTTGTCCATTTTCGCGGCCTTGGCGAGTGCCGCTCATCCGCATTCGTCACCGATACCGCAGCTCTGAAACAGCTGATGACGCGCATCAACTGCCGCAGCGGCCGTACCCAGATCGGCAAGGTGCTCGCCCACGCGCTGAAACAGACGGCGGCGGCCAAGGTCAACGCGCTGGTCTATATCGGCGACGCGATGGAAGAAAACATAGATGATCTGGCCGAAAAGGCCGGCAGCCTCGGTCTGCACGGCGTTCCTGTCTTCGTCTTTCAGGAGGGCCATGATGCCGCTGCGGAAAAGGCGTTCAAGGAAATTGCGCGGCTGTCGAAAGGGGCCTGGTTCAGGTTCGATCGGCGGGCTGCCGCGACGTTGGCCGGCCTGCTTTCGTCCGTCGCCGTGTTTGCCACCGGCGGGCTGAAGGCACTGGAGGCCCGGGGCAGGCCGGAGGACCGACTGATGATCGAGCATATGCGGGGCGGCGGAAACTGATGGGCGCGATTATCGCTTTCGTAGCATTGCTTCTGGTGTTTCTCGGCATGCTCACCATCTTCCTGCGCGCCGATCCGGCGAAGCTTGCAGGCGGCATGAGGACGCTTGGACCTGTGCTGCTCGGGCTGGTCGGCGTCGCCGTGCTGCTGGTCGGGCGCGAGGGCATCGGGAGCTTGATCCTGTCGGCTGCGCTCGCCTGGTACGGCTCCATGCGCATGAATCGGCCGGCAGCCAAACTGGCGGCAGGCAAGCGTTCGACAGTTCGTACGGCGGCGCTTGAGATGGAACTCGATCACGATACCGGCGGCCTCGAAGGCCTTGTGCTGGCCGGGCGCCATGAAGGCAAGATGCTTGGCTCGATGGGGCTTGCCGAATTGCAGCAACTCTATCGCGAACTCTCCGGCGATCCGGAGAGCCGCCAATTGCTAGAGACGTATCTTGACGGCCGATTTCCCATCTGGCGCAAAGACGCTGATGCGAATGGTGGCGAAGGGCTGGGTGTTGCGCCAGGTTCTGGCGCCATGACTAAGGAGGAGGCCTACAAGATCCTTGGTCTTGAAGCGGGGGCTGCCGCGGCGGATGTCCGCAAGGCGCACCGCCGCCTGATGCAGCGCCTGCACCCCGATATCGGTGGCACGTCTTTCCTGGCGGCGCGGATCAATGAAGCCAAGGACGTCTTGCTCTCCAATCACAACTAGTCTCCTTCGACGCAAGAACTTCGGGACAGATATCGTTTCGCGCGCCGCTTACTGATGGACGGCGTAGCACTCGATCTTCTTCTTTTTCAAAGCGTTGCAGGCCTTCCAGGCAGCCGTCTTCGAACCGAAACCACCGAACCGGGCGCGGTAGTAGGTGACACCGTCCTTGTCGAAGGCGACGGTGAAACCGGAGGCATCGGTCAGAACGGAGGGCGCCTGCTTCGTCGCCTTGTCGAGGAAAGCCTTCGCTTCGGCCTGTTTTGGCGAAGAGGCGACCTGTATTGCCCAGCCGGATGGCACCGACGCCGTGCTGACCGGATCGACCTCTGCCGCCGGTTCGGCATAGGCTGCGGCGACCCGGGCTGTCGCCACGTCGTCCACCGTCGACACAGCCGCCGTCTTGACCCTCTTGGCCTGAACGACCGGAGCGGTCTCTTCGACGACGGGCGCATTTTCCTCGACAAGAGAGGCAACGGCATCGTCGTCCGGCTTACTGTCCGGTGTCGGCGCGTCATGCTTCGGTAGAAGCACCTTGGCCAAGGCTGAAATCGGATTGCCGCCGCCGGCCTTGGCAATCAGCACGCCGCCGCCGCGCGACGACGCCTGCGGCATGTAGGCATTGATCAACCCGGCCATCTGGCTGTCGCGGCTGCCTCCGGACCTGCCGCCCATGACCACCGCTACGATGCGCCGATCGCCATCCGAGACCGAGGAGACCAGATTGTAACCGGAGGCGCGGGTGTAACCGGTCTTGATGCCGTCGACGCCCTTGATGCGTCCGAGCAGACGATTGTGGCCGTTGATGCGCTGCCGCCCGTAAAGAAAGGAGCGCTGCGAGAAATAGCCGTAGTATTGGGGGAAATGCTCTCTCAGGGCGATGCCGAGCATCGCCATGTCGCGCGCGGTCGTGAACTGGCCGGGATCAGGCAAGCCGTTGGCGTTGCGGAAAACGGTTCCCCTCATGCCCAGCGCCCGCGCCTTGGCGGTCATCATACGGGCGAAATTGGCTTCGTTGCCGCCGAGCATCTCGCCAAGCGCCGTTGCGGAATCGTTTGCCGATTTGGTCACCATCGACAGGATCGCGGTCTCGACCGTGACCGAGCCGCCCCGCTTGACGCCGAGCTTCGTCGGCGGTTCGGCAGCGGCATTGGCCGAGAACACGACCGGGGAATTCTTGCTGATCCTGCCCTTCGCCAACGCCTCGAACGTCAGATAGAGCGTCATCATCTTGGTAAGCGAAGCCGGATAGCGCCGGCCATCGGCATCCGACGAATAAAGCACCTTGCCGGTCTTGGCATCGATGACGATGGCCGCCGACTTGGCCGCCATGGATGAGGCCGCGTCCGCGACGACGAAGCTCATCGCCATGGCGAGGATCATGATCGTTTTGAGGGGGGACGCGGATTTGGAAACGAAGCCCGACAACGCCTTACGCACTGATAGTTCCTTTGAATTTCCGTTGCCTTGGAGGCGGCAAAGGGTCCTGCCTCACCTCCGGCCACGCTAACGCGGGCAGCGTTACCAATCCGTTTATGGTAACCGCCGCGTTCACCATTTTCTGTGGGATTGAGCTTCTCTTTATTCGAATCTTAGCGATTGCCGGCAGCTCACGATCCGCATTGCAGCGGGAATCTTGACTTTTGTGCACTGCACAATATATTTACACGCATTGCACAACGCGGCCCGGACAAGCCGCGTCTATCGTCCAAGGCAACCGTTCAAGGGAATGCGTGAAATGACCCAGACCTATGAAGATTTCAGCAAATACGGCAAGGAATTTGCGGACACCGGATTGAAGAGCTTCGCCTCGCTGTCCAAGGGGGCGCAGGCTATCGCCGCCGAGGCGGGTGAGTACACCAAGAAAAGCTTCGAAGCCGGTAGCGCCGCTGTCGAGAAGCTCTTTTCCGCCAAGTCGCTGGACAAGGCGATCGATATCCAGTCCGACTATGCCAAGCAGTCCTATGAGAGCTTCGTCACCGAGGCCACCAAGCTTGGCGATCTCTATGCCGAACTCGCCAAGGAAGCTTACAAGCCGTTCGAATCGATCGTCGCCAAGGCGAAGTAAATTCGACGAACATTCCGAGCCGGCCCTTGGGCTTGCAAAGACAGACCCGGTCGCGAACGCGCGGCCGGGTTTTTTCATGCCAGCTCGAAATCGGGGGCCTGCGGTCTTCACGATTTGAAAAATCGGTCAAGTTTGGCCACCTAGCCATATTGTCAGCTAAACAGAAGGGCTTAAAATCGTCCATCGAACACCTACATGTCGAGCATGCATGAGGATTCGAAAGAGGCAGGACTACGTGACTATAGGTTTGACTGCCACGAGCTACGTGGTGCGAATGCAGAACGGCAGCAACGGCAATGAGGCCGGTCGCGGCACGGCCGTCATCACGCGCACAAAAACCAAGACCAAGAAGCCCAGTCTGTATCGGGTCCTCATTCTTAACGACGACTACACACCCATGGAATTCGTGGTCCACGTGCTGGAGCGCTTTTTCCAGAAGGACCGCGAAGCCGCCACACGCATAATGCTTCATGTTCACAATCATGGGGTGGGCGAGTGCGGGGTCTATACATTCGAGGTGGCCGAGACCAAAGTGTCTCAGGTCATGGATTTCGCCCGACAGAATCAGCATCCGCTGCAATGCGTGATGGAGAAGAAGTGAGGTAACATGCCGGCTTTCTCCCAAGGCCTGGAAAAGGCGCTTCACCAAGCGCTGACGCTCGCCAATGAGCGGCACCATGAATATGCAACCCTTGAACATTTGCTGCTCGCCCTGATCGACGACACCGAGGCGGCCGCCGTCATGCGTGCCTGCAACGTCGATCTCGACGAGTTGAAGCATACGGTCCTCACCTATATCGACACCGAGCTCGACAACCTTGTCACCGGCTACGATGAAGATTCCAAGCCGACTGCCGGTTTCCAGCGCGTCATCCAGCGCGCGGTGATCCATGTGCAGTCGTCAGGCCGCGAGGAAGTGTCCGGCGCCAACGTGCTCGTCGCCATCTTCGCTGAGCGCGAGAGCCACGCTGCCTACTTCCTGCAGGAACAGCAGATGACCCGCTACGACGCGGTCAACTACATCTCGCATGGCATCGCCAAGCGCCCCGGTGCTTCCGAGACGCGGACGCCGCGCGGCGCCGACGACGAGCAAGGCAGCCAGAGCGGAGCCGAGCCGCAAGAGGAAGGCGGCAAGAAGAAGCAGCAGCAGGACGCGCTGACTGCCTATTGCGTCAACCTGAACAACAAGGCCAAGGCCGGCAAGATCGATCCATTGATCGGTCGCGAGAGCGAGATCAACCGGACCATCCAGGTGCTGTGCCGCCGCTCCAAGAACAACCCGCTCTATGTCGGTGATCCCGGCGTCGGCAAGACGGCAATCGCCGAAGGCCTCGCCAAGCGCATCGTCGAGGGCGACGTTCCCGAAGTGCTGCACAATGCCACCATCTTCGCGCTCGACATGGGCACGTTGCTGGCCGGCACCCGCTATCGCGGCGATTTCGAGGAGCGGCTGAAGCAGGTCGTCAAGGAGCTCGAGGATTATCCCGGCGCCGTGCTGTTCATCGACGAAATCCACACCGTGATTGGGGCAGGGGCCACCTCCGGCGGGGCCATGGATGCGTCGAACCTGTTGAAGCCGGCGCTGTCTTCGGGCGCGATCCGCTGCATCGGCTCGACCACCTACAAGGAGTTCCGCCAGTTCTTCGAGAAGGACCGCGCGCTGGTGCGGCGCTTCCAGAAGATCGACGTCAACGAGCCGACCGTCGAGGACGCCATCGAGATCATGAAGGGCCTCAAGCCCTATTTCGAGGAGTTCCACAAGGTCCGCTACACGAGCGAGGCGATCAAGGCTTCGGTCGAGCTCTCGGCGCGTTACATCAACGACCGCAAGCTGCCGGACAAGGCGATCGACGTGATCGACGAGACCGGCGCCTCGCAGATGCTCGTGCCGGAAGCCAAGCGCAAGAAGACCATCGGTATCAAGGAGATCGAAGCGACGATCGCCACGATGGCGCGTATCCCGCCGAAGACGGTTTCCGCCGACGACGAGAAGGTGCTGCAAGGCCTCGACATCGAGTTGAAGCGCGTCGTCTACGGCCAGGACACCGCGATCACCGCGCTGACTTCGGCCATCAAGCTGGCGCGGGCCGGCCTGCGGGAACCGGAAAAGCCGATCGGCTCGTACCTGTTCTCGGGTCCGACCGGTGTCGGCAAGACGGAAGTGGCCAAGCAACTCGCCGCGTCGCTCGGCGTGGAGCTGATCCGCTTCGACATGTCGGAGTATATGGAACGCCACACCGTTTCGCGGCTGATCGGTGCCCCTCCCGGCTATGTCGGGTTCGACCAGGGCGGCCTTCTGACCGACGGCGTCGACCAGCATCCGCATTGCGTACTGTTGCTGGACGAAGTCGAGAAGGCGCATCCGGACCTGTTCAACATCCTGTTGCAGGTCATGGACCACGGCAAGCTGACCGACCATAACGGCAAGCAGATCGACTTCCGCAATGTCATCCTGATCATGACCACCAATGCGGGCGCGTCCGATGCGCAGCGCGCGGCCATCGGTTTCGGTTCGACCAAGCGCGAAGGCGACGATGTCGAAGCGATCAACCGGCTGTTCACGCCGGAGTTCCGCAACCGTCTCGATGCGATCATTCCGTTCGGCTCGCTGCCGGTGCCGGTCATCCATCAGGTGGTGCAGAAGTTCGTCATGCAGCTGGAAGCGCAGCTTTCCGAGCGCGGCGTGACATTCGACCTGTCGCAGGATGCAATCGCATGGCTGGCCGACAAGGGCTATGACGAGCGCATGGGCGCCCGGCCGCTTGGCCGTGTCATCCAGGAGCACATCAAGAAGCCGCTGGCCGACGAGGTGCTGTTCGGCAAGCTCAAGAAGGGCGGCACGGTGCGTGTCACCGTCGAGAAGAAGGAAACCGGCGAGACCGGCCTGAAGCTCGAATCGCTCGCCGACGAGGCGCCGGTGAAGCCGAAGAAGGAAGAGCCGGACGACGCGCCGAAGGCCAAGAAGGCCGTGGCGAAGAAGCCCGCCGCGAAAAAGGCGGTAGCGCCGAAGCCGGAGCCGAAAGGCAAGGATGGTGGCAAGCGCAGCCTTGTGCCGCAACTGCCGCGTAAGAACTGACGAATCCACAAGTCAAAAAAAGCCCCGGCACCGGGGCTTTTTTTTATGACATTTTCCGGTTAACCGCCCGGCGCCCGCCAGGGCGGTTGCGCCGGTTCAGCTTGCCAGCGCCATCCGTATCTTGCCGGCGTTTTCGGCCAGGACTTCAGGCTTTTCCATCTGTCCGCTGTGCGGTTTCAGGGGAATGCCGTCGAAGCGCGGAATGACATGGACGTGAAGGTGAAAGACAGTCTGCCCCGAAGCTGGTTCGTTGAACTGCATAACCGTGACGCCATCGGCATCGAAGGCCTTCTTTACGGCCCGCGCAACTTTCTGGACGTGAACGAAGAGCGGGCCAAGCACCGCCGGATCCGCGTCAAGCAAGTTGCGCGACGGCGCTTTCGGCACCACCAGCGTGTGACCCTGTCCTTGCGGCATCACATCCATGAAGACAATGACCGCGTCATCCTCGTAGACGCGGTGCGAAGGGATTTCTCCGCGCAGGATTTTGGCGAAGATGTTGCTGCTGTCATAGGTTGCTTCGGCCATGGCGCGCGCTCCGATTCTTGGCTCGCTGTCTCGTGTAGCGAAGCTGTTCCGGGCGGGCAAGACGATCGGTCGACATCGGCCGTGCCGGCCCGCTCGGCTGAGCGATTGGGGCTCGCTACTCTACTCCGCCATGTCCTTGCGGAACGGGGTGTGCTCTTCCAGATATTCGCTCATCCGCTCGACTTCGCGCCGCTCGCGCTGGAGGTAGTCGGCCACTGCATTGCGCAGACCTGGATGGGCGATGTAGTGCGCCGAATGCATCGTCACGGGCCGGTAGCCGCGCGCCAGCTTGTGCTCGCCCTGCGCACCGGCTTCAACCACCTTCAGCTTGCGCGAGATGGCGAAATCGATCGCCTGATGGTAGCAGACCTCGAAATGCAGGAACGGGTGGTCCTCGATGCAGCCCCAATTGCGGCCGTAGAGCGCGTCTGAACCGATGAAGTTGATGGCACCTGCAATGTAGCGCCCGCTGCGTTTGGCCATGACCAGCAGAATGTCGTCGGCCATGCGTTCGCCGATAAGTGAGAAGAAATCGCGGTTGAGGTAGGGCCGGCCCCATTTCCTGCTGCCGGTATCCATGTAGAACGCGAAAAAGTCGTCCCAGGCCTTTTCGGTCAGATCCTTGCCGGTCAGCCAGTCGATCGAGATGCCGTCGGCGAGGGCCTCGCGCCGCTCTTTCTTCATTGCCTTGCGCTTGCGCGAGGCTAACGTTGTGAGAAAATCGTTGTAGCTCGAAAAGCCTTCGTTGAAGAAGTGAAACTGCTGGTCGGTGCGATGCAGGAAGCCGGCCGCCGCCAATACCTGGACGTCGTCCTCCGGCGCGAAAGTAACATGCGCGGAAGACACGCCGAGCTTATCCGTCACCGCCTTCAGGCCGGTCGCAAGACCGGCCTTGACGGTGGGGATGTCCTCGCCCCTGCCGACCAGCAGGCGAGGGCCGGTGACGGGTGTGAACGGCACCGCGCATTGCAGCTTCGGATAGTAGCGCCCGCCGGCGCGTTCGAACGCGTCCGACCAGCCATGGTCGAAGACATATTCGCCCTGGCTGTGCGACTTCAGATAGCAGGGGACCGCTCCGAGCAACATGCCTCGCGCGGTTTCCAGCCTGAGGTGATGGCCTTGCCAGCCTGTGCGCCGAACAGCGCAGCCGGAATCTTCCAGCGCGCTCAAAAAAGCGAATGAGACAAGCGGGTTGTAGCCGTATTCTGCATCGCCGCGTGTAGTGCCGCCGAGGCTGTCCCATTCAGCGCTGGTAAAAGCGCCGATGCCCGCGGCGATGCGGATCGACAGCTCCGCATTCGCCGTTTGTCTTTCACAGTCGTCCCCTTGATCCATGAGGCTTACTTAAGCTCGCTGCGGACCCATACAAGCCCGCTCAGGCAAGCCGTACCAGATCGGGCTCGAATCCTTCGAACGTCATCTGGTCGGCATATTTGAAGGTCAGGTCGACGGCAGGCTGGTCGTGCACGGTCCAGGTGATCACCGGCATACCGAGTCTCTCTCGCACGAAGGAGACGAACCGGTTCGGCAGGTCGCCGGCAGCGTAGGAGGTGAAGGCGATGTCATGCGCCAGCATGGCGAAATGCGCCTCGATCAGGTGGTTGTCGTTGCCGTAGGCGGTCAACCCGCCGGGTATGCCGGGTGCATATTTCGGGAACTCGCGGATCAGCCAATGGTCGAACGACATGATCGCGGTCTTGCCCTTGTAATGCTTGAGCATCTTGCCGACGCTTTCGACCAGGCCTTCGTCATGCCCGGCAGCACCTTTCAGTTCGACAACCATCGGCACACGGCCGTCGACCAGATCAAGCGCCTGCTGCAGCGTCGGCAAATGGTCGGCGGTGCCGCCGACCTTCAGCGCCGTGATCTCTGCAGCCGTACGCTGCCAGACGAAGCCGTCCTCGCCGGTCAGCCGCCGCAGATCGCCATCGTGGATGATGACGGGGACGCCGTCGGATGACAGGTGCACATCGCATTCGATCGCGTAGCCGCGCTCGGCCGCCGCAACGAAGGCGGAAAGGGTGTTCTCCCAGCGCGTCTTGTTCATGTCGTGGAGGCCGCGATGGGCGACGGGCCGGGCGGTCAGCCAGGAAAGATCGGTCATGGTTGCAGTCCCGGTCATTCGACTTCGAAGATCGCTTCGATTTCCACTGCGGCATTAAGCGGCAGGGAGGCGGTGCCGACGGCGGAGCGAGCGTGCTTGCCACGATCGCCGAGCACGGCGGCGAGAAAATCCGAGGCGCCGTTGGCAACCAGATGCTGTTCGACAAAATCCGGTGCCGAGGCGACGAAGACGGTGATCTTCACCAAGCGACGGATTTTCTCGAGATCGCCAAGTGCCGCCTGAGCCTGGGCCAATATGTTGATCGCACAGTATTTTGCGGCTTCCTTGCCGGTCGCGGTGTCGACATCGCGGCCAAGCAGTCCGCTCGCCTGGAGCTTGCCCTCCTTGAGCGGCAACTGCCCGGCGGTGAACAGCAGATTGCCGGTCCGGCAATAGGGCACGTAATTGGCGGCGGGCGCGGCGGCGGCCGGCAGCGTCACGCCGAGATCGCTTAGCCGCTTTTCGATTGTTTCGCTCATGCTATTTCCCTATTGCTTGAAGGTGCCGCGCAGGCCGGGCCGAAATTGCTATTTTTGCCTCGCTTCCGCCACGACTTTTTTTAAGCTGGACCATCTTTCCATGCGGCTTGCCACTAGCCGCGATGATCGGAGCACCCCATGCGCGCAACGCGCCTCGCATTCAACGCCGTTCTCTTGACAGCGGCTTCCTGGGCGGCTCCCGCTTTTGCGGTGCCTGCGCTGCAGGCGCATCGTGCTGTTTACGACATTTCACTCGACAAGGCTTCAGACCGTTCCGGCATTACCGGCATCACCGGCCGCATGGTCTACGAGTTCAACGGCTCGCCTTGCGAGGGCTATACGGTAAAGTTCCGTTTGGTGACCCAGATCGTAACCAGCGACAACACAAGGCTGACCGACCAGCAGATGACCACCTTCGAGGATGCCGAGGGCAAGACCTTCTCCTTCGTGAACAAATCCTTTGTCGACCAGAACCTCGACAAGGAGGTCAAGGGTACCGCAACGAAGGAAGCCAACGGTCTCAAGGTCGATATCGACAAGCCCGAGAAGAACAGCCTGGAACTCGCGCCGACCCAGTTCCCGACCCAGCAAATGGTCGAAATGATCGGCAAGGCGGAAAAGGGCGAGCGTTTCTACGAAACCAACCTGTTCGACGGCTCTGAGGACGCCAACAAGGTGGTGACCACCACCGTCGTCGTCGGCAAGCAAGCCGATGCCGACAATGCCGATCCGGAAGCGCCGGCGCTGGCCAAGCTCGCCACCGACAAATACTGGCCGGTCGACATCGCCTATTTCGATGATGCCGACAAAGGCGGCGAGGAGGTGCCGGAATACCGGATCAGCTTCAAGCTGCACAAGAACGGCATCACGCGCGATCTCGTCATGGACTATGGCGAGTTCTCGATGACCGGCAAATTGGTCAATCTGTCACTGTTCGATCAGCCTAAGACCTGCCCGTCTAAATAAGCTCGAGTGAACGGCAAGCCGCCGGCCGCTATCCGGGATAGTAGCGCTTAATCTTGCGGGGCAAGTCGCATCGACTTGAGCATGCCGCAATTGCCTATCAACGTCTTATGACGGTATGCGCCGCGGGGGAGCAGGTTGAGCAGGATCGACGTTTTTGTGGCGCCGCGGCCCAATGCGATGCTGATCAACGCTATGACATTGGTCAACCGGATTGTCATGCTGCACGGCATTCCAGGCTTTCGCGACCTGTTGCCATTCAACCGTCTGGCCGGTTTGCGCGGCGTCGCCAATGTCCGCCACATCGATTTTCCAGAGGATGACCGGCAAAGGCTGAAGGCTTGTTGCGGCGCGGGCAAGGCGACGTTCATCACGCCCAACCATCCCGAATTCTTTACCGACTGGATGATCGACAAGGAGGTCGTCTCGCGGGTAAGCCCGCTGGCGGCATCCTGGGCCACGCACGGCGTCGTCAACGGGCTTGGCCGGCTGATGCAGAAATTCTGGTTGGCCAACAATCTGATCGCGCAAATCCCGGGCAACAGCGCGGCCGCCAAGGAACATTCGGTGGCCTGGGCGCTGAAGGGGCACGGCGTGCTCCTGCATCCCGAAGGCGGTGTCGGCTGGCATGCCAACATCATTGCCCCGCTGCTGCCGGGCGCGGTCGAAATGGGGTTCGAGGCGTTGAAGCGCGGCCGCCTGACGGATCCGGATTTCAAGGTTTGGATCGCGCCCGTGATCTGGAAGCTTGCTTTCACGGGGAATGTCGAGGCAGCGCTGGCAAAGGAATGCGCCTATGTCGAGCACAGCCTGAAGATCGAACGCCGTGCCGCCGATTCGCTGCCGGAGCGCATCCATCATATCTATGCGACGTTGCTGTCGCGCGATGAGGCTGCATATGGCCTGCGGTCCGATGAGCGGGCTTCGTATGACGCACGTCAAAAGGACCTGCTGACCGAACTCGGCCGTCGCCTTGCCGAACTTGTCTCGGTCGACGCCGGCACGCTCGACAATGCCGACCTTTTGCGCCGTTCGCGGCGCTGGCTGCGGGAAAACACGGATGGCAGCGGAAGCCAGAAGCAGGTCCGAATGCTGGCGGATACAATCCAGCGCCTGCAGCGTGTCGGGCGGTGGGCTTCAGCCAACCCGCGCATCACGCAGGAGGAGATCGCCGAACATTTGAAGCGGATCCGCAACGATTATTGCAAGGGTACGCTGCGCGATACGATCAACCGTTTCGTGCCGCAGCCGGCAGGCCCACGCCGCGCCTATGTCCGGGTACCGGAGCCGCTAGGCTTGCACGCCTATCAAGGCTCCGTCGAGGAGGCACTCGCCGAACTGCACGACCGGATGCAGGAGACCGTCACCAAGACGATGACGCAACTCGAGGCTGGCGGCGGCTTCATTTTCTATGCCAATCCCTTCTATCATCGTTAGCGGTGTGTTGGTCGGCGCAAGATGAAGGAGTGCGGCAAGCCTGTGGCGGTCTATGTCGATGCGGCGATCTGGAAATGGGTCGGCCACCGCTGGTGTCATCTGCTGGCAGACGACACCGACGAGCTGCATCGCTTTGCCGGGCAGCTCGGCATCAAGCGCGCGTCCTACCAAGGACCGCCGAAGACATCGGCACCGCACTATGACATAACCGGGTTCGAGCGCGACCGCGCAGTGCGGTTAGGCGCCATCGAGTGCAGCCGCGAGGAGATCGTCGCCGTTTTCCGGCGTGTGCGGGTGCCGAAGGGGAAGATGCGGGGATGACACTGGTGCGCTGATCGCCGCGCGCTGAACCACAAGATGCCACAACGCTTGCGTTTGTCGCGCTTCCCCTCTATATGCGCGCTCATTCCACACACGGACTTTGGTGTCTGCCCGGGAGAAATCCGGCTGAAACCTCCGGTGGCGTTCGAGGACAAAGTCCAAAAATGCCTGTGTCCGTGGAGGCTAACCGGAAAGGAAATAAGAATGGCTCTGCCTGATTTCAGCATGCGCCAGCTATTGGAAGCTGGCATTCACTTCGGCCACCAGACCCACCGCTGGAACCCGAAAATGGCGCCCTATATCTACGGCGCCCGCAACAACATACACATCATCGACCTCTCGCAGACGGTGCCTTTGCTGCACCAGGCGCTGAAGCAGGTTTCCGACACTGTTGCCAAGGGCGGCCGCGTGCTGTTCGTCGGCACCAAGCGCCAGGCCTCCGACATCGTCGCCGATGCCGCGCAGCGCTCGGCCCAGTACTATGTCAACTCGCGCTGGCTCGGCGGCATGCTGACCAACTGGAAGACGATCTCGAATTCCATCCAGCGCCTGCGCAAGCTCGACGAAATGCTGGCCGGCGAGGCTCAGGGCCTGACCAAGAAAGAGCGCCTCAACCTCGACCGCGAGCGTGAGAAGCTCGACAAGGCGCTGGGCGGCATCAAGGATATGGGTTCGACGCCCGATTTGATGTTCGTGATCGACACCAACAAGGAAGCGATCGCCATTCTCGAGGCCAAGCGTCTCGGCATCCCGGTCGTTGCCATCATCGATTCCAACTGCGACCCGGACAAGATCGACTTCCCGATCCCCGGCAATGACGACGCGGCCCGCGCCATCCAGCTGTATTGCGATTTGATCGCGAAGGCAGCTATCGACGGCATCGCCCGTCAGCAGGGCGCGCTCGGTGTCGATATCGGCGCATCGGTCGAGGCTCCGGTCGAGCCGGCGCTCGATCAGACCCCGGCCGCCGAGAGCCCGGCAGCCCAGACCCCGGAAGCATAGTAGCGAAGGCCGGCTGCGGCCTTCATCTTTCCAATATGTTGGCGCGGTAAGCGCTACCAGCACCAGGCGCATCATCGAAAATCGATGGTGCGTCAGTGCATTTAGACAAAGAGGCGACAATGAGCATTTCGGCTGCACAGGTCAAAGAACTCCGCGACTTGACCGGCGCGGGCATGATGGACTGCAAGGCGGCGTTGAACGAGACCAACGGCAATATGGAAGAAGCCATCGACTGGCTGCGCAAGAAGGGCATTTCCAAGGCCGACAAGAAGGCTGGCCGTACCGCTGCCGAAGGCCTGATCGGCGTAGATTCCGGCGTCCGCGAGGCAGCGATCGTCGAGGTCAATTCCGAGACGGACTTCGTTGCCCGCAATGCTGCGTTCCAGGAGATCGTCGCCAATGTCGCGAAGGTCGCGCTTGCCTATGGCGGCAAGACCGAGGCCGTTGCCGCCGCTCCCTATCCGGGCTCGGGCAAGTCGGTCGCCGAGACCATCAAGGACGCTGTCGGCACCATCGGCGAGAATCTGGGCTTCCGCCGCTCGGCCAAGCTCACCGTCGAGCACGGCGCTGTCGCAACCTACGTTCACAATGCGGTCGCCGACGGCCTTGGCAAGCTCGGCGTGCTGGTGGCCATCGAGACGACAGGCAACGCGCATGCCGCCAACGCCTTCGCCCGTCAGGTTGCCATGCATGTCGCTGCCACCAATCCGATGGCCCTGACCACCGAAGAGCTCGATCCGGCCGCAGTAGAACGCGAGAAGGCGATCTTCGCCGACCAGGCGCGCCAGTCCGGCAAGCCGGAAGCGATCATCGAGAAGATGGTCGAAGGCCGTTTGCGCAAGTTCTATGAAGAGGTCGTGCTGCTCAAGCAGGCTTTCGTGCTCAATCCCGACATTACCGTCGAGAAGGCGCTGAAGGATGCCGAGAGCGAAATAGGCGCGCCAGCCAAAATCGCTGCCTATCTGCGCTTCGCGCTCGGTGAGGGTATCGAGAAGGAAGAGACCGATTTCGCGGCGGAAGTCGCGGCAGCGGTCAAGAAGTAACTATTCGTTTGAAAGGCTTTTTTCGGCCGGGTATCCGCGAGGATGCCCGGCCGATTTCTTGCACGGTGTCGATGAAGGCGCGGAGCTTCGGGGCCATCGCGGCGCGGCGCGGGAAATAGAGGAACAGTCCCGGTTCCTCGATCGATGCCTCGCCAAGGACTTCGACCAGCCGGCCTGCCTCGATGTCAGGCTTGACAAGCGGCTCGAACAGATAGGCGAGGCCGATGCCGGCAAGCGCCATTTCCCTTGCCGACAGCGGATCGCTGACGACCACGCTGCCGCGTGTCTCGACGCTGATATCCTTGCCCTGATCGGATAGATCCCAGTGATAGAGCGCACGTGATCGCAACAGCCGATAGCCGATGCAGTTGTGCGCGGCGAGATCGGCCAACGCCCATGGCCGCCCGCGCCCGCCGACATAGGCCGGCGAGGCAACGATGATGCTGCGGAAAGGCCCTGTCAGTCGCACCGTCACCATATCCTCGGCGATCATCTCGCCCAGCCGGATGCCGGCGTCGAAACCCTCGCCGACGATATCGCTCAGACGTTCGTCGGTGACGATCTCCACCGTCACGTCAGGGTAACGTTCCGCCATCGCCGTCAGGATGGGCATCAGCGCCAGAGGCAGCGCCAAACGCGGCGCGTTGATCCTGAGCAGTCCGCTTGCCCGGCCTTTGACAGAGCGGATACGTTCGATCCGGTCGGCAATGTCTTCCAGCGCCGGCTCCGCCGCAGCGACAAGCGCGGTGCCAGCCTCGGTCAGCGAGACGCTGCGCGTGGTGCGGGCAAACAACGGCTGGCCGATTCGCTCCTCTACCAGCCGAACCGCATGGCTGACCGCTGACGGGCTCATGCCGAGCTCGGCGGCTGCCGGCGCGAAGCCGCCACGTCGCGCGACGGCAACGATTATAGGTAGGTGGCTAAGCAGATCGCGGTCCATTCATGCATGATATCGCATAGTCCATTCGGATAATGCAATCTTATCGGTGGGGAAAGGAGGGCGCATCTTTGGCTGCATCACACGGCAATCGCCGAGCAGCCAAGGAGACGTCTAATGACCGACCTCGATTCCGAACGAACCCGTAATCTCGAGACCGTGCGTAAATTCTTTGATCTGATGCACCGCAACGACATTGAGGCATGGGGCGACCTTTGGGCTGAAGATGGCCGTATACTTGTCTTCTACCCACCGGCAGGATTTGGAAACAGCATCGATGGTAAGGCCGCGATCCTGGCGGCCTTCCGAGGCCTCTTCGGTAATTTCGAATCCTTCGATTCGCAGCTGACAGCCATCTATCCGGCAGCGGATTCGGACGCGATCGTCGTTGAGTACAAGAACCGCGCGGTGCTGATCGGCGGCACTGAATACACCAACAGCAATATCGCGATTTTCCACTTCAAGAGCGGTCTGATCAGCGCCTACCACGATTATTTCGATCCGCGCCGCTTCCAGGTGGTGGTCGGTGCGCTGGCCAAGGCCTGACTGCGTATCCCAGGCAAGACCTCAATCCCGCTTTTCAAACTGCAGGAGAAATCCATGACCATGTCCTACTACACGCTCGGCAACAGCGGGCTGCGTGTCACCCGCCTGGCGCTCGGCACCATGACGTTCGGCACGGAATGGGGCTGGGGCGCGGAGAAGGAAACCGCGCGCGCCTTGGTTGATGCCTATGTCGAAGCCGGTGGCAATTTCTTCGATACCGCCGATCTCTATACCGGTGGCACGGCCGAAACCTGGCTCGGCGAATTCATCGCCGAGCGTGGGCTGCGCGACAAGTCGGTGATCAGTACCAAATTCACCTACAACGCCGAACCGGGCAACCCGAACGCCGGGGGCAACGGCCGCAAGAACATCCTGCGGGCGATAGACGGTTCGCTGAAGCGGCTCGGCACCGACTACATCGATCTCTACATCCTCCATACCTGGGACAGGCTGACGCCGCCGGAGGAGGTGATGCGGACGCTGGACGATCTGGTGCGCGCCGGAAAGATCCGGCATGTCGGTCTGTCCGACGTGCCGGCCTGGTACGCAAGCCGGGCGCAGGCCGTCGCCGAGCATCGCGGCTATGAACCGGTTTCGGCGCTTCAGCTCGAATATTCGCTGGCCGAGCGCAACATCGAGCACGAGTTCGTACCGTTCGGCACGCGCTATGGCGCCGGAATCATGGTCTGGAGTCCATTGGCCAGCGGCCTGCTCAGCGGAAAATACCGTTTCGATACAGTCGTCGAGGATGGTGGCCGGCTGGAGACAATGCGTGGTTCGACCAATCCCGGTTTCCAGAAATTCACCGATCGCAACTGGCAAATCGTCGCCGAACTGGAGAGGGTTGCCGGCCAGCTCGGCCGCAGCATGGCCCAGGTCGCCCTGAACTGGACGGCCAACAGGCCAGGCATTGCGTCCGTCATCGTCGGCGCCACCAGGCTTGACCAGCTCAAGGACAATCTCGGCGCGCTTGATTTCGACATTCCCGAAGATCTTCGGGCACGGCTCGATGCGGTGAGCCGGCCGGTCACGCCCTTTCCGTATTCGTTCTTCGGCCCTGAAATACAAGGCGGCCTGACCGGTGGGCAGGCGGTTGGCGGTAAGCCGGCAAGCTATCTGCCGGATCTGCTCATGCGAGGCACTTTTGCCGGCGTGAGCTGACGGCTATCCAGGTCCACGATCTCAACTTCCGGCTCGGGCGCCGGGGGGCCTAGCGGCGCCCTTCGTGTATCGGAACGCCCAGTGTTTCGGGGCGCACCGAAACGCGTCACACGCACGATGACGAGGACCAGATGACGGTGAAGCCCCTCTACCGACGTGTCTTGCTGAAAGCGTCGGGCGAAGCGTTGATGGGCGAGCAGCATTTCGGCATCGACGTATCGGTGGTCGACCGCATCGCCGCCGACATCGCCGAGGCCCGCGCATTGGGCATCGAAGTCGGTGTCGTCATAGGCGGCGGCAACATCTTCCGTGGCGTCGCGGTTGCGTCAAAAGGCGGAGACCGCGTCACCGGCGACCATATGGGCATGCTTGCCACGGTTATCAATTCGCTGGCGCTGCGCACCTCGCTCAACAAGATCGGCGTCGACGCCGTGGTGCTGTCGGCGATCGCCATGCCCGAGCTTTGCGAAAGTTTTTCGCAGCGTCAGGCGACCGCCTACATGAACCAGGGCAAGGTCGTCATCTTCGCCGGCGGCACCGGCAATCCGTTCTTCACCACCGATTCGGCTGCAGCCCTTCGCGCCGCCGAGATCGGCGCCGATGCTCTGTTCAAGGGCACCCAGGTCGATGGTGTCTATTCGGCTGATCCCAAGAAGGACCCGCATGCGACACGTTTCGAGCGGATCAGCCATGACGAAGTCATCAAACGCGGGCTTTCGATCATGGATACGGCGGCGATTGCACTTGCGCGCGAAAACAACATTCCGATAATCGTCTATTCGATCCACGAGAAGGGTGGCTTCGGCGATATCCTGAGGGGCGGCGGCCGTTGCACGGTTGTCGCAGACGATTGACCGGACCATGAACCCGAAAGGGACCGGTTGCGGATGAGGCTCGAACAGGGCCTAAGCAGTGAACCCGGGTTAACGGGTCGAGGAGACGATGATGAGTGGCGAGTACGACGATCTCAAACGGCGCATGGACGGGGCGATCGCCGCGTTCAAGCATGATCTGGCTTCGCTGCGCACCGGCCGCGCGTCGAGCAACCTGCTCGATGCCGTCCAGGTGCAGGCCTATGGCACCACCATGCCGATCAACCAGGTGGCAACAGTGTCGGTGCCGGAACCGCGCATGATTTCGGTTTCGGTCTGGGACAAGTCGATGGTCAGCGCAGTCGACCGCGCCATCCGTGAAGCCAATCTCGGCTTCAATCCTATCGTCGACGGTACCAATCTCAGGATTCCGCTGCCCGAGCTCAACGAACAGCGCCGCAAGGAGCTGGTCAAGATCTCGCACGGTTATGCCGAGAATGCCCGCGTCGCCGCACGCCACGTTCGCCGGGACGGCATGGACTTTCTGAAAAAGGCGGAAAAGGACGGCGACATCAGTGAGGACGACCATCGCAAACGGGCCGACCAGGTTCAGAAACTGACCGACGAGACAATCAGCACCATCGACCACCTGCTTTCCGACAAGGAAGCGGAAATCATGCAGGTCTAGGGTCTGGCCACGCCTGGCCCGGAAGCGAGAATATGGCAACGCCCGCGCATGTCGCGATCATCATGGACGGAAACGGACGCTGGGCCAAGGCGCGCGGCTTACCGCGGCTGGCCGGTCACCGCGCCGGCGTCGAGGCGCTGCGCAAGACAGTGCGCGCCGCACCCGGCCTCGGCATCTCCTTCCTGACCGTCTACGCTTTTTCGTCGGAAAACTGGTCACGGCCGAAATCCGAAGTCAGCGACCTCATGGGCCTGCTTAAGCTTTTCATCCGACGTGACCTCGCCGAGCTGCACCAGAGTGGGGTGCGGATCAGGGTCATCGGTGACAGGGCGGGGCTGCAGCCCGACATAAGGGGGCTGCTCGAGGAAGCCGAAACGCTCACTCTCAGCAACGAGGCGCTGACACTGGTCATTGCCTTCAATTACGGCGGGCGCGACGAGATCGTGCGCACCGCGCGCAAGCTCGCAGCGGCGGTGGCGCGCGGTGAGATCGAGAGCGAGGCGATCACGGCCGATTCCTTTGCCAGCTCGCTCGATACAGAGGGCATTCCGGACCCGGAACTGGTCATCCGCACCAGCGGCGAGCTTCGGCTGTCCAACTTTCTGTTATGGCAGGCAGCCTATAGCGAACTCGTTTTCCTGCCTTGCTACTGGCCCGACTTCAGTCGCGAGCACCTGTCCGATGCACTGCGCGATTTCGCCGGCCGCGAGCGCCGCTTCGGCGGACTTGCCGCCCAAGATGTCGCCTCAGGCTGAGGAATGAGCAACCTCCAACTCCGGGTCATTTCGGCCGTCGTGCTTGCCATCGTCACGCTTGCCCTGACCTGGCTCGGCGGACTGTCCTTCCGGTTGCTTTGCGCTGCCATGGCGGCGGTCATCTTCTACGAGTGGACGCGGATGAGCCGCCCCGTTGCCCCGGCAGGTGCTGGTGCTACGGCAGGTCTCGGCTTTCTGCCCGAGGCGCTGATCGTGGTCTTTATTGGTGCCCTCGTCGCCGGCCTGCCTGCGTCTTTGCTGCTGCCGCTCGTCGCGGCTCTGGTTGCTGTCACTGCCGTCGCTTCTTCCATGCGCAGGGCAGGACCGTGGGAAGCATCCGGCCTTGCCTATGCGGCCGTGTCCGGCTTGTCGCTGGCCTTCCTGCGTGACGGCGACCATTCAGGGCTGCTGGCCATTCTGTTCCTATTCGCCGTGGTTTGGGCGACCGATATCTTTGCCTATTTCGTCGGCCGCTCCATCGGTGGTCCAAGGCTGGCGCCGTCGATCTCGCCGGGCAAGACGCGGAGCGGGGCGCTCGGTGGGTTGGTCGGCGGCGTAGTGGCCGGGCTGCTTCTGGCCGCCGTAGCCGGAACGGGCAACCTCGTCGTGCTTGGCGTGGTCGCACTGGTGCTTTCGATTGTCGCGCAGGCCGGCGACCTGTTCGAATCATGGGTCAAGCGACGCCACGGCCGTAAAGATTCCGGCACGCTGATACCCGGCCATGGCGGCATCATGGATCGGGTAGATGGGCTTGTCGCGGCGGCTTTCGCCCTATACGTCATCGGCTGGATTTCCGCGACCGCCGACCATCCGGCACAGGGGCTGTTTCCGGTTTGAACGGCATCGTCGGTGGGCCGGCGCAGGCTGCGCCATGGATTCGCCTGGATTGATGTCACAGTCGCGGCGTGATCTGTGCCGTGGATGAATTTGAGGGCATGAATTGAACGAGATTTTTAACGCGGTTTTCAGCACAGAGGGCTTTGTCCTCGGCACGCTGGTGCCTTTCCTGTTCGTGCTGACCGTGGTCGTTTTTGTCCACGAAATGGGCCATTACCTCGTCGGGCGCTGGTGCGGTATCGGCGCAAAAGCCTTTTCGATCGGTTTCGGCCCAGAGATCATCGGCTTCAACGATAGCCGCGGCACGCGCTGGAAGCTTTGCGCCATACCGCTCGGGGGCTACGTCAAGTTCGTCGGCGACATGAACGCGACGTCGAGCCAGCCCAGCTCCGAGGAGATCGAGGCGCTGAGCGACGAGGAACGCAAGGTCGCCTTCCACACGCAGCCGATCTGGAAGCGGGCGGCGACCGTCGTGGCGGGGCCGCTGTTCAACTTCCTGCTGACGATCGCCGTCTTTGCCGTGCTGTTTTCCGTCCATGGCCGGCCCGTGCTGGAGCCGATGGTGGCTGAGGTCACTGTCGGCAGTCCGGCCGCCGCGGCCGGCATCATGCCCGGCGACCGATTCGTCAGCGTCGACGGCAGCAAGGTCGAGACCTTCGCCGACGTCCAGCGTCTGGTCTCTGGCCGCGCCGGCGACAGCATCACCTTCGTCATGCTACGCGCCGGCAAGGAAATCACCGTCACGGCAACGCCGCGGTTGATGGAACAACAAGACGCACTGGGCAACAAGGTCCAGGTGGCCGTGATCGGCGTCGTCAACAACAAGGAACTCGGCCAGCCGCGGCTGATCACCTATAGTCCGGCCGGGGCGATCGGGGCAGCGGTCCAGGAAACCGGACACGTCATCCAGCGTACCGGCCAGTTCCTGCAACGTTTCGTTGTCGGTCGCGAGGACAAGTGCCAGCTGGGCGGCCCCATCAAGATCGCCAAGATGTCGGGTCAGGCGGCAAAGCTCGGCTTTGAATGGCTCGTGCAGCTTGTTGCATTCCTGTCAGTCGGGATAGGGATTCTCAACCTTTTGCCGATTCCCCCCCTCGACGGAGGGCATCTTCTGTTCTACGGCGTGGAGGCTGTCATCCGGCGGCCGGTGTCCGAACGCATGATGGAAATGGCTTACCGAAGCGGCCTCATATTGGTGCTCGGGTTCATGGGCTTTGTTTTCTGGAACGATCTGTTTGGGTGCTGAAATCATGAAGGAATTTGGCTTCGGCACGAGCAATGTTGAGACGCCGTTTACCATGCGTGGGGATATGCGTGACGCGAAAGCCACGCCGCAGGGTTAAGTAAATACAAATTAACCAGAAGCCTTGCGTGTAGGGAAAATCCGGTTAATACGGTAGGGGAAATTACCGCACGTCCGGTTTTCTCGCCGTGGGGACTTCGAGAAAAGGTACAAAAGCCCGATGAAGGCAGCATCCAAGTTTCTGAGCGCCGCGTCCGCGGTGGCTATGTCCGCCGCTCTGGTTGTACCAGGCGCGCTCGCAGTGCAGTTCGTTGCCACATCGGCCGCCGAGGCGGCTGTCGTCTCCAGAGTCGAAGTCACCGGCAATCAGCGTGTCGACGCGGACACCATCCGCAATTACGTGACGATCAAGCCCGGCAAGGCGTTTTCCAGTTCGGATATCGACGATGCGGTCAAGGCGCTGTTTGGCACCGGGCTGTTTTCGGATGTGCAGATCAACCAGGTCGGATCGACGCTGGTCATCAAGGTGTCCGAATACCAGGTCGTCAACCAGGTGCTGTTCCAGGGCAACAAGAAGCTCAAGGACAACGCGCTTGAGGCCGCGGTGCAATTGAAGCCGCGCGGCACCTTCTCGCAACAGCAGCTCGATGCCGATGTCGAGGCGGTCAAGGCCGCATACCGGCGTATCGGCCGCGACGATGCCGCCGTGACCACCCAGATCATGGATCTCGGCGACAACCGGGTAAACGTGGTCTTCAACATCAACGAAGGCGGCCGCACCCAGATCGCAGCGATCAATTTCGTCGGCAACAGCGCCTATTCGAGCCGCCGGCTGTCGGACATCATCTCCACCAAGCGTTCGTCCTTCCTGTCGTTCGTGCTGCGCGACGACGTCTATGACGAGGACAAGCTGCGCGCCGACCAGGAGCTGCTGCGCCGCTTCTATTATAATCACGGCTATGCCGACTTCCAGGTCGTCTCGGCTGTCGGCGAACTCGACGACACCACCAACAAATACACCGTCACCATCACGGTGCAGGAGGGCGAGCGTTATACGTTCGGGGATGTCAGCGTCGAAAGCACGATCCCCGAGGTCGACGCCAAGTCACTTGAATCGGTGGTCGAGACCCACAAGGGCGATGTCTACAACGCCAAGAACGTCGAGGACACGATCATCGCCTTGACCGAAAAGGTCGCTGGATCCGGCTATGCCTTCGCCCAGGTGACGCCGCGCGGCGACCGCAACTTCGAGAACCACACGATCTCGGTCGTCTATACGGTCGACCAGGGTACCAAGGCCTATATCGAGCGCATCGAGATTCGCGGCAACGATCGGACGCGCGACTACGTCATTCGCCGCGAGTTCGATGTCAGCGAAGGCGATGCTTTCAATCAGGTCCTCATCCAGCGCGCGAAGAGGCGGCTGGAAGCGCTCGATTATTTTGAAAAAGTCGAAATTTCCACCGTTCCGGGTTCTGAGCCGGACCAGGTTGTGCTGGTGGTGGATGTGGTCGAGAAATCGACCGGTGAGTTCACGGTCGGCGCCGGTTATTCGAGCGGCGGTGAAACGTCAGGTCCGTCCGTCGAAGGTTCCGTCAGTGAGCGCAACTTCCTCGGTCGCGGCCAATTCATCAAGGTGGCGGCGGGCGGTGGCAAGAACTCGCGCGACTACAGCTTCTCTTTCACCGAACCCTATTTCCTCGGCCGCCGGATCGCGGCCGGCTTCGACATCTACAAGCAGAGCCGAAACTACGACCATTACGACAGCGACACGACAGGCGCGACCGTTCGCTTCGGCCTGCCGATCACAGACAATATCTCGACGCAGCTGGCTTATAATATTGCGCAAGAGAAGTACGAGTTCGACGAGGGCTGTGACCCAAGCGCCGGTTGCAACGTCTCGCAAGCGATTGTAAACGGCGTTGAAGAGAGCCCGTGGCTCAAATCGTCGGTCAGCCTCGGCCTGGTCTACAACACCATCGACGACATGAAGAACCCGCATGACGGCCTCTATGCCAATGTCGGCACGGAAGTAGCCGGTCTCGGCGGCGACGCCAAATTCATAAAGGTCACGGCCCGCGGCAGCATTTATCAGACGCTGTCCGAACAATTGGACCTGGTGGGCCTCATTTCGGGCGGCGCCGGCCATGTCCAAGGCTATGGCAACGGCGATCTGCGTGTCTTTGACCATTTCCAGAGCAGCGACCGCATGATCCGCGGTTTCGAATATGGCGGCATCGGCCCGGTGGCATCTGGCCCCAGCGGTGATCACCTCGGCGGCACCACCTACTTCAATGCCTCGGCGGAAGCCCAGTTCCCGCTGCCGGTCATCCCGGAAAGCTTCGGCTTGCGTGGCGCTGTGTTCGCCGATGCGGCGACGCTCTATGGCAGCAAGCTCGCTAGTGGCCTTGTCGACACGTCGACTACCGGTATGGAATGGCGCGCCTCGGTTGGTGTCGGCCTGATGTGGGCATCGCCTTTCGGCCCGATCCGCATCGACTATGCGATCCCGGTCAAGAAGGAAAAGACCGACGACGTGCAGGAATTCAACTTCGGCATATCGACCCGCTTCTGATGTGCGGGCAATGATGCTTCCGGCTCGTTTGGATCCGGATGGCAGTGATCCGACACTACAGCGCAGCGCGTCCTATCGGACGCGCAAAGGACGTTGTAGCATTTTGATTTGCGCATGATCCTTTCCGAGGGTCGATTTCCGATTTCGGGGTCATGCGCTAGCTGGATATTGCTTCTGGAATGACCGATCCGGTGTTCTTCGCGCCCTCACGCCGGTATACGGCCGGCGAAGTCGCGAATCTGACCGGCTCGATGCTTGTTGATTCCGGTCTCTCCGATGTATCGATCGAGGCTCTGGCGCCCGCCAACGAAGGCGGCGAGAACGCCCTTGTCTTCGTCGATGGCAGGCGCAATTTCGCCCTGATGCAGTCACTGCGGGCGGCGGCGGTTCTCTGCCCTGCCGAATTTGCCGGCAAGGCGCCGGCGGGCATCGCGGTGCTGGTGCATCCGCGCCCGCAGCAGGCCTTCGCAATGGTCGGGCGTCTGCTTTTTCCGGCGGCTGCAACGCCTGGACCGATGACCGGCGAAACCGGTATCTCGGCGCACGCCCATATCGATGCGACCGCCCATGTCGAGGCCGGTGCGATCATCGAAGCGGGTGCGATCATCGGACCGCGCGCTGCCATCGGCAGCGGGACCGTCATTGCCCCGCATGCGGTCATCGGTCCGTCCTCGCAGATTGGCCGCGACGGCTATGTCGGTCCAGGTGCCAGCGTGCAATATGCGTTGATTGGCAATCGCGTCATCATCCATGGCGGTGCCAGGATCGGCCAGGATGGCTTCGGTTTCGTGGCCGGCGCCAAGGGTCCGGAGCGGGTTCCGCAGATCGGCCGTGTCATCATCCAGGACGACGTCGAGATCGGGTCGAATACGACCGTCGATCGCGGCGCCATGTCCGACACGATCATCGGCCAGGGCACCAAGATCGACAATCTGGTGCAGATCGCGCACAACGTTCGCATCGGCCGCAATTGCATTATAGCCGGGCTTTCGGGTATTTCCGGTTCCGTGACGGTAGGCGACAACGTCACCATGGGTGGCGGTGTCGGCCTTGCGGATCATTTGACCATCGGGTCCGGGGCCAAGCTTGCGGCAAGAAGCGGGTTTATGAGCAATGTGCCTGCCGGTGAGATTTGGGGAGGATATCCGGCGCAGCCGATGGCGGAAGCCATGCGCGAGATAGCGGCCTTGCGCAGACTTGCACGGACGCGCAAACAGGGTGAGGGGGGAAATGGCTGACATCGCAGCGGCGACGCTCGAAGCGGTTGACATAATGCGGCTGATGAAGCTCCTGCCGCACCGCTATCCGTTCTTGATGATCGACCGTATTGTCGACATAGATGGCGACGAATCCGCCGTCGGCATCAAGAACGTCACCATAAACGAGCCGCATTTCCAAGGTCATTTCCCCGACCAGCCGGTCATGCCCGGCGTGCTGATCATCGAGGCGATGGCGCAGACGGCCGGCGCCATCTGCATCCGCAGCCTTGGTACGGAAAAGCCGTCGCTGGTTTATTTCCTGACCATCGACAATGCCAAGTTCCGGAAGCCGGTCGTTCCAGGCGACCAGCTGAAAATTCATGTGAAGAAAATCAAGAAACGCGGCAATCTTCTCAAATTCGCTTGCGAGGCCCTCGTCGATGGCGCCAAGGCGGCGGAAGCCGAGATCTCGGCGATGATGGTCGCAAGCGGCTGACAAACGAATGCTAATGAAAATCCAGACAGTCATCCATCCATCCTCGGTCATCGAGGCAGGCGCCCAAATCGGCGAAGGCGCCCGCATCGGGCCCTTCTGCCACGTCGGCCCCGACGCCGTGATCGGCGACCGCGTCGAACTGGTCAGCCATGTCTCGGTGATTGGCGCGACCACCATCGGTGCATCGACCAAGGTCTATCCGATGGCGATACTGGGCGGGCCGCCGCAGAACACCAAGCACAAGGGCGGCCGTACCACGCTGGTGATCGGCGAGAACTGCACGATCCGCGAAGGCGTCACCATGCATGTCGGCACCGATTCCAGCCGCGGCGAGACGACGATCGGCGACAACGGCAATTTCCTTGCCTATGCCCATATTGCCCATGACTGCGTGGTCGGCAAGAACGCCACCTTCGCCAATCAAGCGACGTTAGGCGGGCATTGCGAAGTCGGTGACAATGTCTACATCGGCGGCCTTACCGCAGTTCATCAGTTTGTCCGCATCGGCGATAACGCCTTTCTCGGCGGTTGCTCGGCGATCGTCGGCGACGTCATTCCTTATGCCATCGCCGTTGGCAACCGTGCCAGCCTTCGCGGCCTCAACATCATTGGCCTGAAGCGCGCCGGCCTGCCGCGTTCGGAGATCCACTTGCTGCGCAAAGCCTACAAGACGATCTTCGATCGCTCCCGGACCGTCGGCGAAAACATCGAATTTGCCAAGGCGGAATTCGCCTCGTCGCCGACTGCCATGAAGATCGTCGACTTCATCGCCGGTCGCGGCAAGCGGCACTACGCCGTGCCGTCCCTCAAGGGTAGCGACGGCGACGACACCGATGATGAAGACTGAGGGCAGATGACGAAGATTGAGGCTGCCGGAAAAGGCCTTGATCTCGCGCCAGATGCCAAGGTCGGCATCATCGCCGGCGGCGGCAGTCTCCCGGTCGAAATTGCCCGAGCGCTCGCCCGGCAAGGCAAATTGCCCTTCGTCGTGATGGCGGCCGGCGAGGTCGATCGCATAGCCGATTTCGAGCCCTATGAGCAGGCAACCTTGAGGCTGGAAGACGTCGGCTCGCTGCTGCCGATCCTTAAGCGGCACCACGTCACGCATCTCGTAACCGCGGGTCATATCACGCGCCGCCCCAGGCTGAGCGCCATGCGCCTCAATTTGGGCCTGCTCGCGTGGCTACCCAGCCTCTTCGTCGGTGTAACCCGGGGGGACGATACGGTGCTGAAACTGTTCGTGCGCAGGATCGAGCGCAGCGGCATCAAGGTCGTCGGTGCTCACGAGATCGTGCCGGAGCTGGTCGCCGCCGAAGGCCTGCTGACCAAGACGGCGCCACGCAAATCCGACTGGCGCGACATCGAGGCGGCGTACGCGGCGGCAAAAGCCATCGGCGCGCTGGATATCGGCCAAGCGGCTGTTGCGGTCGGCAGCCGCGCCATTGCGTTGGAAGGCGTCGAAGGCACCGACGGGCTGCTCGAGCGGACAAGGGAGTTGCGCGGGCACGGCAGGCTGGCCGGCGGGAGCCGCGGTGTTCTGGTCAAATGCGCCAAGCCCGGTCAGGAACTGCGTGCCGATCTACCCTCCATCGGCCCGCTGACCGTCGAGGCGGCGCATGCCGCCGGACTGGCCGGCATTGCCGTCGAAGCCGGTCGCTCCCTAGTGCTCGAAGGTCCCGCCACCATCGGACGTGCCAATGCGCTCGGCCTGTTCGTGATCGGCCTGCCTGCTGCGGAGCCGGCGCATGGCGAATGAGCGGCCGTTGAAGATAGCCGTCGTCGCCGGCGAGGAGTCCGGCGACCTGCTTGGCGCCGACCTTGTGCAGGCGCTCAAGCGCATGACCGGGCGCGAAGTTCGGCTTGTCGGCATCGGCGGCCGCCATTTGCAGGCGCTTGGCCTGGCGCCATTGTTCGACGGCAGCGAGATCGCACTGATGGGGCTTAGCGCCATCCTGCGCGACCTGCCGCGCCTGATGCGGCGGATCGGCCAGACGGCAAACGCGATAGCCGGTGAAAAGCCCGATTGCCTTATCACCATCGACAGTCCGGATTTCTCGCTGCGCGTCGCCAAGAAGGTGCGTGCCGCCGATCCGACTATCCCGATCGTCCACTATGTCTGCCCGAGCGTGTGGGCGTGGCGGCCGGGCAGGGCGGCGGCGATGAAGCCATATGTCGATCACATTCTTTGCATCCTGCCGTTCGAGGTGAAGGAACTCGCTCGCCTGGGCGGGCCGCCCGGCACCTATGTCGGGCATCGCCTTGCACACGATCCGGGCATAATCAGTGCCGCAAGGGCGCAGGCGCAGCCGCGTGACCTGTCCGCAGATCACGTCAAAACGTTGCTTGTACTGCCAGGTTCGCGTCGTGGTGAGGTGCGACGCATGGTCGGGCCGTTCGGCGAGACGGTGTCGATCCTGCGGGCGCGCGGGCACCACTTGCGCCTGCTGTTGCCGACGGTGCCGCACGTCGCCGACCTGGTCAGGACCTCGGTCGCGAGCTGGGACGAGAAGCCGGAGATCATACTTGATGCCGAACGCAAATGGCAGGCCTTCGGCAAGGCCGATGCGGCGCTGATCGCGTCGGGGACGGTATCGCTGGAACTGGCACTGGCGAGTGTGCCGATGATCTCCTGCTACCGGCTCGATCCGGTCATGCGCATGGCGCAGCCGCTGATCAAAGTATGGAGCGCAGCCTTGCCCAATCTCATTGCCGACCGGCCGGTTGTGCCGGAACACTACAATCAATATGTGCGGCCGCATTATCTGGCGCGGCAGTTGGAAGCGCTGTGCTCCGATACCGCCTACCGCACCTGGCAGAAGCACGGTTTTGCCGACATTGCCGGGCGTATGGCAACCGCCAAGCCGTCAGGCGAGATTGCCGCGGGTGTGGTGATGGGGATGGTGAGGAAGTGAGTGAATTATGAATTGTGAATTGTGAATAGCGGTTTCTATGGACAGGGAGCGACGCTTCGCTACTCCCATTCACCATTCACCATTCACCATTCACCATTCACCATTCACCATTCACCGCTTCGCGATTGGTACGTAGTCCCGTTCCGGCGCGCCGGTATAGAGCTGGCGCGGGCGACCGATCTTCTGGTGCGGGTCCTCGATCATCTCCTTCCACTGCGCGATCCAGCCGACGGTGCGGGCGACCGCGAACAGCACGGTGAACATGGTGGTGGGAAAGCCCAGCGCCTTCAGCGTGATGCCGGAATAGAAATCGACGTTCGGATAGAGCTTCTTCTCGATGAAATAGGAATCGGTCAGTGCGATCCTTTCCAGCTCCATGGCGATGTCGAGCAGTGGATCGTCCTTGATGCCGAGCTCGCCCAGGACCTCGTGCGCGGTCTTCTGCATGATCTTGGCGCGCGGATCGTAATTCTTGTAAACGCGGTGGCCAAATCCCATCAATCGGAACGGATCGTTCTTATCCTTGGCGCGCGCAATGAATTCCGGGATGTGATCGACATGACCGATCTCGCCCAGCATGTTCAGGGCTGCCTCGTTGGCGCCGCCATGTGCGGGACCCCACAGGCAGGCGATGCCGGCAGCGATACAGGCAAAAGGATTGGCGCCCGACGAGCCGGCCAGGCGGACGGTCGAAGTCGAGGCGTTCTGTTCGTGATCGGCGTGCAGGATGAAGATGCGCTCCATCGCGCGGGCCAGCACCGGATTGATCTTGTATTCCTCGCAAGGCACGGCGAAGCACATATGCAGGAAATTGGCTGCGAAATTCAGCTCGTTCTTCGGGTAAATGAATGGCTGGCCGATGTGGTATTTATAGGCCATCGCCGCGATCGTCGGCATCTTGGCGATCAGCCGCATTGACGCGACCATGCGTTGATAGGGGTCCGAGATATCGGTGGAATCGTGATAGAAGGCCGACAGCGCGCCGACCACGCCGCACATCACCGCCATCGGATGCGCATCACGGCGGAAGCCGGTGAAAAAGCGCGACATCTGCTCATGCACCATAGTGTGGCGCGTCACCCGGTAGTCGAAATCGTCCTTCTGCGCCTTGGTCGGGAGTTCACCATAGAGCAAGAGATAGCAGACTTCGAGGAAGTCGCCGTGCTCGGCCAATTGGTCGATCGGGTAGCCGCGGTGCAAAAGAATGCCGGCATCGCCATCGATGAAGGTGATTTCCGATTCGCAGCTCGCCGTCGACGTAAAACCGGGATCGTAGGTAAAGACGCCGGCGGTGTTGTAGAGCGAACCGATATCGATGACGTCAGGTCCTACCGAACCACTTCGTATCTTGAATTCATGGGTTTTGCCGCCGAGTTCCAGCTTGGCCGTCGATGCCTGGGTTTTGCCGCCAAATTCCATTTTTGTCGCAGGTTCGGTCATAGCAAACTCCTTTTTGTTTCCTCAGGCCGGCAAAGGCAAAATATCTGAACCCAACACGTCAAAAGCATCGGAATACGCACATTTGCGCCCGCAATTGAATCTGCGCGGCAGATTAGGCCAAGACCCAATGTTGCACTGCGAAACACACCTTTCAATGCCAATCTTCTTGGGCCAGTTTGCTAATCGATTTGATCAGCGATCCGCGCCAGGCTTTCCTCGCGGCCAAGCACGGCAAGCACATCAAAGACACCTGGCGAGGTACTTTTGCCGGTGAGCGCGGCGCGCAAAGGTTGGGCCACGGCGCCGAGTTTATGGCCGGCGGCCTGCGCATAGTCGCGGATCGCGGCTTCGGCTGAGGCGGCAGACCACTCCGAAACCGTGGCTAGTGCCGCATGAGCGCCCCGCAGGATCGCGCGCGCCTCACCGCTGAGCAGCGCCGCCGCCTTCTCGTCGACCGGCAGCGGCCGTTCGACGAAAAGGAATGCAGCCCCTTCAACAAGTTCGACCAGCGTTTTGGCGCGCTCCTTCAGGCCCGGCAACGCGGCAAGCAGTTGCGCCCTGCGTCTGTCGTCGAGGCGAGCGGCGATTGCCGGGCCGCCTTCTAGATAGGGCAGAGTGGCGATGAAGATGTCGAGCAGCGCCGCGTCGTTCATCCGGCGCATATGCACGCCGTTAAGCGCCTCGAGCTTGGCGAAGTCGAAACGGGCGGCGCCCTTGTTGACGTCGCCAATGTCGAACCATGTAATCATGTCGGCGATCGACATGATCTCATCGTCGCCGTGGCTCCAGCCAAGCCTCGCCAGATAGTTGAGCAGCGCCTCGGGCAGGTAGCCCATGGCGCGATAGGCTTCGACGCCAAGCGCACCGTGCCGCTTCGACAGCTTGGCGCCGTCGGCACCGTGGATCAACGGGATATGCGACATCGACGGCACCTCCCAGCCCATGGCGTGATAGATTACGGTCTGGCGTGCGGCGTTGGTCAAATGATCGTCGCCGCGGATGATGTGGGTGATGCCCATGTCGTGATCGTCGACGACGACGGCATGCATGTAGGTGGGATTGCCGTCCGAGCGCAGAATAATGAAATCGTCGAGATCCTTGTTGGGAAAGCGCACGTCGCCCTGGACGCGGTCATGCACCACCGTCTCGCCGTCTGTCGGCGCCTTGATGCGGATCGCCCCCTTGGCGCCGGGCGGCGCCTCCGACGGGTCGCGGTCGCGCCAGCGCCCATCATAGCGGGGCGGAAGCCCCTTGGCTCGCGCTGCCTCGCGCATCGCCTCCAGCTCCGCCGGCGTCGCGTAGCAGTAATAGGCCTTGCCCACGCGCACCAGCTCCTCGGCCACCTCGCGATGGCGCGGCGCGCGCTCGAACTGCGAGACAGGCGCGCCGTCCCAGGTGAGTCCGAGCCAGGAAAGCCCGTCGAGAATGGCTGCCGTCGCCGCATCCGTCGACCGCTCACGGTCGGTATCCTCTATACGCAGCAGCATCGTGCCGCCCGTGTGCTTGGCGTACAGCCAGTTGAACAGCGCCGTGCGCGCGCCGCCAATGTGCAGATAGCCGGTGGGCGAGGGGGCAAAACGGGTGACGACCTTATCGGGCATGGAACTCTCAGGCGGGCGAAGGAAGTGGGTTTGCGGACTTTCGCGCGTTGCGCGTTCATGTAGCATAGGAGGTCGAGGGCGCAAGGGGCAGACCCGATGGCTGTGCGAGGCCGTGGTGCGGGCGAGGGCGAGGACGTTGGCAGCGACGTCAGCGAACGCTTGCTGTTTGCCGCTCCCCCGCCTGTCCTGCCGGCACCGGCATTGCTACCTGCTCCGCGCTTCGATGCTCCGTCGCTGCCGGCCAGCGACCCAGCAACGGTTCTCGTGCCCGCGGGCGAGCCTATCGTACGCCTGCGCAGGCGTTTCCGCCTCCCGTCACCGTCCCGTATCCGCAACAGCGTAACCACAGCGGCCGGTCTGGAACTCGACCGCGGCATCGCCTTCCTGCTGGTGCCGGTGTTCCTCGCATGCGGGGTGGTCGTTTATTTCGGGCTGTCGGTGGAGCCGGCCTTTCCACAGCCGATCGCAATCGCGCTCCTCGCGACCCTTTGTGCCGTCGTCTCGCGGTCATGGCCCAGGACGCGCCTGTGCTTCATGGTGGCGCTGCTCTGCGCGCTTGGCGTACTTGCCGCCAAGTTCGAAACATGGCGTGTCGGAACGCATATGCTCGGCTCCGAAATCTCGACGCGGCTGACGGGTCGCGTCGTATCGTACGAGCCCATGGCGAGCGGCCGCATCAGGCTGACAATCGATGTGATCTCAACCGCCAGGCCGACACTGCGCTACATGCCGGAACGGGTCCGCGTTTCGGCGATGAAGATACCGGCTGAGCTGACCGCCGGTTCCGAGATCACCGGCTATGTGCGGCTGCTGCCGCCGACCGGCCCGGTGCGGCCCGACAGCTATGATTTCTCCTTCGACAGCTATTTCGCCGGTATCGGCGGCAGCGGCTTTTTTCTCGGCAATCCGAAAATCGTGTCGTCGGACAGCATGCCGCTTGCCGCGCAGCTTTCTTCCGCGATCGAAGACGCGCGTGAATCCATCGCCGACCATATCCGCAGCCGCATCGGCGGTGCCGAGGGCGAGATTGCTGCTGCGCTGATCGTCGGCGTGCGCGCCGGCATTCCCGAGGAGATCAACGAAGCGATGCGGCGCACCGGCATCTACCACATCATCTCCATCTCGGGGCTGCATATGGCGTTGGTCGCCGGCACCATCATGGCGCTGCTGCGGGGTGCCTTCGCGCTGTTTCCCGATTTCTCATCGCGACGGCCGGTCAAGAAATATGCCGCGGCCGCCGCGCTTTTTTCGATTGCGGCCTACCTCGTCTTTTCCGGCATTGTCGTGGCGGCCGAACGCAGCTTCATCATGCTGGCGGTGATGCTTATCGCCGTGCTGTTCGACCGGGCCGCGCTCACCATGCGCAACCTGGCGATCTCGGCCATCGCGGTCATCCTGGTGTCGCCGCACGAGGTGGTCGGTCCGAGTTTCCAGATGTCCTTCGCCGCGACGGCGGCCCTTGTCGGCGCCTATGCAGGCTGGTCCGATTACCGCGCCGGCAGGGCCACCACGCCGCCGCCGCGGCAGTCGCCGCTACGCTTTGCCACTCGAAAGGTCCTGCTGGGCATGTGCGGTCTGGCGATGACCTCGATCATTGCAGGGAGCGCCACGGCGCTTTTCGCCATATGGCATTTCCAGCGCGTGGCGCCGCTCAGCCTGTTCGCCAATCTGGCCATCATGCCCATCGTGTCACTGGTCGTCATGCCCTTCGCCGTTCTCAGCGCGCTGGCGATGCCGTTCGGTGCGGATGGCCCTTTTCTCTATGTCATGGGCAAGGGGCTGACGGCGATGATCGCCCTGTCCGGGTGGATCTCGGAGCGCTCTCCGATCGATGCGGTCGGGCTGATTTCGCTGAGATCCGTCCTTCTGGTGACGATCGCCCTCGTCATTGCCAGCATGGCGACGACGTGGTTGCGGCTGGCGGCACTTCCTTTTGCGCTCGCCGGCTTGCTGACGGCAACGCAGACACGCATACCCGACGTATTGGTCTCGGAGGACGCACGGCTGGTCGCGCTGCCGATCGGCAGCGGTGAACTCGCGGTCAACCGGGCACGCCCGAATGAGTTCACCATCGACAACTGGAAACGCGCGCTCACATCAGAGGCTATCGTCGCGCCGGAAACACCTGGAAAGAACGACCCGCAATTCGACATTGCCGATCCGGCCGACCTACCGCCGGGCATGCCGTTCATTTGCACGGACGGCCTCTGCCTTGCCAGGCATCCATCCGGCGCGATCATCGCGCAAGCCAAGGACCGCGATACTGCGCGGCCAGCCTGCGCCTTTGCCAGCTTGATCGTCATCGACGACGCCACCGCCCATAACCCCTGCTACTACGACCGGCTGGTCCTCGTCGTCACCAAACGGCAACTGGCGCGCGCGGGAAGTGCCGCCGTCTATTTCGATCCACAAGCGGCAACACGCGCCGAGATCCGCTTCGCCGTCGAAAAATCATACCGGCCCTGGCACGTGCAGCGGAAATTTTCACGCGCGGCACGGGGCCTGCCGCCATACCGCCGGGCCGACAACCCCAAAGCCGGCGCCAAGGGCGGAGCTCAGTAGCGGCGGATCAGTCCGACGAGCTTGCCCTGCACCTTGACCCTGTCTGGTCCGAAGATGCGCGTCTCGTAGGCCGGATTGGCGGCTTCCAGGGCGATCGAGGCGCCCTTGCGGCGGAACCGCTTCAGCGTCGCTTCCTCCTCGTCGACCAGTGCCACCACGATCTCACCGGGGCTCGCCGTATCGGCATTGCGGATGATCACCGTGTCGCCGTCGAAAATGCCGGCCTCGATCATCGAATCGCCTTTGACCTCCAGCGCATAATGCTCGCCGCCCATGATCATATCCGGCGGCACCGAAATCGAATGCGTCTGGTGCTGGATGGCGTCGATCGGCACACCGGCAGCGATGCGGCCCATCACCGGGATCGAAACGGCGGCGACGACATCGTCGTCATTTCCGGCTGCGGGCACGCGCGACGATGTCGGCTTGCCTTGCCGAGGGGCGCCTTGCCCAAGACTGCCCTGGATGACACTCGGCGAGAACTTGCGTGCCGCATTGAGGCCGGGGGCGATCGAGTCAGGCAGGCGTAGCACCTCCAGCGCACGGGCCCGGTTGGGCAAACGGCGAATGAAGCCGCGCTCCTCCAGCGCCGTAATCAGCCGGTGGATTCCGGATTTGGAAGCCAGGTCGAGCGCTTCCTTCATCTCGTCGAATGAAGGCGGGATACCGCTTTCCTTCAACCTTTCGTGGATGAACATAAGCAGTTCGTGTTGTTTGCGTGTCAGCATAGCGACCCCCAACAGAATCAGAAAAACAAACCCAGAACAAACACTATCTGTTCCAGTTGTGTTCCGCAACTGTTTAAAGTTTAATGAATGCGTTAAGGCTCGGGAAACAAACGACGTCCCCTACCGGCGTACCGCATTTTCACCGCCGCGAGCCTCATCGCCTTGATTCTGCTTTCGTTTGCGCCCTTCTGGCCTCCTAGAAGGCGGCACTGGCATCGGCCGTCGGTCGGCAAAAGGCACGGAATTGAACCCGTATCGACTGTGCGGTTTGGTCAATGCACCGTGAACGAAACGAACTCAAAACGCCAACCTCGGGTTAAGTCCCGGTTTCCACCGCCTGGTCAGGCTGCTTCTCGCCGGTGGAGCCTTGCTGCGCGCAACCAAGTAATGGAAGAACAGTCGATGCGTGTCCGACGTTGCGTTGGATCTTGGGGGAGCAGACAAATCATGACAGGAATTCCCGATCTCGTGGCCATAAAGGCGATGGATGCCGCGGATCCGCTGCGCGCGATGCGCGACCGCTTTGTGTTGCCGCAAGGAGTGATCTATCTCGACGGCAATTCGCTAGGAGCTGCTTCACGTGCCGCTTTCGATGAACTGCACAAGGCCGCGACCGAAGAATGGTCGTATGATCTCATCCGCGCATGGAACACCGCCGGCTGGTTCAACATGCCGCTTGAACTTGGCGACCAGCTCGGGCGCCTGATCGGTGCCGCGGCCGGCCAGACGGTGGTCTGCGACACGACATCGGTCAACATCTACAAGCTGCTGCACGCCGCCATGGCCATGCGACCGGAGCGGCAGGTCATCGTCGCCGAGGGCGATAGTTTTCCGACGGACCTCTACATGGCTGAGGGTGTGGTTTCGACGCGAAAAGATACGCTGCTGCGCCTCTCGGGAGTCGACGCGCCGACCATCGAAGAGCTGATCGACGAACGCACCGCTGTGGTGCTGGTCAACCACGTCAACTATAAGTCGGGCGAACTGCGCGACATGCCGGCGCTGACGCGCAGGGCTCAGGAAGCCGGGGCGATGATCGTCTGGGATCTCTGCCACACCGCCGGCGCGATGCCAGTCGAACTCGACAAGGCAAACGCCGATTTTGCCGTTGGCTGCACCTACAAATATCTGAATGGCGGCCCGGGCGCGCCTGCCTTCATCTATGCGGCTGAGCGGCATCTTTCCGACATCCAGCAGCCGCTCACCGGCTGGTGGGGCCATGCACGGCCCTTCGCCTTCGAGCCAGGCTATGCGGCCGGCACCGGCATCCGCCGGTTTCTGTGCGGCACGCAGCCGGTCTTGTCGATGCGCACGCTGAAGGGCGCGCTCGACATCTGGAACGATGTCGACATGACGGCGGTGCGCAAGAAGAGCATCGCGCTGGCGGATCTGTTCATCGAGCTTGTCGAGGCAAAGTGCGGCACGTACGGGCTCACGCTCGAAAGCACGCGCGATGGGGAAAAACGCGGCAGCCAGATTTCATTCATGCATGAGCATGGCTACCAGGTCATGCGCGCGCTGATCGAACGTGGCGTGATCGGCGATTTTCGCGCGCCATCGACCATGCGCTTCGGCTTCACCCCGCTCTATATCGGCTATGCCGATGTCTGGCAGGCCGTCAAAGTGCTTGAGGACATCCTGCACACCGGTGCGTGGAAGGATGCGCGCTTCGCCATCAAAGCAGCTGTCACTTGAGATTGATGCAAGAGCTGGAATCGTGAGGCTGGCGACGACGCGCCGCGCGATGCTCACGGCTACGTTGCAAGGCCATGCCAGGGAGGGCGCAGGGTGTTCGAACGTCACATTGCCGATTGGGACAACGCCTATGCCAACGGCGCCAACATAGCCGGCAGCGATCGCTGGCCGGCGGCCTGGATCGAGCCCGCGCGGGTTTTCCGCGACGTGCTTTCGACCGAGGGCAGGGCGCGGCTCGACATGGCCTATGGCGACAACCCACGCAACCGGCTCGATCTTTTCCTGCCGGCCATCAAGCCCAAGGGACTCGTGGTGTTCGTTCATGGCGGCTACTGGATGGAATTCGACAAGAATTTCTGGTCGCATCTTGCCGCTGGCCCTGTTGATCGCGGCTATGCGGTGGCGATGCCGTCCTACACGCTCTGTCCGCAGATACGCATCGGCGGCATCGTCAAGGAAGTCGGCGCGGCGATCGGCAAGGCGGCGGCGATCGTTGCAGGGCCGCTGATGCTGACCGGGCACTCGGCCGGCGGCCATCTTGTTAGCCGGATGGTCACGGCGACGACGCCGCTGGCGCCCGAAGTCGTCCGGCGCGTTCGTCATGTGGTGTCGATCTCGGGGGTGCACGATTTGCGCCCGATCATGCGCACCGGCATGAACGAGACGCTGGCGATCGATGAGGCCGAGGCGCAGGCCGAAAGTCCGGTGCTGCTGCGCCCGATGGACAAGGCCCGCCTGACCTGCTGGGCCGGCGGCGGCGAGCGCGCCGAATTCCTGCGTCAGAGCGCGTTGCTGGCCAACATCTGGATCGGCCTGGGTACCGCGACCAGCTCGGTGGTCGAGCCTGACCGGCATCATTTCAACATCATCGACGGTTTGGCCGATCCAGACCATCCGCTGACCCGGACCTTGATTTCGGAGTGAGGCAGGTTCAGCGTAGCATCAGTACGTCGCAGGGGGAGCCCGCCGCCGCGGCAGGCGCGAACGGCGCGCGAACGATCAGCCCGTCGGCATCGGCCAGCATTTTCAGCATCGAGGAGTCCTGGATGCCGAACGGCGTCGCCACGAGCGTACCGGCGTCATCTATGACAACAGCCCGCAGATAATCTTGCCTGAGATCGTTGGCCGGCATGGCGGCACCGAGCCGTGCCCGACGTATATCCTGCTGAAAGGCGCGGCCGCCGAGCCGCGCCAGCAGCGGCTTCAGGAAGAGCTGAGTGCAGACCAGGCTTGCCACCGGATTGCCGGGCAGGCCGATGCAGCGAATGTCTCCCAGCCGCCCGAACATCAGTGGCTTGCCCGGCCGCATGGCGATCTTCCAGAAATCGAGCGTCATGCCTTGCCCGGTCAGCACCTCATGGACGAAGTCGTGGTCACCGACCGAGGCACCGCCCAGCGTGACGATGACGTTCGCGCCAGCCTTCACGGCCTTTTCAACCAGCGCAGCGATCGCCTCCCTGCGGTCCGGCGCGATGCCAAGGTCGAGCGCGCGTGCACCGACCGATTGTGCGGCAGCGGCGACACCATAGGCGTTGGAGGAGATGATCTGGTCGGGGCCAAGATCGCTGCCCGGCGGCAGTAATTCGTCGCCGGTGGCGATGATGGCGACCAGCGGCCGTTTGACCACGCGCACCTCGGGGTGATTGGCCGATGCCGCCAGCGACAAGGCCGCCGGGTCGAGCAGGCGGCCTTTGGGCAGCAGGACATCGCCCTTGGCGAAATCGAGCCCGAGGCGGCGGATGTTGCGCCCCTGCACCGTCCGTTCCGTCACTTCGACGCTGCCGCCACCGAGATCGCGGACGTTCTCCTGGATGACGATAGTGTCGGCGCCTTCGGGAAGCGGCGCGCCGGTAAAGATGCGCACGGCCTGCCGCTGCTGCACCGTTCCGGCAAAGCCGCGTCCGGCCGGCGCCATGCCGACCACCGAAAGCCTTGCCGGTACGGACGCGATATCGGCCGCCCGCACGGCATAGCCGTCCATGGCGGAGGCGTTGAACGGCGGCTGGGTGCGGAGCGCCACAACCGGCTCCGCCAGCACGCGGTCGGCGGCATCCAGCAGTGCGACGCGTTCGCCCGGCAGCGCTGCTGCGCCGTCCAGCAGGCGCTCGAGCGCCTCGGCAACTGGGACCAGCGCCATTATCGGCCTGCCTCGGTGGCCCCGTCTCCGGTGATCTTGTAGTCGCCGGATTTGCCGCCGGTCTTTTCAACCAGCCTTATGCCGGAGATGACCATGGCGCGGTCGACCGCCTTGGCCATGTCGTAGATGGTCAGGCAAGCGACCGAGACGGCACTCAGAGCCTCCATCTCAACGCCGGTCTTGCCGGTGACGCGGGTCAATGCTGTCACCTTCAGGCCGGGCAGCGCGGCGTCCGCCTCGATATCGACAGATATCCTGGTCAGCAGCAGCGGATGGCAAAGCGGGATCAGTTCATGCGTCTTCTTGGCCGCCATGATGCCGGCAATGCGCGCGGTGCCCAGCACGTCGCCCTTCTTGGCGTCGCCGGCGAGGATCATGTCCAGCGTCTCGGGCCGCATCGCGACAAAGCCTTCTGCGACTGCCGTGCGCACCGTCACAGCCTTGTCGCCGACATCGACCATGTTGGCTTCGCCCTGCGCGCCAAGATGGGTGAGGGTGGCCGCCATCCTCAAACGGCCTCTGCCGGCGCCTTGCCCGTCAACAGCAGGCGCGTTGCCGCGGCCACGTCCTGCTGGCGCATCAGGCTCTCGCCGACCAGGAAAGTCGCAATTCCGCTCTGCTCCAGCCGGCGGCAATCGTCGTGCGAAAAGATACCGCTCTCGCTGACCAGATGGCGGTCGGCCGGCACCATCGCTGCCAGCCGCTCCGAGGTCTGCAGGCTGGTTTCGAAGGTCCGGAGATTGCGGTTGTTGATACCGATCAGTCGCGACGACAGCTGCAGGGCGCGTTCCATTTCAGCCTCGTCATGCACTTCGACTAGCGCGTCCATGCCGAGCCCGAACGCTGTCGCTTCGAGTTCTCTTGCCAACGCGTCGTCGACGCTGGCCATGATGATCAGGATGGCATCGGCGCCCCATGCCCTGGCCTCGTAGACCTGATAGGGGTCGAACAGGAAATCCTTGCGCAGGGCAGGCAGCTCGACGGCAGCGCGCGCAGTGGTGAGGAATTCGGGCGCGCCTTGGAAGGAGGGTGCGTCGGTCAGCACCGAAAGGCAGGCGGCACCGCCCTTCGCATAGGCCCTGGCCAGCGCCGGCGGATCGAAATCGGCGCGGATCAGGCCTTTGGATGGGCTAGCCTTCTTGATTTCGGCAATCAGCGCGAACCTGCCGGATTTGCGCTTTGCTTCAAGGGCGGAAAGAAAGCCGCGCGGCGCGTCGGCATCCGTCGCCCGTGCCTTGATCTCAGCCAGCGGCACGCGCGCCTTGGCCGCCGTGATCTCGTCGCGCTTGTAAGCCTCGATCTTGCGCAGGATGTCGGACATGGTTTTTAACCGTTCGAAATCTCGATCAGCCTGTCGAGCACTTTCAGCGCGCGGCCGCTGTCGATGGCCTGCGCCGCCGTTACCATGCCGTCGGCGAGGGTCGTCGCTGTGCCGGCCACCACCAGCCCGGCGCCGGCATTCATCAGCACCGTATCGCGAAAGGCGCCGGCGGCGCCGCCCAGCATGTCGCGCAGTGCCTGGGCGTTGTGGGCGGCGTCGCCGCCGCGCAACTCGTCCTTGGTGTGCCGCTTCAGTCCGACGGCTTCCGGGGTCAGCGTAAAGCTGCGGATCTCGCCGCCGGCCAATTCGGCGACAAGTGTCTCGCCGGTGGTGGTGATCTCGTCATAGCCGTCGCCATGGACGATCCAGGCATGGTCGGCACCAAGTTCCTTCAACGTTTCTGCCACCGGCATGATCCATTCGGGCAGGAACACGCCGACCATCTGCCGTCTGACACTCGCCGGATTGGAAAGCGGCCCCAGCAGGTTGAAGATGGTGCGGGTTCCGAGCTCGACCCGGGTCGGGCCGACATGCTTCATCGCCGGGTGATGCGCCGGCGCGAACATGAAGCCAACGCCGGCCTCGTGGATGCAGCGGCCGATCGTCTCCGGAGGGATGTCGATCTTGACGCCCAATGCGATCAGCACATCGGCGGCGCCGGTCAGCGAGGACAGTCCGCGATTGCCGTGCTTGGCGACGGGCACGCCGCTGCCGGCGATGACGAAAGCGGATGCGGTCGAAATATTGACGCTGTGCGAATTGTCGCCGCCGGTGCCGACAATGTCGATGGCACCCTCGGGAGCTTCGACACGCAGCATCTTGGCGCGCATGGTGGCGACGGCGCCGGCGATCTCGCTGACGGTCTCACCGCGCACGCGCAATGCCATCAGGAAGCCGCCGATCTGGCCGGGGGTAGCATCGCCGGACATGATGATGTCGAAGGCCTCGCGCGCCTCCTCGAAGGAAAGAGCGCTGCCGGCGGCGACCTTGGCGATGTGGATCTTCAGCGCGCTCATCTGGCCAAGGCTTGGGTTACGGCCGCCTGATCGATGCGGACGTCATATTGCGTCTGCAACTGCGCGACCAACTGGTCGAGCAGGTCGTCGGACATGCCCGAGGTGAAGGACTTCTGTGCGTCCTGGGGCACTGAGCTGGCATCGGCCCCGGCAGGCTCGAACACCTCGGCAACCTTGAACAGGATCTGTCCGTCGCCCGTAGGTGAGGGGATCAACCCGGTGCCGCCTTCGCCGACGCCGAACATCGCGGCGGCGCCTTCCTTGCCGAAATCGACGTCGTCCGCATCGCGCTTGACGCCGCGCTTGGTCTGCTTTTCGAGCTTGAGCTCACCGGCGATCACCTCGAGCGTGACGCCAGCCTTGAGACGCTTCTCGAGCTCCTGTGCTTTTGCTGTGAGCCGTTTGGTGGTCTCCGCCGCGGTCCAGTCGGCCACGACCTTCTGGCGGACTTCGTCCAATGTGCGGTCGCGGGCAGGCGTGATCGCGCTCACGTCGTAGAAGACGAAGCCGTTATCGGCGGTGGTGAGGCCTTCATTGTCGGTTCCGGGTTCGGATTCGAACACCGCCTTGATGAGTGCCGGCGATTCCGGCAGGTCTTTGACAATGCTTCCATCCGGCCGTTGGCCGGTGCGGTCGATGGCATCGATGGTGACGACCTTCAGCTTCAATTTGGCGGCAGCCTCGGCGAGCGAACTGCCCGAGGCGCGCGTATCCTCGTAATTGTCGTGCACGTCCAGCAAGATGCGGCTTGCCTCGCCCAGTGCCAGGTCCTTGCGGATCTGCTCGGACACTTCGGCCAGCGGCTTCACCACTTCGGGCTTGATGTCGGTGACGCGCAGCAGAACGGGACCAAAGGCGCCCTGTACGACCGGGCTGACCTCATTGACGTTCAGTTTGAAGGCAGCATCGGCGACCGCCTTGTCGGCGATCTTGTCCTTGGCCAGCGTGCCGAGCAGCGTGTCTGCCGGCGTCTTGCCTTCGGCAGCGACGATCTTGTCGAAGGTCGCGCCGGTCCTGAGCGAATCGAGCGCCGCCTTTGCGGCATCAGGTGTCTTGAACACAAGCTGCTCGATGGTGCGCATCTCCGGCGTGGTGTAGCGCGCCTTGTTCTTATTGTAGTCGTCGCTGACCTGTTGGTCGGTCACCGCGCTCAAATCCATGATGTCTTCCGGTTCGAGCCTGACATAGGAGAACTTACGGTATTCGGGAGCGGCGTAGGTTTTCTTGTTTTCCTCGAAATAGGCCGAAAGCGCGCTGTCGGACGGCGCTTCTATCGGTTCGACCAGCGATTTCGGCAAGGTCAGGTAGTCGATGGTGCGATCTTCGCCGCGATAGAGCGCGACCGCCTTGAAGAATGTATCCGGGACCTTGAGGCCGTCCGAAACCGCCTCGACGATCTGCTGGCGGACCGCGACCTGGGCGCGGTTCTTCAAATAGTCTTCCGGCCGCATGCCGACCTGCCGAAGCAGGTACTCGAAGGTTCTCCTGTCGAAGGTTCCGGCAGGCCCTTTGAACGCCGGGTCTTCACGCGTCAGTTCGGCGAGCCGGTCCTTGGACAGGCCGAGGCCGAGCTTGCGGGCCTGCTCGTCGAGGACGGCACCCGACACGAGTTGCGCCAGCACCTGGTTGTCGATGCCGAGCGCCGTCGCTTGCTCACGGCTGATGCGCTGGCCGAATTGCTGCGACATGACGCTGAGCTGGCGATCGTAGGCGAGGCGGTATTCGTTGATCGAGACCTTGGTGCCTCCGGCCGTAATCACGGCGTCATGGCCGGCAAGACCGCCCATCAGCCGCCCCGAGATGCCCCAGATGGCGAAGCTCAACACCAACAATGACAGCAGCAGTTTCGCGACCCAGGTCCCCGCCGCGCTTCTCAACATACCAAGCATGAGTACTTCCGATTTTTGCGCATTTCGCATGCGCCGAGTCTGAAACAAGCGCAATAGCGCCCTTCCTGCCCACTGTCGATTGCTTTGTGGCCTGATTTTGATAGTGAGGGCCAGCTGGAAATTGCCCGGAGAAACAAATCCCATGACCACTGGAATCCGCCCGCTCGTCGCCGGCAACTGGAAAATGAACGGCACCAGCGCCTCGCTCAACGAGATCAGGATGATCGGCAACGGCTTCATGAGTGGGCTCGACGCCGAGACCGAAGCGGTGGTCTGCGTGCCGGCGACCTTGCTTGCGCACGCCGCCGAGATTCTGTCGCGCACGCCGGTGCGGGCCGGCGGAGAGGATTGCCACACCGAGGAGAGCGGCGCCTATACCGGCTGCATTTCGGCCGAGATGCTGAAGGATGCAGGTGCCAGCCATGTCATCGTCGGCCATTCCGAATGCCGCGCCGATCGCAAGGAGGACGATGCCTTGGTCCAGGCCAAGGCCTCCGCCGCATGGCGCGCCGGGCTGGTGGCCATCATCTGCATTGGTGAGACAAGAGCCGAACGAGAAGCAGGAGCCACGCTCGACGTGCTGTCGCGCCAGGTCGCTGGCTCGGTCCCGCCAAACGCCACGGCTTCCAACACCGTCATTGCCTATGAGCCAATATGGGCGATTGGGACCGGCTTGACCCCGACCGCCGCCGACGTCGCCGAGGCACATGCGCATATCCGCGAAGAACTGGCACGGAAGCTCGGCAATACGGCGGCCAAGATGCGCATTCTCTACGGCGGCTCGGTCAAGCCGTCCAACGCCATCGAGTTGCTCGGCGTCAGGAATGTCGATGGCGCGCTGGTCGGCGGCGCCAGCCTAAAGGCGGCGGACTTCCTCGGCATCGCGGAAGCCTATCGAAACATCGCTTGATACAAGGGCTGGTTGCTGCATTTGAGCGGACGGCCGGCGTCGAAATCGTTGCAAAGGACGCATTGCTTCCCATATTCCGGCCACGGGCTTGGAAATGCCGTCAAAGCATTGTATTGAGCCGCCTCCAAATCAGCGGCCGCACAAGGCCTTGCCAGGGTAAATTATGGAAACCGTACTGATCGTCGTCCACCTCATGGTCGTGCTCGCGCTTGTCGGCGTGGTGCTGCTGCAGCGCTCCGAAGGCGGCGGCCTCGGCATCGGCGGCGGATCGGGCTTCATGACCGCGCGTGGCGCCGCCAATGCGCTGACGCGGGCGACGGCGATCCTGGCTGCCGCTTTCTTCGTCACTTCGCTGACACTGTCGATCGTTGCGCGCTATGGCGAGAAGCCGATCGACATTCTCGATCGCGTGCCGGCGACCTCGGACGGAGCAGGCAAGGGCGTACTCAACCAATTGCCTGGAACCACGACGCCGACGCCGCCGTCGGGCACCACGGCGCCGACCCCGCCGTCCGGCAATGGCGCGGCAACGACGCCGCCGCCAACCGCTCCGGCGACGCCGCCAGCGACAAACGGCGCCACCGCGCCGGCTACGCCGCAGGTCCCCAACCAGTAATAGGGCAACTTATGCCGCGATCTGTTGTCGTTTGAACACAGTCGCGGCAAATGCCGCACGATCACGAAGATTCGACTGCGCCTCACGCTTGAGGCGCTTCCGGCTAATCGATTATACGTTGCACGCGGCATTCTCGGCGTCCTTGGGGGGCGCCGGGCGACGCCGTGGGCAACAAGCATTGAACGATCGGATCTTCCCCATGCAGCTTCGCAGCTTCATTTTTGCCGGCCTTTGTGCCGTGCTCAGCCTAGGTGCGCCCGCTTTCGCGGCCATGCCGACGGCAAACTCGGCCCACAAAGCCGCAACAACAACCGACGTCGTCAAGGTCGCTGCCAAAAGCGATGCAGCGCAATTGAAGCTTCTCAAGAAGAAGAAAGATCCGACGCCGGACGACCTTGCGCAGATCCGCAAGATCGAAGCCAAGATCGCAGCCGACAAGGACGCCGCTCGCGCCAAGGCACTCGAAGCCAGGAAGCTGGCGATGCGCGAGGCGGCGAAAGCCAAAGCCGATGCGGAACGCCAGGCGTTCCTTGCCAAGAAGAGCCAGCCGCTCGCAACGGCCAAGGTGGCTGACGCCACGCCGGCCAAGAAGAAGACCGTCAACATCATCGAACCGATTACGCCCATTGCGCCGATCCAGTCGGCCGAGCCGATCCCGGCCGAGGCCATGAACGTTGCGCTGACCGGCAACAATGGCGAGTTGCGCAGCGAACCGGTCGGGCAGAAGCCGCAGAGCGTCGGGCTGTTCGCGGGACTGTTCGGCGGCACATCCTCTTCGTCGATGTCGCTGCTTCCGGAAACACGCGCGCTCGACGCCGCGCTCGAAAGGAAGCAGGCCAAGCGGCAGTTCAAGGTCAAGCCGGAATTCGTGCCGCAGGAGGTCGAATTCACCGGCTACAACCCCGGCACCATCGTCATCGATACCAGCGCCCGTCGTCTCTACCTCGTCGAATCATCGTCAACCGCCCGCCGTTATGCCATCGCGGTCGGCCGGGAAGGCCTGCAGTTCAAGGGTACGGTTGCCGTCGGCGACAAGCAGGAATGGCCGCGCTGGATTCCGACGCTGGATATGCAAAAGCGCGAACCCAAGCACTATGGCCAGTACAAGGACGGCATGCCCGGCGGCGGCGACAATCCGCTCGGTGCGCGCGCCATCTATCTTTACGACGGCAAGAAAGATACCCACCTGCGCATTCACGGCACCATCGCGCCGCAGTCAATCGGAACCAGCGCCTCCAATGGCTGCTTCCGTATGATCAACGAGCACGTCATGGACCTTTACCGCCGGGTGAAAGTAGGCACCAAAGTCGTCATCATCTGACGCTTTGACAGATCGTGCCAAAAGGGCCGGCCTCGCCGGCCCTTTTGTTTTGATACGCCAACGACCAGAGCGCCTTCTTGGGAAAAAGCCTTCGCGGCGGTTTTTTCTCTGGCGGAATCAATTCGGCCGCGTTAAGCGATGACTCCCATGGCGCGATATGTATTCATCACAGGCGGCGTGGTTTCCTCACTTGGAAAAGGCATTGCTGCAGCGGCCCTTGGGGCTCTCTTGCAGGCGCGGGGCTATCGCGCACGCATCAAAAAGCTCGATCCCTATCTCAATGTCGATCCCGGCACGATGTCGCCCTATCAGCACGGCGAAGTCTTCGTGACCGATGACGGGGCCGAGACCGATCTCGATCTTGGCCATTATGAGCGCTTCACCGGCCGCTCGGCCAACCAGCAGGACAACATCACCACCGGCCGCATCTATAAGAACATCATCGAGCGCGAGCGGCGCGGCGACTATCTCGGCGCTACCGTGCAGGTCATTCCGCACGTCACCGACGAGATCAAGAATTTCGTCCTCAACGGCAATGACGACTACGATTTCGTGCTGTGCGAGATCGGCGGCACCGTCGGCGACATCGAAGCGATGCCGTTCCTGGAGGCGATCCGCCAGCTCGGCAACGACCTGCCGCGCAACAACGCCGTCTACGTCCACCTGACCTTGATGCCTTACATTCCGACGGCAGGCGAACTGAAGACCAAGCCGACGCAGCATTCGGTCAAGGAGTTGCGCGGCATCGGCATTGCACCCGACATACTGCTGGTCCGCGCCGACCGGCCGATCCCCAAGGAAGAGCGCAGAAAGCTGTCGCTGTTCTGCAATGTCCGCGAAAGCGCCGTCATCCAGGCGCTCGACGTCCCGCATATCTACGACGTGCCGATGGCCTATCACAATGAAGGGCTGGATTCGGAAGTGCTGGCGGCCTTCGGCATCGATCCGGCGCCGAAGCCGCGCATGGAACGGTGGCAAGCGGTGTCCAACCGCATCCACAATCCGGAAGGCGAAGTGACCATTGCCGTCGTCGGCAAATATACCGGCCTCAAGGACGCCTACAAATCGCTGATCGAGGCGCTGTCGCATGGCGGCCTCGCCAACCGGGTCAAGGTCAAGCTCGACTGGATCGAAAGCGAGATATTCGAGAAGGAAGACCCGGCGCCGTGGCTGGAGAAGGTCCATGGCATTCTCGTCCCCGGCGGTTTTGGCGAGCGCGGCTCGGAGGGCAAGATCCTGGCGGCGAAGTTCGCGCGCGAACGCAAGGTGCCGTATTTCGGCATCTGCTTCGGCATGCAGATGGCCTGCATCGAGGCGGCGCGTTCGCTGGCCGGCGTCGAGCACGCATCATCGACCGAGTTCGGTCCAACCGAGGAGCCGGTTGTCGGCTTGATGACCGAATGGCTGAAGGGCAACATGCTGGAAAAGCGCAGGGAAACCGGCGACCTTGGTGGTACCATGCGGCTCGGTGCCTACCAGGCCGACCTCGCCAAGGGATCGAAGATCGCCGAGATCTATGGCGACACCCAGATTTCCGAACGCCATCGCCACCGCTACGAGGTCAATGTCGACTACAAGGAGCGGCTCGAGGATTGCGGCCTGGTGTTTGCCGGCATGTCGCCGGACGGCGTGCTGCCGGAAACGGTCGAATATCCCGACCACCCCTGGTTCATCGGCGTGCAGTACCATCCCGAGTTGAAAAGCCGGCCGCTCGATCCGCACCCGCTGTTTGCCAGCTTCATCGAGGCGGCGGTAGAGCAGTCGCGGCTGGTCTAACTAGCCGCCCATGCAAACTTACGTCGCGCTGCTCTACAGCATTGTCCTGGGCGAGGGGCGGCGGGTCGTCATGTCCGATCTGAAGGCGATGGCCGAAGGCCTGGGTCTGAATAACCCGCGCACGCTGGTGGCGACCGGCAATCTGGTTTTCGAGGCGCAAGAAACAGAACTTGCGGCGTTGGAGCAGCGGCTGGAGGCGGCGTTCGCAAAGACTTTCGGCCGCCACGTCGACATCATCGTGCGCCGCGCCGACGGCTGGCTGAGGATGGCGGCCGGCAATCCGTTCCCAGCCGAATCGGCTGAGGCCGCGGACCAGGTGGCGGTGCGCGTGATGCGGGCGCCCGTTCCCGCCGAGACCGCCGCGGCGCTTGAGGCGTATGCCGGCAAGGACGAGAAGCTGCGGATTGTCGGCGGCGACATCTGGATCGTCTTTTCCAGCGAGACGCCGAGTTCGCGGCTGCTTGCGGCGGTCAGTCACAAACGCCTGGGCATCGGCACCTCGCGCAACTGGAATACGGTGCGCCGCCTGGCCAAGATGGTCGCAGAATAAACGGGGCGGCTCGCGCCGCCCCAAATCGCTCAGGCCTTGGCTATCCTGGCTCCGGCACCGAGTGCCATCGTGCGCAGCACGTAGTAGATGACGCCGGCAATTGCCACGCCGAAGAACCAGCCATAGACGCCCCACCATGACGGCAGCAGGCTGGTGAAATTGGGCAGGATCGAGGAGAAGACCGCGCCGATACCGGCGGCGATGAAGGCATTGACATGCCAGCCGCCCTGAAAGCGGAATTCGCCATTCTCCCTGTAGAGCGCCTCGACGTCGACCTCGCCCTTCCGGATCAGGTAATAGTCGACCATCATCACGCCGAAGATAGGCCCCATCGTCGCGCCAATGATGTTGACGAAGGAGGCGGCACTGCCTTCCCAGGGCGCGAATGGATAGAGCACCAGCGCGATCAGCGCCGCGATGTAGCCGCCCTTCTTGAAGTCGATCTGGCGTGGAAAGACATTGGAGAAGTCGAAGGCCGGCGACACGAAGTTCGCCACCACATTGATGCCGAGCGTCGCCACCGCAAAGGTCAGGGCTGCGAGCGCCGCCAGGAACCAGCTGTCGAATTTCGCCGAAATCTGGTCGGGATGCAGCAGCACCTCGCCATAGACGTCGAAGGCGGCGATCGTGGTGACGCCGGCGACCAGCGAGAACAGGATAAGATTGACCGGCAGGCCCCAGATGTTGCCCTTGCGCAGCGATGCCTTGTCGGGGGCGTAGCGCGCGAAATCGCAGAAGTTGAGATAGAGCGCGGAGAAATAGGTCACCCAGATCGCGGCCACCGCAAACAGCGAGGTCCAGGAGCCCGGCGTGCCCGGCACGCCCGCGTCCTTTGTCTTTTCCAGCAGCACATCCATCGGGATGTCGCTGGTGAACGCGAAGGTGCCTGCCTTGATGCAAAGATAGATCGCCAGGATCAGCATCATCACCCACACCGCCGGTCCGGCCCAATCCTGGAAGCGGCGCACCGTTTCCATGCCTTTCTGGATGATCAGGAGTTGCAGCGCCCAGATGACGGCGAAGCAGATCACCTCGAGCCCGGAGTGGCCGAGGAAATGGGTGCTCTGGTTGAAGTCGGCGAACCATTGCGAGCGGATCAGCAGGGCTACGATCGCCCCGGAGGCGGCCGCCGTCTGCGCGCCGTACCAGAAGCAGGCGACGATGGCGCGCACCAGCGCCGGTATGTTGGCGCCCCAGATGCCGAAGGAAGCACGCGCCAGGACCGGGTAGGGCACCCCGGTCTTCACGCCGGCATAGCCGACCATGTTCATCAACGCATAGATGATCAGCGAACCGATACCGATGGCGATGATGAAGTTGACGAAGCCGCCGCAGAACAGGAACAGGCTGGCAGCGAGATAGTAGCCCCACAGGCTGTGGACGTCCGACGTCCAGACGTTGAAGATCGAGAACGGTCCCCAGTTTCGAACCTTCGCCGGAGCGAGATCCTCATTGTACAGGTCCGGTGATGCGCCTTGTATTGTCATTGCTATGTCCTCCCCTTGCAACCGCACGCGCCTCCACGCATGGCACGCAGGTTAAGCCTGACGCAGGGGAACCGGCAAGCAGACGATTTGCCGGCTTTGGGCTTAAAGTCATTCAATGAGAAACGCGCTTATCGGCGTGGCGTCGTTGAGCTTCTAGCGCCGGCGATTCGTGGGGTGACACCAATCGCTCGACCTAAGCTCCAGAGTCCACCTTGTGCGTGATCAGGGCGGCAAGCTTTTTGGGCGCTTGTGCGCGATAACTCTCATCGAGCCATGACTTCAGTTGTCCCATCGGTGGCAGTTCGTCCGGTGCTGGTTCGAACGTCACCCATCCGCTCTTGCCAAGGCCGTACTCCGTCGGCGACGCATAGTGGAGCTTTCTCGCCTCGTCGCCGCTGTAGGGGAGTTTGAGGGAGATGCTGAACCGTTCGCCTTCAAGGCTCAAATAAGCAAAGGTCTTGCCTTTCACCGCGAGATCGTCGTGACCAGGCCACGGACTCTTTGTCTCGGCGCCTGGATAGGTGAGGCCGAAGGCGCGCAGTTCCTTGAGAACGGCATCGGTCGAAGCGCGCGATTTCCTACTCATCAACTCTCCTCCATCGCTGTCGGTGGCTATCCTGGCAGACGAGCCGACGGGGAGCCTCGACAGCAAGAGCTCGGAGCAGGTGTTCACAATCCTGCAGAATCTGGTGCGCGAACGCGGCAAGACGGTCGTGGCAGTCACGCATGACCTCGACATGGCCGCACGCATGGATCGCCGCATTCACATGGTGGACGGGAAGATCAGCTGAACCGGGCCACGGCGCGATCAGGCCACCGCCGACGTCTCGAAACTGGCCTCGAGCCAGGCTATTGCGCCCGTCACGTCGTCGAGGACATAGGTTGCGGCCGTCGGTCCGTTCGGCTTCACGCGGATGGAGATGCCGCCAATTTCATTGATCGCCTCGAAACCGTGTTCGTCCGATGTATCGTCTCCGAGGAATATCGGCCGCCGGCCAACAAAGGGCGGAATGTCCATGAAACGCCGGATGGCAGCACCTTTGACGGCTTCCAAAGGCATGAGCTCGACGCCGGCGTTTCCCGGAAGCACCCGATAACCCTTCGGAAGCCGGGCCAATGCCTGTTCGACGAGCTGGATTGCGGGTGCAAGCAGTTGCGGTGCTGCTCTTGTATGAACGGCAAGGACCGGCCCCTTGCGCTCGACATAGACCTTGCCGCTGCCCAGTTCGGCCTCGATCTCGTCCGCAAGGGCGGCGATGTCGGCCGGCGCGTCGGCGGCATCGATCGGACCGCTCGGCGTCAGCCGGTGCTCCAGCCCATACAGTCCGGCAATCCGCAGCTTCAGCGGGTGGAACAGCTTGTCCACGGCGGGAATCGATCGGCCTGTGATGAAGGCGACCGCACCATCCAGCCGCCGCTCGATGCGTTCGAGCAGATTGCGCAATTCCTCGCCGACGAACACCGCGTCGGGATGGGCAGCGTGTTCCAGCAGGGTTCCGTCGATGTCGAGAAAGAGCGCCCATTGCCCTTCCGACAGGTTCAACGCCGGTGGTTGTTCAAAGCTTTTCACGACGCTGCCTTCCGAGCCCGCTCGAACATCGAGATGACGTTGTTGGTGTTCGATGGCGGGCGCTCGCCGGTTCCGGTCACCCTGTCGAGATCGCCGCGTTTGCGCAGGCGCGCGGCGTCCAGCAGCATGCTGCCGGCCCAGCGGTAGACATTGTTGTCGCGGACCATCTCGCGCATCGGCCGCAAACGTTCGCGCTGCTCTTCCGGCGTCATCGTCAGCGCCTGCAACAGCGCCTCGCTCATCATGGCCGCATCGTAGGGGTTGACGATCAGTGCTTCCAGCAATTCGCGCGAGGCACCGGCGAAGGTGCTGAGCAAAAGCACGCCCTGTTCGTCGTCGCGCGCTGCGACGAATTCCTTGGCGACAAGGTTCATGCCGTCATGCAGACTGGTGACCATACAGATGTCGGCGGCACGATAGACCTCGTAGACCTGCTCCTGCCGATGATGTTCGGCGACCATCAGGATAGGGCTGTATGTCTCGCTGCCATAGCGCCGGTTGAGCTCCTCGGCACAGCGGCGGCATTCGTCGTGGAGTTGCTGGTAGGCGGGCAATGTCCCCCGGCTCGGCGCGGCGATCTGCAGGAAAACCACCTTGCCTATCCATTCGGGATATCTCGTGAACAATTCGTCCAAGGCATGGAAGCGATCGAGAATGCCTTTCGTGTAGTCGAGGCGCTCGACGCCAACGCATAGTTTGGTATCCGCAGACAGGCCGAATCTGTCGCGCACGCTGGCGCGGCACTCCTCCACAGACGGCAGTTTTGCCAGCAATTGGGCCGGCCATTCTATGGAAATGGGATAGGCGTGGACCAATGTGGTCTGCCCACCATAGGAGATTGCCGCGTCTGCCCGTTCGATCCGGCTCTCCAGAAAGCGGTCGACACTTTCGGTGAAGTTGTTGGCATGGAATTGGGTATGAAAGCCGATGATCGAACTGCCGAGCAGTCCTTCCAGGATCCGCTCACGCCACGGACAGATGCTGAATACTTCCGAATTAGGCCACGGGATATGCCAGAAGGTGATGACTATCGCGTCCGGCAGGCGCTGGCGGATCATGCGCGGTAGCAGCGCGAAATGATAGTCCTGCACCAGCACGATCGGCCGTTCGTTGCGGGCTTCGGCAACCACCGTATCGGCGAATTTGCGGTTGACGGCCTCGTAGGCATCCCAGTCCGAGGCGCGAAACACGGGGCGGGTGAAGGCGATATGGCAAAGCGGCCATAGGCCCTCATTAGCGAAACCCAGATAATAGCCCTGATATTCCTCCTCCGTCAGCCAGACCCTGCGCAGCGTGTAGGACGGATTGCCCGGTGGCACCTGCACCCGGTCGTCCTTGTCAACGGTGAGGCGGTCTGCCGTGCCGCCGCCATAGGCGATCCAGGTGCCGGCACAGGCGCGGGTGATGGGCTCGAGTGCCGAAACCAGGCCGCTGGCCGGCACCAAAAGTTGGACCCCGTCGTCCTTGATGTTGTGGATGTAGGGTTCGCGGTTGGACACCACGATGACCTGTGCGTCCGGCAGGTCGTCGGCCAGGATCTTGCGCAACGTGTCCGGCGACCACGTGACCAGTGCCGCATCGGCGGACTGGCCGTTCTTTTCGAACTCGCGCAGCACCTTGCGTGCCGCTTCCGAGGCGACATCCTCGCTCGGCGTGTATGCGGCGGCCGTTGCGCGACCGCGGCGCTGGCGGGATATCGACAGGAGAATGGCAAAAGCGGAAAAGCCAAAACTTGCAATCAGCAAAACCCAGAGCAGGTTTACAGTATAATCTGACATGGAATGTGATCTCGCCTCCGGCCGGCCGATAGCCGTTTTTTTATTTGTTTTCTGGTTCGCCGCCGTATGACAACGACAGCGTCCCCACCCCGCCCATTTTTGCAACGCACAAAGAGGCTATCGGTTCCGGACGATTGCAACGCGCGCGTCATTTTCGATGCGCCGCAGCGCGGCGGCATCAAGTGCGCACGATGAGCGGCACCATCCCCTCATACCGATCGGCGAGAAAGGCAACGACCCGGTCGCCGACACGCTGGAATGTGAGGTCGACCACTGTCGAGCCGACACCCAGATGCCGCAATGTCAGCGTGTCGATGCCGATCGGCAGCCTTGGGCGGGTGACCCGGATTTCGCTGTTCCAGCCGTCGATTTCGAGCCCAAGGCAGGCCTGCATCAGCATGAAGGCCGATCCCGCTGACCAGGCTTGCGGCAGGCACGCGACGGGATAGGCGATGGGCGCTTCGCCCGGCGACCGGGTAAAGCCGCAGAACAGTTCAGGCAGCCGCATGTTGAAATGGACAGCCGATTCGAACGTGCCGCTCATCAGCCGGACCACGCTGTCGCGCACGCCATAACGTGCCAGGCCTGCACCGCACATGGCGGTGTCGTGCGGCCAGATCGAACCATTGTGGTAGGACATCGGATTGAAGAATATCGCATCGTCGGCCAGCGTCCTCACGCCCCAACCAGAGTGGAACGACGCGGAGAGCAGCTGATCGGCGACCATCTGCGCCCGTTCCGGCTCGGGCAGCCCGACAAAGAGAAGATGGCCGGCATTCGACGTCCGTACCTTGCAGAGCTCGCCTGCACCGTCGATCGCCAGTGCATAGAAATTGAGATCGTCCATCCAGAAATGGCGTTCCACCGCGGCGCGCATGGTTTCGGCGCGTTCCTCCCAATGATCGGCCTTGTCGTCCTCGCCGCGGCGGCGGGCGAGCGCCGCCAGCCCACGGAACGCGGCAAAGACGTAGCCTTGCACCTCGACCAGGGCGATCGGCCCCTTGGGCATGCGGCCATCGGCATGGAAGACGGAATCGAAACTGTCCTTCCAGCCCTGGTTGGCAAGGCCGGTCTCGGCGCCGCGCTGGTAGGTAACGAAGCCGGTCGCGCGGCTTGTCTCCTCCGTCCATTCGGCCGCTGCACAGAGCGATGGCCACAGGCTGTCGACGAACGCCATGTCGCCGGTACGATCCGCATAGGCGCAAGCGAGATGAATATAGAGCGGCGTGGTATCGACGCCGCCGTAATAGCGGCCGAACGGGAGCTCCCGCAGTGCCGCCATCTCGCCCTTGCGGGTCTCGTGCATGATCTTGCCGGGCTGCGAATCGCTGAACGGCGACGTTTCGGTCGCCTGATGCTGGGCGAGAAAGGCGAGTACGCCGCGCGCCAGCCCAGGATTCAACCACAGCATCTGCAATGCGGAAATCACCCCGTCACGGCCAAATGCCGTCGAGAACCAGGGTATGCCGGCATAGGGGTAAGGTCCGGTTGCAAGCTCGGTGGTCAGCAGCGCCACGTCCGCGCGCGCGCGTTCGATCCAGTCGTTGAAGACGCGGCCAGAACTGTGCACCGTCGCGCCGTGGCGGCGTTTGGCGCGCATGCCGAAGCGAGCGCGGGCGGCTGCAGCCCGAAAACGGTCGCGGTCGGGTGTCTCCGCCACTTCCGGGCCGACCTCGATATAGAGGACCTCGCTGCTGCGCTTCGTCACCGCAACCAGGAAATCCGCGCGGCTGGCGGTCAAATTGTCCGGCGCCTGCGAGAACGAGATCGCCGACAGGCGCACGAGTTGGTCCAGCCCGTCATATCGAAGCACCACGGATGTCGGACTGGTCTCGGCGGCGTGGGCTATTCCGCGCTTGAGCCGGGTCGAACCGCGCACCTCGAACATGTCGCGGAAATCTGCTGCGAAATGCAAGGAAACCCGAATGGCCGACGATTCCTGGCTGTAGTTGGAAAGGGTGATGCGCTCGAACAGCCGGTCCTGCCAAAGCAGCCTGACGCGTTCTATGTGGATCGCGCCCTGCGGAATGTCGCGACCACCGACACTCTGGATCGGCAGATTGGTCAGGTTCGAGGTGAAAAGCACATTGTCCTGGCTGAGCGAGGCGCCGAGCAACGACATTTGCCGGCCACCGACCGTCAGCCGGAATTCCGAAAGCACACGCGTGTCGTCTCGGAAAAAGCCATCGCCGGCGCCGCGGATGTCGCCATAGGCGTCGGCCACCGCGAAGCAGTCGGCTTGCTTGAGGGCGAACAGCCGGTGCGGCTCCCGGGGCGCAACCTCGTCGAGGGAGGCAAGGGCTACGGCGGGATCAAGCTTACGCTCGTCGAGTTGATTCATACGTCACAAGCTCTGTCGTTTCGTTTCCAACGTCCACAATGACGCCGATCAGGACGCTCTCGCTTCACCGGGAGTACCGATCAGGCGCGCATAGGCAGCCACATAGTCGTGGGCCATTCTCGTGGCAGAAAAACGGTTTTCGAACACGGCTCTCACCTGTCGCCTGTCGAGGCGCAGCAATTCCGGTATCGAGGCGACCGCAGCATCGACCGTATCGACAAGGAACCCGGTCACGCCGTGGTCGATGATCTCCGGCAGGGCACCGCATTTCCAGGCGATCACCGGCGTGCCACAGGCCATAGCCTCTATCGCGGCAAGACCGAACGGCTCCGGCCAATCGATCGGAAACAGCAGGCCGGCCGCCTTGCCGAGGAATTCCGCTTTTCTGTCCTCTTCGATCTCGCCGATATAGTCGACACGGTCGCCGTCGATCAGCGGCTCGACCGTGTCGTGGAAAAAAGGGCGGTCGTCGTCGCCGATCTTTGCCGCAAGCTTCAGTTTCAGCCCGGAGCGCAAGGCGATCTCAATGGCACGGTCCGGGCGCTTGTCGCGCGACAGCCGGCCCAGAAAGGCCAGATACGGCTCGTCCACCTCCGTCTCGAAAGTCGGCTCATACGTATTGATCGGTAGCCCGTGATGGATGGTCGCCAGCCAATTTGCCCTGGGTAGCCCGGTTCTCTGGCTACACGAAATCGAGATCATCGGAAAGCGCGGAAAATGTTCGTAGGCCGGGGCCAGGTCGACATAGTCGAGCCTGCCATGCGGTGTCGTCACCGTCCGGTCGGGCATGTGTTCGAAGAAAGGAAAATGCAGGAAGTGGCTGAGATGGAAATGGATGATGTCGAACTGTTGCGCACGGCTCCTCACCTCGGCGAGCATCGAGAGATGCGCCGCGGTTTCGGATTTGTGCGGGCGCGGATCGAGACGGAGCGCGCGCTCGCGACACGCCACCAATTTCGCCGACGTCTTGGTATCGCCGCTGGCGAACAGGGTCACGTCATGGCCAAGCTCGACCAATCCTTCGGTCAGATAGGAGACGATGCGCTCCGTCCCTCCATAGAACCGGGGTGGCACGGATTCATGGAGCGGCGCCACATGGGCTATTCTCATGTTTTGGCATTTCCCTCAAAAAGACTGCTCGTGGCATCGAAATGCATCAGCCGCGCTAACGTTCCCGTACAATGGCAAGATGCCACCCAATTGGGGCAAGATGTCACCCAATTGGAGCTGCCGGGCGCGTCGACCGTTGCTCGTCTCGTCCAGCAAACATTTTTCAGGCCAAGCCATGTTTTGCCGGGAACCAAAGTCGGGTTCGCGAGTTTAGTGGGGTTCGATCGCACGCATCCGGTCGACGGGGAGGAAATGATGGACCGCTTGCAATTCTTTTCGCCCGTGCGGATTTTGCGCGGACAGGGACAGCCCGTGGAGGAGATCGACAGCGTTGCCGAAGCGATGGCATTCTTGCGAAAATGGCCGGCCGGGCGGCGCGGGCCGGTTTACCAGTGCGCCGTGAATTGCTGCGCTGCGGCCATGGCCGGCCGGATGTCGGCCGAGGAAGCGAGAAAGGCTTTTGCCGGCTTCGCCCGGATCACCCGCCTGCTCGAGGGCGATCGGCCGTTGCCGATGAGCGGCGAGGATCGGCATCGCGATCACGCCTTGAGGCGATAGGCCAGCTGCCGCAGATGGTCCGAGCAAGGGCATTCAGCCTGAGCGCCTGATCGGCGACCGACTCGCTTTCGCGAACAGTCGTTTGAGCTGAGCAACGGCGCCGTTTTCGCTGATGTAATCGCGATAGGCGACGTAATCGGGGTCGCGTGACAGATGGCATTCCTCGGTGATGGCGCGGAGTGCGTAGATGGCATTGAGCGCGAGCAGGATGGCGGAGTGCCGCAGCGCTTCAGCGGGTCCTGCGGCGGTGAGGAAAGGTAGGGAGACCAGCCACCAGGAGAGGTTTTTCGAAACATAGGCCGGATGCTTGATCCAGCGATACGGTCCGCAGGTGATGATTCCGCGATTGGTGAGATTGGAAAATCTCAGGCCAAAGCTCACGGTGGACCAGACAAAAATCAAGATGCAGAAGAGGATCGCCGATCCCCAGAAAACCTGGAGCGCCGGTGAGGGCATCACCGCCGTCCAGTTGGCGCCCGTTTCGTAGTTCAGGTAGGCACGGGTGGCGGCGTTGATGGGTTCATAACAGGCAAGACAAACCAGCCAGCCGAATACGGTGGGCTCGACCGTGCGGATATGATTGTCGAGGACGCGCAGCGTGAAGACGTAGCCGACGACCGCGACAAGAACATCCACCATGAACAGGAGATCGATTGCAAAAGCGTGCCAGCGCATGATGTCGAATCGATACGGTTGTTCCAGCCCGGCAAGGATCGAACCCAGTGTGGAGCACAGATAGACGAACATCAGCGGCAGGAAGAAGCCTTTGACGATCCAGCTCCGCACGTGCTGGCGTATCTGCTCGGTCCTTTGCGGCACGGCGCCGCTGAGGACGAATGCACCGATTTCGGCATATGAATCTTCCGGATCGGTCTGCCGGCGGTCGACATAAACAACATAAAACGGCGCGGCGACGAGCAGCGCCGGCAAGGTGTCGTAAAGCGCCGCCCAGTAGGGGGCGTAAAACCCGCGCCGGTATTCCGGTACTATCCAGTAGACTGCGGCAATGGTCGTGAGCGTGACGATGAAGCCGATAAGCTTGCGCACGACGCGCTCGACTTCAAGCACTCGCATCGGCTTCGCCTGCAATCCCGTCGAACGCCTCCGGAACGTCTGGAAATAGGCCGTGTCGACCGCGATCATCGCTGCCGCGGTAGCTGCAATGACAGTCATGGCCTGCAAATGTACAGGCCAGCTTCTGTTGACGAGCACTCCGACGGCCAGCGCAAGACCAAACAGTCCTGCAAGGCCGGTGAGGGGCGCGGTCGCGGATTTCGGTTGGAGCGTCAAGCTGCTACTCCCGTTGCATGAGGGTTGATCGTCGTCGGCGGCCGCGACGGGTCACGTAGTGTGCCCACCCGCCGCCGCTGGTGCCACTTGAGCAGCCGCTACACTCCACCGCTGCCGTTGGATCCGCTGCTGCTTGTCCCGTCGTTGCCGCCGCTGGATCCGCTGCTACCGCTCGATCCGCTTGAGCCGCCGCTGCTTGTTCCGTCATTGCCGCCGCTTGAACTGCTGGTGCCACTCGAACCGCTGCTGCCGCTGGAGCCGCTGCTGCCGCTCGAACCGCTGCTGCCGCTTGAACCGCTGCTGCCGCTCGACCCGCTGCTGCCGCTGGAACCGCTGCTGCCACTCGAACCGCTGCTGCCGCTCGAACCGCTGCTGCCGCTCGAACTGCTGGTGCCACTCGAACCACTGCTACCGCTCGAACCGCTGGTGCCGCTGGAACCGCTGGTGCCGCTCGATCCGCTGCTGCCGCTCGAACCGCTGCTGCCGCTCGAACTGCTGGTGCCGCTCGAACCACTGCTGCTGCTTGAGCCACCGATGGGCCTGTTGTTGAGGTTGTGTGGCGAGCGATGGTTGTTGGCGCCCTCGTTTGTATTTTCGCAGGTGCATTTGCGCTGATATTTGGTGCCGAAAGCACTGTGTTCATTGCTCGCCTTCTTGCAGACCAACCTATGGCAAATCAAATTCGCTTCGGTCGTCTCGGGGGTAAGGCCGGTGATCACTATTGCGGTTGTCGTGGCCGCCATGGCCATGATCGAGAACCGGAGTAAATTCCGAAAATTTTGCATAGATACCTCGCTTTCTGACGCCTCGCTTCTCGGGCTCGCGCCCAAGCTTCCTGATTGTCGAGCGGGTATTTGCAACAAGGCCGCATACGGATCGCTTACGCCTCAGCGGTCGGGCTCAGGGCGGCGAAAAAAGTTGAACAAAGCGCAGACAATGCTGCCGCATTGCGGTATTTCGACCAGAAAAAAGGAAGATGCACTTTGGGGGAAACGGAAAATGTCGAAACGGCTTAGACTGGTGCTGGGAACGGCCGGCGCAATTGCCGTCGCCATTGTCTGGGGGATCATCGCCACGTTAATGGGTGTGCCATCGATTCTGATCACTGTAGGAGCGGTCGCGATCGGCGCGGGCATCTACAACTATGTCGATCGAAGCCGAAGCTGATCCGGTTATCAGGCTACGGGCATAACGCAAAAATCCCACCGTCGCAGACTGTCTGCGGCAATGCTCAGTGTACGAAAATTACCAACGACAGCGGTCTGTGGAACGAGTGGCCTGCCGAAGCTATTGTGGTGTCGGTCCGAGACACCCCCGCCTCGGGTCATTGGCTCACCCAGCCGAGTGGTCCGCTGCTACCCAATGGCAGCGGACCTTCATCCGGAGGACAGACCCGGAAGACGGATTGTGCCGAATCGAGGGAGAACGATGGTCGTTGACGAGATTGCCGCGCGGCGCCTGAAAATTCTGCTCGAGCAATACATGGAGACCAGGAAGAGGCGCCACGATGCGGTTTCCACCGCAGCGGCTGAGATCGCGATCAGGGCTGTCATGCCGAATTGCCCGGCCTCCGGAAAAGTCCTGGACGACATGATTGCGGCATGTGCGTTCGAACACGGGCTGGGGGTGCTGTTCGATCGACCTGACGCATGAAGGCCTAAATGCCATGAATCCCAACGCCAAAATCGCACGTTGCTGTCGTGCACAAATCCGACGCTGTTCCTGAGGCGCTCGCGACTAATGCGCATCGCGTCGATCGGCCTCATGCGATGCGCTGTAAGTGCCTGTTTTTGTGCATGTCGTTGCCGCAAAACCGCTGCACAGTTTTGCGCGACATGCATTAGAGAAACCGACCGACCGGAGCAGCCATGCCGAGATATTTTTTCCATTTCCGAAACAATGAGGGCCGCTTGACGGAAGATTTCGAGGGTCAGGAGTTGGACGGTTTGTCCGCGGCTCAGGATAACGCAATGGCCTCGGCCAAGGAAATCCTGGCCGAGGGCCTGCTCAGCGGCAGCCCGGTCCTGACAGGTCTTTCCTTCGAAATCTGCGACGAGAACCGAAAGCTGCTTTTCCGATTTCCATTCTCGGAAGCTGCCGAAAAGGCCGGCACTCGGCCGTGATTGGCCAAAAGCCCCGCGATGCGGGCGAGCTTTGATCGAGCCTGGCTGAAAAACCGCATGTCGCGGCAAGACGGTCGTTAGTGCAAATCAGCACCGTAGCCAAATTAGTAGCATAGCTGCCGGCACAAAGCAAGAACAAATATGGCTTGCCTTGCCTACGGGGCATTACTTATGTCCCTGCGTGTGCCGGCCCGGGCTATCGTGCGTTTCAGGAACTCGAGGGCAGGCACGGATAGGGGCGCCAAGCGACGTTGCCATTTCCAACCAGTATGTCGATTTGTCGGGCCGGGTGTTCGTCAACTTACCGAAACGTCTTCGCAGGATGCTGTGATCAGGAGTTCCTTTCTCCCGCGGTTGCGTTTACAGGACGCTCAGGACAGTGTCGTTTGCGCGCCAGCTACTAGACCGAGTTAGGCCGGGCGCACAGTCCCCTCCGTCAAGGAAACCAGTCCGGCGCCGTTTTTGGAGAACAATGATTTGTGGTGGTCAAATAAGCAAAAGAGATTCAAGGGAACGTGGGACGACCGACTGGACGGCCTATTCTCAGCAGAGGTCGACTACGCCGGGAAATCCATTCTCGATGTTGGCTGCAACATGGGTATTGTCGCCTATGAGATATCCAAGCTAGGACCGAGTTCGATCCATGGGATCGACATTCTCAAGCCGCATATCGAGACGGCCAGGATGATCTTCCTGGGTTGTCCGGTCCAAAGCCAGTTCGATTGTCTCGATCTTGGCAGCCGGAAGCTGCAAAATGTTCTCAAACCGCAGTACGACATCGTCATGCTGCTGGCGGTCTACCATCACATGCAGTGGAGCCTCGGCGCGGATAAGGCGCGACGCGTGCTGTGCGATATCGCCGGGCGTGCTCAAACGATCGTTGCCCGCGTCCCTCCTGGCAAGGATAAGGAGATGATCGCGGTGCTTTCGGATGTGGGCTTTTCAATCAAAAGCAATCACACATCGCCTCTTGGAAGCCATCTCATGGTCCTCGCGAAACACTGACCGGGCATAGCGCGGCCGACGGCGAATGGCGCAAGAGCCGCGTGGCTGGGATCCGCTATGCTCGGACGCGAGGGACCGACAGTCATAAGCCGATGACGTGCAAGGATCCGGTTCGGCATTGACTGCGGTCGGGAACGAAGCCACAGACAGGTGATCGAAACCGTCTCGTGCTTCAAGACAACACGAAGACCGGACGGGATCGCAACGGGCGGCGACAAGATGATTGCAAAGAAACGAGTGTCAACGGTCCCGGCATATCCGCTGATCAAGCGTCTGATTGGCGAAAATCTGCCGCCGCACAAGATGCTGTATGTGACAGGTTTGCTGTGCTCGATCGCTGCTGCTGCCGCGGTCGGCGCGACGGCCTGGATCATGAAAGTCATGATCAACACCATCTATGTCGAGCGAGATGCTGCCGCTGTATCGGGTATCAGCGTCGTCATCATCGGCATTTTCCTGGTCAAGGGCATAGCTGCCTACTGCCAGACCGTCACAACGGGAAAGATTCGCCGGGCTATCGTTTCGGACCTGCAAAACCGGCAATTTTCTCGAATGGTGCGTTTCGACATCAGCCGTTTCGCGAACCAGCATCCGGCAAAATTCATCTCCAAAATCATGTTCAACGCGCGCGCCGGGGCGACCGTTATTCTCACCCTCACGAGCAGCGCCGTCTCTGATCTGCTGACCCTGATTGCGTTGGCCAGCGTCATGGTCAAGCAGGACCCGGTGATGTCGCTGATATCCGTGGCGGTTCTGCCGATGCTGTTCCTGTCAGTCGGCGCGATAACCAGGAAGCTCAAGGCGCTGGCGAGGGGCGAGACGGAATTGGCCGCGCAGGTCCAGTCGATCGGCACGGAAGCCGTCGAAGGCATCCGCACCATCAAGTCCTTCCAGCTCGAGGACAAGGCCGTCGCCAGCTTTGCAAAGGCCGTCCGCAAGATGGAAAGACGTGGCATCCAGATCAACCGGACGTCAGCATTGATGAGCCCATTGATGGAGACCGGCGGCGGCGTGATCATCGGGCTTTTCGTTATGTACGCCAGCTGGCAGACCCTCGGCAACGGCAAGACGCCCGGCGAATTCATGGCCTTCATTACCGCGTTCCTGCTTGCCTATGAGCCTGCCAAGCGGTTGGCCCGGGTCAATGTCGACATTCAGAAGCAAATGGTCGCCGTCGAGCAGATGTATGACTTGATCGACACGCCCGAGCAGCGGCGACTCGCGATTGCGGGCGAGCGTCTGACCGACGTCGATGGTGGTATCCGCTTTGAAGATGTGGCCTTTTCCTATGACGGCAACAGCCCCGCGCTCGAGGGTGTTTCCTTCGACGTGCGACCTCGTGAGAAGCTGGCGATCGTCGGCCGCTCCGGCGCCGGCAAGACCACCATCGTCAATCTGATCCTGCGTCTGATGGAGCCGGACAAGGGCAGGATCCTGATCGACGGAAAGGACATTTCGAAGATCAGCCTGGCCGACGTTCGCGATAACATCGCACTGGTATCCCAGGACGTCTTCCTGTTCGAAGGCTCGATTCGCGACAACATTCGCGACGGCCGCCCGAATGCCACGGATCAGGAAATCGAGTCCGCTGCGAACCTCGCCCGGGTCACCAGCTTTGCTTCGGCGCTCGAAAACGGGCTCGACACGCTTGTCGGGCCAAGCGGCACCAACCTGTCCGGCGGCCAGAAACAACGCGTTGCCATCGCGCGCGCCCTGCTCAAGAATGCTGCGGTAATCGTCTATGACGAAGCGACATCCGCGCTTGACGGTGAAAACGAACGGGCGGTTATGGAGGCAGCCTTCGACAACACATTTCAGCGCACAGTGATCTGCATTGCGCACAGGCTGTCTACAATCAAGGCGGCCGATCGTATTCTCGTGTTTGACGCCGGACAGCTTGTCGATGCTGGAACGCATGACCAGCTTGCCAAGCACAGCGAGATATATCGTTCGATATTCCACCTGGAGACGCCCGATCCGATGGTCGAAAGCGGCAAAAAGCTGCGGCAGAGCGTATTGCGCTGAAGGCCGATGACCAGCTTTTATCACGGTTCCTATGTCCGGTATGTGATTGGTGGACTGGGCCTTCAGGTGCGCCGGTACAAAAAGGCGGTGCGCGGGTTGTTTTCCGGTCGCAAGCAGCCTCGTTCCATTCTTGAGCTGCAGGCCAAGGTTGCGGCCCTGATTGTGCGCAGGGACTGGAAAGGCCTTGAAGCCGGTACCAATGAGATGGCTGTCACGGCCGATCATAATCGCGACCCCGAGCTGATGCAGAAGGCGGGCCAGGCGTTCGAACGCCTTGGCAACTTTGCGCGGGCAGCTGAGCTTCGGCTTTCCGCTCGCCGGCTGCGGAAAGGGAAAGGCGCCAACGAGTGGACCGGCGAGAATCTCGGATCGGATACACTGCTGATCGATCTTGTGGAGGATGACCCGCGCAGCCTTGGCCGGGTTATCCGCCACGCGCGACTGGCCGGCGCTGCCGCTGCCTATGCGCAAAGCGCAACAATCCGGGTCGAGCCGCGCCTGGTATCAATTCTGCAGCGAACGTTCCCGAAGGCGACCGTGGTCCCGGCGCAGCGGGATGTGGTCGGCGACAAACACGCGACTTTCGAAGATCTCGCCTGGGTGTTCGGACGCGACGCCGAAAGGCTTGCTGCCGACTTCGTACCGCTGCAGGCAGATCCTGAACTCGTCGAGACATTCCGCAAGCGCTATCGCTCGATGACGGATCTGCCGCTGGCAGGTCTCTCCTGGGGCAGCAAATCCCACACCAAGGACGTGCCTGATTTTTCTGAATGGGCACGGTTCATCGCCCAGACACAAGCGACATTCGTTTCGCTCCAGTACGGACAGATCAAGCCGGCGTTGCGGCGCCTTCGCAACGGCAACGGCGCGCGTCTGATCTTTGACAATAGCGTCGACCAGATGGTCGACATGGACCGTTTCGCCGCACAGGTCGCTGCACTCGATGCTGTCGTGACGATCAGCAATACGGCGGCCCATCTTGCGGGAGCCCTTGGCGTGCCGACTGTTTTCCTCATCGACGACAATTTTCAGACGGCATGGCCAGTGACCGGCGACCGGACACCCTGGTATCCGAAGGGCATTGTCATTCGCAAGGAGGGGCGCCCTTGGTCGCTGGTGCTCGACGAGGCTGGCCGGCGGCTCTCGTCGATCCTGACGACGCTTTCCGACGCTCCCCGGGGACGATAGAACATCGCCGTGCAGAACAGACGAACCATCCTTCAGAAGGCAAAAACCGCCGATCTGCGCCCGCAGGGCGCCGTCGGCAAGCGGCTGCAGAAGGTCCTCGAGCGGGCAAAGGAACTTCTTAGACGTCCCTCGCGCCACGCCGACGAAAGCGCCGAACGGCATATGAGGCTGATGGAGGAAAGCGTGCAGCGTGGTGATTGGCAAACTGCTCGCGACCATGCACTGGCGCTTGGGGTGCTTGGTGAGCAGCTTGGCGATCTCGGCCTGATCAAGAAAGCGGGGCGTGGACTGAGGCGTCTCGACGGAGGAAATCGCATCTGGCAGTTGATGGCGGCGAGCAAGCAGCTGCGCGGCAGGCCCGATTGGGATGGCAGTGATCTTGCGGGTCGCACGCTTCTCGTCGATCGTCGCGAAGGCGACCTGGCGATCTTTTTCCAGTTCGCGTCTTTGCTTGGTCCAGCAGCTGTGGCTGCTGGTCGATGCATTGTCTTCGTCGAGCCGCGACTGGCACCGCTTTATCGCAGAACATATCCTGCGCTTGATGTCAGGATTGAAGGGGAAGAGGACATGGCGGCAGTGGACGCCGATGTCGTTGCCGGTTTCGAGACACTCGCAAAGCATTTCTGGCCGGACGACCCGGCGGCACGCGCGCCCTTCGTTCCGCTGGAGCCGGACCGCCGACTGGTTGCCGAGCTGCGCGGCACCTATCTCGATGGCGGCCCAGGTCCCCTGATCGGATTTGCCTGGGGAAGCCTGAACAAGAGCAAGGATCTGCCGGCTCTGGACGATTGGCGGACGCTGTTCAGCAGCCTGCCGGGGCGCCTGGTCAGCTTGCAATATGGCGATGTCGGGCCGGCCCTCTCCGAGTTCGAGCGCCACGCTCCGGGGCGCATCATCCATGACGCTTCAGTCGACCAGTTGACGGACATGGACCGCTTTGCCGCCCAAATTGCGGCGCTCGACGCGGTGGTCACGATCAGCAATACCGGCGCCAACCTCGCCGGAGCGCTCGGCGTGCCGACGATTGTCATGCTCGACGATGGATTTCGGCTGTCCTGGCCTGCTTTCGGTGAGACCGTCGCCGCATATCCGAGCGTTCGACTGGTCCGAAAAGGCGGCCGAGCCTGGGCGTCGGCAGTCCAGGAAGCAGGCGGACGGGTCATGCAAATCATCGGCGGAGCTGGCGATGGAGGGTAGCCAACTTCTCGGCCGGTTGCGCCGCGCTGTCGCGCTTGCAGGCTACAGATACAAGGTCTGGTTCCGACGTCACCGGCGGCAGCTCTTCCTTCGCTGGCGCGACGGCGACATTGCCGATCAGATGGCGGATTATCGGCGAAGCGTCGAGTCCCGCGATTGGCCAGCGGCACTGCCGAAAGCCCTGGCTCTTGGATCCATTGCGAAGTCGAGGGGCGAGGTCCACCTGATCGACGAGCTCAGCAAGGCGCTGATGCGGATGGGCGCCTATGGCCCAGCCGCCGAACTCAGGATCGCCCGACGCCACATCGTCAACGGCCGCGTCGATGGCGAGTGGCTGGGCCAGGATATTTCGGGCCAGACACTGCTGGTCGATCTGATGGAAACCGAAAAGCAGGGTCTGGCCACCGCGATCCATCATGCGAGTTCCGTCGGCTGTGCGTTGGGGCGCGCCGCCCGTTCGATCGTCCTGGTCGAGCGCCGCCTGGTACCGCTCTTTCAGCGCACTTTTCCGACCGCCGATGTGCGGCCGGTCGGCGCTGACGGCAAGGCTGCCTATGGCGAGGCGCAGGCCTTCGCCGGCGTCCAGCATCTGACTGCCGTTTTCGAGACCGACGAGGCGACGATCCGCGAGCATTTCGTGCCGCTTAAGCCGGATCCGGCCCGGGTCGCTGAACTTCGCGCCCGCTACCGGCATGAACGACGGCCGTTGGTCGGTATCGCATGGGGCAGCTCCAATCCCGGCAAAGACCTGCCGCCGCTAGCCGCTTGGCGAAACCTGATCGGCCGACCGGACCTCCGGTTCGTCTCGCTGCAGTACGGCCAGATCGAGACCGATCTGAAGTTCCTGACCGACGGTGAGCCGGAGCGCATTCTTCATGACAGATCGGTCGATCAGCTCGTCGACATGGACCTTTTCGCCGCGCAGGTTGCCGCGATGGACGCCGTGGTGACCATCAGCAATACCGGAGCGCATCTGGCGGGCGCGCTCGGCATCCCCTCGATTTTCATTCTGGGCGACGGCTTCAAGCGCTCCTGGCCGGTCGAGGGCGACCGCACGCCCTACTATCCATCGGCCGTGCTGGTCTCGAAACGGGAACGCCCCTGGTCCGTGGTGATGGGCGAGGCCGAGGCCATCCTGGCGCCATGGCTCACAAAAGTGAGTGGCTAATGCATGTCGTCCGAAAGGGCGTCACTGAAGACGCTTCGACGCGATCCGCATTAAGGGTTCGGCCGACGGATCGTGGAATGGAGCGCCCGCGTCGAACAGTCGTCGCAACAGGCCAAAAAACATAAGGCATTCCGAACCGGGATATAGTAAAGGCCAATTCGCCCCGCAGAGGATCGCAATTCTTGCTGGCATTTCTGCCTTGTGTTCGAATTAGCCGTAGGCTTAGGCGCCCAGTAATGGGGTTGGTCTGGCCGGCAGCGGTTCGGGCGCCAGCTCTGATAATCTAAAGGAGGTCTCTCCCATGTCCTTTCTAAAATTTTTCCAGGCCAAAGCGCCGCCTCTTCCTCTTATCGTATCCTTTCCAAAATCGGGGCGCACGTGGCTACGTGTCATGCTGGACGATCTCGGAGTTGAAGTTCAATACATTCACGACGGAACCGACCACAAGTTACTTCGACCGAAATCGAGCCTCAAGGAGAATAAATCTCGATACAAGAAGAGAAGAACAATAATGCTTGTTCGCGATCCAAGAGATACGGTGGTCTCAGGGTACTTTCAGGTTCAGAAGCGCCACATGCTTCCAGCGGGATCGTTCAGTGATTTTATCAGAAGCGACAATCATGGGATTGAAAAGATCATCAGATTCAATCTGCATTGGTTCGCGGCCATGCCCCGGATGCGCGAAATCCGGTATCTTCAATATGAAGATATGCATCGGGATACCGCTGGTGTCCTTCGCGCGATCCTTGGATTCCTGAACCAGCAGGCTGACGATCGGACGCTTGTCGAGGTGGCGAACAACCGAACGTTCGACAAGATGAAAGTGAGTGAATCGACCGGTGATCTGTCCGATCGATACGGCAAGATATTACAGCCGCGCGATGCGAATGATCCCGAAAGCTTCAAGGTGCGCAAGGGCAAGATAGGCGGTTACGGCGAATATCTTTCCGAGGACGATGTGGCCTATTGTGACGAGCAGTTGGCTAAGTTCGAATATTGGGAGAAGCTGGACAAGGTTTTTAGCACGAACGGCTTGTGCTACGCTCGCGTCGATAACCGCGCCCGGGTCGCCTTGGGTTAGGGAGCATTGCCGACATGGTGATGCGGACCGGATTCATTTGCGGCTGCGGCCATAGCGGGACGACGTTGATTGCGACGATCCTTGCGTCGCATCCCGACGTCTACCTGCCGCTCCAGGAAACCAACATTTTCTTCAAGTGGACGCCACTGGCCATGTTCCGCTTCTGGAAACTGAAGCGGGCGGCGCTCGATGCTGGAAAGAACGTGCTGCTTGAAAAGACACCGCGGCATATCCGCCGTGTCGCCCGCATTCGCCGGCTCGTGCCCGGTGCGCGTTTCGTCATGCCGGTGCGAGATGGACGCGACGTCGTAGCGTCCCTGATCAAACGACTTGGCGACCCAACGGAGGCTCTCGACCGCTGGATCAACGACAATGCGCTGGTTCTTGCGGAACGGGGAAAGCCGGATGTGCTGATCTATCGCTATGAGGACCTGGTCGAGAATCCGGCCAAAGTCGTCGAGCAGATATGCGGCTTTCTCGATGTAACCTTCAGGCCGGATCTCCTCGACTATCACAAGAACCCGCAGCAGTGGTTCAAGCCGACCGACGCCAGCGGCGAGACGCCACATGCGGTGCTCCGGAACCAACAGGTCAATCAGCCGATCTATGACGGGAGCGGAAGATGGCGCTCCGAACTTGGAAACGCCGAGCTACAGGACCTGGTACAGGGACGAGGTGCCCAGCTTATGAAAGCATTCGGTTATGCATGATCTCGGCTCGGCATCTGCTTGAACTGCCGTCTACCAATCAATTTTGTCGATCAAACCCGTTTTGAACAGGCTGTGAGCTCCTTCGTACAGCATTGACTGTTCGCTCATCGCGCTGAGAGCGGCTTTACCGCTCGATACCTCATGATACTGGCGATATTTGGAAGCGCCGTTCCAATACTGACCTTCCGCCACCGCGACCTGCGCCTTGTCGTTGAAATCGGCGAAGAACTTGAAATGAAGCAGGCCAGCCAATCCCTTTATATAGTTTCGCCAGTAGGGCAGCGGTGAGTGAATCGACGTAAAAATCGTCTGGCGATCAACATATATCAGAGGAAACTTGGTCAACTTGTGCTGCCTGGCGAAAAGCCGGGTTCTCGGGCCGCCTGTGATCTTGAGATGCCGGGGGCTCCTCGTCACCTCATAGCCGCTGCCGTCGAAATGGTCCGCAACTTGCCATGGCGGCACGATGGGATCGAAGGGTACGTCCCAGATGTTTCCGCTCGGATACATGTCGATCATCGGCGCCAGCAGGCGTGTCATTCCGCGCCGCTTGAGCCAGTCGGCCATCGCACCGAGCGGATGCTGATCCATGCCGTCATAGACAAGATATTCGTCCGCATCCACGGTCAGATACCAGCGAGGCTGACCATAGATCTGCACAATCCGCTGCCGCCAAAGGTTTCCCAGGTCCGACTGCGAATAGGTGACCGGCGAGCTGAATAGATCGACATCTGGCTGCTCGGCCAGAAGCTCAGCTGTGCCGTCGGTCGAGCGATCATCGAGGACGGCGAATCTGGTGACGCCGAGTTCGCGATAGTGCTTCAGGAACGGGGGTAGCCTGTCCGCCTCGTTGCGGATGACGAGGATCAAAGGCAGGTCATTCGCGTTAAGGGGCGTTATCGGCCGCAGCGATGACACTTCTGCCCGTCTTCCGAAGGTGTGTCTCAGCCGATATATGGCGGTGTCGGTAATCGTCCGGCGGACAATGGCGGGCCAGGTTGCTTTGCTCAAGCCATCGATTCCCCTCATGGCGGTCACCGGCTGGAGCTGGCGCTGATCCGCTGTTTGCAGTTAATTTCTACATGCAGCACCGTTAGGCAAATCGCAAGCAGTTGCGGACAATCGACACAGGCCTGTTCTGAGTTCCGGCGGGGGAGCTTTCCAAGTGTTGCCGATGCGAGCTGGCCTCTATAGACATCGTCAGATGGCAACAAGGCCGGAGCCCAGACCCTATGTACGCCGGCATTCGTGGCACCGAAATTCAATTCGACAGGCCGATCCTGTTCGTGCGCCAGCGTTATGCGCCTTTTGGCGGAGGCGAGATCATGCTGGAAAACATGATGGCCGCATTCGCCGCGCGTCAGCGGCCGGTGGCCGTGCTCTCCGGCGACTGGCCGCGCTATGAAGGCATAGAATTCATCCATTGTGCCGGCCGCCGCTTTCCGCGTTCGCTGCGGGCGGCGTCCTTTGCTCAAGCTGCCTGCCGCAAGATCGCCGAGATGCCGCCGGCGCTGGTGCAGAGCAACGATCGCCTCCCGTGCTGCGATGTCTTCCGGGCCGGGGAGGGCGTTCATGCCGCCTATCTTGCCGAGCGGCGGCGTTTCGAGACGCGGCTTGGCAGGGCGGCAATGGCGCTGAGCCCCTTTCACCGCCAGACGCTGCGCCTTGAACGTGCAACCTACGCCAGCCCGAGGCTCAAAGCTGTCATTGCCATTTCGAAGATGGTGGCAGAGGACATTGTCCGTCACTACGATTATCCGGCGGAAAATGTGCACCACATTCCCAACGGGGTGGATCTCGACCGCTTCAACCCGCAGCTTCGCCAGCAGCATCGGGCGACAATCCGCGCGCGGCTCGACGTCGACGAAAACAGGCCGGTCGTCCTGTTTGTCGGCTCGGGCTTTGCGCGAAAAGGACTGCTTGCACTGATGAAGGCGGCCGCCAGGCTCGATGGCGAGCCTGAATTGTGGGTCATCGGCCATGATTCGCGCGCCGACGCTTTCAGGCAGGCCGGTGACAGGCTCGGTCTCGGCGCACGGCTCAAGATGCTGGGGCCGCAGAAAGACATGCTGCCGTGGTACGGCGCGGCCGATATTGCCGTGCTGCCTTCCATCTATGATCCTTTCGGCACAGTGGTCATCGAAGCGATGGCCAGCGGCTTGCCCGCCGTGGTAAGCACCGGCTGTGGAGCGCGCGAGCTTGTCGAGCGGTTCGAGCCGACGCTCGTTTGCGATGCGGCCAGCGAAAGCGACCTCGCTGCAGCGCTCGCGCACGCGCTGCAGTTGTCGTCACGACCTGACACCGCAGCCCGGGTGAGAGCGGCGGCCGAACACTATGATTTCAATGTCATGATCAAGCGAATGATGGCGCTTTATGAAAGCCTTGATCTGAAATGATTTTCGACTTTGTTGAATTAGGTTAGTACCCTCAGTGTGCTAACGGGCCGGGAGCCGATGCTGCAGATGCATTCGAATGACAGTGGCAGCTTTGATGCCGGAGCATTCTGACCGTGCCGGCGCTCTCGGTCATTATCATCACCCGCAACGAGGAGGCGTCCATCGCGCAATGCCTTCAGTCGGTCCATTTTGCCGATGAGATCGTCGTTCTCGACAACAACAGCAGCGACAGAACCAGGGAGATTGCCGGTGCTCTGGGGGCAAAGGTTCTGATGACCGTCGATTGGCCCGGTTTTGGCGCGCAAAAAAACCGTGCGCTGGCCGCGGCAACGGGGGATTGGATCCTGTCGCTGGATGCCGATGAGTGGGTGGAGGCGCCGCTCGGCGCGGAAATAAGGGCCGCAATCGCCGACCCAAAAGCCAATGACGGCTTCGAAATACCGAGAAGATCGCGCTTTTGCGGGCACATTGTCCGCCATAGCGGCTGGTCGCCCGATCTGGTGCTCAGGCTCTTCCGTCGCCGCTCCGGGCGGTTCAGCGACGACACCGTGCACGAGAAGGTATTGGTGAACGGGAAGGTCAGCCGATTGTCCCAGCCGATCGAGCACGATTCCATTACCGACTTGGCAGATGCCCACGACAAGATCGGCCGGTACGCAGAAGCGTCCGCCGCGCAACTGCTTGCCGAGGGCAAAAAAAGCTCGATAGGCAAGGCGGTCTTGCGCTCGGTCTGGGCCTATGTGCGCAGCTATATTTTCCGGCTGGGATTTCTGGACGGTTCCATTGGTGCGATGGTGGCCGCGTATTCGGCCAGCTACACCTATCAGAAATGGGCTCGTGTCGCATTGGGAATGCGAGGCCAGGTCCACCCAAAAACGCAAGGCTGAGGCCAGGACAAATCTGTGAGAAACCGGCTTGGTTGACCGCAATTGTTGCCGAGCCATCGCCAACTAGTTAGTGTACGACCGTAAAAATCGAAAGCCAGGGTAGTGAATATGACTGATGCGTTTAGGGTATTTATCGGATGGGACAGTCGTGAGCCGATCGCGTACGACGTCGCGCGACACTCGCTGCTCAAACATGCGTCGGCGCCTGTCTCCGTCATTCCGATCAAACAGGACGAGATGCGTGCCCGCGGGCTATATTGGCGGGAAAAAGACCCGCTCGCCTCAACGGAGTTCACCTACACGCGCTTCCTCACGCCCTTTCTCGCCGACTACACGGGTTGGGCCCTGTTTTGCGATTGCGATTTCCTGTGGCTTGGTGACGTCGCAGGCCTGCTGAAATATACGGACTCAGACAAGGCGGTCTATTGCGTCCAGCATGACTATACGCCGAAGGCCACAACCAAGATGGATGGTGTGGTCCAGACGTCCTATCCTCGGAAAAACTGGTCGTCGCTGATGCTGTTCAACTGCGCGCATCCTTCGGTCAGATCGCTCACGCCAGAGGTCGTGAATCAGGAAAGTGGCGCCTATCTTCACCGAATGCAGTGGGTTGCCGACAAAGATTTGGGCTCATTGCCGGTAGAGTGGAATTGGCTCGAAGGTTGGAATGAAAAGCCTGCGGTCGGCACACCTAAGGCGGTCCACTATACCAGCGGCGGCCCGTGGTTTGCCGAATGGCAGAATGTCGACTACGCCGATTTGTGGATAGCAGAACGCGACGAGTTCCTGGCTTCCGATCAAGCGGAATCTTCTCAGAGCGCCGTTCGATAAGAACATCGTGTTTGGCAGGTGACCTGGGCGCTTCCGAAAGTGGCATTGATTTTCGTGTCGCCAAGGGCGCAGCAACCAGCCGTCAGGTGCTGGGCGTCGACAACGTGTTGCCGCCGGGGGGCGGGACCGGAGCAGATTGCGCCTACGAATCTGGCGGCACCGGCCGGGTAACCATGCCGCGCTGAGATAAGGTTCAGCTCGCGCCAATATGATCGGTTTGGAGTCCGTCAGCTCTTTCATCGGCCTAGCCGGCACGCGAAAGTCGACCATGCCGTCACTGCGAAGACGCCTCGATCGTTTCCTGGAGAACCGCGGGCCTAAAATACCGCGGCTGCAGCTGAACCATGTCGAGCGCCTGACGCTGGTCCGTCGCCATGGTGATTTTTCCCTTGCCTATTCGACCGCCGTGCAGAGGGGGCTTCACTACTTCGGCGATGCCCAGGGCTACATCGCTTACGGCAGCAAAACGCGACATCATTTCGCGCTCGGTGATCCAGTGGCTGCCCCGGCCGATCGGCGCGACTATATCCGACGTTTCATCGAGGTTGCCGGCAGCCCGTGGTTCGTGCAGATCGGCGACCAGACGGCGCGCGTGCTTGCCGGGCTTGGCTATCAGGTCAACCGCCTCGGCGTCGATACCAGGCTTGTCCTGCCCGGACACGACTTTTCCGGAAAGCGCAATGAGACAGTGCGCTATTCCGAACGCTGGCTCTTGAAGAAGGGTTTTTCCTTCGCAGAGGACAACGGGACTGTCTTCCTCGACGAGATTGCCAGGCTCTCCCAAAATTGGCGGGCCGACCGCATTGTCAAGCGCTGGGAGATGAGATTTCTCAACAGGCCCTTTGCCGATCACCTTGGCGTCGATATGCGCCGTTTCGTCCTGCACGGTCCGGATGGGGAACTCGTGGCCTTGCTGGATTTCGATCCGCTGTTCAGCGACGGCAAGGTCATCGGCTACACCACCTCGTTCAAGCGCAAGCACATCGATGCCTCGGCGCATGCCGAGATCGGCCTGACCAAATTCGCGGTCGACCGCTTTCGCGATGAAGGTGTTTCCGTCGTCACCCTAGGCCTGTCGCCGCTTGTCGAAATCGGACCTAGCGGGTTTGCCGAAAGCGATTTCTGGCGGCACGCCTTCCAGCGTGCCTATGACTCCCCCTGGGTCAATCGCACCCGCTTCAATCTGCAGGGGCAGGCGGCCTTCAAGCGCCGGTTCCATGGTGTCGAAGAGCCGACCTATCTTGCCTTTCGTAAGGGGACCTTTTTCGAAGCGCTTTCTCTGCTCCGGCTGATCAGGGCCGTCTAGTGCCTGGTGGCTGAGCGCTCGTCGTCTCCTGGTATGGTCGACCTCACACCGGTCAGGCTTGGTTGTTTAGGTGGGAAAGGAATGCCGCGGCGGGAAGCAAAAGACCGGCTGCGAACCGCCGGCCTATTCTGCGGCGTCCCCAGTCCCGCCGGGGCACGTTGCAGCCTGAGAACGGCTTCGCGTCAGCGCCAAGGGGTCGGATTCACGGTTGCTGCAGCGTACCGCCGGGAATTACGAGGGTACCCTGGCCTGGCCTTGAGTATCTGAAGCCTATGAAGAACAAAGCAACGATGATCAAACAAATGACGATGACCGCGACGACGCTGCCAGGATGGTGTCCGGTATCTGGCGGTTGGACCATTGCCTTCCCGTATGGCTATCGCCGCGGACCTTCTTCATCTTCCAACCGAGCATGACGACTGTCAATGGGTACAGGAGTTGCGCCCGCCATCCAATCAGCTGCGACGCGTTGAAGGGCGGCGATCCACCGCGGCTTAGTCAGGCCGGAAACAGGAATGCAGCAGCGGGATCGAAAAAGACCTGCCGGCTGCAGGGCCACACATCCTGCGATTGCAGGGCGGCGGAGGTCGGCCTGATGTCAACCTCCTGTCCAGCGGCGATGCGCGCGACGATCCGCCGGCGCTCGCCGTAAAATGCGATGTCGACGATCTCGACATTCAGTTCCGCGCTCGCCGGGCTCCGCTCCATGCTAAAGGCTTCGGGCCGGATCATCAGCCTGGTCTTCTGGCCTTTGCCGAACGTGCCGTTGGCCCTGACTCCGGATATGACCGAACCGTCTGTCATGCGGATCGTTGTCGTGCCGTTGGTGGTGCCGAGATGTTCGGCGGCGAGGAAATTCGAATTGCCGATGAAGCCGGCGACGAAATCAGTCGCCGGCCTGAGATAGAGATCCTCGCCGGTGCCGGTCTGCTCGATGCGGCCATCCTTGAACAGGGCGATTCGGTCCGACAGATGCAGCGCCTCTTCCTGATCGTGGGTGACGTAGAGAATGGTGACGCCGGTCTGGCGATGGATGCGGCGGATTTCGCCCTGGATTTCCTCGCGCAGCTTCTTGTCGAGCGCCGACAATGGCTCGTCCATCAAAAGGATCGGAGGATCGTAGGCCAGCGCCCGGGCCAGCGCGACGCGCTGCTGCTGGCCGCCCGACAGCGCACCGGGTAAGCGTCCGGCAAAGCTTTCGAGCCGCACCAGGGCCAGCATGTCCGCGACCTTTTTCTTCACCTCGGCGTCCGGCCGGCGGCGAACCCGCAGCGGAAAAGCGACGTTTTCGGCCACCGTCAGATGCGGAAACAGCGTGTAGCGCTGGAAGACCATGCCAATGTTGCGCTTGTGCGGGGGCACCGCAAGCAGCGACTTTCCTTCCAGCAAGACATCGCCGGAAGTCGGGTCCTGAAAGCCGGCGATCGCGTACAGCGTCGTCGATTTTCCCGAACCGGAGGGCCCGAGGAAGGTCAGGAACTCGCCCCTGGGAATGTCCAGCGTGACGTCGTGCACGGCGACGATCGCCCCGAACGCCTTGCGCAGATTGCCGATGGAGAGGAAAGGGTGGGTCATGTCCGGAACTTTCGCTGCAGCAGCGCCGTCATCACCATCAGGGCAAGCGTCAGCCCGACCAGCAGGCTGGAGGCAGCAGCGATCACCGGACTGAGGTCCGACCGCAGACTGCCCCAGATCTTGACGGGCAAGGTTTGCAAGCTGGGGCTGGCCATGAAGATCGCCACCACGACTTCGTCCCACGAGGCGAGGAAGGAAAAGATCGCGGCGGAGAAGATGCCGATCCGGATCGACGGCAAGGTGATCCTGAGCCTGGCCTCGAGCGGGCTTGCCCCACAGACGATTGCCGCGTCCTCGATCGACTTGTCGAACCCTTCGAGCGCGGTGGCGATCGGAATGATGGCGAAGGGCAGCGCCAGCACGGTGTGGGCGATGACGAAGCCGATGGTGGTGCCGCCGAGGCCAAGGCGAAGGAAGAACGCGTAGATGGCGATGGCGAAGACAACGACGGGCAGCACCATCGGCGTCAGCAGCAGGCCACGCACGATCTCACGTCCAGCAAACCGTCCGCGAACCAGGGCAAAGGAGGCGAGCAGGCCGATCGCCACTGCCAGGATCGCCGTCATGGTGGCGATCCGGGCGCTGGTCAGTGCGGCGCCGAGCCAGGCCGGATCGGCAAAAAGCTCCTGGTACCATTTGAGCGTCCAGCCGGGCGGCGGAAAGGCCAGCCAGCGCGACGAGCCGAAGGAGAGCAGGACAATGAAGACCACCGGCAACAGAAGAAAGCCGGCGACCAGCGCGGTCAAGCCGAGCAGGGCAACCCGCAGTCCACCCATGCGGTCATAGTCGAGCAGCATCTCAGATGCCTCCGCTCATGCGCCTGGCACCGGCAAGGCGCAGTTGCAGCGCGTAGAGAGCCATGGTGACGACAAGCAGGATGAAGGCCGCGGCGCTGCCGAGCCCCCAGTTGAGCAGCGACTGGACCATCTGCGCGATCATTTCGGCAAGCATCATGTTCGACGTGCCGCCGAGCAGTGCCGGCGTTACGAAGTAGCCGAGCGACATGACGAAGACCATCAGGCCACCGGCGGCGACGCCGGGCAACGACAGCGGCACGAGGATGCGGCGGAACGCCTGGAAAGGGCTTGCGCCGCACAGCGACGCCGCACGCAGCGTCATCGGATCGATCGCCCGTAACGTGCCGACCAGCGGCAGGATCATGAAGGGCAGCATGATATAGACCATGCCGATGGTGACGCCGGTGAGATTGTTGATGAGCGGCAGCGGGTGGTCGATGACGCCGATGGTCATCAGCGTCCGGTTGATGACGCCGGTACGCTGCAGGAGCACCATCCAGGCATAGGTGCGGGTGAGCAGGTTCGTCCACATCGACAGAATGATGATGCCGAAGATGATCGAGGCCGGTCCCGAAGGCATGATCGCCAGCATCCAGGCGACCGGAAAGGCGACAAGGACCGTGACGATGGTGACCAACGCCGCGACCAGGAATGTGTTGAAGAACACCCGCGCATAGGTGCCGTCACCGAGCAGGGCAGCATAGTTCTGCAAGCCTGGCTCGGGCTCCGTGACACTGCGCAAAAGCAGCGCCAGCACGGGGACGACGAAGAACAGCATAATCAGAATCAGGGCCGGCAGCAGGCCATTGAGACCTGCCGGCACCCGCACCGTTCCAAAGTTCCGGCGTGTTTCGACCGACATGACAGCGACCCGGCTACGGGACGAGACGGCGCGAACCGTCTCGTCCATTGCGGTTCAGGGGCGGGCTTATTTCGCCTGCCAGGCATACCAGCGCGCGGCGATGGTGTCGCGATTGGCGGCCCAGTAGTTCATGTCGAGATTGATCTGTCCGTCGACATGAGCGTCCGGCAGCGATTTCACGGCATCGGCCGGCATCTCTGCCTTGGCCTTGGTGTTGATCGGCGCATAGCCGCTGGCTTCGGCAAATTTGGCCTGGCCGGCGGGGCTGCTCGCCGCGGCGAGGAATTTCATCGCCGTATCCTTGTTCTTGGCACCCTTCGGTACCACCAGAACGTCGGCTGCGGTCAGGTTCTGGTTCCAGGAGACGCCGACATCGGCGCCATCGTTGTCCAGTGCGAAGACGCGGCCGTTCCACAGCTGGCCGAATGTTGCTTCGCCGGATGCGATCAATTGCTGCGACTCCGCCCCGCCGCCCCACCAGACGATGTCCGACTTGATGGTGTCGAGTTTCTTGAAGGCGCGATCGAGATCCAGCGGATAGAGCTTGTCCGCCGGAACACCATCGGCCAGCAGCGCGATCTCGATGACACCGGGCGCCGACCATTTGTAGAAGGTCCGCTTGCCCGGGAACTTCGTCAGGTCGAACATGTCGGCCCAGCCGGCCGGTTCACCCGAAACGGCGCCCTTGTTCCAGGCGAGCACGAAGGAATAGTAGAAACTGCCGACGGCATGATCGGTGGTGAAGCGCGGATCGAGGTCGGCCTTCGGCACGGCCTTGAAGTCGATCGGCTCGAGCAGACCGTCCTTGGCCGCCTTGATGGCGAAATCCATCTCGACGTCGACGACGTCCCAGTTGACACTGCCGCTGTCGACCATCGCCTTCAGCTTGCCGTAGTCGGTCGGGCCGTCCTGCATGACCTTGATGCCGGATGCAGCGGTGAACGGCTCGGCCCAGGATTTGGTCTGCGCTTCCTGGGTCGTCCCGCCCCAGCTGGTGAAGACCATGTCCTCGGCCTTTGCGGCCGTCGTTGCCAGAACTGTCGTTGCAATAAATCCGGCAAGGAAGCCGGTGATGATCAGTTTCATGTCGTTCTCCTCTGTTGTTTTCGTTGGTGTCTGTTCGCGATCGGTCGTTTTCGCCTTGATCGCGCATCTCCGGCCAGCGGCGGCTACCGCATGACAAAAGGATCGGGAATTGGGTCGTCGGAGGTGCGTATCCACACCGATTTCGAACGCGTGTAGTCGCGGATCGCATCGAGGCCGCCCTCGCGGCCGAGCCCGGATTGGCCGTAGCCGCCAAACGGAACCAGCGGCGAGACCGCCCGATAGGTGTTGATCCAGACCACGCCGGCATGGATGCCGCGCGCCATGCGGTGGGCTTTTGCCAGATTGGTGGTGAACACGCCGGACGCCAGGCCGAACTTCGTGTCGTTGGCGAGCGAAAGCGCTTCAGCTTCGCTGTCGAAGGCTAGCACACAGAGCACCGGGCCGAAGAGCTCTTCGCGCACGCAGGCAAGCGTCTGATCAGGCGCGTCGATAATCGTCGGCGCGTAATAGAAGCCGTCCGCCATGCCCGCGGGGCGGATGCCGCCGGTGACCAGTTGCCCGCCCGCGGCCAGGCTTTCAGCAATGATCTTCTCTATCCATTCGCGCTGGCGCGAGGTGGCGAGCGGTCCCATTTCGATCGCGGGATCCTGCGGATCGCCAATCCTGATCGCCTCGGCCTTGCGCTTGAGCCGGGCGAGGAATTCGTCCTTCGCGGAGCGCTGGACCAGCAGCCGCGAGCCGGCGACGCAGCTCTGGCCGGTGGCAGCGAAGATGCCGGCAACGACCGCGTTGGCGGCGCTGTCCAGATCGGCATCGGCAAACACCACGACCGGGCTTTTGCCGCCGAGCTCGAGCGTCGTGAAGGCGAGGTTTTCCGCCGTATTCCTGACGATCTGCTGAGCGGTCGAGGGACCGCCGGTGAAGGCGACGCGGGCGACGAGCGGATGACTGGTGAGCCGGTGACCGCAATCGTGGCCGAAGCCGGTCAGGATGTTCACGGTCCCGGCGGGAAATCCCGCCTCATGGACGAGTTCAGCGAAGGCCAGCAACGGGGCAGGGCCGTCTTCCGATGCTTTCAGAACGATGGTGCAGCCGGCCGCCAGCGCCGGCCCGAGCTTGACGGCGGACAGGAAGAGCTGCGAGTTCCACGGCACAATGGCGGCTACGACGCCGATTGGCTCCGGCCGGATGGTCACTTCCATGTCGGCCTTGTCGATGGGAACAAACGAGCCCTCGTGCTTGTCGGCCAGCCCGCCATAATAGCGGTAATAGTCGCCGACATAGGCGATCTGGGCGCGGGTCTCGCGGATGATCTTGCCGGTATCGCGCGTCTCGAGTTCCGCCAGCCGGTCGGCATTGGCGACCACCAGATCGCCGAGCCGCACCAGAAGCTTGCCGCGTGCCGTTGCCGTCATTGCCGGCCACGTGCCGGAGCCAAGCGCCCGGTGAGCAGCTTCGACGGCGCGGTCGACGTCATCAGACGATGCAGCGGGCATCTTCGCCCATGGCGCGCCCGTCGAGGGATCGATGCTGTCGAAGGTCGCCGCCACTTCGACGAAGCTGCCGTCAATATAGTTCCTGAATTGAGTGGTGCTCATCGCAATCCGGCTTTCGGTTCGGAAAAGGCCGGCATCACCCTGTCGATGAAGAGCTGCAGCGATTTCTTCTTGCGCCGATGGGAAAGGCCGCTGTCGATCCAGATCGAATACTGATCGTAGCCGAGCGCTTCGTAGGCCTTCAGCCTGGCGATCACCTCGTCGGCTTCGCCAATGACCAGGTTCTGCCTGATCTTGTCAGGCGCATATTGCGGCATGGCCGCGATCTCGTCTTCGGTCAGCGCTTCCATTATGCCCTGGTGCACCGGCTTCTTGTTCTGGAACCAGGCGCCGAACTGGCAGTAGAACTGCGACAGATCCTGCGCGAGCCGGTCAGCCTCCGTTGCATCCTCGGCGACGAAAGTATGCATCAGCAGCATAATCTCCGGCCTTGGTACGTCGGGGTGGGCATTGCACGCCGCGTTGAAACGCTCCATCAGGCTGGCCACTTCGCCATCGCCGGAGGCAAGCGGCGTCACCTGGACGTTGCATTTGCTCGAAACCGCAAAGTCGTGCGAGTTCGGATCGCGTGCGGCCACCCAGATCGGCGGATAAGGCTTTTGCAGCGGCTTGGGCGACGAGGTGGTTGAAGGAAACGACCAGAACTCGCCGGCGAGTTCGAAATCACCATCCCAAAGGCCCCGGATCGCCGGCACCATCTCGCGCATACGCTGCCCGGCGACCCAGGCCTCGAGGCCTGGGAAAAGTCGCTGGTATTCGTAAGCGTAGGCGCCGCGCGCAATGCCGATGTCGAGACGGCCGCCGGTGACGACGTCGGCCATCGCTGCTTCGCCGGCAAGCTTGATCGGGTGCCAGAACGGCGCGACGATGGTTCCTGTTCCGAGCCGGATGCGCCTGGTTTTGGCGGCGAGCCAGGCGATGTTGATGAACGGGTTCGGCGAGATGGTGAATTCCATCCCGTGATGCTCGCCGATCCAGGCAGTCTCGAATCCTGCCTCTTCCGCCTGCAGAACCAGCTCCTCCAGCTCGCCGACAAGCTCGGAATGCGGCTTTGCCAGATCCGATCGCTCCATGTGCACGAAAAGCGAAAACTTCATCGGTTTCACCCGCGGCCGGAAAGAGGAATTTGAGAAGGCGAGGGCTTGGCGAGCGGCCGGACTTCGCCTTCGACCTCGTTGCCGACATAGACGCCGAATGCATCTTCCGTGCGTTCGCGCGCATAGCGGGCAAGCATCGAACGCACCGCGGGATCGGCGATCTCCAGATCGGCGATCTGCTCGATGTCGACAAGCCGCATCTGGCGATCGTCGGAATAGGACCCCTCGGCCGTTCCGCGATAATAAACATGCGTGCGCCAGGGTTCGGCGGCATCGTCCCACACCGCGAACAGGAAGCCGAGCTGGGCGTCTATGGCCCTGGCGGCAAGGCGCCCCTTGAGGCTGCGCGCATCGTTGGGCGTGCCCAGTCCGCGCCCCGCAGGCAATTCGTGAAACCCGTCGGCCGTTGCGAAGAACAGCACACGGCCCTCGTGCTCGAGAATGGCGCCGACCTCCGTATCGGGGGGCGCCGCCGCCAGCGCCTCCTGGCTGAGGCCGGGCGTGACGTAGGTGCCTCTGCAATAACCGAGGGGCTGGGCTCCGTTGTGGCTGAAGTCGCGGACGCGGCCGATGAGGATCGAGTGATCGCCAGCATCGACCAGCTGCTCCATGCCGCAATCGAACACCGCAACGGAGCCGTCGATCAGCGGATTGCCGGTCCGGCCCGGCTGCCAGGCCACGGCCGCGAACTTGTCCGCTGCTTTGGAAGCGAAGATGCCGGAATGGGCCTTCTGGTCCTCCGACAGGATGTTGATGGCGAAACCTCTCGATGTCGAAAAAGCACTGTGCCCCAGGGCCCTCTTGGCGATGCAGACAAGCACCAGCGGCGGCTCGAGCGAGACCGAGGTGAAGGAGTTGGCGGTGAAGCCGCGCGGTTCGCCTTCCGCTCCGATCGTTGTGACGATGGTGACACCGGTCAGGAACGAGCCGAGCGCGCGCCGGAATTCGCCGCTGTCAAAGACTGCATCCGTCTCCGGCTTCACGCCAGCGTCTCCTGCCGTGTCGAGAAATTCCATGATGTGTTTGGTCACTTTTTCAGGTGAAGCCATTGCCATCATATGCCTTTCTCCATTGAGCACGAGGCATTGGCCGTGCGGCGCAAGCCTCGCCATCGCCGCCGACATGGCCGGGGTCGAATTGCTGTCCTGCGACCCGGTCATGAACAGGGCCGCCGCGGCAAGACCGGGGAGGGCATCGGCATGCTCGGCGTCGGCATGGGCAAAGAGGCGATAGGTGCGCGCGTAGCCTTCGGGGTCGACCCTTTCAAGGGCGGCGCGCGCGGTAGAGGCCGCCCCGATAAGATTCGCCGGCAGCGGGTCGCCGAACCAGCGGGCAAGCGTAGCCGCAATGGCGGAAGGGTTGCCATGGGTGCCGAGCGCGGCCGCACGCTCGCGTACGGCCTGCGCCAAGGCCGCGGGGCGGCGGAATACCGCATTGAGACAGACGATTGAGCGAACGCGCGATGGGGTGCGAAGGGCGATCTCCAGAGCGACCAGCGCGCCCATCGAATGGCCAACGATCGATACCGACGCCACGCCGAGATGGTCGAGAAGGCGAACCGCCTGATCGGCGAAATCCGACAGGCTGGCTTCTTCCGGCGGCAGCGGTGAAACGCCGTGGCCGAGCATGTCGATGGCGATCAGGTCATGATGGTGTTTCATCGCCGCGATCTGATCGTGCCAGATCGCGGCGTTCATGCCGACACCGTGAATGAGCAGAACCGGCGCGCCGGAGCCGGCGCGGATGAAGCCGGTGCCGTCCGGAGCCGTGTCCCGGACCCATGCGGTGGCAGCGACGTCAGCCATGCAGGTCTCCGACCTCCTTGAGGTCCTGATAGCGGTCGCCGATACGATGGTGCGGGCGGCCGCCAATCGAAGCGCCAAGCGCCACCACCAGCTCGTCGGGCGCGGGCGCGTCGCCGATCTGGAAATGTACGGTCAGATAGTGGGAGCGGCGGCCTTCGTCGTTCTTGTCCATCAGCGGGATCATGATCGGGGTGTTCGGCCCTCCGCGCAGATTGGTGAAGGCGAGATAGGTCTTGGCGCCGACCGCGCGACGGTAATGGTTGCCGAAATGCAGCGTATGGATCAGCGCCGATGCATGCTCGATCTCGCCCTCCGTGCCGCAGACCGCGGCCTTGCCGTAGCCCTCTATCGCCTCGCCGGAACCGGCAACGGCGATAATCTCGTGGGTCAGCAGTTCACCGAGGACGGGAGCAATGGCGCGGATCTCCGGCGACAGGTCGTCGGTGAAACCGCGGCCGGCCCAAGGATTTGTCAGCACAGCGGCGACACCGATCAGACGCAGCGGTTTTGGGGCTTCCTTGCCGCCCTCGATTAGCGTGTTCTCGATGTAGGTGACGATCTTTCGAATGGCTGGTTTCATGAAAGTCCTCGGTCGCCGCGGCGCTGTGGAACGCCGAAATCTTTACATCATCTTATGGTATACCATACTATGGAGCACCAGAAGCCTTGTCAATCGGCTATGGAATCTGTTTTGTGGCCGGATCGGGGTAGGGAGAGAAAATGTCAGGCGATACGCTGCGGATCGACCGCTCTGCCAAGACGCTGAGGACGCTGGCGCTGGAGCGCATGCGTGAGGCGATCATGGGCTTCCATTTCCAGCCTGGCGAAAGGCTGGTCGAGCGGCCGCTATGCGATCAGCTCGGGGTAAGCCGTTCCGTCGTGCGCGAGGTGCTGCGGCAGCTGGAGGCGGAAGGCCTGGTGCAGATGATACCGGGCCACGGACCCGCCGTGGCCAAGCCGGATCTCGGCCGCACCGACGAAATCTATGAATTGCGGGCGCTGCTCGAGGGCATCGCGGCGCGGGCTTGCGCCCTGACAGCCACGGACGCGCAGATCGCCTCGCTCGATGCCGCCTTGACGAACCTGCTTGAGGCGTGGGCGTCCGGTGCGCCTGTCGAGGTGATGCGGGCAACGACCAAGTTCTACGAAACGCTGTTCGAGGCGGCGGACAAGCGCATTGCCTGGGAAATCGTGACGGGGCTGAATGTCCGCATCAACCAGCTCCGCTCAATGACGATCGCGTCGGAGAACCGCCGCGAGCCGGCGATCGCCGAAATGACCGAAATCATGGATGCAATCCGCTCGCGCAAGCCGGACGAGGCGGAGGAGGCGGCGCGGCGGCATGTCGAATCCGCGTGGCAGATCGCCCGCAACACGCTTCGCCTTGGCTGACTGGTATGCCGCCGGCGGTTCATCGTTCCACGGCAGGCATCTAACTGGTGCGTACAGTGACATGTGTGACATGCCAATTTGCTTTCAGTTGCGGCGGCAAAATCGTATATCGGGTCAGTTAGGTGTGCATCTTTTGCCAAATTGCTCTGTCATTCGAACGGACTGAGACAGAAAAGTAGTAAAATGAACATGTTACGCCACAAAGTTGCCGTGGCGCCGATGATGGATTGGACGGACCGGCACTGCCGGTTCTTCCATCGCCAGCTGACGCGCGAGGCGCTGCTCTATACCGAGATGGTGGTGGCCGATGCGGTCATCCACGGCGCACGCGAGCGGCTGCTTGGCTTCGACGACAACGAACATCCGTTGGCGCTGCAACTCGGCGGCGCCGATCCGGGAAAGCTGGCCGAGGCGGCGCGCATCGGCGAAGCCTTCGGCTATGATGAAATCAACCTCAATGTCGGCTGCCCGTCCGACCGCGTCCAGTCGGGCACCTTCGGCGCGTGCCTGATGAAGACGCCCGTGCTCGTCGCGGATTGCGTCGCGGCAATGAAGGCGGCGGTGAAAATACCGGTCACCGTCAAGTGCCGCATCGGCGTCGATGAGCAGGATCCGGAACCGGCACTCGATGCGTTGGCCGATGGTGTTTTCGCGGCCGGCGCCGACGCGCTGTGGGTGCACGCCCGCAAGGCCTGGCTGGAAGGACTGAGCCCAAAGGAAAATCGCGACATCCCGCCGCTCGACTATGGCCGCGTCTATCGGCTGAAAGCCAGAAAACAAAACAAATTCATCGGCATCAATGGCGGTATTCAATCTCTCGCAGAGGCGCTGACGCATCTCGACCATGTCGATGGCGCCATGCTCGGCCGCGCCGCCTATCACACGCCAGGGATACTCACCGGCATCGATGCCGCGTTTTACGGCAGCACAGCTGAGTCGTTCGATTTTGTCGCACTGATCGATGCCATGGCGGATTACGCGTCACGCCATATCGAGCAGGGCGGACGCCTCGGGCATGTCACCCGGCACATGGTCGGGCTGTTTCACGGCCTGCCCGGTGCACGCCGCTATCGGCAGATCCTGTCCACCGATGCGACAGGGCCGGGTGCCGGACCGCAGGTGCTCAAGGCGGCTTTTGCAGAGGTCGATTTCGGCCGGACCGCAGAGGCGGCCTGAGGAAAAACTCAATCCCGCAAAATCATGCGATCGCCACGTACGTCGAAGCCCGATAGCGAGCCGATGAAATTCATGCCGAGCAGGCTCTGGCCGAGCGTGCCGGGTGCGGCGATCATGATGGGCATGTCCTTGCGCACGATGCCGCCGATCGACAGTTCGTCGGTTCGCACCGCCGCCGCGCGTGTCATGCCGTTGGCGGTAGAGATCGGTATGGTGAAGCGGAGAGCCGCCGAATTGAACCCGACCGCCAGCGCGTCCTCGGCGGTCAGAACGGTGCTGGTCGCGCCGGTATCGACAACCGTCAGGATCGGCGTGCCGTTGATCGTGACGCGCGCTTCGAAATGGCCGCTGCCGGCCTTGTCCAGGGTGACGGTGGCATGGCCTTCTTCCACGCCCAGCGCCAGCGGACTGCCGGGAACAAGGCCGGCGGTGACGCGGCTGGCGAAATCCTGCAACTCATAGCGGTACTGATAGCCGGCGATCAGCGCCAGCACGATTGCGCCCCAGGCGCCGAGGCTGCGGGCCATGGTGCCTAACGGCCTGCCCGATCTGAGCAGGCCGGCGCCGACGAGCGCCGCTAAAGCGCTAAGCCAGATCAGCTGGCTGAAATCGTAATTCTCAATGCCGAATGTACTGCCGGCGGAATCGTTGAGCATGAGCAGGAGTACACCTGCCCCGATCGCGACGATCAGAATCCACAGCAGTCGGTTCATCTCTGCGGCCGGTTCACGAGAGGGCGTCGCGTTCGCGTGCCATGCGGCTGCGACGGGTTTCCCGGCGGGGGCGTCGCTCGACCGTTTCCAGCCTTGCCGGCAGCTCGGCCATGACGCTGCGGCGGGTTTGCGGGGTCATGTCGATCCAGGCGGCGATTTCCGCGCGCGTGCGCCCGCAACCGAAACAGAAGCCGGTTTTCATATCGATCGAGCAGACCAGGATGCACGGGGATTCAATGGCCGTCATAAGGATTTCCTTGGCTAGCCTCCACATGGTGCAACGACAAAGTCAATACAAGCCCTCCGGGAAGCGCCGCCAACGGGTGCTTTCGCGTCAATACCTCGAAGTTGTACCAGGCCTGGAGCTTGTGCCGGCTTGAGGTTGTGCCGGCTGGCCAAGGCGGCTATGCCGCTCACCAATTCACACGGACGATCGCCATCGACATGACCAGCACGCTGCCTTTCGACGATTTTCGCGACCTCCTGGTGAGCCTGCCGCCGGGAGATATGGCGGCCAAGGCCCGCGTGCGCCAGTTGTTTGCCAAGGCAGACAAGCCCAAAGGGTCGCTTGGCCGCATCGAGGACATCGCCGCCTGGCTTGCCGGGTGGAGCGGCCGCGCGCCGCCGGCGGTGACGCGGCCATTGGTGGCGATCTTTGCCGGCAATCATGGCGTCACCCGCCACGGCATTTCGCCGCGCCCGGCCGCCGCCACGGCAAATGCAGTCGAGCTCTGCGCCGCCGGCGGTGCAGCAATCAACCAGATCTGCATCGCCAACGATCTCGGCTTGAAGGTGTTCGATCTGGCTCTGCACATCCCGACAACCGACATTACCGAGGATGCGGCACTGGACGAGCGCGGTTGTGCCGCTACCATGGCCTTCGGCATGGAAGCGATTGCCGGCGGCACCGACCTGCTTTGCCTTGGCGACCTCGGCGTCGGCAATTCGACTGTCGCTGCGGCCCTTTGCACGGCACTGTTCGGCGGCACCGGCGCCGACTGGGTCGGACCTGGATCAGGGGCAGACGCGGCGATGCAGAGGCGCAAGGCGGAGGTGGTCGATGCCGCGGTCGCGTTTCACGGCGCGAGCCTCAAGGACCCGCTGGAAGCGCTGCGCCGGGTCGGCGGGCGGGAATTCGCCGCGATCTGCGGCGCCATTCTGGCGGCGCGGATGCAGAAGATCCCGGTGCTGCTCGATGGGTTTGCGGTGACTGCCGCCGCTGGTGTCCTACATGCCGCCAACCCCGCCGCGCTCGATCATTGTCTCCTCGCAAGCCTGTCGCCGGAGCCTGGTCATGCCAAGGCCGCCGAGCGCCTCGGCCTTCGCCCGCTGCTCGATCTGGGCGTCAGTCAAGGCGAGGCGGTAGGGGCGGCTCTTGCCGCCGGCCTGATCAAGGCGGCCGCGCTGACCAGCTCCGGCATGGCAGCGGCGGTCCGCGGTTGAGCATTCAGCGCCGGCGCGAGGCCACCGCCTTGGTCGGCAGCGCCGGCAGTTCCTCCATCACCCGGCTCAGCGGGAAGATGGCGATCGCCTCGGTGCCTTCGCGCAGCCTGGAATGGAGCTGGAATTCGCCGCCATGCATGGCCAGCAAGCCTTGCACGATCGGCAGGCCAAGCCCGGTGCCCTGTTCGGCGCTCTTGATGGCGATCGAGCCCTGGCCGAAGGCCGAAAGCACGATCGGAATCTCGTCTTCCGGTATGCCCGGCCCATTATCCTTGACGGAGAGATATTGCCCGCCGCCCGCCGTCCAGCCGACGCGCACGCGGATTTCGCCGCCGGTGGCGGTGAACTTGATGGCATTGGACAACAGGTTGAGCGCAATCTGCCGCACCGCGCGTTCGTCGGCGAACAAGCGCGGCAAGGCGTTTTCGAAATTCTGGACGATGCGGATGTCCTTGTTGCGCGCCTTCAGCTCCATCATGTGGCAGCAATCCTCGACGACGGAGAGCAGCATCATCGGTTCCTCGTTGAGCTGGTAGCGGCCCGCTTCGATGCGCGACAAATCGAGAATTTCGTTGATCAGGTCGAGCAGATGCTGTCCGGAGTCGTGCACGTCACGGGCATAGTCGCGATAGGTCGGGTTGCTCATCGGGCCGAGCACCTCGTTGGCCATCACTTCGGAAAAGCCGAGAATGGCGTTGAGCGGCGTGCGCAGTTCGTGGCTCATCGAGGCCAGGAAACGCGATTTCGCCAGATTGGCGTCTTCCGCCCGCCGCCGTGCCTCGTCCGACATCGATTTCGCCGTCTCCAGTTCGGCAATCAGCGCATCCTTTTCGGAGCGGAACGACAGCAGCATCAGCGAGGAACGGTTGAGCTGGCGCGCTACATAGGCGAAGAAAGGCAACGAGGCGATCAGCAAGCCTGCCATGATCGCCTCGACCGGCATCCATAATTTCGCACTGGCATAAGCATAGATGGCGACCGGGAGGGCGAAGGTCGCCAACAGCGCACCGCGCAGGGACGAGGCCAGGATCGCGGTTGCCGACATGGCGAGCAGCAGCACCACCGCCTTGGCGACCTGGAACTGATCCATTTGGCAAGTTTCGCAGCCGAGCCATGCGAACCAGGCCCAGCCAAGCCCGCACAGAAAATGGCCGATCAGGAAATCCCTATGCGTTTCCAGCGGGTTGAGCTCGGACGCTTGAGTGACGCGTCTGGCCATGAATGCAACGATGGTATAGCAGATGAATGTGAACAGCGCCCAGACGCCGATCTCCTTGCCGATGCCCGCGAACAAGCCTGCCGCGGCCGTTGCCAGGATGAGCAGCGGAATGACGATCACGCCGCCGGTCATCGAAAGCGCGTGGAGCTTCAACAGCTCGCGGTCGAAGTCGGGATTTCCGGCTTGCTGCGAAAGACGGTCGCGCGTCTTGCGCACCGCGCGCGCGACATCGCTGTTGCGATGGCGTTTCCTGCGGTCCACAATAAACTTGTCTGCCATGGTCGAGCGTTGCAGGGGCATGAAGTCTTCAATTTACGCGGGCAGCAATTTCAAATCGTTAAGCTACGTTCGAATGATTAACCAACGGTTTGCCATATGAGCCGTTCGTGGTCGCGATGGCCGCGCCAGCGATACTATGCGCCGCGTCCGCGAAGCCTGTGGCGCCGACTGATGGACTATGGGCTGACACTCATCGTGCTCGGCCTGGCGATCCTCCTGGCGGCGCGCCTCGACCGGATCGAGACGCGCAAGACGGAGGGCGCGGCCACCGTCAATGACGGCGATAGCATCACGCTCGGCGGCGAGCGCATCCGCATGCGTGGCATCGACGCGCCGGAATATTCGCAGATCTGTCGCAAGGACGGTGCCGACTATCCTTGCGGCAAGCTCGCGCGGCAGTCCCTGGTGCGGTTGATCGCCGGCAAAGCCGTCTCCTGCAGCGGCTGGCAGCGCGACCGCTACGGCAGGCTGCTCGGCGACTGCAAGGCCGGCGGCAAGGATCTCAACCGCGCACAGGTCGAGGCCGGCTGGGCGGTCGCCTTTGGCGATTTCGAGACCGAGGAAGCTGCTGCGCGCGCGGGCAAAGCCGGCATCTGGGGCGGAACTTTCGACGAGCCGGAGAACTGGCGCGAGAGCCACGGCCACGAGCTGGTTGAAAGAAAGCACGGTACCTTGGCGTCGATCGGCGACGCCTTGCGCGAAATTTTTCGCTTCTGGTGAGCTGTGCCTATAGTTCGTCGAGACGGACGAGGAGGATAGAGATGAAGCTGTTCGACGGCGGGCGGGCGCCCAATCCACGCCGGGTTCGGATTTTTCTGGCCGAAAAGGGACTTCAGGTTCCGCTGGTGCCCGTCGACATGGGCGCGCTGGAGCACAAAGAGCAGCCGGTTAGCTCGCGCAATCCGCTGAAGCGTCTGCCGGTGCTCGAGCTCGACGACGGCACAGTCATCACCGAATCCGTCGCAATCTGTCGTTACTTCGAGGAACTGCACCCCGAGCCGGCTTTGTTCGGGCGTGGCGCGCTCGGCAAGGCGATCGTCGAGATGTGGCAAAGACGTGTGGAGTTCAATCTGTTCGGCTGCGTCGCTGCGGCGTTCCGGCACATCCACCCCGCAATGAGGGAATGGGAGATCCCGCAAATCCCCGAATGGGGCGAGGCCAACAAGCCGAAGGCGATCGAATTCCTGAGATTTCTGGACACTGAGCTCGCCGGCAGGGAATTCGTCGCCGGCGATGCCTATTCGATCGCCGACATCACCGGGCTGGTCGCCATCGACTTCATGAAGCCGGCTCGCATCAAGGTACCCGAAGAGTGCACGAACGTGCTGCGCTGGCATCGGGAAATCTCCAGCCGGCCGAGTGCCGCCGCCTGACAACGAGTTCCGAATGAGCGAAGAGCTGGAAGCCTTGGCGGCGAGGGTACGCGCCTGCCGCATCTGCGTCGATAACCCGGCCGGCAGGCCGTTGCCGCACCAGCCGCGTCCGGTGCTCAGGCCATCGTCGAGTGCGCGTATCCTGATCGCCAGCCAGGCGCCGGGTACCAAGGTTCACATTACAGGGATGCCGTTCACCGACGCCTCCGGCGACCGGCTGCGAAGCTGGCTGGGCGTCGGCAGCGAGGAATTTTACGACACGGACAAATTCGCCATCGTGCCGATGGGCTTTTGCTTTCCCGGTCAGGACGCCAGGGGCGCCGACCTGCCGCCGCGCCGCGAATGTGCGCCGGCCTGGCGCACATCGCTGATGGCGCTGATGCCGCAAGTCGATATGGTGCTGATGATCGGCATCTACGCGCAAAGCTGGCATATGGGCACGGCGCGCCGTCCCTCGCTGACGGAAACGGTCATGGATTGGCGTGCCATCTGGGCGGCGGCAACCGACCCGAAAGTCCTGCCGCTGCCGCACCCGTCCTGGCGCAACACCGGCTGGCTGAAGCGCAATCCATGGTTTGAAATGGATTTGCTGCCCTTTCTGAGATCGGAAATCCGCTATCGCCTCGGCTAGGCATTCAGCAAGAAATCACTCGCTTTCGCACTATGCGGCAGAATTTCTTTCTTGTAATAGGCTCGAGCAAGAGGGATTATGGTAATCCATTCCTCGAAGCGCGCCGCGCATGAGGGGACGCGCGTTAAATTCTTGTTTTTATGCATGTCGTTGTGCCAAGGCCGCTGCGCACTTGGACGACTTGCATCAGGGGAGCACCCAATGGACCGCCTTGATAGAAAAATTCTCCGCCTCCTGCAGGAGGATGCGACGCTTGCAGTCGCCGACGTCGCCAAGAAGGTCGGCCTGTCGACGACGCCGTGCTGGCGGCGCATCCAGAAGCTCGAGGAAGAGGGCGTCATCAAGCGGCGCGTCGCCATCCTCGATCATGAAAAGGTCAACGTGCGGGTAACGGTGTTCGTCTCGATCCGCACCAATTCGCACAGCCATGAATGGCTGCGGCGCTTTTCGGAGGTCATCCAGGAATTCCCGGAAGTGGTCGAATTCTATCGCATGAGCGGCGACGTCGACTATCTCTTGCGCGTCGTGGTGCCCGATATCGCCGCCTACGACGCCTTCTACAAGCGGCTGATCGCCAAGATCGAGATCCGCGACGTGTCGTCTTCCTTCGCCATGGAGCAGATCAAATACACGACCGAGATGCCGCTGGATTACATGATGCTCGACAAGGAGTCCGGCGCGAACGCCGCCTGAGATTCTTCTGTTTAGTTCTTCTTTTTGTTGAGGAAACTCCAGGGCGAGTTGACCGGCAGCGTGATCGTGTCCGGCACGGCGCCGACGTTAACCACCTCGGCCTTGCGCACGGTGTAGCCCGACTGGATGACACTGACGCCGTCGAGGATGAAAAGCTGGCTCTTCTCCATGCCCGGCCGTAATGCGCCGGTCACCGAAACCGGCTGGTAGGCCTCGGACATCCTGTAAGGCCGTGCAGGCGTGACGAGGACGATCTGGTTAGGCGGCGGCGTCGGCATGTGGCTGCAGGCTCCCGTCCACGGCACCAGCAGGAATTGGTAGACGAGATCACCATCGCGGTCGACCGGCAGCGCATAGCCTGCGAGTTGCACGGTCTTGTCCTGCAAGTCGAGTGAGAGCGTCTCGCCACGATCCGGCATTTTGGCCGCGATCATCGGCAGTCCGACGCTTTCGGCGGCTGCCTGGGTAGCCGGGCGCAGATCCTTCCAGAAAATGTGCATGGTCCCAGTGGAAGCGCTTGCCGCGATCGCGGACGCCAACAAGGCAGTTGCCATGATCGTGCCTGATTTAAAACGGTTGCTCATCGCTGCTCCGCCGTTGAGCCTTGATCTGCGGACATCGAGTAAAGCTGCCGCTGCCTCACAGGTCAACGCTCAAGCCGCATCACATGCCGGCGCGAGCCGGTCATGCCGATCTCGCGAAAGCCGCGGGCGACGAACATGTCGCGAAAACCCATGAAGCTGTAGCTCGGCGAAGCCTGGTCGACGGGATAGACTTCGATCGTCCTGGCGCCTTTGGCAAAGGCGTGATCGATGGCCGCGTCAAGCAATGCGCTTGCCAGCCCGCCGCCGCGCAGCGCTTTCGGTACATAGAAGCAGACGATCGACCAGATGCCCATCTCGCTATCGTCCTGCTGCCGTGACAGCTTGCGGTAGGTCTCGCGCGGCGCAATCGAGCACCAGCCGACGGTCCGGCCATCGATCTGGGCGACAATGCCGACCGGCGTGCCGGCGTCGATCAGCGTCATCATCGCGCGTTTCTTCTCGTCGTTCTCGACATGCTCGCGGCGGTCGAGATTGCGCCAAGCCATACACCAGCAGTATTTCGGCCCGCCGGGTTGCTCGAACAGGTTTTCGAAATCGGCGCGCGTCGATTGCGTCACCTCCGTGAAGCGCGCTTCGCTCAGGTCAAGCTTTTCTGGCGGCGAGCCGCTCGAGCGTCTTGGCATCGGAAAGTTCCTTCACGGCGTCCTTGCCGATCCAGCGTGCGGTCCTGTCTGTCGAGGCCGCCAGTTTTAGCGCCAGGGCAAGGGCAGGGCCGTGCAAATTCATCGATCGCTTGCCGATCGAACGAAGCGCCCAGTTCACGGCCTTCTTCACAAAATTGCGGCCGTCGGTCGCATGCGCTTCGATGATCGGCAGGAATTCGAGGAAGGTCGTCTCGGGTTCCTTCTTCCGGTGGACTACCGACCAGGCCATCATCGCAAAAGCCGTGCGTCGAACGAATTCCCGTTCGTCGACCGCGAATTCGGCGATCAATTCCTTCCAGCAATCCGTGTCGACAAAGAGATCGGAGACCCCGTCGACGATATCCCACGAGTCGAAAGTCGCCGCCCATCGTCTTGCATCCGCGCCGGAGAACCGCTCCGGATCGGCTGTCACGGAAGCGATGAACTGCGCCTCCATGATGCCTGTCTGCCAAAGCTCAAAGGCACGCTCATGGTTGCGCTTGATTTTCTTGGCAATCTGCCGCTGCACGCCATGCGAGATACCTAGCGCACGTTCGATCTTGATGCCGTAGCGCAGCATGCCAAGTCGATTTTTCTCCGAGGCGATCGAGCGCAGATGAGCGACAATTTCATCGGCGCTGGATTGAGGCGAAAGCTCGGCCACAGTGAAATCCTATTTCTCCAGCCGCGCCAGCAGCGAGGACGTGTCCCAGCGCTTGCCGCCCATCGCTTGCACGTCCTTGTAGAACTGGTCGACAAGTGCCGTCACCGGCAGTTTGGCGCCGTTGCGGTCGGCCTCGGCGAGGCAGATGCCAAGATCCTTGCGCATCCAGTCGACGGCGAAGCCGAAATCATATTTGCCGGCATTCATCGTCTTGTGCCGGTTCTCCATCTGCCAGGAACCGGCCGCACCCTTGGAAATCACCTCGATGACCTTTTCGATGTCGAGCCCTGCCTTCTTGCCGAAATGGATGCCCTCGGCCAAGCCCTGAACGAGGCCGGCGATGCAGATCTGGTTGATCATCTTGGTGAGCTGGCCAGCCCCGGCCGGTCCCATCAATCCGACCATGCGGGCATAAGCATCTATGACTGGCTTGGCCCTGTCGAAGGCGTCGGGCTCGCCGCCGACCATCACGGTCAGCATTCCGTTCTCGGCGCCTGCCTGGCCGCCGGAGACCGGGGCGTCGAGGAACGCAAACCCGAGCGCTTGCGACTGCTGCGCCAGTTCGCGCGCGACCTCCGCCGATGCTGTGGTATTGTCGATGAAGATGGCGCCTTTCTTCATGGAATTGAAGGCGCCTCCGGCGCCGGTCGTCACCGAGCGCAGATCGTCGTCATTGCCGACGCAGGAAAAGACGAAGTCCTTGCCCTCCGCCGCCTCCGCTGGCGTCACAGCGAAGCTGCCGCCGTGCCGGGCAACCCACTGCTCGGCCTTGGCGCTGGTACGATTGTAGACGGTGACATCGTAACCGCCCTTGTTCTTGAGATGTCCGGCCATCGGATAACCCATGACGCCAAGACCAAGAAATGCCACCGAAGCCATGTTTTCGAATCCCCTAGAAGCCTGCTTTGCGGTCTTCTTACCGGATCAGGCAATGCGATGGGAGTCAGCGGTGCAGGTGGATGGTGATGCGCCGTTCGATCCATTCGACCGCGTGACGCAGGATCTCGACAATGATCAGATAGATGATCGCCGCCCATATAAAGGACTGGAAGTCGAAAGTGCGCGCATAGGTGAGCTTCGTGATGCCCATCAGATCATAGACGGTGATGATGGCAACGATCGCCGAGCCCTTGATCATCAGGATGATCTCGTTGCCATACGGGCGGAGCGCCACGATCAGCGCCTGCGGCAGGATAATTTTCCGTAGGATTTGCACTTTGTGCAGGCCGAGCGAGGCGGCACCTTCCCATTGACCCCTCGGTACGCTCTCGATCGCGCCACGCAAAATCTCGGCCTGGTACGCGGCCGTATTCAGCGAAAAGGCGAAGATCGCGCAGTTGAACGCCTCGCGGAAGAAACCCCACAGGCCGACCATCTCGAGTTCCGGCCGGAAGGAGCCCAATCCGTAGTAGACCAGGAAGGTCTGCGCCAACAGCGGCGTGCCGCGAAAAAAATAGACATAGGCATAGGCAAACCCCGAGAGGATCGGGTTCTTCGACATACGTGCATAGGCGATCGGCACCGACAGGATCGCGCCAAGCACAATCGAGATGGCAACCAGCAACAGGGTGATGCCGAGGCCGGATATGTAGCCGGGTGCATATTTCTGGAAGAACTCCGGGTTCCACGCAGCGACCAGGTAGACGACCATGCCGATGCCGAGAGCGATCCACAGGCCGACCAGGACATGGCCGAGGACGCGTTGGCGCGACCAGCCGCGTGCGGGCGGCGGCGGCCGGTCGACCTTCAGCGTGTCGGTGGCCAGGCTCATCTCTTGACCTCGCTGCTGCCGACCGCTCGTTCGATCGCATTGATGCCGAAGGAGGAGACGATCGCCAGCAGGAGATAGATCAGGCCGGCAAAACCGTAAAACAGGAAGGCATGCTTGGTGACGCGAGCGGCAACCCCGCTCTGCCGGAGGATCTCGTTGAGCCCGACGGCCGAGACGAGCGCGGTGTCCTTGAGCAGGATAAGCCAGAGATTGGCAAGTCCGGGCAACGCGATGCGGATCAACTGCGGCAACACGATCAGCCGCATCGTCTGGCCGCTGGACAGGCCAACCGAATAGCCTCCCTCATATTGCCCTTTTGGAATGGCGCGGAATGCGGATAAAAACACCTCGCTGGAATAAGAGGAGAAAATGAAGCACAGCGCGATCATGCCGGCGACGAAGCTGTTGACGTCGGCGGAGGTGCCAGGGCTCACCAGCCGGACAATGTATTGCAGGATCAATGGGATGCCGAAGAAGATGAGAAATAGGGTGAGCAGCTCGGGTATTCCGCGAAAAATCGTGGTGTAGATGTTCCCGGCCAGTCTCAGCGACGGCTCTTCCGATTGTTTGGCCAGCGCTACGAAAAAGCCGAGCGTCAGCCCGAAAGGCAGAGTGGCCAGCGCAAGACATACCGTGACAAATACACCCGCGGCGATGTCGTCGAGCCAGCCTTCGGGTCCCCAACTGAGAAGCGTCAGTGCGCTCTGCATCCGCCTGCCTGTTCTCCTTGAGGCTCTTCGAGACCCGTACCGCATCACCCCTCGCGCGCGGCGTCCTTATAAGAACGGCGGGAATCTCCCGCCGTTCACGTCATCCTATGTCGGTCGATCAGGACTCGCCGCCATAAACGTCATATTTGAAGTATTTGTCGTTGATTTCCTTGTACTTTCCGTTTGCGCGGATGGCGTCGATCGCCGCATTGAACTGGTTGACCAGATCGGTCTCGCCCTTGCGCACGGCAATGCCGGCGCCCGGACCGTGGATTTCGATAACCGGCTTGATTGTGCCGACCAGCTTGCAGCAGGCGCCGTCCGGCGAATCCAGCCATTGCTGCAGCACGACGACGTCGTCGTTGGCGGCATCGAGCCGGCCATTGGCCAGATCGAGCTGGTATTCCTGTGCGGTCGGGTACGGCTTGACGGTGCTGTCGGTATAAGTCTTGGTCGAATAGTTGAAATGCGTGGTGGACGCCTGCACGCCGATCGTTTTGCCGGCCAAATCTTCCTTGGTGACACCCTTGATGTCGGTGTCCTTGGGCGCGGCGATCGCCGGCGGCGTATTGTAATATTTGTGGGTGAAGTCGACCTTCTCGGCGCGTTCCGGCGTGATCGACATCGACGCGACGATGGCGTCGAACTTGCCCGCCTGAAGGGCTGGAATGATGCCGTCCCAGTCCTGCGCGACGAAGGTGCACTTCACCTTCATCTCGTCGCAAAGCGCCTTGGCGATGTCGATATCGAAGCCCACGAGTTGGCCGTCGGCGGTGAGGTTGTTGAATGGCGGATACGCTCCCTCGGTGCCGATCCTCAAGGTTTTTTCCTGCGCCTGGGCAACGCCAAGCGTCAGCAGCGCAGCCGAAGCGGCGAGCGCGATACGCAGTGCAATACGCATAATGGTCCTCTCTGTTGGTCCCGGCCGTCGTTCCCGAACGGCTCTGTGGGCGGTGCTTTTGACCGCCCGCTGGCGCGATACTCCCATTCTTTCCCAAGAAAAAGCAACTGCAAAACCGTCGCTTGAGGGAAGGTCATGTTCAGAAAACGGTGACGCTGGGTCAAACGCCTGAATGGAGAGAAAGTGGCCGGAAGCCCCCTGCGGCCGCGATCTCAGCGCGTCAGGCCGGTGGCGCGCTCGATGAAGTCAGCTATCGAATTCGTGTCGTCGAGATCGAAGGCCGGCAGGTCTTCGCCGACAATGTGGAAGTCGGACGCGATGGCGACAATGTGTGGATCGCCTGCCGAGAGCGGTGTCCGGTCCTTGGCCTCGAGCCGTCGCGTCTCGATTTTCTTGTGCGCCTCGCGCTTGTAACCCTCGACCAGCACGATATCGGAGGGTGCCAGCCGTGACAGGATCGCGTCCAGCGTCGGCTCGTCCTCGCCGCGCAATTCGTGCATCAGCGCCCAGCGCCTGCCCGACACGACCGCGACCTCCACTGCTCCCGCCTGCCGGTGGCGAAAGCTGTCCGCTCCGGGTTTGTCGATGTCGAAATCATGATGGGCGTGTTTTACCGTCGACACTTTCCAGCCGCGCCGGACGAACTCGGCCACCAGCTTTTCGGTCAATGTCGTCTTGCCGGAGTTCTTCCAGCCGGTGATGCCGAAGACACGTCTTTTCATGGCTCGATGCTCCGCAACAGATGCGCGGCCTGGGCAAGGTCGTCGGGAGTGTTGATGTTGAAGAACGGATCGATCTCGGCCCCGCCGGATTTCAGGATGGGAAATTCCACCTCGACAAAACCGTGCCGGTCGATGAACGCCGCAACGCGCCGGTTGTCTTCCTCGACGAGAAATTGTCGCAAGGCCTGATCTAACCCTAGCGGCCAGAGTGCAAAGGTCGGATGTCGTTTGCCGCCGGAACAGGCAACGGCGATCGAGCCGGAGCGCGCATAGGCTGCCGCGAGCAGCCGCTCGACCATATCCCTCGGCAGGAAAGGCGTATCGCCGGCAGCCGTGACCAGCGCCTGGCAGGTCGTGTCGGAAGCCCATTCGAGGCCGGTCAGGATCCCGGCAAGCGGCCCGGCATAACCTTTGACGGTGTCGGCAAGCACCGGAAGCCCCGTCGCGGCAAACCGTGTCGGATCGCCATTGGCGTTTAGCGCAAGCGGTCCGACCTGCGGGCCAAGGCGCGAAACGACATGGTCGAGCAGGGTACCGTCGCCAAGCGCAAGCAACGTCTTGTCGCCGCCGCCCATCCGGCTCGACCGGCCGCCGGCTAGAATGATCCCTGCGATATCTCGGCCCATCGTTTGCTGCCTAGACCCAAAATCCAGTTTTCAAATCAGACAGTCGTCGACAGTCACTCTATATGCCGTCCGGCGCCATGTCCGGTCCAGTGCTTTCGGCGGCTGTCTTTCGCCGGCCGACGATCCGTTCGCGGTAGAGTGCATAGAGGCCTGAGCCGATGATGATCGTGGCACCGAGGATCATCGGCAGATCCGGGACATCGCCGAAGATCGTGAAGCCAAGCAGGATCGACCAGAGCAGGGCGGTGTAGCGGAACGGCGCAATGAAGGAGATATCGCCCACCCGCATCGCCGTGATGATGAAGTGGTAGCCGATGAGCACGAGCACCGCCGCCAGCGCCAGGAACGCCGTGCTTTGTCCTGTCATCGGTGTCCAACCGCCCATCGGTGAAAGCAATGCCGCGCCCAGAAACGTCATGGCAAGGGCGGTGGCGCTCGACACCAGCAATGTCGGAATTGCCTGCGGTATCCGCTTCGTGCCGAGATCGCGCACTGCACAGCATGCCACGCTGGCCAGCGCCAGCAGAGAAAAGACGCTGAACCCTTCGAAGCCCGGCCGTACGATGATCAGCACGCCGGCAAAACCGACGGCAATAGCCAGCCAGCGCCGCCAGCCGACGCCCTCGTTGAACACAAGCGCTGCGCCCATCGTCACCGCCAGCGGCAGCGCCTGCAGCACGGCGGAGACATTGGCGATCGGAAGATGCGCCAGAGCAACCAGGAAGGACACCGTGGCGCCGGCCTCGCCGGCGACGCGCAGCGCAACGGTCGGCTGCAGCATCGAACCTGGCCGGGCAAGCGCGCCGCGTTGCCACGCAAGCAGGCCAACGAAAAGCGAAGCAAAGGCGCCGCGGATCAGCATGACCTGCGCCATGTTCATCGATTCCGACGAGAATTTGGTGATAGCGTCGTTGAGGGTGAAACCAGCCATGGCCACCATCATGAACAACGCGCCGCGCAGGTTTGGCGAAAGAGGCAAGGCGATTACCGGGTGAGTCCTGCAGCAAGCGTCTAGCAGGCACCCGCAAAACAGCAACGTCAAAGGGCTGGGCCACAGCCTTTCTATGGCCCGTAACGTCTGTCGCGCAAGAGCGGCAGGGCTTATTTGGGCGTCAGTACCTCGGTGCCGTTGCCTTCCTTGCCGGCAATCGTCCACAGGCCACGCAGCGAGCCGTCGTCCTGCACCTTGTAGACGACAAGACCGACCGCCTTGCCCATGACATAACCGGCGGAGAAGGCATCATCATTGCGCATGCAGATACCGTCCGAGGACGAGCCGCCTGTCTCCCAATGGATCGTGCAGGTCGTCTCGCTGGTCAGAGTGATCGTCGCGTCGCCACCATAGGACGACCCATCGAAATTGGTGCCGGCCACGGCATAGGTGCCGCCGATCGACTGAGCCGCCGCGGGCAGGGCCGCGAGGCTGAGCAATGCAAGAGAAAGAATGAGTTTGCGCATATCGTATTCCCCCACTGGGCGAAGAACCGCTCCAGAGCAGAGGCTAGGCCCGAATGGGCTTGCGGTAAATCCGGTGACCGTTTGCGGACGAGACCTTTTCTGGGTGTGACCCAAAAAAGGTGCCGTTCTAAAGGATAGGTCCGGAGGGCAAATTTATCACATTGCGGCTCGAGGAAATATTTCGACGAGATCAAATTTGCTCGGCAAGATTCACCAAATTGGTCATTGTAAGCTTCTGATCGTGTTGGGGAGATGGTCCATGATGAATGCACGAGGCAATGCGGACTGGCTTGGCACAGGCAGCAGGCGGCATGTTTCGTCGGCTTTCCGGTTCTCTTCTGCCCTGGCCGTCATCCTCATGGCGATAGCGCCTGCGTTCGCCGAGAACGGCGCTTCGGCGTCGGCAGTCGAACGGATGTCCACGCCGGGTCACGAAGCGGATGAGCTCGCTCGCCGCGTCGGGAAATGGTCCGTCGTCAACACGATCTGGCCAACGCCCGGTGCGCAGCCGATCGTCATGACCGGGCTGGTGGCCGAGCGCACGATGATCGGTCCCTTCATGCAGGAGGTGATGCGCCCGGCGCCCGGGTCGAAAATGCCGGACTTCCAGCGGATAGCCTATTTGAGCTATGACCGAGTGGAGGGCCGCTGGAAGTATGTCTCCATGGACACCCGTTTCCCGGCAGGGATCATGCCCGCCTGGAGTTTTGGTGGTGAGGAGGACGGCAAGATTTCACTCCTGTTCCAGCCGCTTGGTTTCGTCGGCTTCGGCCCCGAGGTCGAAGGGCGGTTCACGGCCTCCGATTTCGTCATTTCCAGGGACGGCGACAATCACGAAGTGGCCGAGCAACATTTCCTCCAGGCCAATGGCAGCGGCAAAAAATGGCTTGCCGTACGATATGACTACACGCGCCAACAACCGTGACTCGCTAGCAAAAACAATAGGCTGCCAATAAGTTCTGACGTCGCCGGATGCTCACGGTCCCCTGAGGCTGCCGGCGATCGCATCGACGAGCGGGTCGTATTTCGATTTCAGGGCTGGCGGGTAGTCGATCCAGACCGTGCGGATGACACCGTCTTTTCCGAACAGGCGGCGTTCGTAGAAGATGTTCTCGCCTTTGATGCCCGACAGCACCGCCCAGTCCTTGCCGGTCTTGCTGTAGGTGATCCTGTAGCCAGGTTCCTTGCCGGCCCTCTCGGCGGAGACGAAGGCTGTCGGGGTGTCGTCATCGATGTTGAGGATACCCGAACAGATCAGGCTGGCGCCATCGGCAGTGAGCCATTGTTGTCCATCGCCATTGTCCGGCTCAGGCTGGCGAAGAGTGAAGATTTCATCCGGAAAGGTGCAGATGGTACCGAAGCGCTCGTTCGTATAGGTAAATGGCGCGGCAACTGCCGTGGTCCCCGCCATCACTCCGAAAAACGTCAGGACTGCAAAAAAACCGCTGCACGCCTTGCCTCGCGCCGATACCAAGGCGATTATTCTTGCACGAAATCGGCGAAAAATCAGCCGCCGGTGACGCTCATATGCCGCGACACCGACGGACGGTTGGTGCGGCGATCGATGATGAAGTCGTGGCCTTTGGGCTTGCGGCCGATTGCTTCGTCGATGGCATCGGCGACCAGCTCGTTGCCTTCCGACGCACGCAGCGGCGCGCGCAGGTCGGCCGCATCTTCCTGGCCGAGGCACATGTAAAGGGTGCCGGTGCAGGTCAGCCGGACCCGGTTGCAGCTTTCGCAGAAATTATGCGTCATCGGTGTGATGAAGCCCAGCCGCCCGCCGGTCTCGGCGACTTGGACATAGCGGGCCGGGCCACCGGTCTTGTAGGGAATGTCGCTTAGCGTGAACTGGCGTTCGAGAGCCGCGCGCAGCAGCGACAGCGGCAAATACTGGTCGGTGCGGTCGGCATCGATCTCGCCCATCGGCATGGTTTCGATGATCGTCAGATCCATGCCGCGGCCATGCGCCCAGCGCAGCATTTCAGGCAATTCGGCGTCATTGAAGTCCTTCAACGCCACGGCATTGAGCTTTACCTTCAGCCCGGCCGCCTGCGCGGCGTCGATGCCGTCCATGACCTTGTCCAGATTGCCCCAGCGGGTGATCTGGCGGAATTTGTCGGCATCGAGGGTATCGAGCGAGACGTTAATGCGCTTGACGCCGCAGTCGGCGAGCTCGGCGGCAAAGCGGGAAAGCTGCGATCCGTTGGTGGTCAGCGTCAGCTCTTCCAGTGCACCACTCTCGAGATGCCGCGAAAGCTGGCGTACCAGGTGCATGATGTTCTTGCGCACAAGCGGCTCACCGCCGGTGAGGCGGAGCTTGCGCACACCCTTTTCGATGAAGACCGTGCAGAGCCGGTCGAGCTCTTCCAGCGACAGCAGGTCCTTCTTCGGCAGGAACGTCATGTCCTCGGCCATGCAATAGGTGCAGCGGAAATCGCAGCGGTCGGTGACCGACACGCGCAGGTAGGTGATCGTGCGACCGAAAGGATCGATCATATCCATGCTTATGCGCTTCCCGTGGCCGTGAACGGCTTCGTTATATATGGCTATGTGATACGAACCAACTTGGCATTCAAGATAGAAGCTCGTGATCTTCGGTAACATTCCGACGCCGACAGATCATGTCGGAAGTTCTGAAACGGCCTTTTCCCTCGACGCGAAGCGGCGTAGGAAGGGCAGTTCTCCGCAGGATCCACCAGCATGACAGCGCCAAAGGAACTCAGGGTCTCGAAGGACCGCAAGCTGCTTTCCGTCACCTTTCCGGGCCATCAGCCGTTCGAGTTGCCGGCTGAGCTTCTGCGCGTCGCCTCGCCATCGGCCGAGGTGCAGGGCCATTCGCCCGAACAGCGCGTCACCGTTCCCGGCAAGCGCAATGTAGCGATTCTGAAGATCGAGCCGGTCGGCAATTATGCCGTGCGCATCACCTTCGACGATTTCCATGATACCGGCATCTTCACCTGGAATTACCTGCATACGCTGGGTCATGAGAAGGATGCACGCTGGGCCGCCTATCTCGCCGAACTGGAAGAGAAGGGGCTGAGCCGCGACCGTTGAATGGGATCCCGCAGGACTCTCAGGTCAACGCAGGATCGCCAGTATCTCGCTGGTGTCGTGATAAAACGGCGTGCCTTCGATCAGCCGGTCATCCTTGAAGCGCAAGACTTCGGCAAACGGCTGTTTGATGGTTGCACCATTGGCCCGCGATGTCAGCGAAAGCGAGCAGCTCATGAACACCGTGTCATCGTTTTGGGCGACCTGAAGGTCCTCCACCGCCACGTCGCTCCAGATTTCCCGCATTTTGCGGAAAAGGGCGCCAACGCCGTCGAGGCCGTTCCAGTCACCGGCATAGGGCAGGGAGCGCGGCTCATGCACGACAATCTCGGCATGAAATGCGCCGGCAAGCACATCGAGGCTCTCCGACCCTGATTGCAGGAAACGCATTTCAACATTGAACATGTTTTCAATAAGTTCCATGGCGGTGCGTCGCCGGTCGAGCGGTTTATCCATTTTTGACCTCCGTATCCGTTGGCACGATCATGCAGGTAAAGCGGTTTGCCCTTGTTTGCGTTGCCTCGACACCCGTTTCCTGATGACCGGCAAACGGGCACTTGTCGTGAAAACGTCATGCATCTGGAGTAGCGCCGGCAACGGTTTGGAGACGAAAACATGTCGATAATCACCAGCGTCGAACAGCTCGAAGCGCTCTATGGCCTGCCTGGTGAAGCGTCAGTGGTCAAGGAACTCGACCAGCTGATTCGCGAATACGCAGCTATCATCGAGGCTTCGCCGTTTGCCGCGCTCGCAACCTGCGGGCCAGAAGGGCTGGACTGCTCGCCGCGCGGCGATCTCGCCGGCTTCGTCCGCATCCATGATCCGAAAACGCTGATGATGCCGGACCGGCGCGGCAACAACCGTGCCGATTCGCTAAGGAACATCCTTCGCGATCCGCGCGTCGCGCTCCTGTTCCTGGTGCCGGGTTCCGGCACGACGCTGCGCGTCAATGGCCGCGCCCACATCACCACCGATACCGGGCTCTGCGCCTCGTTCGCTGTCGAGGGCAAGCCGGCGCGCTCGGTGACGATCATCGAGATCGATGCGGTTTATTTCCAGTGCGCCCGCGCCATCCACCGATCGGAACTGTGGAATCTGGCAAGGCATGTCGACCCGAGATCGCTGCCGACTCCCGGCCAAATCCTGGAAATCACCAGCCGCAAGAACATTGACGGCGAGGTCTACGACAAGGAATGGCCCGAGCGCGCGAAAAAATCGATGTGGTGAAGCATTTGGTGGTGGAGCACTGGGCTGTCAGGCGGTCTTCAAAACCTCGGCAATCCTACGCATCTGTTCGCCGATCATGTCACATTGTTCCGGCGTCGACTGGCTCATCGCCTTCTCGATCAGCGCCATATGGACCTTCAGCGCCTGCATCAGCAGTGCCTCGCCGGCCTCTGTCAAGGTCAGCCTCAGCACGCGCTTGTCCTTCTCGTCGCCCTCGCGGCGCAGCAGGCCACGGGTCTCCAGCTGAGGCAAAAGCATGGTGATGTTGGAGCGGCCGACCAGCAGCCGACGAGCAAGGTCGTGCTGCGACATGCCGGGATGACGGTAGAGGTTCATCAGCACGTCGAGCTGCGCCGGCTTCAGGTCGAGCGGCGCAAGCTTCACCGCCAGGGTGCGTTCCACCACATGGCAGGCGCGCGCCACCGCGACCCAGTTGCGAAAACGCGGGTTGTCCCAGGGCAGGTCTTGCTTAATGTTCATGTTTGAACTATTATGTTCATGCTTGAACCAATGAATGGATCGCCACTATGGCATCATTTGGACTGAAGGTCATCCGCGGCACGTTCGGCGTGGCTGAGCATGTGGCACCGCGACTCACCGGGCGTGCTGCATTCGAGCTGTTCTGCCGCACGCCGCACGAGAAGAGCTTGAGCAAAGGCGAGCGCCGCGCAATTGATCGCGCCGCCGATTTCATGACCCAGGCACGCCATCACCGGCTAAAGACCAGAACCGGCTGCGTCATGGTGCATGAATTCCGGCCCGAGCCGGGCAGGGCGACTGCCGGCACCGTGCTCGTCATCCATGGTTGGCGTTCGCGCACCGAATACATGCGCACGCTGATCGAAGCCTATCGCGATGCCGGCTACAAGGTGGTCTCGCTCGATCTGCCGGGCCACGGCCAGTCGCAGGGCCGCCGGCTTACCCTGGTCAGTGCGGTCGATGCGGCACGGGTTGCCGGCGAATGGTTCGGCCCGTTCGCGGCCATTGTCGGCCATTCCTTCGGTGGTACCGTTGCCACCAACGCCGTCGCCGGTTCGATCAGGAACATCCCGCGATTGGCGGCCGGGCGGCTGGTGCTTATCGCCGCGCCGAGCTCGCTGCCGGCGATCTTCGCTGATTTCAGCCGCATGCTGAATGTCGGCTCGCGCTCGCAGGCCGCCATGGCCGACCGGGTCGAGCGCATCGCCGGCCGGCCGTTGCACGAGTTCACCGGTGACCGCCAGCTCGCAAGCACGCCGCTGCCGACGCTGGTGATCCACGCGCCGGACGACCGCGAAGTGTCCGCCGAGCATGCAAGGCTCTACACGCGCGCCGGCGACCATGTGCGGCTTTACTGGGCCGACGGGCTCGGCCACCGCCGCATTCTCGCCGACAGGGGTGTGGCGGAGCGTGCCGTTGGCTTCGTTGCCGGCAGGCTGGAGTCGTCTCTGCAGTGACCTGAATATCGTTCTTGTCAGCCGGGTTCGACCGTCACGCTGCCCCGGTGCTGGCCATCGCTATCCAAGCCGCCATTGCCCCGGCCACCGTCGCCAGAAGAGCCGAGCGCGACGCGCCGTCGCGCGCCTGGATCGACATGCCGTGCTGCACGGTCGCGTAGAAGGTCGCGGCCGTACCGCAGTCGAAATCGGCCGGCAACTCTCCCTCGGCGACGCCACGCTCGAGGCGTGTCAGCAAGGCTTCGCGGTTTTCGGCGCGGCGACGGCGCAGATCATCGCAGATGGCGCCGCGGCTTGAATCCTGGTGCAATGCGCCGAGCGTGATAAGGCAGCCTTGCGGACGACCGGTCTGTGAATAGGCCCTGGCAGTCTGCCGCAGGAACCGTTCGACGGCCTCGCGCGCGGTCGGCGCCTTTTCCAGCGCGGACCAGATCTCGGTTCCCTCGACCCGCGTGTAAAGCTCGGTTGCCTCGAGAAACAGTGCTTCCTTGCTGCCGAAGGCGGCATAGAGGCTGGGAGAGTTGATGCCCATTGCAGCGGTCAGGTCGCTTATCGACGCGCCCTCATAACCCTTGGCCCAAAACACTTCCATTGCGCGCCGCAAGGCGGCGGCTCGATCGAAGGTGCGGGGGCGGCCTCGTTCCGGCATGGCATCCTTTCTGTATTGATCGATACATAATTCGGTTGACGTGGTTCAGCAAGGCTGGCAGATATTTATGTATCAATCACTACAAAATGGAGAAGCAGATGTCATCCAGAAACTTGAACGGCAAGGCCGCCCTCGTCACCGGCGGCAGCCGCGGCATTGGTGCGGCGATCGCAAGAAGGCTCGCGGCCGACGGGGCAGGCGTGGCGATCACCTATGTGAATGGCGAGGAAGGGGCGTGTGCGGTGGTCAGGGAAATCGAGGCGGCCGGCGGCCGGGCCTTTGCCATCGAGGCCGACAATCGCGATGCTGGGGCGATCGAGGCGGCAGTCGATGAGGCAGCAACAGCCTTCGGACGGCTCGACATCCTGGTCAACAGCGCCGGCATCTGGCGCGCTGCGCCGATCGATGCCCTGTCGCTTGCCGATTTCGACGAGACGATGGAGGTCAACCTCAGAGCCCCGTTCGTCGCCGCCAAGGCGGCAGCAGCGCATATGGGCGAGGGTGGCCGGATCATCTCGATCGGCAGCAATCTGGCCGAGCGTGCCACGGACGCCGGCCTGAGCGCCTACTCGGCCAGCAAGGCTGCCTTGGTTGGCCTGACCAAGGCCTTTGCACGCGATCTCGGTCCGCGCGGCATCACCGCCAATGTCGTCCATCCGGGGTCGACCGATACCGACATGAATCCGGCAGCCGGCCCGCACGCCGAGCATCAGCGTCAGAAGATGGCGATGCCTCGCTTCGGCACGGCCGACGAGATCGCCGGCATGGTCGCCTGGCTTGCCGGCCCCGAAGGGCGCTTCGTGACAGGCGCTGCATTGACCATCGACGGCGGCGCCAACGCTTGAGGCTTGGCTCACGGGCGCTATCATTAACGGGGGCGATGACGGATTGACTCGACCCGTCACGATCTTGTGAAACCCTTCTGCAACAGACGTTCCGAAATTTATGAAAGCTTAACGAAATCAGTATGAATCAGTGTAGTCACGCCTTACATCCGCCATGCGGTGGGCGAGACCGTGAAAGCGGTGCGGAACGGGATCCGGTTCAACCGGAGCGGGTGATCCATGAAAGTCCTTGGAAACAAAGCAACCGTGCTGCCGTTTGCGGTGGCCGCGGCAATGCTGGCCTTCGGGGCGCCGAAGGCTGAAGCGCAAGGGTTCTTCGACATGCTTTTCGGCGGCGGCGTCAAACACGCACCGCCGAAAAGTGACTTTCCGCCGCCACCGTCAAAATACAAGCCGAAGCCCAAGGCGCCGGCCGCTTCCGGTGGTGGTGCGCAAATCAGCGGCCCGTCCTATTATACCTACAAGAGCGATCCGCTGGTGCGCGTCGATTTTTCGGCACTGTCGGCAGCGCCTGAACCAGCAACGCCTCAGGACGCTGCTTTCGAGCCGGCGGCCACCGGGGCTGCATTCCGCGAAGCCATTGCCGGCCTCGACGGCTATGACCTCTACGCCGAGAAGGACGTCGCCAAGGCGCTGATCGCCTATTACTCGGCCAATCCGGATTTCATCTGGGTGACGGGAACCAGTCCCAGCAGCCGTGCCCAGGATGCCGTGCGGGTGCTGGGCGAGGCCGCGAGCTACGGCCTGACGCCCGCCGACTACACCGTTGAAGTTCCGGCAGCAGGCACATCGGCGGGCAATGTCGATGAGCGCCTGAAAGAGCTGGTCCGCTTCGAGATGGCGCTGTCGGCGCGTGTCCTGCGCTACGCCCGTGACGCACAAAGCGGCCGCGTCGATCCCAACCGCATGACCGGCTACTACGATTTTCCGCCGAAGCCGCTCGACATGGAAGGGGTGCTGAAGACGCTGGCCCATACCCAGCAAGTGCGCACTTATCTCGAGTCACGGCATCCACAGAATTCCGAGTATCAGGCGCTGCGCGTCGAACTGGAAGCGCTCCAGGCCAGCGCCGAAGACGAAATCACCATCGATCCCGATCTGCTGTTGAAGCCGGGGCAGACCAGCCCCGAGCTGCCGAAGCTTTTGACAAAGATCGCGCGCAATCTCGATGACGAGATGGGCGGCGCCTATGGCGAGGTCCTGGCGAGGCTCGCTACCAGCGAGGTCTACGATCCGGAGCTGGTGCCGGTGATCCAGGCGGTGCAGAAACGGGCCGGCATGAAAGGCGACGGCGTCATCGGCCCGCGTACCGTTGCATCGTTGGCCGGAACATCCAAGGCCGACAAAGTTCAGAAGGTTCGGGTTGCGCTCGAAGAGTTGCGCTGGTTGCCTTCCGACCTTGGCAGCCCGCGCGTCTTCATCAACCAGCCGGCTTTCACCGCGAGCTATATCGATGATGGCGAGGAGAAGCTGAAGACCCGCGCCGTGGTTGGCAGGCCCACCAACCAGACTGCTTTCTTCTATGACCAGATAGAGCAGGTCGACTTCCATCCCTATTGGGGCGTGCCGCAGTCGATCCTGGTCAACGAGATGCTGCCGCGGCTGCGCCGGGATCCTGGCTATCTCGACCGCGCCGGCTACGAGGTGGTCAATGCCCGCGGCAAGCGCATTCCCTCGTCCTCGGTCAATTGGGGCGCCTACGGCGCAAAGATACCCTACGGCGTGCGCCAGCTGCCGAGCGAGGCCAATGCGCTGGGCGAGCTGAAGATACTGTTCCCCAACAAGCATGCAATCTACATGCACGATACGCCGCAGAAGTCGTTTTTCCAGCGCGACATGCGTGCGCTCAGCCATGGCTGCGTTCGCTTGCAGGATCCGCGCGGCATGGCCGCTGCCGTGCTCGGCACCTCGGTCGACTACATCGAGGACAAACTGAAACACGGACATTCGACCGAGGACGTGACACGCAAGATCCCGGTCTATGTCGCCTATTTCACCGCATGGCCGGACCTGTCCGGCAAGGTCGAATACTTCAACGACGTCTACGGCCGCGATACAAGGCTGCAGCAGGCGCTCGACAGCACGGAAGCGGTGCGTTCGCCGGCAAGCTGACGAATGCGGTTCTAGCGCTGAAACAGTGGACGCCGGAAACCGGCATCGCGTCCGGCGATGAGCCAATAGACCAGGCCCGCGACAACGCCTGCGGCGGCAATGATGCCGATATCGGCCCAGCGCTCCGGGTTCGTGTCATCCGGTACACTGGGCCAGATCAAGGCGAAGCCGCCAACCGCGGCCGCCGCGCCGAAGACCATGTGTAGCCAAAAACTGCGCAGCGAGAAAAACTCGGCAATCAGTGCGAAGATCAGCGTCTGCAGGCCGGTCAGCACGATCGTCAGAAAATAGATGAACATACCGAGCGGCGGCAACAGAAGCACCGCAACGGGGGTGACACCCATGACGTCGAAATAATTCGGCGCATTTGGCAGCGAACTCAGCCCGCCATAGATCGCCGCCACCGCGATCAGCCCAACCAGTACCGCTATGAAATAACCCGCGAGCATCATCAGAAAGCGTTTCAATACGTGCTTTACCGTCGCCATGCCCACCCCCGCGCGCAATGATAGCACCCAGTCAGCCATCAAAGTCATATCTACGCAAGCGTCTGCCGAAGGCCGGAGGCCTTCGAGGCGCGCCATTATTAGAATCTGGACCGTTGGCGGCCAGCTTCATTTCGGCGCGGCTGTCACCGGATCATAGGTGATTTCAACTTTGGCCTTGTCGCTCGTGTAATAAATGACGGTGTAGCCATCGCTGTCCCAATCGATTTCCTTGATGTAGCGGAAGTCGTCGCGCTGCTCGACCTTGGCGATGATTTCCGACAGCTTCTTGGCATTCTGCGGCGGCACCGGATTTTCGTCCGCGGCAAAGGCCGATCCGCCGACAAGCAGCACGGCGGCCGCCAAAACAAGTCTGGACATGGCTTTCCCTCACATCTCGATGAGCAGAAACTCGTTTCCATGCAGGTTTGTTCCCGGAGCGCCGGGCGTTGCGCTACAAGGAGGCGCCGGCCATGCCTGATTTATGGCCGCCGAAAGAACAAGACGACTGCTTAAAATCGGTGATTTACCTACGAATGCCCAGCGTTTCATTCCGGGAGGCCAGCGAGCCGCAACCCTTCGATGTATCGGGCAAGGAGAGCCTTATCCCGATATGGCGCGCGGGAGCTGTATCGCTCGATCGAGAATTCCGGATTGAGCTTGAGAAGTTCGCTAGCGGCGCGACGGGCGTCCTCCAAGCGACCAAGTTGGGCATATGTTGCCGCCAGCAAGCGGTAGGCGGAACCAATGTCTGCCATCTTTTCCAAAAGGGACAGGGCTTCGAGGTAGTTTCCGGAAAGGTATTTGCTGGCCGCAATGTTCCAAAGGTACCAGTCGGGTCGGCTGGGATTGAGCCGTAAAGCCAGTTCTCCGATTCTGGTCGCGTCCTCGAGACGCCCGAGATAGCCCAAGGCATCGCAATATTCGGCGAGGAGATCGCAATTGTTGGGCGCAAGCTCGCGGCCACGTTCGTAACAGCCTATTGCTCTTTCAGCTTCCCCCCGCCAGAGGTAAACGACGCCCAGCGCCCAGTGGACGTTGGCGTCGTAGGGACTGAGTTCAAGGGCTTTGCTCGCCGAAGCGAATGCACTTGCCAGCGTGGTTTCCAGATCGACGCGCTCATTCCATTTCAGCCTGTGTATCTCGAGCCAGGCGAGTCCCAGGTATCCGCGCGCGTAGCCCGGATCGTCGTTGATCGCGGCGACGAACATCTCTCTGGCAAGTCTGACGTCATCCGGATTCAAGCTCATCTCAAGATGCCTGCCGCGCAGGTAAAAGTCATATGCCCTCAGTGCGGTTAGCGGTTTGCCGAGAACACGGTGGCGCTCGGCCTCCTCGATCTTGATGTTAAGGGCGGCCGGAATGGATTGGGACAGCTCGTCTTGGATGTAGAACATATCGACAAGGTCGAAATCGTATTTCTCCGCCCAGATGTGTTCGTGTAACGCATTGGTCAGATTGGCATTGACCCGGACGCGATTGCCGAGCCGCCTCACGCTCCCCTCAAGAGTGTAATGCGTGGCCGGAGCATTCTGTTGCGGCTCTGAACGAGGCAAGCGAACGATCACGTTTAACCCGGAGAAGCGCGACAATGCGGCAGCGATATCCTCGGTTATGCCGGCGGCGAAATACTCATGGTCGGGATCGCCGCTCAAATTCACAAACCTCGAGACATAGAGAAGCGTTCTGTTCGACGCGATAGCAGGATTATCCTGAACGTTGAGCGACGGCGGTGCCATGAGGGCGGTGGGCGTGTGCTTGGATGGCGTGTCATCATCTATGATGACATTGAAAATCCGGAGCGGACGTTCAATGTTCTTCAACGCCTGCTCGCCCGCATCTTCGAAGCTGATATACAGGCGGTTGCCCACAGTATCGCGCACCGATGCCGAGACCGCGACGCCCCCAGGCCTGGCGATGCTCTCGATGCGCGCCGCCACGTTTACGCCGTCACCATAGACGTCTTCGTCTTCGAACAGGATGTCGCCGATATTAATGCCGATGCGAAATTCTATTTGCCGATCGCGATGGACGTTCGTGTTCCTCGTCCGCATCTCCCGTTGGATTTCGACCGCGCAGAGAACCGCTTCCTCGACGGCGCGGAACTCCACCAACATGCCATCGCCCATGAGCTTGATGATGCGGCCATGACGCAATGCGACCTTGACGTCCAATAGTTCCTGACGATGCTTCTTCAGGGCCGACAAAGTACCTTTCTCGTCAATTTCCATCAGCCGGCTGTAGCCGACTACGTCAGTGGCCATGATGACGGAGAGTTTCTGTTCCATCGGCGCTCCCCACTCCTACAAGCAACTAGATAACACATCCGCACCGCCGAAGCATCGAACTTGCGCGGACGGAAATGGGAAGATGATTACACGATAGGTTCCTGATGGCTGCGGAAATTTCGGCTGCCGGCATGGACAACTTATTGAAAGGCAATTCCGCTTCTGATTGTCGGCTTCGGGCTCAATCACGACCTTCCAGCAGAAGCATCTAAGGGCAGCACAGGGTCGATAGTGTTGAAAAAGTCCGGGTTGCAGCAGTCCTGAAGCACTTCTCTATTCGGCATGTTGAGGTCAAGCGCTTTCGAGCTTGC